>NZ_QOZW01000012.1:0-562432 GCF_008368885.1 Bacillus sp. BPN334 | reverse complement strand
ACATCGCGTTTCAGCGACTTTCATAATATATCACAGTATATTATTTTCGTCAACAAGTTTTTTAAGATAATTTGTATCTCTCATTTGCTGACTCTGCCTATTATATAGACTTTCCCATTGCTATGCAAGTATTATTATAAAAAAATAAGAGGAGGAAAAAATCCCCCCTCTTATTCTTCAGAAGAAACCTCTTCATTAGATTCCTCTTCTTCATCTTTCTGTGCTTTTGCTACCGTCGCTACCTCTTGCTCATCCTCTAATCGAATTAGACGAACACCTTGTGTATTACGTCCCATTTGAGAGATTTGATCAACTGGCATACGAATAATAACACCTGCTGCCGTAATTAACATGATATCTTCTTCACCTGTTACAGATTTAACAGCTACTAATTTACCGTTTTTATCTGTAATATTACAAGTCTTCAGACCTTTACCACCACGGCTTTGTAAACGGTATTCATCAATAGGTGTACGTTTTCCATAACCATTTTTCGTTACGATTAGAACATTTACATCCTCTTCGACAATTTCCATGCCTACAACTTGATCTTCATCACCTAATGTAATTGCTTTTACACCAGCCGCATTACGTCCCATAGAACGCACATCTTGCTCGTTAAAGCGAATTAACATACCATTGCTTGTTCCTACAATAATATCCTTATCACCAGATGTTAAACGTACAGATATTACTTCATCCTCTTCACGAAGAGAGATGGCGATTAAACCATTCGTACGTATATTTGCAAATGATGAAAGTGGCGTTCTCTTAGAAATACCTTGTTTTGTTGTGAAGAATAAGAATTCATCATCACCAAATTCACGAATTGGAATAATGGCGTTAATCCATTCACCCTTATCTACACCTAATAAGTTAATAATAGGTATACCTTTTGCTGTACGACTATACTCTGGGATTTCATATCCTTTCGTACGGTATACTTTCCCTTTATTAGTAAAGAATAAAATGTGATCATGCGTAGAAGTAGTTAATAAATGTTCTACGAAATCATCATCATTTGTTCCCATTCCTTGCACACCACGTCCACCACGGTTCTGTGTTTTGTACGTAGAAGCCGGTAACCTCTTAATATAACCATTATGAGTTAACGTAATAGCGATGTTTTGCTCTGGAATCAAATCTTCATCTTCAATAAATTCCATGCCACCAATTGTGATTTCCGTTCGTCTCTTATCATTGAAGCGTTCTTTTACTTCCGTTAATTCTTCACGAATAATTTCAAGAACTTTCTCTTCATCTGCTAAGATTGCTTGTAATTCAGCGATTAACTTCATTAAGTCTTGATATTCTTGCTCAATTTTTTCACGTTCTAATCCTGTTAAACGTTGCAGACGCATATCTAAAATTGCTTGTGCTTGTTTCTCACTTAAACCAAAACGTTCCATTAAGCCCTGTTTTGCAATATCTGCTGTTTTCGAACTACGAATTAACGTAATAACTTCATCTAGATGATCTAGAGCAATTCGTAATCCTTCTAAAATATGAGCACGCGCCTCTGCTTTTTCTAATTCATAAGCAGTACGTCGACGAATTACTACCTTCTGATGCTCCAAGTAATGATATAAATTTTGTTTTAAATTTAGTACTTGTGGCTCTCCATTTACAAGAGACAACATATTAATACCAAAACTCGTTTGAAGTGCTGTATGTTTATATAGATTATTTAATAGTACATTGGCATTGGCATCACGGCGTACTTCCATAACAATACGCATACCGTTTCGATCTGACTCATCACGTAAATCCGTAATACCTTCAATTTTCTTATCACGAACTAATTCTGCAATTTTTTCAATTAATCGCGCCTTATTAACTTGATAAGGTAGTTCAGTTACAAGAATAGATTGTTTACCATTTGACTTCTCTTCAATTTCAACTTTAGCTCGAAGCATAATAGAGCCTCTACCTGTTTCATACGCTCTTCGAATCCCACTTCGTCCCAAAATTAAACCTGCTGTTGGAAAATCTGGTCCTGGAATAAACTCCATTAATTCCGCAATCGTAATGTCGGGATTATGGCTTAGTGCCAATACACCATCAATTACTTCACCAAGTTGATGCGGTGGAATATTCGTTGCCATACCTACCGCAATACCCGTCGTACCATTCACTAATAAATTAGGGAAACGCGCTGGCAATACAATTGGCTCTCTTTCAGAACCATCATAGTTATCTTGATAATCAATCGTGTTTTTTGAAATATCACGTATTAATTCCATAGAGATCTTAGACATTCTCGCTTCTGTATAACGCATCGCTGCTGCTGAATCACCATCAACAGAACCAAAGTTACCATGCCCATCAACAAGCATATAACGTTGACTAAAATCTTGCGCCATACGTACCATCGTCTCGTAAACAGCTGAATCACCGTGAGGATGATACTTACCGATTACTTCACCGACAATACGCGCTGATTTCTTATATGCTTTATCAGCTGTAATTCCTAAATCATTCATCGCATATAAAACCCTACGATGCACAGGTTTTAATCCATCACGAACATCTGGTAATGCACGAGATACGATAACACTCATTGCGTAATCTAAAAACGAGGTACGCATTTCATGACTAATATTAATTTCTCGAATTCGTGCTTGTTGTTGATTGTCTGACATCAACCAGCACCTCCTCTTACATTTCCGTTACACATACATTGATTTATATGTAGAAGACAGGAATACTTAGATTCCTGTCATTACCCATTTAAATATCAAGGTTTTTCACGTATTTTGCATTTTCTTGGATAAAGTTACGACGTGGCTCTACTTTATCTCCCATCAAAATTTCAAATGTTTCATCCGCTTCAATTGCATCTTGAAGTGAAACTTGAAGTAATGAACGTACTTCTGGGTCCATTGTCGTCTCCCATAACTGAGTTGGATTCATTTCCCCTAGACCTTTATAACGCTGAATCCCCGGCTTAGGTTGGGCTGGTAATTCAGCTAAGATTTTTTCAAGTTCCTTATCGTTGTAAGCATATTGAATTTTCTTACCTTGTTGTACTTTAAACAAAGGTGGCTGTGCGATATATATATAACCGCACTCAATTATTTGACGCATATAGCGATAGAAGAACGTTAATAATAGGGTACGAATATGCGCACCATCAACATCGGCATCCGTCATAATAATAACTTTATGATAGCGTGCTTTTTCAATAGCGAAGTCTCCGCCGATATTTGTACCAATCGCCGTAATAATTGTACGAACTTCATCATTTGATAAAATTTTATCTAAGCGTGCCTTTTCAACATTAATAATTTTACCCTTCAGCGGTAAAATTGCTTGGAAATGACGATCGCGCCCTTGTTTTGCAGACCCACCCGCAGAGTCACCCTCTACGATATAGATTTCACTAATTGCTGGATCTTTAGAAGAACAGTCTGCCAATTTCCCTGGTAAACTTGAAACTTCTAAAGCACTCTTTCGGCGAGTTAACTCACGAGCCTTTTTAGCTGCTACACGCGCACGCGCTGCCATCGTCCCTTTATCTATAATTTTACGTGCAACATTGGGATTTTCCAGTAAGAACTTTTCAAATGCCTCTGAGAATACTGACTCTGTAATTGTTCTTGCTTCACTATTTCCAAGTTTTGTCTTCGTTTGTCCTTCGAATTGTGGATTTGGATGTTTAATTGACACAATCGCTGTTAAACCTTCACGAACATCTTCACCAGTTAAATTACTATCCGCATCTTTTAAAATATTATTTTTACGACCATAATCGTTGATCACACGAGTTAAGGCTGTTTTAAATCCTACCTCATGTGTACCACCTTCATACGTATGAATATTATTTGTAAATGAGTAAATATGATTTGTGTATCCTTCGTTATATTGAAGCGCAACTTCAACCTGAATACCATCTTTTGAACCTTCTACATATACAGGTTCTTCATGAATTGGCTGTTTTGAACGATTTAAATGTTCAACATATGATTTAATTCCACCTTCATAATGGAATTCTTTCTTCTGTTTATGTTCACGTTTATCTTCAATTGTTAATTTAATATTACGATTTAAAAATGCTAATTCACGCATACGAGTTGCTAACGTATCAAATTCGTATACTATTGTTTCCTGAAAAATTTCTGGATCTGGTTTAAATCGAGTTATCGTCCCTGTTTGATCTGTGTCACCAATGACTTTTAAATCCGCAACCGGAATACCTCTTTCGTATTTTTGATAATGGATTTTGCCTTCACGATGTACAAATACTTCTAGTTCTGTTGATAGAGCATTTACTACAGATGCCCCAACACCATGCAAACCACCAGAAACTTTATAACCGCCACCGCCAAACTTACCACCAGCATGAAGAACGGTCATTATAACTTCCACAGCAGGACGTCCCATTTTTTCTTGTATACCAACTGGAATACCACGTCCATTATCCGTTACAAGAATACTATTATCTTCTTCGATACTAACGTTAATTTCATCACAATACCCTGCAAGTGCTTCATCAATACTATTATCGACGATTTCCCACACAAGATGGTGAAGTCCTTTTCCACTTGTAGATCCAATATACATCCCAGGGCGTTTTCGAACCGCTTCTAATCCTTCAAGTACCTGTATCTGACTTTCATCATATGAGTTTTCTTCCATTTGCTTTTGTTCCATTGACACAAAGATCACCTACTTTTCCATTTAAATAGGGATTACGCCCTATCTATTTCACAATCTACCGTGCCGTTCGTTACATGAATTGTTTTCGCTTCTTTTAATGTTTCGTGTTCAATTCCGTCGACACTCGTCGTTGTCACAAATGTTTGCACTTTTCCTTGAATTGTATTTAACAGATGCGATTGACGATAATCATCTAATTCTGATAATACATCATCCAATAAAAGAATCGGATATTCCTTAACTTCTGAGTAAATCAATTCAATTTCAGCTAATTTTAGGGACAGTGCGGTCGTTCGTTGTTGTCCTTGCGAACCAAAGACTTGAACATTTTTACTATTAACGAAGAATTGTAAATCATCACGATGAGGACCAATTAAAGTCGTACCACGGAAAATCTCACGTTGTTTCACAGATTGAAAATTTTCATAGTATACTTCTTTTATTTTCGACAAATCCATTGATTCTGATACATCTACACTTGGTTTATAGACAATTTCTAATTCTTCTAATCCACGGCTTATACCGCGATGAATTGGAGCTGCCCATTCTTGTAGTAAATGCAAAAACTCAAACCGTTTTTGCAATATTTTTGCACCATGCTCAATAAGTTGAAGTGTAAATACATCCAACATCGTTTCCTCATTCTTACTATTCCCTTGCATCTTTTTCAGCAAGTGATTTCGTTGCGTGAGCACCTTTTGATATTGACTCAATTCATACAAATAGACTGGAGCTATTTGGCCTAATTCCATATCTAAAAAGCGTCTTCTTACTTGAGGGCTTCCTTTTACAAGATTTAAATCTTCTGGGGCAAACATGACAACATTCATCATGCCAATATATTGACTCAATTTTTGTTGTTCAAGTTGATTTAATTTTGCCTTTTTACCTTTTTTCGAAATATTTAATTCCAAAGACAAAGAACTATTTCTCTTTTGTAATTTCCCTTTAATTTGACCGAAGTCTTCATCCCAACGGATAAGCTCGCGATCATTAGAGGTTCTATGAGATTTCGCCATCGCTAAAACATAAATAGCTTCCATCAAATTCGTTTTCCCTTGTGCGTTTTCACCGATAATCACATTCACTTTATCTTCAAAGGAAAGCTCTAACTTTTCATAATTGCGATAGTTTTTTAATTGTATTTCTGAAATAAACAAAGGGCTCCCCCTTTATGACTGAACTTGGAAACTTCCGCTTCCTGGAATTTCAATAATATCGTTCGCATATAATTTGCGACCTCTTCTATTTTCAAGTTCTTGATTCACGTACACTTCATATTCTTGTAAAAACCATTTTACAGCGCCACCTGTATCAATTACATCAGCTAACTTCAAAAATTGTCCTAGTGTAATATACTCTGTTGAAATTTTAATACGTTTCATAAAATCGCTCACTTTCTGAAAGTGTTCATTCTTTCATTGTACTAAATAAACTAACATTAGGAAAGTAATACCCAAAAATCAAATAAGGGCTACTAGTATCTGAAAACTAGCAACCCTTACTTCTTACTTAGTAAGTACGAACCGGTAAAATTAATTGAATAATGGAATCATCATTTACTGTACGAATTAAGAATGGTCTCATCGCACCAGTAAAGCTAATTTTAATTTCAGTACTATCTAAAGCTTTTAATGCATCCATCATATATTTTGCACTAAAAGATATTTTTAACTCTTCCCCATCTACTTTTTCACATTGAACTTCTTCTACTACTTTCCCAATTTCTGGTGAATTCGAAGAAATTTCTAGCATTTCCTTTTCTAAAGTTGATAATTTTACAACATTATTACGACCATCCCTTGCTAATAGAGATGCACGATCAATTGCTTGTAAAAATTCTTTTGTATTTACAAAAATATCTGTTTTACTTTCGGCTGGAATTAAACGAGTTGTATCCGGATAATTACCTTCTAACAATCTTGAGAAGAATAATAAATGCTTTGTACGGAATAATACTTGATACTCCGTAATAACGATATCTACCATTTCTTCAGACTCATCTAGAATTTTGCTTAATTCATTTAAGCTTTTACCTGGAATAACAACATTCGCTTGAAATTCATCTGCGATTCCTTCGATTTTTGCTTTTCGAAGAGCTAACCTGTGACTATCTGTAGCAATGCAAGTTAATTCGCTGTTATATACTTTCCAGTTTACACCTGTCAAGATCGGTCTTGTTTCAGAAGTGGAAACTGCAAATACAGTTTGTCTGATCATATGTTTCAGTAAATCTGTTGGAATCTTAAAAACATGATGTTCTTCAATTTGTGGTAACAATGGATATTCAGCAGAATCTAAACCATTTAAATTAAACTCTGATTTTCCAGAAATTATTTTCGTCATAAAATGATTTTCCACAGAAATTTCGACAGTCTCTTTAGGTAATTTTTTTACAATCTCACTAAAATATTTTGCTTGTAAAATAATACTTCCTGATTGTGCTACTTCTACGATTTCTTTTCCATTGTCTTCAACTGGGATAAAGGATTCAATAGAAATATCAGCATCGCTTCCTGTTAACGTAACTCCTTCTTCCGTAGCGACAACTTTAATTCCTGTAAGGATCGGAATTGTTGTACGAGAAGAAACAGCCTTCATTACATCTTGTACACTTCTTACAAGATAGTCTTTTTGTATTGTAAAACGCATAAAGAAAAACCTCCGGTAAGTATAATATTTTATTTAATTAATAAAGATAAAAAATAGTAGTAATAGTAATAGGGCCTGTGGATATGTGGATAACCCCGTTAAAGGATGTAAAAACAGTCTATCTACATGTGGATAGACTGTGCGTAAAACAAGGTAAGTTATTCACACTATTCAGCTACTACTTTAAAATATCGTTAATTTCTTCAACTTGTTTTTGTAATTGCGTATCCGTTTTAAGTAGCTTAGAAATTTTTTCATGAGCATGGATAACTGTTGTATGATCACGTCCACCAAATTCTTCACCGATTTTAGGTAAGGAGTAATCTGTAAGTTCGCGTGATAAATACATTGCAATTTGGCGAGGGAAGGCAACTGATTTTGTTCGCTTTTTCGCCTTGAAATCTTCCAGTTTTATTTGATAAACATCCCCGACAGCCTTTTGAATATCATAAATGGAGATAATTTTTGGTTTAGAATTTGGAATAATATTTTTAAGTGCTTCAGCTGCTAAATCAGCATTAATATCTTTGTTAATTAAAGATGAATAAGCTACAACTCGGATAAGTGCACCTTCTAGTTCACGAATGTTTGAATCAATTTGATTTGCAATATAAAGCATAACCTCATTTGGTATATCGAGTCCTTCAGCCTTTGCTTTTTTACGTAAAATTGCAATTCGTGTTTCTAAATCTGGTGGCGTAATATCCGTAATGAGTCCCCATTCAAAGCGAGAACGAAGACGATCTTCTAAAGTTGGAATTTCTTTTGGTGGCCGATCACTTGAAATTACAATTTGTTTACTTTCTTCGTGTAATGCATTGAATGTATGGAAAAACTCTTCTTGAGTTTGTTCTTTTCCTGCTAGAAATTGAATATCATCTATTAATAAAACATCTACATTACGGTATTTATTACGAAAATCGACCGCTTTATTATCACGAATTGAATTAATGAATTCATTTGTAAATTTTTCTGATGATAAATATACAACCTTTGCGTTTGGGTTATGTTCAATTACATAATGACCAATTGCATGCATTAAATGGGTCTTCCCGAGTCCAACTCCCCCGTAAATAAAGAGGGGATTATATGCTTTAGCTGGCGCTTCGGCTACAGCCAATGAAGCAGCGTGAGCAAAACGGTTACCAGAGCCAATAACAAATGTATCAAACGTATATTTTGGATTTAGCATACTCTGTGGTAAATGATTAGAATCATCTTGTGCTGAATTTGGTTTAGAAGGAGGAAGATCAATCTCCTCTTCAGCTTGACTTTGGGGAATAATAAAGCGAATAGCTAATTTTGCCCCCGTTAAATCATAAAGTGTTTCCGAAATTAGCTCTGAATAATGAGATTCTAACCAATCACGAGCGAATTCATTTGGAGCTGTAATTGTTAATACGTCTTTCTTTAAATTATGTGCGGTTGTTGATTTTAACCATGTTTCATAACTTGGTTTACTGACCTTTTTTTCTAGTTCTTTTAAGGCGCTGTTCCATAAATCAGAGATGTTTTCCAAAGGTGTCCCTCCTTTACTAAGATGGTAAAAGAATAAGGTTGCGCAACAAATGTACAACCTAAATAAATATAAAATGTATATTTATACGAAACGTATTTTAAAACCTAAAAACGTCGTTTGTATATGAGATAGGGTTTTCGACAAAAAAAGCAAATGTGGATAAGCATTTACCCACATGTGATTAAAACTGTCCACATGTTATACACAAATTGTGGATAAGATAAAGGTGTGGAAAACTTATTCAAAGTGAAAACACAACTATAATATCAAAAAAAAGTAGCTATAGCAATGAATTTAAGAAAGTTATCCACAAAATCAATACCTTGTGGAATAAACTTGTCCACAACACGATATACTGTGTAAAAGTACGAAAAGGGTTTGTGGATATAAAAACCCAGAAAAAACATTTATCCACAAGGAAATATAGGGTCTGTGAAAAAGTATGTGAATAGGTTCAAAATGAATATTTGATGAAAATTTCGAGAACCATTGACATTTTCCTAGTTGATTAACTATAATTTATAGGACTGTCTTTAACAGATATTCCTCAGGGAGGTGTCATATAATGAAAAGAACTTACCAACCAAATAAACGTAAGCGCAGCAAAGTACATGGTTTCCGCAGCCGTATGAGCACAGCGAACGGACGTAAAGTGCTAGCAGCTCGTCGTCGTAAAGGAAGAAAAGTATTATCTGCGTAGACCACTGATCGTTCAGTGGTCTTTTTTTCTAATAATAGTGAATTTCCACTGATGAACTACAGGAGTGTCAATTGATATGAAGAAAAAATATCGTATAAAAAAGAATGATGAATTCCAGACGGTTTTTCAAAAAGGAAAATCGAATGCTAACCGTCAGCTTGTTGTCTATCAACTAGATAAGGGAGAGCAGCCAAACTTTCGTATTGGCCTTTCTGTCAGCAAGAAAATAGGAAATGCAGTAGTGCGTAATCGAATTAAACGTATGATTCGCCAGTCGATCACAGAATTAAAAGATGAGATAGATTCTGGAAAAGATTTTGTTATAATAGCAAGGAAGCCTTGTGCAGAGATGACATATGAAGAATTAAAGAAAAGCTTAATTCATGTCTTTAAACGCTCTGGTATGAAAAGAATAAAAAAGTAGCGTAAGGAAATGAATTACACTATATACATACCGAAACAAGGAGGAGCAGGCTTTGAAAAAGAAAATAGGTTTACTAGCCATGGTTATTGCATTAATGGCAATTGCTACTGGCTGTAGTGAAGTGAATCAGCCGATTACACCGAAAAGTACTGGAATTTGGAATGAATATTTCGTATATCCGCTTTCTCAGTTAATTACGTATTTTGCCAACTTATTTGGTAGTAATTACGGTTTAGCAATCGTTGTTACAACTCTTATCATTCGTTTTGCATTATTACCATTAATGATTAAACAAACGAAGAGTACGAAAGCAATGCAGGCGTTACAACCAGAAATGGTGAAGTTAAAAGAGAAATATAGTTCTAAAGATCAAGCAACACAGCAAAAACTACAACAAGAAATGATGCAGTTATATCAAAAAAATGGTGTAAACCCATTAGCAGGATGTTTACCGATATTTGTTCAGATGCCTATTTTATTCGCGTTTTACCATGCGATTATGAGAACAGCTGAAATTAGTAAGCATACATTTTTATGGTTTGATTTAGGGCAGGCAGATCCGTACTATATCTTACCGATTGTCGCGGCAATTACGACATTTATTCAGCAAAAGCTTGCAATGGCAGGAACAGCTGGTCAAAATCCGCAAATGGCAATGATGATTTGGCTTATGCCAATTATGATCTTAGTCTTTGCAATTAACTTCCCAGCTGCATTATCACTTTACTGGGTTGTTGGTAACATCTTTGGTATCGCTCAAATGTACTTGATCAAGGGGCCAGAAATTAAGGCTAGTAAGGCAGGAGGATCAAGCAAGTGAGTGTAGTTACTGCTAAAGGACAAACAGTCGAGCTGGCAGTACAAGATGCTTTAAGACAACTAAATGTTCCAAAAGACCGAGTAGATATAAATATTATTGATGAGGGTAAAAGAGGGTTCCTAGGTTTATTTGGGAATCGACCTGCAGTAGTAGAAGTTGTATTGAAGAAAGATCCAATTCAAGAATGTGAAGAATATTTAAAAAATGTTATTCACGATATGGGTGTGGAAGCTGAGATTAGTAAAATTGTAAAAGGACGCGAAGTTAAATTTACAATTTCTGGCGAAAATATAGGTGTTTTGATTGGTAAAAGAGGAAATACCTTGAATTCTTTACAGTATTTAACAAAACTTGTGGCGAATCGTAGTACGAAGCAGTATATTGGTATCACACTAGATGCTGAAAATTATCGTAGTAAAAGAAAAGGTACATTAGAAGCACTTTCTTATCGATTAGCAAAACAAGTAGTAAGTACGAAAAAAAGAGTTGTGTTGGAGCCTATGCCATCTTTTGAACGAAAGATTATCCACCAAGCATTATCTAATCATCAAAATATCATTACAACTTCTGAAGGAAAAGAACCACATCGACATGTTGTAATATCTTCCAAGTGACCGGTTACTCAATTGAGTGCCGGTTTTTTTGAGCGGAAAATAGGTGTGGATAACTAAAAAACACTAAACTTATCCACTGTGAATAAGTTTAGTGTTTTTTACATGAGGACATAATAAAATGAGTTATTATTCTTTTGTAGATAGGTTCGTTATGGTATTCTAATAATTTAGTGAAGAAAATAATCATGTTGAAATAGAGATAAATAAGCAAGTGAGGTGAAAGGACATGGAGTTTGATACAATTGCCGCGATTTCCACAGCGCTTGGAGAGGGTGCAATTGCCATTGTTCGAGTAAGTGGGGATGATGCGGTTGAAAAAGTTAATCGTATTTTTAAAGGGAAGGATTTAACAGAAGTTCCTTCTCACACAATTCATTATGGTCATATTGTCGATTTAGATACAAATCAGGTTATTGAAGAAGTGATGGTATCTATTTTGCGTGCACCAAGGACTTTTACACGTGAAAATATAGTGGAAATTAACTGTCACGGCGGACTTGTTTCGGTAAATAAAGTATTGCAGCTTATTTTAGCACAAGGAGTACGATTAGCAGAGCCTGGTGAATTTACAAAACGTGCTTTTTTAAATGGCCGTATTGATTTATCACAAGCAGAAGCTGTTATGGACTTAATCCGTGCAAAAACAGATCGTGCAATGAACGTAGCGATTAACCAAATGGAAGGACGATTATCTAAATTAATCGGCCGTCTGCGTCAGGACATATTAGAAACGTTGGCTCATGTTGAGGTAAACATAGATTACCCGGAATATGATGATGTGGAAGAAATGACACATAATATTTTAATTGAGAAAGCTACACATGTTCGTACGGAAATTGCAAAAATATTAGAAACATCGAAGCAAGGAAAGATTTTACGTGAAGGTATTGCTACTGCAATCATCGGTAGACCTAACGTTGGGAAGTCATCGCTATTAAATAGTCTTGTTCAGGAGAAAAAGGCAATTGTAACTGATATTGCAGGAACAACTCGTGATGTTATTGAAGAGTACGTTAATGTGCGTGGTGTACCACTTAAACTTATAGATACAGCCGGGATTCGTGAAACAGAAGATGTTGTTGAACGAATTGGTGTAGAGCGTTCAAAAGAAATGATGAGCCAAGCTGATTTAGTTTTAGTTGTCGTTAATTATAGCGAGGCTTTAACGCATGAGGATGAAGATCTATTCCGTGCCGTACAAGGAAAAGATTTCATTATTATTGTAAATAAGACAGATTTATCGCAAGTAATCGATATGGAACGTGTTACAGAATTGGCAGCGGGAAATCGTATTATTACAACATCGTTAATTGAGGAACAAGGAATAGATGAGCTTGAAAAGGCAATAGCTGATTTATTCTTTGAAGGAACAATTGATTCTGCAGATGTGACATATGTTTCTAACGCGAGACATATTGGATTATTAACACAAGCAGGAAAAACAATTGGAGATGCAATTGAGGCAATAGAAAATGGTGTTCCAATTGATATGGTGCAAATTGATTTAACAAGAACGTGGGAAATACTTGGTGAAATTACTGGTGATACCGTCCATGAAAGCCTAATTGACCAGTTGTTCTCTCAATTTTGTTTAGGAAAATAATATAGCGATGTTTTAGAAAGATAGAGATTATTAGGAGGAATAAACAATGGGATACAATGCCGGTTCATACGATGTCATAGTAATCGGTGCAGGTCATGCAGGATGTGAAGCTGGTCTTGCGGCAGCACGAATGGGCTCCAAAACATTAATGTTAACAATTAATTTAGATATGGTAGCGTTTATGCCATGTAACCCTTCTGTTGGTGGACCAGCAAAAGGGATTGTTGTTCGGGAAATTGATGCATTAGGCGGAGAAATGGGACGCAACATTGATAAAACGTATATTCAAATGCGTATGTTAAATACAGGTAAAGGACCAGCTGTACGCGCGCTTCGCGCACAAGCAGATAAGTTCTCTTACCAGCATGAATTAAAGAAAACAATTGAAGAAACACCAAATTTAACGTTGTTCCAAGGAATGGTTGAGCGTTTAATCGTCGAAGATGGCGAATGTAAAGGGGTAGTTACGCAAGCTGGTGCTGAATATACAGCCAAAACAGTTGTAATTACGACTGGAACATTTTTACGCGGTGAGATTATTATGGGAGGTTTAAAATATTCGAGCGGTCCGAATAATCAACAACCATCTATAACTTTATCCGAACATTTAGAGGAGCTTGGATTTGATCTTGTTAGATTTAAAACAGGTACACCTCCGCGTGTAAATAGTAATACGATTGATTACAGTAAAACAGAAATTCAGCCAGGTGATGATAAACCACGAGCTTTCTCTTTTGAAACGACAAAATTTATTATGGATCAAATTCCATGTTGGTTGACGTATACAAGTACGGAAACACATCGTTTAATAGATGAAAACCTACATCGCTCAGCTATGTATTCTGGTATGATTAAGGGAACAGGACCTAGATATTGTCCTTCAATTGAAGACAAAGTAGTAAGATTTAATGATAAACCACGTCATCAAATTTTCTTAGAGCCAGAAGGACGTAATACACAAGAGGTGTATGTACAAGGTTTATCCACAAGCTTACCAGAAGATGTGCAACGTGATATGCTTAGAACAATACCTGGCCTAGAAAACGTTGAAATGATGCGTACAGGTTATGCAATTGAATATGATGCAATTGTGCCAACACAACTATGGCCAACACTTGAAACGAAAAAAATTAAAAATTTATATACAGCAGGACAAATTAACGGAACTTCTGGTTACGAAGAGGCGGCAGGACAAGGGCTTATGGCTGGGATTAATGCAGCATGTCGTTCTTTAGGTAAAAAAGAAGTTATTTTAGGTCGCGCGGATGCTTATATTGGTGTCTTAATTGATGATCTTGTAACGAAAGGTACAAATGAACCATATCGCTTATTAACGTCTCGTGCAGAATATCGCCTATTATTACGCCACGATAATGCTGATCTTCGTTTAACTGAAGTTGGTCGTGAAATTGGATTAATTAAAGAAGAACGCTATGAGCGATTTACAAATAAAAAATTAAAAATTGAACAGGAAAAGGAACGTTTAAGCAGCATTATTATTAAACCACGTCCTGAAGTTCAAGAATTAATTCGTAGTATTGGCGGAAGTGAATTGAAAGATGGAATACGTGCAAGTGACTTATTACGTCGTCCAGAGATGACATATGAGCATATTCATCTTTTAGTACCAAGTGAAGTAGAATTAAGTGATGAAATTACAGAACAAGTTGAAATTCAGATTAAGTACGAAGGATATATCGAAAAATCTTTACAGCAAGTAGAGCGTATGAAGAAAATGGAAAACAAAAAAATCCCTGTGGATATTGATTATGATGCGATTTCTAGCCTTGCCTCAGAAGCGAGACAGAAATTGAAAGATGTTCGTCCACTTTCAATGGGGCAGGCTTCACGTATTTCTGGCGTGAATCCAGCGGATGTTTCTATTTTACTTGTGTATATTGAACAAGGAAAAATTGCGCGAGTATCGAACCAATAAATAGTAAGGAGATATTGTTAGATGAACATAGAACAATTTCAATCTATGCTAGAAGAGAAGGGTATCACCCTCTCTTCTAGACAGTTAGAGCAGTTCGAAATCTACTTTGAAACATTAGTAGAGTGGAATGAAAAAATGAACTTAACGGCTATTACGGAGAAAGAGGAAGTATATTTAAAACACTTTTTTGATTCCATTACGGCTGCTTTTTATTATGATTTTTCAGAACCATTCTCAATTTGTGATGTTGGCGCAGGAGCTGGATTTCCAAGTATTCCTTTGAAAATCTGTTTCCCGCACTTAAAAGTAACAATTGTAGACTCATTGCAAAAACGTATTAACTTCTTAAATCATTTAGCACAAAAGTTGGAATTAGGTGACGTTGCGTTTTGTCACGATCGTGCTGAAACATTTGGGAAAAAAGAAGGTGTACGTGAATCGTACGATATTGTAATGGCACGTGCAGTTGCGCGTCTTTCGGTATTGAGTGAGCTATGTTTACCACTTGTAAAAGTTGGGGGAACGTTCATTGCAATGAAAGGTGCCGCAGCAAACGAAGAAATTGAAAATGGCAAGTATGCTTTAGAGGTGCTAGGCGGGAATTTAAAAGAAATGTCTACGTTCCAATTACCGTTTGAAGAAAGTGAACGTAATATTTTATTAATCGAGAAAAAGCGCAAGACACCAAAGAAATATCCACGCAAACCGGGAACACCCAATAAATTACCTATTGAAAAATAAATCTTATTAGACGTAAGATTGAATTATATAAATGAAAACGTAAATGTTTCATAGGAAACATTTTATGGAGAATAGTCAATAGGCCTAAAAGGTGGTGGAATATGTATGAAAAATACGTTTTCTCGTTTATTTGGCTTTGGAGATAAAGAGAGCGAATTCGAATTACAAGACGAAAGCCATGAAGAAATAGATAAAAAGGTATATGAAGAAATACAAGAAATTCCGATAGTAAATATTACCCCTAACCGTTATCAACCACGAACAGTTTTTGATGATGCACGAATTGAAGAGCTAGCACTAACGATTCGTACACATGGACTGATTCAGCCGATTGTTGTGAGGCAATATGAGGATGACAAGTACGAGATTATCGCTGGAGAAAGGCGTTTCCGTGCGGCAACAAAGTTAGGGTGGGAAAAGGTTCCTGCAATTATAAAGAACTTAAATGATACAGAGACAGCTTCTGTAGCTTTAATTGAAAACTTGCAACGTGAGGAACTAACAGCAATCGAGGAAGCTGTGGCATATCAAAAGCTAATTGAGTTACATAATTTAACACAAGAAGCATTGGCACAACGACTTGGAAAAGGACAATCCACAATCGCAAATAAGTTGCGATTGTTAAAGTTGCCTGAAGAAATAAAACGTGCGTTATTAGAAAAAAGTATTACAGAACGTCATGCCCGCGCGCTCATTCCTTTAAAGAATGAGGAATTACAACTGAAGGTTTTACAGGAAATTGTGGAGAAACAACTGAATGTAAAGCAAACAGAGGAACGAATTGCGAAATTACTAGAGGAAGCCAAACCGAAGCGTAAGGCAAAGCAAAAAGCAGTAAGTCGAGATACGAGAATTGCCATGAATACAATTAGGCAGTCATTACAAATGGTTGCTGACAGTGGTTTAAATGTTAATTCTGCGGAAGAAGAATTTGATGAGTACTATCAAATTACAATTAAAATTCCGAAGAAAAAATAATAATGGCGTGTTAGAGACCTTATCCTATTGGATAGGTCTCTTTTACTATATTTTCTTGTTAGATGAAGAAGGAGTTTAGAAATAAATTTTGAAGTTTAATAAGGACGTAAAAGAAAAACTTTTATTTCATGTTACAATAAACGTAATTATTACTAGAATAAGATAGAAAGGTTGAAAGTAGGTGACATCATGGGAAAAATCATTGCTATTGCCAATCAAAAAGGTGGCGTTGGAAAAACAACAACATCTGTTAATTTAGGGGCTGGATTGGCACAAGTAGGTAAAAAAGTCCTTCTTGTAGATATTGACGCTCAAGGAAATGCAACGACTGGTGTGGGAATTGAAAAATCCGAATTAGATCAATGTATTTACAATGTTCTTGTGGAAGATGCAGATGTTCAAGGGGTTATACGTAAAACCGCAACTGAAAACTTAGATGTTCTACCCGCTACAATTCAATTGGCAGGTGCTGAAATTGAATTGGTACCGACTATTTCCCGGGAAGTACGTTTACAAAGGGCATTACAGCCAGTTCGTGATGAATACGACTATATTATTATCGACTGTCCCCCGTCCTTAGGGTTATTAACGATTAATGCATTAACCGCAGCAGATTCTGTTATTATTCCTGTTCAATGCGAATATTACGCACTAGAAGGATTAAGTCAGCTATTAAATACAGTTCGACTTGTGCAAAAGCACTTAAATAAAAATCTAGCAATTCAAGGTGTATTGCTAACGATGTTGGATGCCCGCACGAATTTAGGGATCCAGGTTATAGATGAAGTGAAAAAATACTTTAGGGATAAAGTATACCGTTCGATTATTCCTCGTAATGTTCGTTTAAGTGAAGCACCAAGTCATGGGAAACCAATTATGCAGTATGACGCTAAATCAAGAGGGGCAGAAGTATATATAGATTTAGCAGAGGAAGTGATTGCAGGTGGCTAAAGGATTAGGAAGAGGAATTAATGTGTTTTTTCCTGATTTAGATGTGAAAGAAGAAGAGGCAATTCAGGAGATTGTGATAACTGAATTAAGACCGAATCCATATCAACCACGTAAACACTTTAATAAAGAGGCAATTCAAGAATTATCGGCCTCTATTAAAGAACACGGCATATTGCAACCGTTAATTGCTAGGAAGAGTATTAAAGGATATGAAATTGTTGCAGGTGAAAGAAGATATCGTGCTGCCAAAGAGGCAGGGCTCGAAAAGGTACCTGCTGTTGTAAGACAATTAAATGAGCAGCAAATGATGGAGTTTGCATTGCTTGAAAACTTACAACGAGAAGATTTAAACCCAATGGAAGAAGCAATGGCATATCAAATGTTAATGAATGAGCTAAATGTAACGCAAGAACAATTAGCAAAACGTCTTGGTAAGAGCAGACCTTACATTGCAAATTATACGCGGTTATTAAGCCTCCCTCCATTTGTGCAAGATATGATTGCAAATGGTCAACTTTCAATGGCCCATGGGAGAACTTTGCTTACGATAAAAGATGAAGAACAATTGAAATCTTTATTAAAACGAATCGAAAAAGAAGGATTAAACGTTCGTCAATTAGAGAAAATTGTTCAGGAGATTAATCAACGCGTTTCACGTGAAACAAAACAAGTGAAAAAAGAGAGAAACATATTTTTCGTAGAACGCGAAACGTTCTTAAGAGAAAAGTTTGGCACAGATGTGAAAATTAAAGAAACGAAAAAAGAAAAAGGTAAAATCGAAATTGAATTTTTTAATAAAGAAGATTTAAATCGTATTTTAGAATTATTAGCGCAGAAAAACTAAAAAGCAAACCATCTTATTATTTATAGATGGTTTGCTTTTTTTAATACAGATAATTTTTGGTCTGTTTCTTTTATACTTTGTGCAATTACATCAGCCATTTTCATGACTAAACTTAATCGTGTATTTTGCAGGACGAAAAACTCCATAAAACCATTTAGATTTACGATGCCATGAATATGTAAATCACCAACTGCAGGTAATTTCTTGTTCATCGCAGCTCCAGGTTTACTAGGCCCCATTCCGGTAGTAATGGAACCGATGCTTTGAGACTTTCCTAAACAGGCATCGACCGCAATTATAAATGAAGTAGGATTATCTTTCTGTATATTCCGAATTCTTTCTTCTAAATTTAGCGCATGCACTGGCTCATCTAGTGTGCCGAACACTTGGAAGTTTTTAATTCCTACTTGTTCTAGTTTCGTACCGACTAACGGACCGAGTGCATCGCCTGTAGAACGGTCTGTGCCGATACAAACGAGAATAATCGGTATATTCGTTTTAATAGGGATATGGGAAAGTAAGAAGTTACTAATTGTCTCGGAGGCTTCTACGTCTTGGTGCATAACATTTTGAGTTTCTTTTTCGAAAAAGGGTAAGCGAAAACTTCCAATATTCATGAAGCATCCATCCTTTTAATAAATTTTCAAAATATGTTATATGGTGAGTAAAATGGAAAACTATAAGTGCGTACTTCCTGTAAAATTTGAGTGAAAACGGAAATAATAGTACTAGTATATATATATTCGTTCCATTTTATACCTGCATGGAAGTTAACAAATGCAATTAAAGTCATAAAAATTTTTCAGAAATGAGGGTGACTTCTGATACAATGAGAAGGATAATTAAAAAGAAATTTTAGCTGGAGAGGTAGAGGTACATGGATTTAGCGTTGAAATGGTTTGAGTCCATTGATTGGACGAATATAGGTGTGAAATCACTAAAAATAGTCGTTATTTTAATACTTGGTGCAATTATTGTGCGAGTTGCGCGTGCAATTGTACGAAATGCGTTTCGTATGGGAAGCCGTTCGCCAATTCAAATTTCAGAACGTCGTACAGTTACAGTAGCGAAGTTACTTGAAAATATTGTGGCATACGTTGTTATGTTCATTATGTTAATTGCGATTTTGGGTGTGTTTAATATTAATGCATCTGGTTTATTAGCGGGTGCCGGGGTAATTGGTTTAGCAGTCGGATTTGGTGCTCAAAGTTTAGTGAAAGATGTTATTACGGGGTTATTTATTTTGCTAGAAGATCAATTTTCAGTAGGTGACTATGTAAAAATTGGTCAGTTTGAAGGTGTCGTTCTAGAAATTGGACTTCGTACAACAAAAGTAAAGAGTTGGACAGGCGAAATTCATACTTTACCAAATGGAAGTATCATTCAAGTTACGAACTATTCCGTTAGTAATAGTGTAGCATTTGTTGATGTATCCATTTCGTATGAGGCTGACATAGCGAAAGCGGAGCAAGTTATTGAAGAGTTATTAGAAGAATTACCTGCACAGTATACGCAAATGGTAGCAAAGCCTCAGTTATTAGGTGTGCAAACATTGGCTGCATCAGAAGTTATATTACGTGTTATTGCGGAAGTAGAGCCGATGCAACATGCGGTTGTTGCAAGAGCCCTTCGTAAAGAAATTAAAAATCGTCTAGATTTACATGGGATTGAAATTCCATATCCACGTATGGTTTTATATAATCGTGAAGAATTGGTGAGTGGAAAAGCAATTTAGTATGGAGAGGGGTTTGGAGAATGGAGCAAAAGCAGTATAACTTGTACGATGTTGTGGAAATGAAGAAAGCCCACCCATGTGGTGAGAATCGCTGGAAGATTATTCGTATGGGAATGGATATCCGCATTAAGTGCGAGGGATGTGACCATTCAGTAATGATTCCTCGAAGAGAATTTGATCGTAAGGTGAAAAAAATACTTGTGAAGCACGAAGAATAGAGAGAAAGTAACAGTTGCAATGGGCAGCTGTTACTTTTTTCGTTTGGAGGAAACTTGTCATTTTTTTCGTTACTATCTATAATGATGAAAGATTGAGACATAGGAGTGAAAAATATGGGATTAACGGCTGGGATTGTTGGATTACCTAACGTAGGGAAGTCAACTTTATTTAATGCAATTACACAAGCAGGAGCAGAATCTGCAAACTATCCATTCTGTACAATTGATCCAAACGTAGGGATTGTAGAAGTACCAGATGAGCGTTTAAATAAATTAACGGAATTAGTAGAACCGAAAAAAACTGTTCCGACTGTATTTGAGTTTACTGATATTGCAGGTATCGTAAAAGGTGCTAGTAAAGGTGAAGGTTTAGGAAATAAATTCTTATCTCACATTCGCCAAGTAGATGCAATTTGCCAAGTTGTTCGTTGTTTTGAAGACGAAAATATTACACACGTTTCAGGGAAAGTAGATCCAATCGATGATATTGAAACAATCAACTTAGAGCTAATCTTAGCGGATTTGGAATCTGTTGATAAACGTATCGAACGTGTTGCGAAGTTAGCAAGACAAAAAGATAAAGAAGCTGTATATGAGCATGAAATTTTAGTTCGTTTAAAAGAAGCTTTTGAAGAGGGAAAACCAGCTCGTACTGTTGAATTTGCAGAAGAGCAAATGAAAATTGTTAAAGGCCTTCATTTACTTACAACGAAAGAAATGCTATACGTAGCAAACGTAAGTGAAGATGATATTATGGATCCTTCTGAAAATAAATATGTAAAAATGGTAAAAGAATTTGCTGCAAATGAAAATTCTCAAGTAATCGTTGTATGTGCAAAAATCGAAGAAGAAATCGCTGAGCTAGATGAGGAAGAGAAAAAAGTATTCCTTGAAGAACTAGGCATTGAAGAATCTGGTTTAGATCAATTAATTCGTGCTGCATATGATTTATTAGGACTTGCTACTTACTTCACAGCTGGTGTGCAAGAAGTACGTGCATGGACGTTTAAACAAGGTATGAAAGCACCACAATGTGCTGGCGTAATTCATACAGACTTTGAGCGTGGATTTATTCGTGCGGAAACAGTTTCTTACGAAGACTTAATGACAAACGGTTCTATGACAGCTGCAAAAGAAGCTGGTAAAGTTCGTTTAGAAGGAAAAGAGTATATCGTAAAAGACGGAGACGTTATGCACTTCCGCTTCAACGTTTAATTCAATATTTCCTAGGAAAAATAAAGATATGAGCTTGGCAAATATATTATGTGTTTGCCAAGTTTTTTATGCATGGGTGAGTTGATTCATCTAACTTACTATGATATAATCTAAACTCGTGAGTAATTACTATAAATTAATTGCTCCTTGCCCATTATGGGCCGTTTAGACCAAAAGGAGGTGAAAGTGTAATGAGAAAGTACGAAATTATGTACATCATTCGTCCTGGCGTTGAAGAAGAAGCTCAAAAAGCTTTAGTTGAACGTTTCGCAGGTGTTTTAACAAACAATGGTGCAGAAATCATTAACACGAAAGAGTGGGGTAAGCGTCGTTTAGCTTACGAAATCAACGACTTACGTGAAGGTTTCTACATGATCTTAAACGTGAACTCTAACGCAGAAGCGATTAACGAATTCGACCGTTTAGCTAAGATCAACGAAGACATCCTTCGTCATATCGTTGTTAAAGAAGAAGAAAAATAATTGATATATAAGGGAGAGTGGTTCGATTGATGAATCGTGTTATCCTCGTTGGTCGTTTAACTAAGGACCCTGACTTACGTTACACGCCCAATGGTGTTGCAGTAGCTACTTTTACGTTAGCTGTGAATCGCGCATTTGCGAATCAACAAGGTGAGCGTGAAGCTGACTTTATTAATTGTGTAATATGGCGTAAACAAGCAGAAAACGTAGCAAATTATTTGAAAAAAGGTAGCTTAGCAGGCGTAGATGGACGTCTTCAAACTCGTAATTACGATGGACAAGATGGTAAACGTGTATATGTAACAGAAGTTCTTGCGGAAAGCGTACAATTTTTAGAGCCGCGTAATGGCGGTGGGGAGCAACGTGGTTCATTTAATCAGCAACCATCAGGAGCTGGTTTCGGTAACCAAAGCTCTAACCCATTTGGTCAATCTAGTAATCAAGGCAACCAAGGTAACCAAGGGAACTCTGGATTTACGAAGAATGACGATCCATTTTCAAATGTAGGTCAACCGATCGACATTTCCGACGACGATTTACCGTTCTAATACAGTAAATTAGTTAGTTTTAACAAAGAATGGAGGGAATAGACATGGCAGGACGCAAAGGTGGACGTGCGAAACGTCGTAAGGTGTGTTTCTTCACATCTAACGGCATCACTCGCATTGACTATAAAGATGTTGATTTATTAAAACGTTTCGTTTCTGAGCGTGGTAAAATTTTACCTCGTCGTGTAACAGGAACAAGCGCAAAATACCAACGCAAACTTACAGTTGCAATTAAACGTGCTCGTCAAATGGCACTTTTACCATATGTTGGTGAATAATAGCGTATGAAATGCACAGTAGAGTCGGACTCTACTGTGCATTTTGCTATGCTTTTCTTTTTTTTGAAAGAGAGGTTAGATGATGAAGAATACGAAATTTATTACTGAGGGTGCAGCGCTGTTAGCTATATATGCAATGTTATTGCTTATATCTATGTATGTTCCAATTTTAGGTACAGTTGTAACGTTTGCGTTGCCATTGCCGTTTATATTGCTAACGATAAGATATAGATTATCTAACGCCTTTATAGTTTTTACTGCGGCGCTTTTTATTACTGTTATTGTCAGTCAGCCGATGAACCTAGTAAAGACAACTATGTTTGGATTGATAGGTATCGTTTTAGGATATATGTATAAAAAACGAAAAAAGCCGGTAGAAACTTTAATGGCGGGGACGCTTGCGTACTTAATTGGTATTATGCTCATTTATGTTGCGAGTATAAAGTTTTTTAACATAGATTTAATGAAGCAAATGCAAAATATGCTTAATGAAAGTATGGCGCAAAGTGAAAAAATAGTCACTACTGCTGGTATGTCTATTAGTAAAGAGCAAAAAGAATTATTTGCACAATTTAATGATGTGTTACAAACGTTATTCCCAAGTTTGCTTGTAATGGTCTCGGTATGTTTTTCTTGGATTACAGTTATGATATCAGGTAGTGTTTTGAGAAAACTAAAGCATGACGTTATACCTTGGCCTAAATTTAAAGATATACAATTACCAAAGAGTATTGTTTGGTATTACGTTATATTTATTTTGCTATCAACTTTTATAAAAGTAGAACCGACATCATATTTACATATGGTATTTTCTAACCTATATGTCATATTTGCTTTACTACTAGTACTGCAAGGTCTGACATTTATCGCTTTTATAGCGCATAGCAAAGGTTTTACGAAAGGAGTTCCTATTATTAGTTTTATTGTCTGCATGTTTATTCCGATGCTGTTTCCTCTTGTGACAATCTTAGGTATAATTGATTTAGGGATTTCATTGCGTTCTAAAATAGGAGGATAAAGTAATATTCCTTATACTATTTTAATTTGTTTAACTAACTGGAAGCAGAGTTAGTTTTACTTTATAGGAGTTGTATACATGCCTGAATTTTATAAGAAACAGTGGTTTTTATATCCTGTTTACGTATTGGCATTTTTCGTGTTTGTGCTCATTGCGATCCTCTGTTATTTTCATTTAATTATGGGGATATCCACCTTTTTTACTTTTTGCATTGTACTTTTTGTTGTTATACGCTTTGAACTGACTTTTCAAAGGAATTTCGAAAAGTATACGACAGATATGATTACAAGAGTAAAGAAAGTGAGTAATGAGGCGTTTAACCAAATGCCGATTGGTATTTTGTTATACAATAAGGATTATGGGATTGATTGGGCGAATCCTTATTTATCTTCATGTCTAGGACAGCATGCATTAGCTGGATGGCATCTTTATGATGTATCAGAAACGTTACTTCTTTTTATTAAGGGAGAAACTTCCGATGATATAGTCTCTTTAAATAACCGAAAGTTTCGCGTTTTTGTAAGGAAAGAAGAAAAGTTAATTTATTTCTTTGATGTAACGGAACAAACAGAGATTGAAAAGATGTACGAGGATCAACGCACTGTTTTGGCTGTCATTTATTTAGATAATTATGATGAGGTTACACAAGGGTTAGATGATCAATTACGTACGAATATAACAAGTCTTGTAACATCACGATTAAATGAATGGGCCGTTAAGTATGGGGCATATTTAAAACGTGCATCTTCAGAAAGATTCTTCGTTGTACTAAATGAGAGTATTTTAGCACAGATGGAGAAAGGGAAATTTAGCATTTTAGATCAGGTGCGTGAAGAAACATCCAAAAGGAATATACCACTCACCTTAAGTGTAGGTGTTGGATCAGGGGATTTACCTTTATCAGAGCTTGGGGCAATGGCTCAGTCCGGTTTAGACCTTGCGCTTGGCCGTGGTGGAGATCAAGTAGCTATTAAACAAGCGACAGGTAAAGTTAAGTTTTATGGTGGTAAGACAAATCCAGTTGAAAAACGTACTCGTGTACGTGCCAGAGTTATTTCGCATGCATTAAAGGATTTAGTATTAGAAAGTAGTAATGTCATTATAATGGGGCATAGGGCTCCTGATATGGACGCAATTGGTGCTGCGATTGGTATTTTAAAGGTAGCGCAATTAAATGAGCGTAAAGGATATATTGTGTTAGATGAAAATGATTCTGATAAGGGAATTAAGCGTTTGATGGATAAAGTGAAACAAAACGAAGAGTTATGGTCTCACTTTATTACCCCAGGACAAGCGATGGAATTTGCAAATGATGATTCATTACTTGTTGTTGTTGATACGCATAAACCTTCAATGGTGATGGAAGAAAAACTGTTACACAAAATTGAAAATGTAGTTGTTATTGACCATCATCGCCGGGGAGAAGATTTTATTGAAGATCCATTGCTTGTTTACATGGAGCCATACGCTTCCTCCACGGCAGAACTTGTTACAGAATTACTTGAGTACCAACCGAAAAATTTAAAAATGACAATGTTAGAAGCAACGGCATTGTTAGCAGGTATTATTGTTGATACGAAAAGCTTTACATTCCGGACGGGTGCTCGTACGTTTGATGCCGCTTCTTATTTACGCTCACATGGTGCAGATACTGTACTTGTACAAGAGCTTTTAAAAGAAGATATGGATCAGTATTTACGGGTTGCAAAAGCTATTAAAAATGCGTACATTTATACAAATGGAATTGCGATTGCAAAAGTTGATAGTGATGATTACTACGATCAAGTGCTTATTGCGCAATCAGCGGACACATTATTAACAATGACAGGAATTATTGCGTCATTTGTTATTGCAAAACGTGGCGAGAATTTCATTGGAATTAGCGGCAGGTCTTTAGGTGAAGTGAACGTGCAACTAATTATGGAAAATTTAGGCGGTGGTGGGCATTTAACGAATGCAGCCACACAAATGAAAAATGTTACAGTAGATGAAGCTGAGGAGAAGCTTCGATTTGTTATTGATGACTATTTACAGGGAGGCACACAATCATGAAAGTAATTTTTCTAAAAGACGTAAAAGGTAAAGGGAAAAAAGGAGAAATAAAAAACGTACCAGATGGCTATGCAAATAACTTCTTACTAAAACAAGGATTAGCTGCTGAAGCGACAAATAGCAGTATGAAAACTTTAGAAGCTCAAAAGCGAAAAGAAGAAAAAGATGCAGCAGCAGAGGTTGAAAATGCAAAAGAGTTGAAAGAAACGTTAGAGAAACTAACTGTAGAAGTAAAGGCGAAATCTGGAGAAGGTGGCCGTCTATTCGGTTCAATCACAAGTAAACAAATCGTAGATGCAATGCAAAAATCACATAAAATTAAACTTGATAAACGTAAATTTGAAATGGATGATGCGATTCGTGCATTAGGCTATACAAACGTTACTGTGAAGTTGCATCCGCAAGTAACTGCAACAGTAAAAGTTCATGTTAGTGAACAATAAAAATAAGTTAAGCAAGGAGGATTGCGTATGAGTGATGTAATGGCTGATCGTACCCCTCCACATAATATAGAGGCTGAGCAGGCGGTTTTAGGGGCCATATTAATTGATCAAGATGCGTTAACATCAGCATCGGAACTATTGGTACCTGACTCATTTTATCGAACGAAACATCAAAAGATTTTTGAAGTCATGCTTGGGTTATCTGATAAAGGAGAGCCGATTGACTTAGTAATAATGACGTCAGCAATGGCTGATCAAGGATTATTAGAAGAAGTTGGTGGGGTTTCTTACTTAGCAGAATTAGCAGAAGTTGTTCCAACCGCTGCTAACGTAGAATATTATGCACGAATCATCGCTGAAAAAGCGCTATTACGTCGTTTGATTCGAACAGCAACTCATATCGTGTCTGATGGGTATGAGAGAGAAGATGACGTGGATGGTCTTTTAAATGAGGCTGAGAAAAAAATATTAGAAGTATCTCACCAAACGAATGCAAAAGCATTCCAAAACATTAAAGATGTTCTTGTAGATGCTTACGATAAAATTGAACTTTTGCATAATCAAAAAGGTGAAGTTACTGGGATACCAACTGGATTTACAGAATTAGATAAGATGACCGCAGGTTTCCAGCGAAATGATTTAATTATCGTAGCGGCACGTCCATCAGTAGGGAAAACCGCATTTTCATTAAATATCGCACAAAACGTAGCGACGAAAACTGATGAAAATGTAGCGATTTTTAGTCTAGAGATGGGCTCTGATCAGCTTGTTATGCGTATGCTTTGTGCAGAAGGGAATATTGATGCGCAAAGACTGCGTACCGGTTCATTAACTTCTGATGATTGGGCAAAATTAACAATGGCGATGGGTAGCCTTTCTAATGCTGGTATCTATATTGATGATACACCAGGGATTAAAGTAAATGAGATTCGAGCGAAATGCCGTAGATTAAAGCAAGAACAAGGTCTTGGGATGGTTTTGATTGACTATTTACAGCTTATTCAAGGAAGCGGGAAATCAGGAGAAAACCGTCAGCAGGAAGTATCTGAGATTTCTCGTACATTAAAAGGGATTGCGCGTGAATTGCAAGTGCCTGTTATTGCCTTGTCACAGTTATCTCGTGGGGTAGAATCTCGTCAAGATAAACGTCCGATGATGTCTGACATTCGTGAATCAGGAAGTATCGAGCAGGATGCTGATATTGTAGCTTTCTTATATCGTGAAGATTACTATGACCGGGAAACGGAAAATAAAAATACGATTGAAATTATTATTGCAAAGCAGCGTAACGGTCCCGTAGGCTCAGTAGAGCTCGCATTCGTTAAAGAGTTCAATAAGTTCGTTAACTTAGAACGTCGCTTCGAGGATGGACATGCGCCGCCTGCATAAAGAGAGTATAAAAAAGAAACGCATTTCTTATAATAAGATGTGTTTCTTTTTTTTTATAGGAAAGATAAGGCTTTCATAATGTGAAAATATAATTCTTACGAACGAAAATGTTTTTTAATAAAAAAATGTTCGCTTTTTGGTTGACTTCTTTTTCGGTTTTGGTACAATTATATTGTTTGAATAGATCGTTTGAAAATCGCGGAGGTGCTTTAATAATGTCTTCAGTAGTAGTTGTAGGAACACAATGGGGCGACGAAGGAAAAGGTAAAATCACTGATTTTCTTTCTGAGCATGCGGAAGTAGTTGCAAGATATCAAGGTGGAAATAACGCGGGACATACAATTGTTTTCGGCGGAGTTAAATATAAATTACACTTAATTCCATCTGGTATTTTCTATAAAGAGAAAGTTTGTGTAATCGGAAATGGCTTAGTAGTAGATCCGAAAGCATTACTTGAAGAGTTAAAATACTTACACGATCGTGGTGTAAGTACTGATAATTTACGTGTAAGTAACCGTGCGCACGTTATTTTACCTTATCACTTAAAACAAGATGAGTTAGAAGAAGCAAGTAAAGGTGATAACAAAATCGGTACAACGAAAAAAGGTATCGGTCCTGCATATATGGATAAAGCTGCTCGTATTGGTATTCGTATGGCTGATCTTTTAGACCGTGAAGCATTTAAAGAAAAGCTTGAGCGCAATTTAGTAGAAAAAAATCGTTTATTTGAAAAAATGTACGATACAGAAGGTTTCAGTGTAGAAGAAATCTTCGAAGAGTACTTCGAGTACGGACAACAAATCGCGCAATATGTATGTGATACATCTGTTGTACTAAATGATGCACTAGATAACAATCACCGTGTATTATTTGAAGGTGCACAAGGTGTTATGCTTGATATCGACCACGGTACGTATCCGTTCGTTACATCTTCTAACCCGATTGCTGGTGGTGTAACAGTTGGAACTGGAGTTGGCCCTGCGAAAGTTACTCGCGTTGTAGGTGTGTGTAAAGCATATACAAGCCGCGTAGGTGATGGTCCGTTCCCTACGGAGCTTCATGATGAAATTGGTCATCAAATTCGTGAAGTTGGTCGTGAGTACGGAACGACAACTGGTCGTCCACGCCGCGTAGGCTGGTTCGATAGCGTTGTTGTAAGACATGCACGTCGTGTTAGTGGTTTAACAGATTTATCATTAAATTCTATCGACGTTCTAACAGGTATTCCGACTCTTAAAATTTGCGTTGCTTACAAATACAATGGCGAAGTTATCGATGAAGTTCCAGCAAACTTAAACATTTTAGCGAAATGTGAGCCTGTATACGAAGAACTTCCAGGTTGGACAGAAGATATTACTGGTGTAAAATCATTAGACGAGCTTCCTGAAAATGCACGAAAATACGTAGAACGTGTTTCTGATTTAACAGGAATTCAATTATCTATGTTCTCAGTTGGACCAGATCGTAACCAAACAAATATCGTTCGTAACGTATACGAAGCTTAATTGATATTTTTGAGAAAAAACTCATGTCCGCATGAGTTTTTTCTTATCTTTTATAAAAAAATAAAAAAAGGTATTGCAAAAAACAAATAAAACATGTTATGATACATCTTGTCGTCACGAAAATATGACGTTGGTGAGTATGAGCCATTAGCTCAGTTGGTAGAGCATCTGACTTTTAATCAGAGGGTCGAAGGTTCGAATCCTTCATGGCTCACCATTTTATTTTTCGTGGCCCGTTGGTCAAGTGGTTAAGACACCGCCCTTTCACGGCGGTAACACGGGTTCGAATCCCGTACGGGTCATGTTTTTTTATGTTCATTTTTGGTCCCGTGGTGTAGTGGTTAACATGCCTGCCTGTCACGCAGGAGATCGCCGGTTCGACCCCGGTCGGGACCGCCACTTTTGTTTATACCACCATTAGTGGTTTTATATATAGTTTTGGCTCGGTAGCTCAGTCGGTAGAGCAGAGGACTGAAAATCCTCGTGTCGGCGGTTCGATTCCGTCCCGAGCCACTCTCAGGATATTAAGTGGGCCCACTTAATATCCTTTTTATTTGTGTAATTTTACAAAAGTGAGTAGTTATTTTAAAATAGAATGAGAAGCCTCTAGCAGTTGAAGCTAGAGGTTTTTCTATAGATCGTATAGGATTCCGTGTAAAAGTGGATCATACATGAGTCTGTGAGAATAGAGGAGAAAGTACTTAAGCAAAAGATGCGGCCATATAGGGACATACTATGTAGACATCAATGTGTTTAGGGATATTGACCATATTTTTACCCCGCATTAACGGGCAGTAAGACCCACCCCAAAATTCAACGAAGGTAAAGAAGTTAGGTGCGAGATCAACTGCACGTAAATGCCCGATTAAAGTTTCACTTTATAAGGAGGAAATAGACGATGATGGGAAAGAAAATTTTAGTAGTTGATGATGAAAAGCCGATTGCGGATATTTTGAAGTTCAACCTAGAAAAAGAAGGTTTTGAAATTGTAATGGCGCATGATGGTGATGAAGCGATTGAAAAAGCGAATGAAGAGCAGCCAGATATGGTTTTATTAGATATTATGCTACCAGGTAAGGATGGCTTAGAGGTTTGCCGTGAAATACGTAAAAGCTCGGAAATGCCGATTATTATGCTTACAGCAAAGGACTCTGAAATTGATAAAGTATTAGGGCTTGAACTTGGAGCAGATGATTATGTAACGAAGCCATTTAGTACGAGGGAATTACTTGCTCGTGTGAAGGCGAATTTACGTCGCCATCAACAAGGTGGTGCTGCAGAAAAAGAAGAAAATACGGAAATGGTTATTGGACCAATCGTTATCAATTCAAATGCGTATAGTGTAACGAAACGTGAGGAAAATATTGAACTTACACATCGTGAATTTGAGCTACTACATTATTTAGCCAAACATTTAGGACAAGTTATGACTCGTGAGCATTTATTACAAACAGTTTGGGGTTATGACTATTTTGGAGATGTACGTACAGTGGATGTAACAGTGCGTCGTTTACGTGAAAAAATTGAAGATAATCCAAGTCATCCCACTTTAATTGTAACTAGACGTGGAGTAGGGTATTACTTGCGTGACCCAGAGCAGGAATAGTATATGAAGAAAGTTGGTTTTTTTCAATCTATTCATTTAAAATTTGTACTCATATATATGCTATTAATATTAATAGCAATGCAAGTTATTGGAGTATATTTCGTAAGGGAGTTAGAAAAGAGTCTTGTACAAGGCTTTAGAGATTCTTTAACGCAGCAAACGAACTTATTAGCATATAACTTGAAACAAGAGTTTAAAAAAAGTCATACAAAAGCAGAAACAGAATCAACAGATGAAACGATTAAAACTTCAATTCGAAAATTTGCCTCTGATCGAAAGAAAGATATCCAAGAGGTAAGTGTATTTGATTCGAATAGAAAGTTGCTTGCTATTTCAGATGAGTCAAAGCAAAACAAGGTAAATAGAACATCAACTGATATAGCTGTTCAGCGGGTATTGGTACAAAAAAAGCCAGAAATAAAAATTGAGAAGGATGGTCGTACAGGCCATCGTGTACAAGTTATGCTTACTCCTATTCTAGATGACAACGGAAAAGATGCACTTGGTGCTATTTACATTGTTGCATCTATGGAAGATGTTTATAAACAGATGAAGGATATTAATCAAATTTTTGCGACTGGAACCGTTATTGCATTACTCGTAACGGCTGTACTTGGAATTTTGTTAGCTCAAACGATTACGAGGCCAATCTCAGATATGCGAAGACAAGCGATTGAAATGGCAAAAGGAAACTATTCGAGAAAAGTAAAAGTGCATAGCCATGATGAAATTGGACAATTAGCATTATCTTTCAATAATTTATCCAAAAAATTACAACAAGCTCGTTCTTCAACGGAGAGTGAAAGACGTAAATTGTCATCCGTTCTATCACATATGACAGATGGAGTCATTGCTACTGACCGAAAAGGGGACATTATTTTATTAAATGACCCTGCGGAAAAGATGCTAAATGTTTCGCGTGAAACGGCGCTCGATCAATCTGTTTTAGAAGTATTAGGGATACAAGAAGAATTTACGCTCGATCATTTATACGAAGAGCCTGATTCTGTTTTATTAGATTTTAGTACGAGAAATGAGCCATATATTTTACGTGCTAGCTTCTCTGTTATTCAAAAAGAGACAGGGAAAGCAAATGGCTTGATTGCCGTATTATATGATGTAACTGAGCAGGAGCGTATAGAAAGGGAACGCCGCGAGTTTGTGGCAAACGTTTCTCATGAATTAAGAACGCCATTAACAACGATGCGCAGTTACTTAGAGGCACTTACGGACGGTGCGTGGCAAGATCCGAATATTGCACCGCAATTTTTAACCGTTACACAAGAAGAAACAGAAAGAATGATTAGACTTGTAAATGCGTTATTACAACTATCTAAACTTGATAGTACAGAACATCGTTTAATGAAAGAATGGGTCGACTTTACTGACTTCTTTAATAACATTATTGATCGTTTTGAAATGTCTAAAGAGCAAAACGTAAGTTTCAAACGATCTTTCTCTAAAAAATCTCGATTTATTGATATGGATACGGATAAAATTACGCAAGTATTGTATAACATTATTTCGAATGCATTAAAGTATTCACCAGAAGGTGGAACAGTAACATATCGCTTACGTGATCGCGGTGAATTATTAGAGATTAGTGTAAGTGACCAAGGAATGGGTATTCCGAAAGAGAACGTCGATAAAATCTTTGAACGTTTTTATCGCGTAGATAAAGCACGTTCAAGACAAATGGGTGGTACAGGACTTGGATTAGCAATTGCGAAGGAAATGATTGAGGCACATGGTGGCTCAATTTGGGCGAAGAGTGAGGAAGGAAAAGGGACAACTATTTATTTCACATTGCCAATGGCAGCGGATGAAGAGGACGATTGGGAATGAGCATGGAAAATGTTAAAACGATAGTTTTAATTAATTTAGTTGTAATTAGCCTATTTCTTACTTTTAACTTATGGACGTATGTGCCAGATTCCACGTCTATGCAAAACGCAAAATTTGTACAGGGGAATGAAGGAACTACTCAAACTAAAATTGCTGATGTTGTACGCCCTACTTCTATCATCGCGCATAAAGATAAAAATCATTACGGGAGTGAAAGAGAGGGAGATATAGAATCAATCTATAAAACTTTGGAAGCAGGGGAATTACATGGTTTCAAAGAGATATCGATTGCTAAAGCTGATTTCCTTTCTTATGTGCATGGTGAAGGGAAAATTGAACTTGTTTTTCCTACCAATATCCCATTTGATGCCGTTAAATCTATGTTTAATATGAAAGAAAAAAGTATAGATAAGCCTAAACATTTTAATCGAATTATTCTTGACCCTTCTAGAAGTAGGGATCAAGAAATTAAAGTTAATTTTGTTTCTGATGGTGATAACTCTAGAATATATGAAGCAAAATTAAGTGGTGTGTATTTAAAAGATATTGTAAACGCACAAAATCAATTTATAGTATCAGCGAAACCTTATTTTGATTATCAAATTAATGATACGAAAAAGATATTTTTATCAGATGGAACGACGGAATTAAGTAATATAACATATATTTCATCTAATTTAGCGGTTGATACATTTAAGAATGCTCTATTTAGTGACCCGCGTTATTTAAGCCCTATTACCGAGAAATCGAAAGAAACATTTACAGATGGTATTAGGTCTATGGAGATTGAAAATGATCATCATATGCTAAAGTATAAAAACTCTTCTGTTTCAAATGAGAAAACGCCAGATAATTTAATGCTTTTACAAAAAAGCTTTGATTTTGTAAATGGCCACAGCGGGAGTTTGGATTCATATCGTTTGGACTATATGAATAAGGGACAGACCGTATTTCGTTTACATGAAGATGGATATTCCGTATTTAATACAGATGGATTAGCTGAATTGAGACAAGTATGGGGATCAGAAGAAGTAATGGAATATGAAAGACCATTGTTGTCTTTAAATACGAAAGGTATAGAACAGAAGGTTACTCTTCCATCAGGTCACGTTGTAATAGCATCTTTAGAAAATAATGCCGCGGTAGATAAAAGATTTATTAAAGACATTGGTATTGGATACAAATTATCACTAGATGGGCAAGTAGCTCGACTACAGCCAATTTGGTATGTAAAGTTTGTTGAAGATGAAGCTGGTAAACAAAAAATATATGAGTGGAGTGAGGGAGGACTAAATGGATTGGGATCGGATTAAAACCATATTTATTGTGACCTTTTTTGTTTTGGACCTCTTTCTCATTTTTCAATTCATTCAAAAGCAAGATAGTAATCAATTGGAGCTTATTGCAGAAACAAAGATAGATCAAGAATTAAAAGCAAACAAAATTACTATGGGTAATTTCCCTAAAGAACCGAAAAAAGAGGCATTTATTAGGGCGGAAAATAAGGCATTTAAAGAAGAAGATGTACAGTCTTTAAAGAGTCAAACGGCGCATATACAAAATATGTACAAGATAGAAAGTAAGCTAAAAGAGCCCTTTTTAAATACAAAATCATTATCCAAAGATAAGTATAGTGATTTTTTAAAGAACTATGTATTGGATGGACAAAAGTATGAGTTTGGAGCGATGAAAGACTCTAAAATTTACTTCTTCCAAAAATATAAAGATAAGCCTATTTTCTATAACGATCAGGCAATGATTGTTGTGGAATTAAATGAAAAAAATGAACTGGTGTCGTACACGCAGACGATGCTAACTGATTTAAAAGAAATGGGCGAAAGTGAAAAAACGAAACAGCAAGAAATTATTACTGCCCAAACGGCTTTAGAAAATCTGTATTTAAAAAATAAAGTTCATGGGAATACACATGTAAAAGAAGCACAAATTGGTTATGCCAACCTTACCGCATCTACTTCTAATAACCAAGTACTTGCTCCAACATGGAACTTAAAAACGGAGCAGAAGCAGGACTTCTTTGTAAATGCAATTGAAGGACAAGTTATGGAATTAGGGGAAAGGGAAAATCAAGTGGTTGATGAACATACTGGAGTGAGAAAGAATGGGGTTGCATTTTAGCGTACTTGCAAGTGGAAGTACAGGAAATATGCTATATGTAGGAACAGATGAGAAGAAATTACTCGTCGATGCAGGTTTAAGTGGTAAAGCAACAGAGGCTTTATTTAAACAGGCAGAACTAAATATAAATGATGTATCGGGTATTCTTGTAACACATGAACATAGTGATCATATTAAAGGATTAGGTGTATTGGCACGTAAATATGATTTGCCTGTTTATGCAAATGAGAAAACATGGAATGCAATGGAACACTTAATAGGAAATATCCCAACTGAGCAAAAGTTCATTTTCTCAGTTGGGGATGTGAAAACATTCGGTGATATTGAGGTCGAGTCATTTGGGGTTTCTCATGATGCGGCAGAGCCGATGTTCTATGCTTTTCACAACAATAATAGAAAGTTAGCCCTTATTACAGATACGGGATACGTGAGTGACCGTATGAAAGGTGTTATTAAGGGGGCTAATGCTTTCGTGTTTGAAAGTAATCATGACGTGGAAATGCTTCGTATGGGACGTTATCCATGGAGTATTAAGCGACGTATTTTAAGTGATGTAGGGCACGTTTGTAATGAGGACGCTGCATTAGCAATGGCGGATGTAATTACAGATGAGACAAAACATATTTATTTAGCCCATTTAAGTTTAGATAATAACATGAAAGAACTAGCACGTATGTCAGTATCACAAGTACTAGAGGAAAAAGGATTTGGAGTGGGAGAAGCTTTTGAAATTCACGACACAGATCCGAAAATGCCTACAAAAATTCAATACGTATAATTCTTCATTTTAGTAAACAATAAAGGTGAATATAGTTGTTTTCAGGAAGATAGGTGAACAAATATGTCCTTTATTGATGAAGAAAATTACCGTATGAAACGTGCAAGAAAAAAGAAGCATAAAGGTATTGTTATTTCTAGTATAGCAGGAACAATTGTAGGAGCTTCGTTATTTGCATTTGGAGCTCCTTTATTTGCGAATGATGCGGGCGCGCTTCCACAAGCTGAAGCAAGTGGAAGTAATATGGCCGAAGCTCAAGGAATTAAACAGATTAGCTTCGTTGATGCTGTTGATCGTGCGTCTGAAGCTGTTGTTGGTGTTATTAATATTCAACGAGATAATTTTTCAGAGGCAGATTCAGAAGCTGGTACAGGATCGGGTGTAATTTATAAAAAGACAGATGGCCAAGCTTATATCGTAACGAATAATCATGTTGTTGCTGGAGCAAATCGTATTGAAGTAAGTTTAAGTGACGGTAAGAAGGTTCCTGGGAAAGTATTAGGAACCGATGTAGTCACAGATTTAGCTGTACTAGAAATAGATGCAAAGCATGTGAAAAAAATAATTGAGATTGGCGACTCTAATACTGTTCGTAGAGGAGAACCGGTCATTGCGATTGGAAACCCACTCGGGCTGCAATTTTCTGGAACTGTCACACAAGGCATTATTTCGGCTAAGGAACGTATTGTTCCTGTAGATTTGGATCAAGATGGACATTACGATTGGCAAGTAGAAGTATTGCAAACAGACGCAGCAATTAATCCAGGTAATAGTGGTGGTGCGCTTGTAAATGCCGCAGGCCAATTAATTGGCATTAACTCAATGAAAATTGCAGCAAAAGAAGTAGAAGGAATTGGACTAGCTATTCCAGTTACTAGAGCTGTTCCAATTATGAATGAATTAGAGAAGTATGGAAAAGTAAGGAGACCGTATGTTGGAATTGAACTTAGATCGTTAAATGAGATTCCAAACTATCATTGGTCAAAAACATTGCATTTACCAGGTAATGTAACAGAGGGAGTTTGCATTTTAGATGTGAAAAGTCCTTCGCCAGGTATAGATGCTGGTTTACGAGAACACGATGTGATTGTAGCAGTAGATGGAAAACCGGTTCGCGATATTATCGGATTCCGTACGGCCTTATATGATAAAAAAATTAATGATAAAATGACTCTTACGTTTTATCGTGGTACAAAACGAGCAACAACAACGGTTAAACTAGGCATTCAAAAGTATTAAAAACAGGAGGGCCTACCTCCTGTTTTCTATTGTAGAAAAGTGAGGTGAAGAATATGAATTTACCTTGTTGTTTAGAACATGTTGAATTGGCTTTAGATATTATTGTGGATGAGTGTGAAGTTGCACCAGTTATCAACAATGTGGATAACTCGGAAAAAGAGAAAAAAACATGTGAATTTTGTCAAAACGAGGCGACATATGTTGTATCGAACACAGATTCTCACACAATATGTGGGTAACAATTGTGGATATGTGGATAAGTTATGTGGATAACATGTTTGTAAGGTGGGGAATGAGTGTGAATATCTCGATTATTTCAATTGGGAAATTAAAAGAAAAATATTTAAAACAAGGTATAGCAGAATACTTAAAACGATTATCTGCATACGCAAAAGTAGAAGTAATTGAATTGCCAGATGAAAAGGCGCCAGAAAATTTAAGTGAAGCAGAAATGTTAATTGTAAAAGAAAAAGAAGGTATACGTATACTGGATAAAATTTCTGACGATACGCATGTCATTGCGTTAGCAATAGAAGGAAAACAAAAATCATCAGAAGAATTTGCAGTAAGCTTAGATCGTCTTGCTACATATGGAAAGAGTAAAGTTGCTTTTGTAATTGGAGGATCACTTGGACTAAGTTCAGAAGTAATGAAGCGTTCAAATGAATCTCTTTCTTTTTCAAAGATGACATTACCACACCAATTAATGCGATTAGTATTGCTTGAGCAAGTGTATAGAGCATTTCGTATTAATCGTGGGGAACCGTATCATAAATAAAATTACTTTTTGTATTTAAAAAGAGTAAAAAAGACCATTGGACAAAAACCACCGATGGTCTTTTAAACATTAATAGGTAGTACGAAGGTTTCCTAAAATAAGTATGTTTCTATTTCTAAAAAAGTGTGATGTAATATGAAGAGGAAAAAAGTATAAGTAGTCATAGAAGTGAGGAATTAAAGGTGAAGAAGTTTAAAAAGTTTTACTTGGAGATTACGAGTGTATGTAATCTTGCGTGCAGCTTTTGTCCGCCGACGGAAAGGCAGAAGCAGTTCATTTCTGTGGAGGATTTTGCGAAAAGATTAGACCAAATTAAACCTCACACAGACTACATTTATTTGCACGTGAAGGGTGAGCCATTGCTCCATCCAAAAATAGATCAATTGTTAGATTTAAGCCATGAAAAAGGGTTTAAAGTTAATATTACAACGAACGGAACGTTAATTAATAAGAGAAGGCATAGACTGTTAAATAAACCTGCGTTAAGACAAATGAATTTTTCATTGCACAGTTTTGATGGACATCCAGGTTCGCAAGATAAAGAAGGTTATGTAAGAAGTATACTTTCCTTTATTAGAGAGGCGACAAGTCAATCGGATTTAATTGTTTCACTTAGATTATGGAATTTAACTCAGGATAATAAAACGAATGCTGAAATCCAGAAAAATAGAGATTTATTATCTATCATTGAAAATGAGTTTGGTCTATCTTATCAAATCGAAGAGAAGCTTACACCAGGAAAAGGTATAAAAATTGCGGAACGTGTCTTTATTAATCAAGACTATGAATTCCAGTGGCCGGCATTACATGAAGAAGAGGATGACGGAAAAGGATTCTGTCATGGTCTTCGAAATCAAGCAGGTATTTTAGCGAACGGAACGGTTATTCCTTGTTGTTTAGATGGTGAAGGGATTATTAACCTTGGGAATATTAATAATGACTCATTTTCTAACATTATAGAAGGTGAAAGAGCAACAAACATTGTCGATGGATTTTCTAAAAGAGTTGCAGTCGAAGAGCTATGTAGGAAATGTGGATACCGTAAAAGATTTGGAAAATAAATATGAAACAAGCCCTCATAAAGCGAGGGCTTATTTTTTATTCTTGATAAGAACGTTCCAATTCATCAATTAAGGAACCGACGTAAGAAACAGCTTTACGTATTGCATCTGGTTTTGACATATCGACTCCGGCATGTTTCATTAATTCAAGTGGTTTCATCGTACCACCAGCGCGAAGTACATCTAACCAGCGATCAACGGCAGGTTGTCCTTCCTCTTTAATCATTTGAGCTACCGCAGTAGATGCAGTGAGGCCTGCGGAATAGGTGTAAGAATATAAGCCCATATAGTAATGAGGTTGACGCATCCAAGTTAAGCCAGCATCTTCGTCAATTTCTACCGAATTTCCCCAGAATGTCGAAAGTACATCTGTTTTTATTTCAGTTAAAGTTGTAGCTGTAAGTGCTTCTCCTTCTTCTGCTAGCGTATATACTCTTCTTTGATATTCTCCCTCAAGTAAGTGAGTAACAAAGTTATGATAATATGTGCCAAGTAGTTGCAGAATCACCCATCTGCGCATTCTCTTATCGTCAGTAGTCGCTAATAAATGCTGGGCTAATAGTAATTCATTCATGGTAGATGGCGCTTCAACAAAGTACATAGATGGACGTACATTCATAATACGCTGGTTTTTATTTGCTAAATAAAAATGACCAGCATGCCCAAATTCATGGGCTAATGTGAAGCATCCACGCATCGTATTTTGCCATGTAATTAAAATGTATGGATGAGAACCATATGGGCTTGAACAAAATGCTCCGGTTGATTTTCCTACGTTATCTGCAAGATCAACCCATCTTTCTTGGAATCCTTTTTGGATAATGGAACTATATTCATCGCCTAATACCTTTAAAGAATATTGGATTAATTTACCAGCCTCCTTGTATGTGATGGTTGGATTAAATTCGGGATCTAAAGGTGCATGTAAGTCGCAGAACAGCATTTGATCGAGTCCTAATACTTTCTTTTTTAAACCTGCAAAACGGCGCATATGAGGCGCTAATTCTTTATAAATAATATCAAGTTGATTGTTATACATTTCAAGTGGAACTTGTTGAGGTTCTAAAAGCATATGAGTAACAGATTCAAATTTGCGTAAACGAGAGAGGGTTACTTGTTTTTTTACTTCAGTAGCATATGTTGTTGCCATTGTATTTTTATATCGCTTTAAGGTGGAAACAAATGATGAGTATGCTTTTCTGCGTATGTCTACGCTTGGAGAGAACTCATATTTGCTTTCAAATAATGAAAATGATACAGGGAGTTCATTTCCTTTTTCGTCTTGTATGGAGGTAAAATCCATATCGGCTAATTTAGTCATACCGTAAATTTTGTATGGGGAACTATGTACTTCGCCAAGTGCAGCAAGAGCTTCTTCTGTTTCAGGAGAGAGCGTGTGCGGCCTTTTTTGTAGTATGTCTAGTAATGATTTACGGAAAGGTTCGAGTTTTGTTTCTTCAGCTAAATATTTTTCAATTGTTCCTTCGTCGAATGAGAGGATTTCATTATGGATAAAGGACAGTGCGGTATGTACTTTCGTCCATAAAGCAGCAATTTTGGAAGAGTTCGCTTGAATAATTGGATTTGTACGATCAGTGGATTCTTTTAAATTTGCATAGGAGTATAGTTTTGTTAACGCCATTAAAAGCTCTTCTTCTAAAAGTAGGCAATGTAAGAAGGTAGTGGCGCTAGTATGTAATTGTCCTTTAAACGCATCCAGTTTTTTTATATCGTTTGTTAATACACGTGATGCAGTTTCCCAATCTTTATCAGATTCGAATAAATCAGAGAGGTCCCATGTTAGTTCAGTAGGGACTTCTGCGCGAATATGGCGTTTCTCAATTACGTGTTTCATTTGTTATATCCCCCTTATTATAAGTATCTAAAAACATGATACTAGAAAATTCAGTAAAATGAAAATATTTTACATTTTTATACATGAAAAAGAAGGACAAGCATAAAAACGCTTGTCCTTCGAGTTAAATTTAAAAATTAATATACTTTATCACCGTTGAAAATAGAGTTTTTCACGACTACATAATCTACAGTACGAATTGAGTCTAATTTTGTTCCACCAGCGTAAGAGATAGAAGATTGAAGATCTTGTTCCATTTCGATTAAAGTGTCTTCTAAAGAACCTTTATGCTCAACGAACATTTTCTTACCTTCAACGTTTTTCTTCTCGCCTTTTTGGAATTCAGAAGCTGAACCGAAGTACTCTTTATAAAGTTTGCCGTCTTTTTCGATTGTTTCCCCTGGAGACTCTTCATGACCAGCAAATAGAGAACCGATCATAACCATAGTCGCTCCAAATCGAATAGATTTAGCTACGTCGCCGTGTGTACGAATACCACCGTCAGCGATAATTGGCTTACTTGCAGCTTTTGCACACCAGCGAAGTGCAGCTAGTTGCCAACCGCCAGTTCCAAAGCCTGTTTTAATTTTAGTAATACAAACTTTACCAGGTCCAATACCGACTTTTGTTGCGTCAGCACCAGCGTTTTCTAATTCTCTTACCGCTTCTGGAGTTCCAACGTTTCCAGCGATAACGAAGCTTTCTGGTAAATGCTTTTTAATATGTTGAATCATGTTGATTACAGCATTAGAATGTCCGTGTGCAATATCAATCGTGATGTATTCAGGTGTAAGTTGCTCAGCAGCTAATTGTTGTACGAATTCATACTCGTCCTCTTTTACACCAACGCTAATAGAAGCGATTAATCCACGTGATTGCATATCTCTAATGAATGAGATACGTTTCTCTGGTTGGAAACGATGCATGATATAGAAGTAATTGTTTTCAGCTAAATAAGTTGCAATTCTTTCATCAATAATCGTTTGCATATTCGCAGGTACGACAGGTAATTTAAATTTATGTTTACCTAAAGTGACAGTTGTATCACATTCAGAGCGGCTGTTTACAATACATTTTGCAGGAATTAATTGAATATCTTCATAGTCGAATACGTTTTCCATCATTTACACCCCTAAAATACGAATATTTTATTTGTTTTGTTTAAAAATGTTCGTCCAAAAGATAATTTACATTATTTTCACTCATAAGTCAAAGGTTTTCATGTTTATATTTAAAAATTAAGGTTTAACTACGTATGTTGTAAGTTCATGTAATTAAAATGTGTTTAAACATAGTATTATTTGATGTAAAATTATGTTTGGGAAATAAAAGTTAAAGAGGTAAATTTAGGAGGGGTGCTAATGAAGCGCTTAGTATATATGGATTGGTTGCGTGTATTAGCAACAATCGCAGTGGTTACAATTCACGTTTCTGCTGGTTATGTTTCTATGTTAGATGCAAATAACGTATCACGCTGGATGGCTGGTAACTTGTTTGAATCGATTTCACGTGCGAGTGTTCCGATTTTTGTAATGATTAGTGGAGCGTTATTGTTAAAGGGGACAAAAGATATTTCAGTCGGGGAATTTTTACAGAAGCGTGCAAGTAAAGTAATTATACCTTTTGTAGCTTGGAGCGCTATATTTTATGCATATGGAGCATATGCAGGATATTTCCCGGCATCTTTAAAGCAAGGAATAAAGCACTTTTTAACGGATACTATTGGGGGACATTTATGGTTCTTATACATGATTGTAGGGATATATTTAATTACCCCGCTACTGAAAATCTTTGTGAAGAATGCTAAAAAAAGAGAGATAGAATACTTTTTAATTTTATGGATATATGCATCTGTAGTAGTCAATTTAGCGAAATATTATTATCCTATCAACTTTAATATTGAATTATTTTACGTTACAAACTATGTAGGGTATTTCTTACTTGGTTATTATTTATCCAATTACGATATTTCGAAAAAATGGAGAAATATCTCTTATATTGGAGGACTTGTAGGATTTATTAGCACATTCTTTATTACATATTACTATACAGTAAAAGCAAATGGACAGTTAGACCAGTTTTGGTACGGATATTTTGCGCCAGGTGTTGTATTGATGGCGATTGGATTATTTATATTTTTCAAATATGCTTTCCAAAAATCAGAACGAGAATTACCATTGTTATTCCGTTTTATAAATCAAGCAAGCCTTGGAATCTATATTCTTCACTTCTTCTTATTAAATAACTTGTTGTACATGGTTTTCCCAAAAGTAAATGAACGTGTACATGCAATATTGGCAATACCTATTAATGTAACGATTGCAATTGTTCTTAGTCTGGTAATTACGTTAGTATTACAAAGAATACCAGTCGTGAAAAAATTGGTTCCGTAAAAATGAATATAGTATAGATAGGGCAGACTTATTATTAAGGCTGCCCTTTCCTATTTTAAAATTATACTTAGATAAATTTAGGTTGAAACGAATTGAAAACAGTGGATTAATATAGTATCTTACTATAGTCTAAAGTGAGGTATGAAGAACATAATAGTTTAAATATAAAATCAAATGAGGTTAATATATGAGTGAAAAAAGCTTTAGTAATTATGCATTAAGTAAAGAAGTAAGACGAGCACTTACTGGTTTAGGATATGAGCATCCGACAGAAGTGCAAGGAGAGGTTATTCCAGTTGCATTGCAAAAGAAGGATCTTGTTGTAAAGTCGCAAACGGGAAGTGGAAAAACGGCTTCGTTCGGAATACCACTTTGTGAAATGGTAGAGTGGGAAGAGAATAAACCACAAGCATTAGTTTTAACACCAACGAGGGAACTTGCTGTTCAAGTGAAAGAAGATATTACGAATATAGGGCGATTCAAAAGAATTAAAGCTGCTGCAATTTATGGTAAATCTCCATTTGCACGTCAAAAATTAGAGTTAAAGCAAAAGACGCATATTGTAGTGGGGACCCCAGGACGTGTGTTGGATCATATTGAAAAAGGGACCCTTTCTTTAGATCGATTGAAATATTTAGTGATTGATGAAGCAGATGAAATGCTAAATATGGGCTTTATCGATCAAGTAGAGGCCATTATTGATGAATTACCTACAAAAAGAATGACAATGCTATTTTCAGCAACCCTACCGGAAGATGTTGAAAAGTTATCCCGTACATATATGAATGCACCAACTCATATTGAAATTAAAGCAGCTGGGATTACAACAGATAAAATTGAACATACCCTTTTTGAAGTAAGGGAAGAAGAGAAGCTTTCACTTCTTAGGGATGTAACTATGATTGAAAATCCAGACAGTTGCATTATTTTTTGTCGTACACAAGAAAACGTAGACCATGTATATAGACAGCTAAAACGAGTTAATTATCCTTGTGACAAAATACACGGTGGTATGGTGCAGGAAGATCGTTTTGAAGTTATGGATGATTTTAGAAAAGGAAAGTTCCGTTATTTAGTAGCAACTGATGTAGCTGCGAGAGGAATTGATATTGATAATATTACACATGTTATTAATTACGATATTCCATTAGAAAAAGAAAGCTATGTACACCGTACTGGAAGGACGGGACGAGCTGGTAATAATGGAAAAGCTATTACATTTATAACGCCTTATGAAAATAGATTTTTAGAAGAGATTGAGGAATATATCGGATTTGAAATCCCAAAGGAACTGGCACCTTCAAAAGAAGAAGTTATAAAAGTGAAAGCAGTATTTGAAGAAAAAATATATGCTAAACCAATTATAAAGAAAGATAAAAATGCAGACCTAAACAAAGGAATTATGAAATTGTACTTTAATGGCGGAAAGAAAAAGAAAATTAGGGCGGTAGATTTCGTTGGTACAATTGCTAAAATTCAAGGTGTTTCTGCTGATGATATAGGTATTATTACAATACAAGATAATGTTTCGTATGTTGAAATATTAAACGGAAAAGGACCACTTGTTTTAAAGGTTATGAGAAATACAACGATAAAAGGTAAACAATTAAAAGTTCATGAGGCAATTAAGTAAACAAAAAAACTATCCACTTTAACAGGTGGATAGTTTTTTTATTTAAGATTCTTTTAAATCATCAATCAACTTCTCAGCTAAGCGTCTATACATATTACTCATTGACACAAATGATGTTAGTAATAAAAATTTCTCTAGATTCGGATCTTCTAAGGAAGAAATTTCACTTACTTCTGAAACACGGTTATTTACGTCTTGTGTAAAGCTTTCGACGTTGTTTTCGGTAAGAGAAAGATAATCTTTATATAGTATATTTAATTCGAATGAATCATCGTTTAATAAGGATTCATTTATATTTTCTAAGGAGCTTTTTATGTCATTAATGGAAAGGGCTCCTTTTAATTGATAAATTAAGCTGATTAAAATCATATGTTCTTTTGAGTATTTTTTATTTTTGATTGGAATAAACAGTTTTCCTTTTGCGTAATTGTTAATCATTGTTTTTGTTAATACTTTTTCATCATCGGTTCTTGTTGTATCCGCATAAGTATTTTCAAATAATTGGACAACCTGGTCTACATACAAATCGACATTTGGAATATCCTCAAGCGTAATGTTTTTTTCTAAATGTAATGTTTCAAGCAATTTATTTATATTTTCCACGTAGAACCCCTCACTTTTATAACTTAGTGGAGCATAATGTTTAGTTTATCTCTAAATATGGTATTACGAAACAAATGAATTGTAAATGTTGACCTCTAATAATAATGCGTATATAATTACATGTAGTTATAAAAACTACATGTAATTATATGAGGGGTGTATATATGAATGCTTATGTAAGAGAACCGGTTAATGCTTTTACCCACTTGGGAGGAGCTGTATTATCATTTATTGCATTATTAGCTATGCTTGTAAAAGTTTCTATTAAGATGCCATCTTTTGCGGCAATTACAGCTGTTATTTTGTTTGGCATCGGAATGATGGTTCTGTATACAGCATCAGCTGTATATCATAGTGTTGTAGCCAGTGAACGTGTTATTTATTTCTTTCGGAAGCTTGATCACTCTATGATTTTTATATTGATTGCAGGTACATATGCACCATTTTGTTTAATTACATTACATTCCGCAAACGGTTTATTATTATTTTGTTTAGTTTATGCAACTGCCATTTGTGGTATTGTTTTTAAAATGTTTTGGTTTAGTTGCCCGAGATGGTTATCAACAGCAATTTATATTACAATGGGCTGGTTAATTGTTCTGTTCTTTGCACCGTTAGCTGCTAACTTAAGTGCAGGAGGTATCGTGCTTCTAGTGCTTGGAGGCATTCTTTATACAATCGGTGGATTTATTTATGGAACAAAGCCAAAGTGGTTAGAGTTTAAACATATGGGGCATCATGAAATTTTTCACGTTTTCGTGTTATTGGGAAGCCTTGCCCACTTTTTAAGTGTATATTGCTACGTAATTTAACAATATGAAATTTTCGAGTGATTATTATTTTTCTTGATTAATAAAAAAGATATAAACACATACGTATGTTGAAGAGCTGCATAACTTAAAAGTTATGCAGCTCTTTTTTATATAAATAATAATTTGAAATAAATATTCTAAATTATCAGTCTTTTGTGGTAGGATAGATGTGTATTTAGGTTATAAAATTTTATAATTAATAATAAGTGGGGGACTATATATGGCGATACTTATAACAGGTGGAGCAGGATATATTGGTAGTCATACGTGTATAGAATTATTAAATAATAATTATAAAATTATAGTCGTAGATAATCTTTCAAATAGTTCAATCGAGTCCTTAAATCGAGTAAAAGAAATAACAGGAAAACAATTTGAATTTTATAAAGAAAGTGTTTTAAATCGTGAAAAAATGAATGAGATTTTTTTGGAAAATAACATTGAAGCGGTTATACATTTTGCTGGATTTAAAGCAGTGGGGGAATCTACTACAATTCCACTTACGTATTATTATAATAATATAATAAGTACAATCATACTATGTGATGTGATGCAGAAACATAATGTTAAAAAATTTATTTTTAGTTCATCTGCAACTGTATATGGAATTCCAAAAACATCACCGATTACAGAAGAATTTCCGCTGAGTGTGACAAACCCGTATGGGCAAACAAAACTAATGATTGAGCAGATTATGCGTGATGTAGCAAAAGCTGATGATGAATGGAGTATTGCGTTACTCCGTTATTTCAATCCCTTCGGAGCACATAAAAGTGGTCGTATTGGAGAAGATCCAAATGGGATTCCGAATAATTTAATGCCATATGTAACGCAGGTGGCGGTAGGTAAGTTAAAGGAACTAAATATATTCGGAAACGATTATCCAACAAAAGACGGGACAGGTGTCCGTGATTATATTCACGTTGTTGACCTTGCAAAAGGACATGTAAAGGCACTTGAGAAAGTACTTGAGACGAAAGGAATAGAGGCATATAATCTTGGCACAGGTAAAGGGTATAGTGTGTTGGAGATGATAAAGGCTTTTGAGGAGGTTTCAGGTAAAAAAATACCTTATAAAGTGATAGGGCGTCGTCCTGGTGATGTAGCAGTATGTTTTGCTGATGTATCTAAAGCGAAACGAGAATTAGGATGGGAAGCGGAATATGGGTTAGAAGAGATGTGTGTAGATTCTTGGAGATGGCAGGTAAATAATAAAAATGGCTATCAAATGATTTAAGGTAGTTAGTAAAGCATTCTCTTATTATTTTGTAGGATATGTTATGTATATAATAAATTGTATTCTTTATTATGTTGCTTGAGGTCAGTAATATGTTCAATTTAGGAAAGCGAATGTAATAAAATATTACTGACCATAGCATTTGAATAGCAACTGGTTCTATAGAGGAAAGAACTCTTAATGAATGCGAACAAGTTGTTTATGATATACAGTATTACCTTCTTGGCTTGTATAAGGCGGCAAGCTTCTTCCGAAACAATTTGCAATAATATTGGAGTGAGGGGGGTAAGAAATACGAATTTCATACAAATTAATAGCTTCATCTAAATTAGCATAAAATACTGCTAGGTTGTTACCTTGTAAAAGGTATGGGAATTCTACCACTGTATCTTCACCAATGAGCACAGGTAATTTTACAGGATTAGAATAGTTAGACCAATCCCACACTTCTATATTTACATAGTGTGCGTAATATGCATCTAAATTTACAATATTTATTACTGCTGAAACTGTTGCAGGCTCTCTTGTTAATACACCTGTTGAATGAATAACAGATTGGTTTGGATAATGAAGAGGCATAAATATCAGACCTTTCTAATTTAATATGATTGTACAACATTCTATGCAGATCATTGATAGAAGGAGATAGGGAAAATGCATTATTATATCAACTTTTCATAGAAATAAAAAATGTAATATGGAAGAGTATTCTAATACTTGTATCATTGTTAAAGTGCGTTTATAATCAAATAATCCTATTAGCTTTTAATTAAGTTGTGTATTATTGAAAGCGTTTTTATTATATGATACATTTCGATTGACATCATTACTGTATGACATGTATGAAAAGGTTTTTTTTATTGTTTTTTAAGGTAGGAAGTCTGACTTGTTTTCAAAAAAACTTTGTATGTAGTTGTAAGTAAGAAGGAGAATAAGGAATAATATAATTTTTACAAGACGGGGAGGGTACAGTGTGAAAATGTAAGGTTTTCACATGAGGATATATGGGGTACGTAGGATTATTACTTTCGGGTGCAGCTTTATTTTTAAATAGTCTTGTTATATTAGGGAAAGCAGAGATGAAAAGTGCGGGTGTTTTTAATTTATTTGTGGGTGCACTACAAATTATTATTCCGTTCTATTTGATCATGATTTCTGACCAAAGCAATTGGACAGTGTATTCATATGCAGCTACTTTCTTATTTGGATTAACCTATTTATATGTAGGTGTTACCTTTATAAAAGGAATGGATAGTAGCGGTTTAGGTTGGTTTTGTATTTGGGTAGCAATTATAGCTTTATTCTATATGGTTGTTTCATTTGTTCAATTTCACGATGTTGTTAATGCATTAACGTGGTTTATGTGGGCATTACTTTGGTATTTATTCTTTGTATTAAATACACAAAAGAAGAATATCAATCAATATCTTGGAAGAATTGCCTTCGTACAATCATGGGTAACATTGACGTTGCCTTCACTCTTTTACTTTATGGGAGTATGGGGAGAGGGATTCGTATATGAACTATGGGTTTATGTATCCGTAATTTCTATTTTATACTTCTGTTATTGTATTTATAAATATCGAGTACGTTAATATATTTTCTGTAGAAAGGCATGGAATCGTTAAACGAATTCCATGCTTTTTCTATATTAGCATTTATAATAGAGAGGTAGTATTTTACAATTTATCAAAGTGGGGATGATGAAGTTGAAAAAAGTATTGGTGCTAGGGGGAACAAGATTTTTTGGTAAACATTTAGTAGAAGCACTTTTGCAAGATGGACACGATGTAACAATTGCGACGAGAGGGGTTACCGAAGATCCTTTCGGTAGTGCAGTGAAAAGGCTGATTGTAGATAGAGAAGATGAAAAACAATTAGCAGAGCGTCTAGAAGATAAAAGTTATGATATCGTATACGATAATTTATGCTATAGCTCGAATGCAGCGAAGATAATATGTGAAGTGTTACAAGGAAAAACGAAGAAATACGTTATGACATCTTCAATGGCTGTTTACGAACCAGCAATAGGCTTGTTAGAAGAGAACTTTAATCCGTACGAGTATGCCATTACATATGGTAGTAGGAAGGACTTTACTTATAGTGAAGGCAAGCGATTAGCCGAAGCTGTTTTACTTCAACAAGCAATATTCCCAGTTGTTGCAGTACGTTTTCCAGTTGTTATTGGAGAAAACGATTATACGAAAAGGTTACAATTTTACGTTGAACATATTGTGAGGCAAGAACCTGTCGCCGTGAATGATCTAGATGGTGAGTTGTCATTTATACATGAAAAAGAAGCAGGAGAATTTTTAGCTTGGTGCGGGATGACGGATATAGAAGGGCCAATTAATGCTTGTAGCAATGGGGTAGTTTCTACTCGAGAAGTTATTCATTTCATAGAAGAAAATATAGGAATAAAAGCACTCGTTCAAGAAGTAGGAGATAATGTAGCGCCTTATAATGGAGTGATTAATTGTACATTACATAATGGAAAAGCTAGTGAATTAGGATTCCGGTTCCGGGAGTTGAAAATAGAAATAGAAAAAGTATTACGGTATTACATACATGCAATGAAATAATCATAAATCCCCCGGTGGCAATCCGGGGGATTCTGGAGGATTTCGACAATACTAATTTTACATTACCAAATTTACCTTATGCGCACGACTAATGTGTTTGTGATTGAATTGCTTGTAAATACTTTTCATTTACCCGGTCCCAGTTCACCGTATGCCACCAGTTGGTAACAAATTCTGGACGCCGATTTTGATACTTTAAATAATAGGCGTGTTCCCATACATCGATGACGAGTAATGGAATTTTACCTTCTTGCAAAGGTGTATCTTGATTGGGTGTACTCATAACGGAAAGTTCCTCACCGTCCAGAACAAGCCATCCATAGCCACTTCCAAAACGACTAATAGCTGCTTTGGAAAGTTGATCTTTTAAGTTGTCAAAGGTATTGAAATAATAATCAATTACTTTTGCAACGTCTCCATTAGGCTCACCGCCACCTCGCGGGCTCATTAATTCCCAAAAAAGACTATGACAATAATGTCCACCACCGTTATTTCTGACAGCTGTAACAATTTCTTTTGGTAAAGTTTCTAAATTACATAGTAACTCTTCTAAAGATTTATTATGTAATTCCGTATAGTTTTCTAAAGTGGCATTCAAGTTATTTACGTATGTTGCATGGTGCTTTCCATGATGAATAGAAAGCGTGTTGCTATCGATATATGGCTCTAGTTCATCATAGTCATATGAAAGCTTTGGCAATTGAAATGAAGACATAACATTCCCTCCTTTCTTATTAAAAAGTTGGTCTAGGTAAAAACAATTTACCTGAGTCAAAAATACACCTATTTTTTATACAAGTCAATAGTAATCTCTTTAATTTTCTGAAAAATATTACAATAAAAGTAACACTTCGACTTTCATTTGTGACTCTTATTCTTTTTGCTTATACTGTAAAGTAGTAACGTTTTGTTGAAATAGAAGGAGATCGTTTATGAGTAAAACGAAACAATTAATAGAGGAAGCGAGTCATTTTATTACGGTTTGCTATAAAGAGCTTAATAAAGAACAATTCATAGAAGAGAGAATAAAAGAAATTCAAGTTGAGATAGAGAAGACGGGGACGTATGAGCATACATTTGAAGAACTTGTTCATGGATCACGAATGGCATGGCGCAATAGTAATCGATGTATCGGAAGACTATTTTGGAGTAAGATGCACATATTAGATGCACGTGAAGTAAATGATGAGGAAGGTGTATACAATGCATTAATTCATCATATTAAATATGCAACGAACGATGGGAAAGTTAAACCGACAATTACAATTTTTAAGCAATATCAAGGTGAAGAAAATAATATACGAATTTATAATCACCAATTGATTCGGTATGCAGGATATAAAACAGAAATGGGAGTGATTGGTGACTCTCATTCCACTGCGTTTACGGATTTTTGCCAGGAACTTGGATGGCAGGGAGAAGGTACGAATTTCGATGTATTGCCACTTGTTTTTTCTATAAACGGGAAGGCACCTATATATAAAGAAATTCCGAGAGAAGAAGTAAAAGAAGTGCCAATTGAACATCCAGAATACCCGATTTCGTCACTTGGAGCAAAATGGTATGGGGTTCCAATGATTTCAGATATGCGCTTAGAAATTGGCGGTATTTCTTATAAGGCAGCTCCGTTCAATGGATGGTATATGGGAACGGAGATTGGGGCTCGTAACTTAGCGGATCATGATCGCTATAATTTACTTCCGGCTGTTGCGGAGATGATGAAGCTCGATACATCGAGAAACGGTACGTTATGGAAAGACAAGGCACTAATTGAGTTGAATATTGCTGTATTACATTCCTTCAAAAAACAAGGAGTTAGTATTGTGGATCACCATACTGCTGCACAACAATTTCAACAATTTGAGAAGCAAGAAGCAGCATGTGGACGGGTTGTAACAGGCAATTGGGTGTGGCTCATTCCACCGTTATCTCCAGCTACTACTCATATTTATCATAAACCGTATCCGAATGAAATTTTGAAGCCGAATTTCTTTCATAAATAAAATTTAGTATAGTTTTTTTATGCAAATTATAATTTTTTTTAATTACTGTTACGTAGCAAATGGAAGCCTTTACTCTCGGTTATTTTTGGAAGGAGCTTTTTGAACCAAGGAGTTCCTTATGTTATAATCAAATTTCTGTTTCGAAGACCTTATAGAAATATAAGGTCTTTTGTTTTGCTTTTTTATGTAATAGGAATAGAAATTTCTTTTAAATAAGGGATTTAGCATATTTTTAGGGACAACATAAGTGTGTAGAAAATTGATGAATTATTATGCTTATATAATCATTGTGTTTTGGGTGTAAACAATAAAACATAATAAAGTTGTTTTTTTAGATTGCTGAGGAAGGAGGAAGTGTAAATGAGGATGAAGAGTCGAAAAACGGATTGGCCTGTATTTCTTATTAGTGGTGGCTCACTTTTATTATTTGTAATTGCAGTTATTTTAAATAAAAGTTACGTAGAGGGAGCCATTAATAGAAGTTTTGCAGCTTCAATTAAATATTTTGGTGCCTTTTGGCAGGTTTTATTAATTGGTACATTTGTTGTTGCAATGTGTATGGCGTTTTCAAAATATGGGAGAGTTAAACTTGGGGGGCTAGAAAAACCTGAGATTAGTACGACAAAATGGCTCGCTATTATTATGTCTACATTACTTGCTGGAGGTGGCGTTTTTTGGGCAGCCGCAGAGCCGATGTACCATTTGATGACGGTGCCACCAATACATGAAGGTATAACTGCTGGAACGAAAGAAGCGGTAATGCCTGCTTTAGCACAAAGTTATATGCACTGGGGTTTCCTGGCTTGGACGATTTTAGGTACAATTAGTGCGGTAGTTATGATGTACGGACATTATCATAAAGGTATGCCGTTAAAACCTCGAACGCTTTTATATCCTATTTTTGGAGAGAAATTGCGAAAGAGTTGGCTTGGAACAATGATTGATGTGTTTGCCATTATTGCGGTAGCTGCAGGGACAATTGGTCCAATTGGATTTTTAGGACTACAAGCAAGTTATGGGTTACAAGCATTGTTTGACATTCCTGATGTGTTTACTACTCAATTAGCCATTATTGTTTGTGTAGTAGCTGTTTCTACTATATCTGCGGTAACAGGAATTGATAAAGGGATTCAAATTATAAGTAATTTAAATGTTAGATTAGCAGTTCTATTAATGGTATTTGTATTACTATTTGGACCAGGTGGATTTATTATCGATTCATTTGTTTCTTCGTTTGGATTTTATATAAATGAATTTATTCCAATGAGCACATATCGTGGTGATACAGCTTGGTTAGGATCGTGGACAATCTTTTTCTGGGGATGGTTTATTGGATATGGACCGATGATGGCAATTTTAGTGAGCCGAATTTCAAGAGGAAGAACAATCCGAGAAATCATCGTTGCAATTGGAGTTATTGCACCTATTATTACAACGTTTTGGTTTACTATACTAGGGGGATCAGGTGTGTTTTATGAGTTAATGAATCCTGGTTCTATCTCGACCGCATTAAGTGAATCTGGTATGCCAGCGGCTATGATTGCAATTACAAAGCAACTGCCACTATCTAATATTATTGGACCTGCATTTCTTTTATTAACAATTTTATTTGTAGTGACAACAGGAGATTCAATGGCTTATTCGATTTCAATGGCAGTGACTGGAGATGGAGATCCTAGAATTAGCTTACGAGTTTTTTGGTCGCTTATTATGGGTGCAGTTGCAGCGATTCTTTTATACATGGGTGAGGGAAGTATTAACGCCTTACAATCCTTCATTGTAGTGACGGCTGTTCCGGTATCTATTCTGTTATTCCCAATGCTATGGTTAGCGCCTAAAGTTGCAGGGGAATTAGCCTTAAAACAAGGTATTGTAAAAGAAGAAGAGAAAACTTCCTTCTTGTTCCAAAAAGCTAGTAAATCAAAATAAATAATTGTATTTATATAAGAAGAGGAAGCATTTCATTTGAGATGCTTCCTCTTTACTATTTATTTAACTACTTTTCTCGAAGGGGATAGTACCCTGTACAGTTTCAATCTATTCTAATACTTTATCTTTCGTCTCTGGGACACATAATAGCATTGTAACTAAACCGATTGGATAGATAATGAAGATGAGAGATAATGCTCCCATTAAATTACCACCTGCAGCAAGTAAGCCGATAATAACAGGTCCAAATCCAGCTAACCCACGTCCTGTACCGAAAATAAAGTTCTCTGCTGTCGAGCGAGCTTCAGCAGGATAGTTTTCAGCTAAAACTGCTCCGAATCCCCCCATCATGCCATTGGCAAAGAATCCAAGTAGTGCACTTCCCCATAACAATGATGTTGAGTTTGTGAATAAGAAGAAGTAAATGAGACAGTATATAGTACCACCGACATAATAGATTGTAAAAGTTTTACGGCGGCCAATTTTATCGGCTAGAATACCAAAAGTTGCAATTCCAATTAACATGCCGATTGTAGAGATGAACATCCAACCGCTCGCTTTTGCTAGCGTGTAATTATATTTATTTGCTAAAATAGTTGGCATCCAAGTAAAAATCCCATAATATCCGAAGTTCTGGATGAATGACATAATAATAAGACCAATGGTTGTTATCGTTACTTTTTTATTGGCAAATAACTTTCGAAGTGGGAACTTTTTTATTTGCTTTAGCTGTTCTGCCTCAGCGGTTGTTAAATGACCTTCAGCTTCTTTTTGTAACAATTCTTTTTTGTATCGTTGTTTTTGTTCCCATATTTTCGGTTCACTTAAACTTTTGCGAACATAGACAGCTAGTAGAGCGGGAATGAGTCCAAATAAGAAAACCGCTCTCCATCCGAAATGTGGGACGATAAATGCTGGAAGGAGTGAAGCGACTAGTACGCCAAATTGCCATCCAAGTGCAACTACGGATGTCGCCTTAGCGCGCATTTCTTTAGACCATGTTTCAGTTACGATGGCCATTCCAATCCCAAATTCACCACCAACTCCCATTCCAACTAAAAAGCGAAGAATTAATAATTGCCAATAATCTGTTGCGAAATAAATAAGTGCTGTTGCTAGTGAGAATAGTAAGATTGTAAAGGCCATCGTACGGATACGCCCAAATAAATCAGCAATAAATCCAAATAAATAAGACCCGATTAACATTCCTATTGTGGTAGCTAATGTTAAGTTTCCACCTTCCACAGGGCTTAAATGAAATTCTTTTAAAATGTAGACGAGTACGAAAGATAAGAGCAACATATCTAAGCCTTCTGCTGCATATCCTAGCGCAGAACCAAACAATGTTTTATATCTTTTTTCCTTCGTTTCCTCTGTTGTTGATTGTACATCAGTAGTGACGTTCATCATTACTCCTCCTTATTTTCTTCTACAGTCGCTATGGAAGAATAACAAAAGGCCTTCTCACCTGATATGATGAGAAGGCCAAAAAAGCATACGTATCCCTAAAAAAGACCATACGTATAGTATATTCCGACTTCCTTCTCAACCTCACGGGGTTGGGTTAAAGGACTGTATTATATTACTTTATTTTTAGCACTCTTCTATTAGATTGTCAAATAAAGAGTGAATTGTTATGTGTAAAATATTTCAAAAGATACTTCATTCTCCTTGACGCCCACTTCATTATTTTCCCATAATAAAACTAACTCATATAAAAAGGAATGAATCACAGATGCTAAATTTAGTACTTATGATGATTGAACGTGTCGGACTTATTGTTATTTTAGGATTTTTACTTTCTCATATTAAAACGTTCAGGCGCCTTCTTCATAGACAAGATGGGTATGCAGATAAGCTTAAGCTTATTTGTATTTTTTCAGTGTTTACAATTGTCAGCAATTACACGGGAATTGAAATTGCAGGGAATACAATTATGAATGAAAATTGGCTACAAGGTGTTTCTTCATCGAGTACAATCGCGAATACACGTATTATGGGTGTTGGAATTAGTGGGTTACTTGGTGGGCCTATCGTTGGAATTGGAGTAGGATCGATTGCGGGTATTCATCGTTATATGCTTGGCGGGACGACAGCGCTAAGTTGTGCAATTTCATCAATTTTAGCAGGTGTTATAACGGGGTATATTGGATACATTTTCAAAAAATATAATCGTGCAACTACGCCTAAATTTTCAGCAGTTTTAAGTGTGTTTATCGTTTCTTTAGAGATGATTATGATTTTATTAATTGTAGAGGATGGGATTAGTATCGTGAAAACAATTGCGATACCAATGATTCTTGTGAATAGTTTCGGGAGTTTTATTTTACTTTCTATGATACAAGCTATTTTGCGCCAGGAAGAAAATGCGAAAGCTTTGCAAACACATAAGGTATTACGAATTGCTGATAAGACATTACCATATTTTCGCCAAGGATTAACAGAAGAGTCTTGTAAACATGTGGCACAAATTATTCACCGTTTTACGGGAACGGATGCGGTATCCTTAACAGATACAGAGAAAATATTAGCTCACGTTGGATTAGCATCAGATCATCATATTCCTTCACACAGTTTAATAACAGGTTTATCGAAAGAGGTTTTACATACAGGGAAAATAATGAAAGCGAAATCACGTGAGGTTATTAATTGCCAACATGAAGGCTGTCCTCTGCAAGCAGCTATTGTTATTCCATTAACTTCACATGAAAATACGATAGGGACATTAAAACTGTATTTCAAGAACCCTAACCAGTTAAGTCGTGTTGAAGAGGAACTAGCAGAAGGGTTAGCAAAAATATTTTCCACGCAGCTTGAATTAGGTGAAGCTGAGTTGCAAAGCAAATTATTACAAGATGCAGAGATAAAGGCATTACAAGCACAAATTAACCCGCACTTTTTATTTAATGCGATTAATACAGTATCAGCTTTATGCCGAACAGATGTAGAAAAAGCAAGGAAGTTATTATTACAGCTTAGCGTGTATTTTCGTTGTAATTTGCAAGGGGCACGTCAGTTATTGATTCCGCTAGAACAAGAATTAAACCATGTACATGCATATTTATCATTAGAACAAGCACGGTTCCCAAATAAGTATGAAGTGAAGATGTACATGGAGGAAGGGTTAAAGACGACTTTAGTTCCACCATTTGTACTTCAGCTATTAGTTGAAAATGCATTGCGCCATGCTTTTCCGAAGAAACAGCCAGTATGCGAAGTGGAAGTGCATGTTTTTGAAAAAGAGGGCATGGTTCACTTTGAAGTAAAAGACAATGGACAAGGAATTGAGGAAAAACGTTTAGAACAATTAGGAAAGATGGTAGTTTCGTCAAAGAAAGGGACTGGAACGGCTTTATATAATATTAATGAACGTCTAATTGGATTATTTGGGAAAGAAACGATGCTTCATATTGAAAGTGAATTAAATGAGGGGACAGAGATTACTTTTGTTATTCCCAAAAAAGCAGGGGAGGAAGAGCGGATTGTTAAAGGTATTAGTAGTTGACGACGAAATGTTAGCACGTGACGAACTAAAGTATTTATTAGAGAGAACGAAAGAAGTTGAGATAATTGGTGAGGCGGATTGTGTAGAGGAGGCATTAGAAGAGCTAATGAAAAACAAACCAGATATTGTTTTTCTAGACATTCAATTATCTGATGATAACGGATTTGAAATCGCAAATATATTAAAGAAGATGAAAAATCCCCCTGCAATTGTTTTTGCTACTGCCTATGATCAATATGCATTGCAAGCATTTGAAGTAGATGCGTTAGACTATATTTTAAAGCCATTTGATGAAGAACGTATCGTACAGACATTAAAGAAATATAAAAAGCAAAAACAAATAAAATTAGAAACGAAACAAGAAGTAAAGAGTGTAGACGTAACGACCGAGATGCATAAATTAGCATTACCAATTGAAGAATCGATTGTACTCGTGAATATTGAAGATATTATATATGTAGGACTTGTGGACGGAAAGGTGACAGTAAAAACGACGAGAGAAACATATGTAACACACGATACACTTGTAATTTTGGAAAAGAAGTTGCCGCAAGCAAGTTTTATGCGTGTCCATCGCAGTTTTATTGCAAATATTAATCATATTACAGAAATACAACCATGGTTCAATTCTACATATAATTTAATTATGAAAGAAGGATCGAAAGTACCTGTTAGCCGTACATATGCAAAAGAACTCAAAAAGCTGCTTCGTATTTAAGAAGTAGCTTTTTGTATTTCATCTGCCTATTTTTGTAACTAATTTTGTATATTTGACGTTCTATTGTGTAAACGCTTACAAATTTGTTTGTATCTTATACAATTAAGGTACCAAATCGAAAGAGGTGGCCAAAATGAGTACGAAAAAAGTATATAGTTTCTTATCACAAGCATTCATATTTTCAGCTATTATGTTAGTTTCTAATATTATTGCAACGCATTTACCAATTCCGATGCCTTCATCGGTGATCGGATTAGTTATTTTATTTAGCCTATTATGTTTAAAAGTTATTAAATTGGAACAAGTTGAATCACTCGGAACGGCTTTAACAGGTATTATCGGATTCCTTTTCGTTCCATCAGGTATTTCAGTTATTAATTCTCTCGGTGTAATGGGACAATATTTTGTACAAATTCTAACTGTAATCGTTGTAGCAACAATTATTTTACTCGCTGTAACAGGGTTATTTGCACAATTCATTTTAGGAAAAGATGACAAAGAAACAAAAGATACAAAAGAATTGAAAGTAGTAAATAAAGGACGCAAGCACGGAAAAGTTGCGTAACTAATTTAGTATATATTGTTAGGAGGGAATGAACATGGCAAGTACAATGACTCCATATTTCGGAATCGTCGTTTCATTAGTCGCATACGGAATCGGAACATTATTATTTAAGCATTCAAAAGGATTCTTCTTATTCACACCATTATTCGTAGCGATGGTATTAGGGATTGTCTTTCTAAAAGTAGGTAAATTTACTTTTGAAGAATATAATACTGGCGGAAAAATGATTAGCTTCTTCTTAGAACCAGCAACAATCGCCTTTGCTATTCCATTATATAAACAAGTGGATAAGTTGAAAAAATATTGGTGGCAAATTTTATCGGCTATCGTGGTTGGATCTATTTGCTCAGTAATTGTCGTGTTCATTGTTGCAAAAGCAATTGGTCTAGATACAGCGGTAATGAATTCAATGTTACCACAAGCAGCAACAACAGCAATCGCGTTACCGATCTCTGAAAGTATTGGTGGTATACCAGCAATTACATCGTTTGCAGTTATTTTTAACGCGGTTATTGTATACGCATTAGGAGCATTATTCTTAAAAACATTTAGAGTAAAACATCCAATTGCAAAAGGTTTAGCACTTGGAACAGCAGGTCACGCATTAGGAGTGGCAGTAGGAATTGAAATGGGTGAAGTAGAGGCAGCTATGGCAAGTATTGCTGTAACAGTAGTGGGAGTTGTAACTGTAGTTGTCATACCGATGTTTATGCCATTCATTGGCTAGTAAAACTTACTTAAAAAATGAGAAAAGCAAGCTATTTGTAGGACAGATTTCTACTGATAGCTTGCTTTTTATGTTACAGTAGTGGTAAGACCTATCTTAACAAAATGTAAGTTTCCTTAAATCTTCATTAATACTGTGTAGAATACGTTTTGAATTAGGTCATTGTATTGTAAAATAAGAAGTAAGCTACTATAGGATCTGCTAAGGGAGACATATAATAAGCTTATAAAAATCTTCATATGAATGAATAATTAAAAGTAGAAAAGAGAGAAAAATCTACTTATTAACGTTTTACTTTATAGGACAGGAGAGAGTACTCGTCGATTATGCAAATAAAAAACCTGTTTCAAAGCAAAGGATTTCAGAGGTTTCTCGTATTAGTAATACTTGCTCTCGTGTTATACGGGCTGCAAAGTATGTTGAATTTAATTTTAATTACGTTTATTCTCACATATTTAATGGATCGATTCCAAAAGTTTATTTCTCGCAAATTAGATCATTTCATGCCTATTAACCGAAAAATTATTATAGCGTTTCTATATGTAATGTTAATTGGTGGAATTGCCATTACGCTATTTAAATATTTACCAGTATTAACGATACAAATTTCACAATTAATTTATCAATTTAACGTATTTTTAAGAAACCCACCAGATAGTGAATTAATTAAATATGCAGTTAATGCTGTCAATCATATGGAACTTTCGAAATATGTAGGACAAGGCGTTGACATTTTGTATAAATCGATTACGAATGTTGGGAAATTTGGCCTTCAAGTGTTACTTTCTTTAATTTTGAGTTTATTTTTCTTATTGGAGAAAGCTCGGATCGTTGCTTTTACTGCAAAATTTAAAGAAAGCCGACTTGCAATTTTCTATACTGAAATTGAGTACTTCGGTAAGAAATTTGCACGTTCATTTGGAAAAGTAATCGAAGCACAATTTTTAATTGCAGTTGTTAACTGTGTTTTATCCGTTATTGCACTATGGATATTAGGATTCCCGCAATTATTAGGTTTAGCGTTAATGATCTTCTTACTCGGTTTAATTCCAGTAGCTGGGGTTATCATTTCGTTATTCCCGCTTTGTATGATTGCTTACAATATTGGCGGTATTATGTACGTTGTTTATATTTTAATTATCGTAACAGTAATTCATGCGCTTGAAAGTTACGTGTTAAATCCGAAGTTCATGTCGCAAAAAACAAACTTACCGATTTTCTATACATTTATGGTATTAATCTTCTCAGAACACTTCTTAGGTGTATGGGGGTTAATTATCGGTATTCCAATCTTCATTTTCTTATTAGATGTCTTAGATGTGACAAGTGATGAAATGGAGCATGAAGCCAGAAAAAATAAGGTGAAGTAAAGAAAAAGCATCGATGTTCGATGCTTTTTCTTTTATAACATGATGTTTTTTATGCCATACTGTAAGCAGAAGATAAAATAGGGGTGAAATAATGGCTGTAAATGAAAAGGTAGAGTTAGCTACATTTGCTGGAGGGTGCTTCTGGTGTATGGTTTCGCCATTTGAAGAGATGGAAGGAATTATAAAGGTTGTTTCTGGTTATACAGGTGGTCATAAAGAGAGTCCAACATATAAAGAAGTATGTTCAGAAACGACGGGACATTATGAGGCAGTACAAATTACATTTGATGCAAATAAAATGCCGTATGAGGAGTTATTAAATATATATTGGAGACAAATTGATCCGACTGATATAGGTGGGCAATTCCACGACCGCGGACAGTCTTACGAAACAGTGATTTTTTATCATAATGAAGAACAACATAAAAAAGCAAATGCTTCAAAAGAAGAGCTTGCAAAGAGTGGACGCTTTTCAAAACCAATTGCGACAAAAATATTACCAGCAGCTACGTTTTATCCAGCTGAAGACTATCACCAAGGATATCATAAGAAAAATACATTCCGCTATGAGTTATACCGTAAAGGGTCAGGGCGAGATGCGTTTATTAAACAACATTGGCAAAAAGATAATGCTCATTTAAAAGAAAAACTAAATGAGATGCAATTTTATGTAACACAGGAAAATGGAACTGAGCCACCCTTTCAAAATGAATATTGGAATCATAAAGAAGAAGGACTTTATGTAGATATCGTCTCAGGTGAACCATTATTTACTTCTTTAGATAAATTTGATAGCGGGTGTGGATGGCCTAGCTTTACGAAGCCAGTTATGTCAGCAAGTGTGAAAGAAAAAATGGATGTCAGTCATAATATGACGCGTACGGAAGTGAGAAGTAAAGAGGGAGATTCACATCTAGGCCATGTATTCCCGGATGGCCCAGGACCAAATGGTCTTCGTTACTGTATTAATTCCGCAGCCCTTCGATTTATCCGAAAAGAGGAATTAGAGAAAGAAGGATATGGTGATTTTTTAGTCGTATTTGGGAATAAAAAATAACCTCGCAATTAGCGAGGTTATTTTTTTATTTTACTTTTTTCTTTTTGAACTTGCTTAATACTTCATAAACGATTGGAACAATAAGAAGTGTTAATAGCGTTGAACTTGTTAATCCACCAATTACTGTTACACCAAGTCCTTTAGAAATTAAGCCGCTACCTTCAAATCCTAATGCAAGCGGGATAAGAGCCCCAATTGTTGCAATTGCAGTCATTAAAATAGGACGAAGGCGTGTTGCACCGGCTTCCAATAAGGCTTCACGTGTTGATAGCCCTTCATTTTCCTTATGAATAACGCGGTCGATAAGTACGATAGCGTTTGTTACAACGATACCGATTAACATAAGTGCACCAATCATTGCAGAGACACTTAACGTTTCACCAGAGATTAATAAGGCAACAAGAGCTCCGATAATTGTGAATGGTAGCGAGAATAAAATTGCGAATGGTGCAAGGGCACCGCCAAATGTAACGACAAGAACGAAGTATACAATGGCAATTGCAGCTAACATCGCTAAGCCAAGTTGCTTGAATGATTCTTCAATATCTTTTGTCACGCCGCCCATAGAAACATCTACGCCAGAAGGAAGATCCATTTTATCTACTTCTTTTTGAACCGCGGCAGATGCTTTTGAAACGTCATCAGATGTTAGTTTTGCACTTACTTCCGCATAAACACGGCCATCGCGGTGTTTCACTGTATTCGAAGTTTCCCCTTCTTTTACAGTCATAACATCTTTCACAGCCACTTCAGTACCAAGTGGCGTTGTAATTTTACGATTTGTTAAGTCATCGATTGTTTCATAATTTTGTTTTTCAGCTTCGACATATACATTGATATCTTTACCGTCTTTTTTAATTGTTGTCAGAACAGGTCGATCATGTTGATTAGAAAGTCCCATTCCGATTTGTGCAGCCGTTAGACCCATTTTACTTAGTTTTTCCTGATCTGCGACTAAAGTATACTCTGCATACGTTTTTGCAATACTAGAGTCTATATCCTTTAAGTCTTTATTTTTCTTCATGATATTTTGAATATCTTTTACAATAGGTTTAATGTCTTCCGAGCTATCTCCGTAAACGTATAGTTTAATTTCATTACTACCGCCACTCGCTCCGAAGTCTTGGTTTTTCCATTCGCCTTTTCCAGACATCTTCTGTAAATCTTTAACGACTTGCTCTTTTTCTTTTTCGAAGTTTTTCGTGTCGTTATCATATTGCACGAAGAACATTGCTTGATTTGATTGACCAGGACTCATTGGGTTTTCGCCACCTAATGAGAATTGAATTGTTTTGACGTCTTTATTATCTTGGAAGTGCTTCTCAGCTTTCGTTGCAATTTTTTCAACGTCTTCTAACGTTTGACCTGGTTCAGGGTTGTACGTTGTAATGATCATTTTTTCTTCTTCAGATGGTAAGAAACTTACGCCGATAATTGGAACAAGTGCAAGACTACCAACTAATAGAAGGACAGCGATACTTGATGTAATGATTTTATGATTTAAAGCCCATGCAAGTATGCGTTTATACCAGTTTGCTAATTTACTTGGTTTTTCTTCATGATGTACTTCTTTTTCCCTCATGCTCTCTTTTTTAAATAAAGAGTGAGCTAACATCGGCACGATTGTAACAGCTACTAGTAATGATGCTAATAAAGCGAAGACGATAGTTAAGGCAAATGGTAAGAACATTTCACCAATCATACCTTTTACTAGTCCAAGCGGTAAGAATACAGCAATTGTTACAATGGTAGAAGACATAATTGGGATAAACATTTCCTTCGTAGCTTCACGAATTAAATCTTTTCCGCGCAGTTTCTCTTCTGATAACGACATTCGTCGGTAAATATTTTCAATAACAACAATGGAGTCATCAACAACGCGTCCAATAGCGACTGTCATTGCTCCAAGTGTCATAATGTTAAGCGTAATATCCATTTGCTTTATGACTAATACAGCAATTAATAAAGAAAGTGGTATGGAAACGACAGAGATTAATGTTGTTCGGATATTTCGTAGGAACAGCATAATAATAACAATCGCAAAGATAGCGCCAAAAATGGCTTTGCTCAGCATTGTTTCTACTGATTTCTCAATTGGTGCACCTTGGTCGAATGTTGAAATAATCTCTAAGTCTTTATATTTTTTCTCAAGGTCTTTTACTTTATCTTTCACTGCATTTACAACATCAACAGTATTCGCGTCAGCAGCTTTTACAATTTGAATTCCAATTGCTTCTTTTCCATTTGTTCGAGAAATAGATTCTGCTTTTCCGACTTCTTTAATGTCAGCAATTTCGTCTAATGTAACTGTTGGAATCCCGTTCATAGCCGCTGGATTCATTTGCGGTGTTTGTGTACCGGATCCAGCATTTTGACTACCTTGACCGCTCGGTGATGAAGGTATAGCCGGGATTTTTAACTCTTTTAATGCTTTCATTGTTGTAATATTTCCATCTACAACAACTGATTTTTCCGTGTCTTTAAATGTATATAAGCCAAGTGGTAAAGATACGTCCGATCCTTTAATTACATTTTTTACAGTATCTTCACTTAAACCTAATTCTTTCATCTTATCTTTCTTGAAGACAAGTTGTACTTCATCTACTTGTTGACCTGAAATTTGAACAGATGCAACACCATCAAGTCCTTTTAATCCTGGAACAACATTTTTTTCTACATTTTCAGTTAAGGTAGCTAAAGATTCATTTTTACTTGCTACGCTTAATGAAATAACAGGAAAGGCATTGAAGTTTACACGTGAAACTTTCGGGTCTTTTATACCTTCTGGAAATTTCACATTTGCGAGAGCTTCTTTAATTTCTGTTTCAGCCTTTTCCATATTTTTATCAAAATCATATTCTACCTGAATAGAAGATGCGTTTTGAAAAGATGATGAACTAACAACGTTTACACCACTTAAATTTTGCAGTTGCTCTTCCATCGGTTTTGAAACTTTGTCAGCTACTTCTTCTGGTGTAGCACCAGGATAAACCGTGGTTACCGTTACAATCGGTGTTGTAATATCAGGAATTGTTTCCAGCTTCATGTTCAGCCCAGAATAAATACCTGCAATGGTAACAATAATGGTTAGTAGCCAAACTGCGAACTTATTTTTTAACGAGAAATTAATGAATTTGTTCATGTTTGCGCTCCCTTTTGTATTGTATTGACCAACTGGTCAGTCTAATACATAATATAACTGACTGATTGGTCAGTCGTCAATGAAAAGGGATGGTATAATAAATTCATAATAAGATGCGAGATTAAATTTAGGAGAGACATGATATGAAAGAAAAAGAGCGTTTAATTATAGAGATGGCTATGAAGTTATTTGCGACTAAGGGTGTAAATGCGACATCAGTACAGGAAATTGTTACAGCTTGTGGCATATCTAAGGGAGCTTTCTATTTATACTTTAAATCGAAAGAGGAGCTTTTATTAGCAACACTTCGATATTACTATGACAAGATTCAAAATAAAATGATGGATATTGAAAAAGAATCATTATTACCGCGTGAAAAATTTGCAAAACAATTGCATTGCCAGTTTAACGATATAAAAAAGCATAAAGAATTTATTATTATGCATGCGAGGGAAAATGCTATACCTTTTAATAAAGAAGTAGAAGAGTTTATGATGAGAATGAAGTTAGAGTCTCACGCATTTTATCGGAATAGTTTGTTGTTTATTTATGGTGAAAAGGTTATGCCTTATTTATTAGATTTAGTCATTATGGTAGAAGGCATATGCCGTGGATATTTAGAGTTAATTATTTTACAAGCGTCAGAAATTGAATTATCTTATGTTTCTGCTTTTATTTTGAAAAGAGTAGATGATTTAGTAGATGGATTGGTAGGATCTTCGGAAGAACCTGTGTTACATGAAGAAAAGCTTGGAGAATTTCTTTGCAAATCAGAGCTTATTAAGGAGCAGGTTAAGGAACACTTTTTAAAAGAAATTATCATTTTTAAACGTACATTAGCTGATCAATTAGAAGATGAGGAATTGCTTGTGACATTAGATGTTTTGGAGGCAGAAATGAGGTTGCAAAATCCAAGAATCCCGGTCATTCAAGGGATGTTATCTAATTTAGAGATATATCCAAATTTAAAAGAATTTCGTTTGAGGCTTATGGGGTATTACAATATAAAAAGGTAACAATGAGAGTTTTCATTGTTACCTTTTTATTATGCATTCACTTTTTCTTTTGTTTGTGTAGTCTCTTCTTGCTCAATATTGATTGTTTCTTTTACGATATAAATCGGACGGTTTTTACTCTCGTCATAAATACGAGCAATATATTGGCCAACGATTCCAAGACCAAGTAACTGAATACCGCTAAAGAATGTAATAGCAACCATAATAGATGCCCAACCTGTTTGCGTACCAGTACCAATAATTTTTACAGTAATTGTATATAGTAAGACGATTATTGAAATAAGAACTGATAATAAACCTAAAGTCATAACGATACGTAATGGTTTTGTTGAAAATGCAATAATGCCATCTGATGCAAATTTAATCATTTTCTTTAATGGATATTTTGTTTCACCAGCAAAGCGCTCATCGCGTTCATATTCAACATACGTTTGACGGAAGCCAACCCAAGACATCATACCGCGGATGAAGCGATTTCGTTCAGTCATTTGATTGAAAACATCAGCTACTTTGCGATCGATGATTCGGAAATCACCAGTATCTTTTGGGATATCGATATCAGACATGTAGTTTAAGAATTTATAGAAATATTTAGCTGTTAAAAGTTTAAACCAAGTCTCACCTTTACGTTGTTTACGTTTCGCATAAACAACTTCATATCCTTCTTCCCATTTTGCAATAAGTTCAGGAATAACTTCAGGTGGATCTTGTAAGTCTGCATCGATAATTACAATAGCGTCACCTTTTGCAGCAGCAATACCAGCTGTAACAGCTATTTGGTGTCCAAAGTTACGTGCGAAATTAACGATTTTTGTACGGTAATCATTTGCTGCAATCTTAGATAAGATTTCCATTGTACGGTCTGTGCTACCGTCGTTTACAAAGACAAACTCGTAATTAATATCATTTTGAAGCATAACGGACTTTAAACGGTTATAACATTCCTGTGCTACTTCTTCCTCGAAGTACATAGGAACTACAACCGAAATTAATTTTTGCATGTTGTATCCTCCGTATTTTTAATAAGTTGTTCAAGTTTAATTAGTAGCCTTTTCAGTTTGGTTGAATGTCCAAATTTTATTAAGGACAAAGTTTATAACCATTCCGACACCAATTGCGAAGATCTGTGCAATTAATGCATTAAAAGTAAGTTTATCTACCAATATAAATAAACATAATGTATTAAAAGCCAATACAATTAAATTTACAGTTAGAAATTTAAAGAACATTGACGTGCTTTTATTATTAGGTTTAAACACCCAATTTTTATTCCAATAATAGCTATTGGCAACACCAATTAAATAGGCAATGGTATTCGCAATCAGGTAGTTCATCCCGAATTTTAATAATATCCAAAAGCTAATAATTGTAATGAGTGTATTAAAGATCCCTACTAAACCAAACTTTAAGAGTTTCTCCATAATAGTATCCTCAACTTTATAAAATGTATAAATAAAACAGGAATGTAAAAAGGTTATTCGTACATAACAACTATCAATTATATCATAGTTTATGCTAAGATGTTATATGTTTTGGGTAGATATCATTTTAGGATATAAAATAAATCTGTTCATAATAAAATGATTATTTTAAATTGGTATACTAGGAAATATAAAAGCAAACATAGAAATCATGATAATATTAATGTATAGTAGCTGGTAGTGTGATTTTTTTAGGAAATATAATGTTTTCCCATATAAATATGTTAAGGAGTGAGTTTTTTTGGAACGTTTTTCTGGATTGTTTTCAACCTTTTCTACACGTGCCATATACGGCATTTATAGCTTTTTCGTTGCAATATTAATTTTTGATTATTTTTCAGATACTCAAAAATATAATTATGTAATGATATTAGTTGGAGTTTTATTATTATGTACAATTGGAAACTTTATACTTAGCAGTGGATCGCTATACCTTGAAAGAGTAAATGAAAAAATATGTTTTTTTGTACTGCTAATTATTTGTGTAGCAGTGAAAACAGCGTGGATTCTTACATACAAGATTGATCCGATTGGTGATTATGAAGCGTTTTTTAATACGGCAAAAGCATTAGGTGACAACTTTGTTATTCATGATAGATATGTTGCATTATTTCCACATATTTTTGGGTATGCTTCATTCTTAAGTATCTTCCTAAAAATATTTGGGGCAAACTTTATGATTCCACCAATTATTAATGTTGTTTTAACTACAATATCGATGGGATTAATATATTTTATAGCTAGAAGAATTGGTGGAGTGAGAACAGCGATAACAGCAAGTGTTTTATGGATTCTCTTGCCATCACAAACGATGTATAACATGTTTGCACTTTCAGAACCGTTGTATTGTACAATACTGTTATTAGCCTGGGCAATTATGATAATTGTTTATGATAAAATTGCAAATATAACGATTGCAAAGGTTCTTATGTATTCAATTCTAGTAGCTGCATTACTTGTATTAATAAATATGGCAAGGCCAATTGCAGCAGTGCCAATTATAGCCCTAGCAATATGGATGTTTATTATAGATACAAAGCATATTGGGAATAAAAAGCTACTTATTAACAAGGTGGCATATGTAGGGGTTATCATTATTGGATACTTAATGATGTCTTCGGCGGTAAATCATTATGTAACATTACGTTTAGGTGAAGAGATAGCAACAGTGCCGGGATACAATATTCATGTAGGATTTAATAAGGGAGCTTCAGGAACATGGAATCCAGGGGATTCAGCATTACTATATCATTATAGTGGTCAACCAGGATGGAGTGCTCAGGACGTTCAAAAGCAAATGCTTGAAGAAGCGAAAAAGAGAATAAAAAACGATGATATAGATTTCGGGAAACTAATGTATGATAAATTTATTATCTTTTTAGGGAACGATGATCAAGCTGTTAAATATGCAGATCCAATTATGGATCATAAAGTACGATATACTATAATTTCTAATGTTTTCTATTACTTTTTACTAGCTACTTCACTGTTCGGGGCGTTAGTAGCTATAAAAAATAAAAATAAATCTTCACTTCTCATTATTTGTTTATACACGATTGGGCTAACAATGGCACAAATGATAGTAGAAGTAGCACCGAGATATCATTATTCGGCTACAATACCTATGATCTTTTTAGCTGCTTTTGGCATTAATCATATTTACAATAAAAAAGAATATAAATAAAAAGGCATGAGCTCGGTATTGCATCGAGCTCATGCCTTTTTTATTTGGCCTTATCTTATATTTTTGTAGTCTTTCTTTTAGACATGAGACGATAAACTACATATAGTCCAGAACTTTGAATGATTGTAAAGCTAGGGATGATAAAGTATCGGTATCTTGTTTGATATTCGATTAAGAAGTGAATCGTTATATATCCAATTATTAATAATAAAAATAGTGTGTAATGTGTGTTGTTTTGCTTGGTTAGTATGAGATAAAAAGTTGCTAACGTACCAAATAACATAGTTGTAATATATATATATTTATCGTATGTCTTAAGGTCGTCTTGTAAGGTAACCATATCATTCTCTGTGTTACTTAGTGTTGCCAGACTCCATACTGGGGCGGAATCATAATCTGCCCACATAATCGTGAATTTATCACTAAATAAAGATAAAACCTTTTGTGGATCAGCTAGTCGCTCTTGAATCAATTTCTTCTCAACGGCTTCTCGTTCTTTTCCAAGCTTAAAGGACATAACATATTCTACATCTGCTGAAGAATATCCACCTCTTGTTTCGTGATTAAGTCCTACGGTGAATTTCCAGAGAGGATCCCTGTTAGATAGCGGATATTGGGTAATTCCGGCAGATATAAATGAAGAACTTATAATGTAATGAACAAGGTAAAAAATGATGAAAATCCCAGATAATTTTTTTATAGAAGTTAAAATATCCTGTTTTGATTTTCCTAATATACCTTGTAAAAAGACATAAAGAGCTACTGCAATCAAAACTAAAGCGCCAAGTGGACGCATAATATCTCCTAAAGCTAGGGAGATCCCTATAAAAATCCACATATATTTATGGGTTAGGCCTTTTGTAATTAATAAATAAAACCCAAGATAAAATAGGAATGTGGCAATATGTTGATTCGTTAGTAATGAGCTCATTACAATGCTTGGAATATATAATGCATATAGTAATCCAGCCATTCTTCCAGACCATTCATTAAAAACATATGAAGTTATTTTGTAAATTAGCAAGGTTGTTCCTGTGCAATACATTATATTTAAAAGTTTTAGAAGGAAAGGCCCTTCACCGAATAAATTAATAATGAGGGCTTGGTACATTGTAAATCCAAGTTGATAAACCCATGAAGTATAATAGTCATCTTGTGCAAAACTAAAATCGCCTTTAGTAGCTTGAATAGCACTATTGTACATCACTGAAAAATCTGATTCGATAGGAGTTGGAACGTAGAGAACCCAAATTAATCGAACAGAAAAAGCTAAAACAATAAGTGAAACGGTAAATGCAAATGTAGACATATACTTATTAGAAATATAGCCAATAAGCAAAAATAGAAGGCCTATTAGAATAATAATCGGGATGATAATAAAGGAATGTGTGTCAGTTTTTTCTTGAATTACGACTATTGATTGCCACGTTATAGCAGCAGAAATAATTAGACATAGTACTAATAAGCACTTTACAAAAAATATATTAAGCTTTAGGGGGAATGTACGTTGCATTACTAAAAACTCCTTATCAAACTGTATGGTTATTTTAAATCGAAATCCCTTTACACGCTAAATAGTAGTGTAAAGGGATTTTTTTTAGGGGATTAAGAATTTTCTTGGGCCCATTTCTCTACATCCCAAGTTTTTGTTATCCACTCTTCATAAAAGTCTGGTTCGTGGCATACAAGAAGAATTGTTCCTTTGTATGCTTTCATCGCTTTTTTCAACTCTTCTTTTGCTGTAACATCAAGGTGGTTTGTTGGCTCATCAAAGAGTAGCCAGTTACTTTCTTCACCCATTAGTTTACATAAACGAACTTTTGCTTGTTCGCCACCGCTTAATTGATTCAGTGGACGAGAGATGTGTTCGTTTTTTAAACCGCATTTCGCTAACATTGCACGTACTTGATGCTGGTCTAAGCTAGGGAATGTATTCCAAACATCATCAATCGGTGTTATATTATCAGCTTTTACTTCTTGCTCGAAGTATGATGGGTTTAAGAAGTCACCAAGACTTGTTTTTCCGCTTAATGGTTTAATCTTACCTAAAATCGTTTTTAACAGTGTTGACTTACCGACACCATTACATCCAACAATTGCAATTTTTTCACCACGTTCAATTGTCATCGTTAATTTTGGTAATAACGGATGTGTATATCCAATCTCTACATTTTCTCCTTCGAAGACGAATCGACTACTCGCACGACTTTCTTTAAACGAGAATTCAGGTTTAATAGCTGTTTCAGGACGATCGATACGTTCCATACGATCAAGTTGTTTTTGACGACTCTTTGCACGGCCAGTCGTTGAGTAACGAGCTTTATTTTTCGCAATAAAATCTTCCTGCTTTTTAATAAACTCTCGTTGCTTTTCATAAGCGTTTATATGTTGGTTCTTATTCATCTCCGCTAGTTCTAAGAATTTTTCATATGTCGCTGTATAACGCGTCATTTTTGTAAATTCGAGATGGAAAATAATATCAACACATTTATTCATAAACTCCGTATCATGGGAAATTAATAGGAATGCGTGTGGATATTCTTTTAAATAAGTTGTTAACCAATGAATATGTTCAACGTCTAAATAGTTGGTCGGCTCATCTAATAGTAATACTTCTGGTTGCTCAAGTAGTAACTTTGCAAGTAATACTTTTGTACGTTGTCCACCACTTAATGCAGCAACATCACGATCTAGACCGATTGCGTCAATTCCAAGTCCACGTGCTGCTTCTTCAATTTTAATATCTAATAAATAGAAACCGCCGGCTTCAAGAGCATCTTGAATTTCTGCCATTTGTTCAAGAAGTTCTTCTAATTCTTCTGGTGTAGCAGTTCCCATTTTTTCTGCAACTTCATTTAATGCTTTTTCTTTTTCAAATAAAGGTAAAAATGCATCTGCTAATACATCACGAATTGTGCGACCGGGTGTTAAAATTGTATGTTGGTCTAAGTAACCGTAATTTGTGCCAGGTGTCCATTCAACACGACCTTCATCATGGATAAGCTGACCAGTAATTATATTCATAAATGTTGATTTCCCAACACCGTTTGCTCCAACTAATCCAACGTGCTCTCCTGCGAGTAAGCGCATGGATACATCTTTAAATAATGTGCGATCACCAAATGTATGACCTAATTTTTCAACAGTTAATAAGCTCATAATGTCCTCCGTTCATTTCTAAATAGTGTCTTGAATCATGATACTAAATTCTTGGATATAATGCTATCATTTCAAAAATATATAATATAATTGACCAGTGAGGGATGCGATTATAAAAGAATGATGGGTTACTTTGCAAGAAATAAGAGATGCAAGAGAAATAAAAAAACAAGGTGTAACCATTTAATAAAAGTGGTTACACCTTGTTTTTTATTTTAAATATCCACGAACAATTCCGCGTAAGCGATTTGCGTGGAATTTGCGCTTATCATTAGAAATATTTTGTGTCATACGGAATGTTGCCGCAGCGACAGCACGTAAGAAATAAGGGAATCCATAGTGTAGGCGAATAACCCTACCAAAACCACCAGCATAAGAAATGGCACGTTTTAATGATTGTTCATTAATAATTTCCTCTTTTACAGGATGGTATACGAACAGATCTTTTCTAAATAAACCAGTATAATTTTGTTTCATACCACGTAGTACAAAGTCAGTTTCTTCACCAGCTCCATAAATCGTGCCAGAACCAACACCTAAATCTTCATCAAATGTACCTACATCTTGTACAAATTGCTTTGTGAAGAATAGTGTGAAAGAAGGTCCCATGAATCCATACTTATTATTTAAAATAATGTCTGTATTCGGTGCGTGTATTAAAGAACCTGTTCCTTCAACATTTGTAGTGTTTGTTGAGATGAAATGAACATCTTTATTAGAGTTGAAAGTTTCTAATATACTCTCTAAAACATTTGTTTCATAAATACAATCATCATCTGGAAAAGCGATGACATCGCCATCCGCTACTTTTAATCCTGCATTTCGCGCTCTCGATAGTCCTTTAATAGGTGTATAAATGTAATGAATAGAAAATTTTTCTTTATATTCATCAAATAAATCAGAGATTGGTGTATCATTTTGATCTACTACGATAAGTTCGAAGTTTTTGTAAGTTTGTTGTTCAAGTGATTTTAGTAAGTCAAGAATATCATCACGTCTGCCACAAGTAGCCATGATTAAAGAAAATTTCAAGTTTAACAGCTCCTTTTAGAGATTGCGTTTAAGCTTTTTTGAATCGTGCCAGTATCTTTTCAAGTAGTGAAAATAGAATTTCATCCTTTGTTATAAAGAGGATAAGGGCATATGTTAATCCACATGTCATTATTACTAGGATAACTTGTAGTATTTGCCCAGATACGAGCATATCAATAACGAATGCTATTGGTACAAATGTTAGTGAATAAAATAGATATTTAAGTTTGTGTATATCGAATAACGTATAATTCACTTTTAGTTTCTTTTTCACATAAATATATTCAAATGTGATTAAGAAACAATTCGCAATTGTTGTTGTGAAAATTGCGGTTGTTGGTGTAAGCACATGTAAGTATATTAGTGCAATATTGGATGTTAAGTTGATAAATCCGCAAATAAATAAAAATCGCACTAAAATGCTTTCTTTCTTTTTCACATAGATAATTTGATTCGATAAAATGGACTCAATACCGACTGTAATCATATAAAAAGCAAAAACAATTAGTGTATTACCAGCCCCAGCGAATTCTTGTCCACCGTAAATAACAACAGCTCCATGAGCAATGAGCATTAAACCAATTGCAGCAGGAAATAGGGTAATGAAATATACTTTTGAAATTTTGTTTAATAATGATTCGTATTCCATTTCAGATGCGTTCCCTGATAAATAAGACAGTCTTGGAACGGTTACTTGTACAACACTTAACATAAGTGTATTAATAATCATCATAATTTGAAAAGCCATTACGTAATATGCAACTTCTATCTTTCCAACATATACCCCTAAAACAAGACGATCTAATTGAGTATATAAAATATTAGCATTTGAAAAAATCACGACTAATAGTAACGGTTTTAAATGAGGAATAATAGTTAAGTCCGAAAAATCAAATTTAACTTGGCGTTTCACATATACAAAGCTAATAGAGTGGTTTAAAAATGTTGATAATACTAATAAACCAGCAAATGTTTTGTAATCGTCGGCCCCATGAATGAAAGAGAAAAGAAGCACAACATAGATTAATCGAACGATAACTGTTTTTTTAGTGATGAAGTCATAATTTTCATATGCTTCATTGAACCATTCCACATAAAACATGTTAGAAATAAAATTGAAACCGAAAATAAGAAGAACAGGAAATAGACTTTCATGTCCATACCCAATGTAACTAAAGAGCACAAAGGCTGATAAAGCCAAAATACTAGTTGTGAAATTAATTACATAGAGACTTGTAAATAACTTAGAAACTTTCTTTTTATCGTTTTTAATTAAGCTAATTTCACGTAAACCATATTGATATACACCAAATACGGCGAACACGAAGAAGTAATTGAAAAAAGTTTCAGCAACGTTAACGGTTCCAATTGAATTTGCTCCTAATGTTCGATATGCGTAAGGACCAACTAAAATTGGCAGTATAATATTAAACGTGTTGAGTAGTATTTTATAAAAAATATTTGAAGCAATTGATTTCTGCATAATTTCACCTTTCCATTAAAATAATCCAGTTTCATTAAAACACTTGCTATGTCATAGTAAGTGTTTTTACTAGAGTTAATTCTCTCAATATAATGGAAGTGTAAGGTGTTTTCTACACTGTTTACAAATCCTTAAATTGTTTTGTTAACTACCCGTATAAGTGTACCCTACATAAACTTTGTAAAGCAACTGTTGATGGGATCGAACCGTATTATAAAGTGAAACTTTTATCAGTGGGGGATGTACATTCCCGATTGATTATCAGTCCTCATCAATCGGGCGTTTACGGGAAACAAGGCTCCCGCCTAACGTCTTTGCTCCAGACGAATTTTGACGCGGGAGTTTTACAGCCCGTAAATAGCAGGATAAATGAGATTTTATTAATTAGAAGAAGTTAATAGTGAACGGATATGTATAAAAATATTACATAATATGTATGAAAAGGGGTAATGGTTGTATGAAGGTGTGAAATTGTTTATAAAAAATGAGCGAATATGTGATAGCTATTCGCTCAAAAGATGTTTTAATGGTGAAGGTCTATATACTCCAAGGTTTACTTAAAGTTAGAACTTCAGCCATTTCCTTGCTTTTTATACGCCCCTTTTTTCTACTTTCTGCACGCTCAGAACCAGTTGTGTGTAGCCAATGTTCTTCTTCCGTTTCAGGTAGTACTTGTGGAACAGATGAAGGTTTTCCATCTTTTAATGCAACGAATGTAATGAAACATGTTGCAGCTATTCTACGTTCGCCTGCTAATAAATTCTCTGCAATTACTTTTACGAACACTTCCATTGAAGATTTTCCTGTATAACATACGAATGCTTCGTAACAAACGGAATCTGCTTGGTGAATTGGAGTTAAAAAATCAACAGAATCGATAGATGCCGTTACGCAATGTTTACGGCTATGTCTTGCAGCTGCAATTGAAGCGATACTATCAATTTCCGCTAATAATTTTCCTCCGAAAAGTGTTTGATGATTATTTAAATCATTCGGAAAAACACGTGTTGTTTTAATTGCTTTGGATTCTCGCATGAATTTCTTTTCCATATGGTCAGCCCCTATTTTCTGTTTTCAATCAGAATGACATGTATTGTAAGTGGAGTACAAAAAATTAAAAATCGATAGATATTTAATGAAGTAAAGAATTCCAGAAGAGGGTTAGTAAAACTTCTGTATTTGTATTCATGTAACTGAAAGAAAATTTATTACTATATAAAGTGTAGTGTAAAAGAGGATTCGCTTACATTGCAAGTGAAAAAATTAGGACCCTGTATTTGTCATAGAAATTCCCTATCAGCTGTGTACCTATTCATGATAGAATCGTTTTGTTATGAATGGAAATAGAGGTGCAATGGACATATGAATCATATACAAACAAATTTTTCGTCTTTTTTTAGTAAAATAATGATTGGTGCGATGCTCGCATTTTTTGTTTATAGTTGTTGGTCAGCGTTTGAAACCAGTAAACAATTTTTTGGCGACAGTACGACAAGTGTATCAATCGTATTAGTTATTTTTGTTATTCTCATGCTGTTAGTGGCATCGATTTTACAGTATCGTTTTACAGATAAACAATTTCTTGTTTTTCTTATAAGTACATCTATAATTGTGAGACTTAGTATGGTTCTATTTGTAGACGTTCCGATAATTGGTGATATGAAAGCTATGTTTGAGTCTGCAGAGCAGATTGCAATTGGTAATAACGTAGAGAACATAGCGCAGTTACCTTTTATTATTTATGAATCAATTATTATTCGTGTATTTGGTGATACAGTATTCGTATTGCAGTTATTCAATATTTTATTTTGCACAGGGACTGCATTTTTCATTTATCGTATTGCAGCAATGGTTTTCGGAGAAGAATGCGGCCGTATTGCGTCTGTATTTTACGCTTTATATATTCCGAATATATTTATGAGTTCCTTATTAACATCAGAATCGCTCGCAATATTTTTATTTTATTTGGCTTGCTACATACTTTTATATAAAGGTTTAGATCATCCTTATATGTGGGTACTTTCAGCAATTTTATTTGCATGCAGTAATATGATTTTCCCAATGGGATTATTTCTTCCTATTTTTATTGCTGTATATGTGTTGTTAATTGAGCTCTTTCAATCAGCAATGAAGCAAAAAGTATTATTAAAGATGATAGGGATACTTATTCTATTTTATAGTGCTCATTTTGGTGTGAGTTATGGAATTCAGACAATGGGAATGTCACAATATACAATTTCAAATGAGACGTATGTTCAATCTGTTTTAATTGGAAAAGGTAAAAATGAGGAAAAAGTAACAAAGAATCAAAACGTAACAGAGCATATTGATCAAAAGCTAAAAGAGATTGAAGAAGAAAGATTTAAACTTTTAAAGCCAGTAATTAATCAATTCTCAGGTGAGGGAATACATTCTATTCTATTTAAATGTGAAAAACTTATATACATAGCGGTAACATTATTTATGTCGATAGCTTTATTACACTTTCTTATTAAGAAACAACAAAATGAAGGATATATGTTGTTCGTTTTGTTAATTGGCGGATACGTATTGTTAAGGCTCTTCCAAGTAGATATGGCATATTACAATCTTATAGTGCCAGCTTTGTTTATTTTGCAAAGCTTTGGTGTTTATATGAGTTATGTGTATTGTCAAAAAATATTCTTCAGAAAATAAAAAGAATCCAGTTTGGATTCTTTTTTTATGGGTGGAAGATGAGGACTATGAGTCAGCGGAGATGAAGAACCTCTACTGACATAAGCTTCACCTTAGCGGTTCAGTTCTAGTTGTAAACTATCAGCTGTTAGAGCCATTTTTGAGGAATCGTCTTGAATTCCTTTCACTACTTGTGAAATGGTTTCTAACTCATTTTCAATTTTTTTATTCTGTTCTTTCGAGTTAGACATGTCTTTTACAATTTCTTGGAAGTATTGATCTGTCTCAGACATACCATCCGTTCCTTCAGATACGAGGGAGCTAATTTGTTTCACGGAAGAAGAGACACGAATAATTTGTTCATTTGTTTTTTCAACGAGCTTTGTAACGTTAAATATAGATTCTTTCGTTTGCTCTGATAACTTGCGAATTTCTCCAGCTACAACAGAAAAGCCTTTGCCAAATTCCCCAGCACGTGCAGATTCAATAGCCGCATTTAGTGCGAGCAAATTTGTTTGCTCTGCAATTGATTTTACAATATCTATAATCTCGTTAATTTTGTTAGAAATATCGAGAAGTTCATGAGTATCTGTAATAATCGTTTCCATGTTTGTTTGAATATATTCCATTCGTTTATTTTGCTGATTTAATTGTTCTTTCCCTTTATTCGCTTTTTCTTCTGATGTTGTAGCTAATGATGTACCTGTTTTGGCAATTTCTACAATCGTTTCAGATTTAGCGGTTAACTGTTGAATAGAAGCGCTCGTTTTTTCAGATACAGATGCTAGTTCTGTTGCAATATGCGTAATGGTCATAGCTGTTATTTCTTTTTCTTTTTCATGTTCTTTTTGTATTCTTTCATATTCAGATTCATAAGCCGCAATAACGAGTTCTTGTTCAAGAGTAAATAATTTGTTTATTACGTTTATAGAATAAGAAAAATCGTCAATTGTTGTAATTTTTGTTTGCAAAATCTTCATGATAGAGCGGAATAATTCTTGATAAGCGGCAGTATACCATTTTCTATGTAAACCAATTTGTACATGTCTTTTGGCAATTCTAACACGTTGTTCAATAAAATCTTCATGCATATCGCCGCTGAATAATTCTTTTATATGTGTTTTTAAAGTTTGCTTTAGTTTTGGAATAGAGCTATAACGTTCAATAATAGTAGTTAAATTAGGCTGCTTTGTAATATTGGCATAGAATTTTTCCGTAATCCAATCAATTTCTTCATAAATAAAGGGCTGTAGTACCTTTACGATTTGTAAATCTTCTTTTGAAATATGTAGCATATCCATTTGAATTTTCAGTTCAGAATTAGTAGGCACGTTAAAAGTGATTTTTTGATCCTTACTTAATTCAAGTATACTGGCGTTTGTTTTATTTGTATGTTTTTTAAAAACCCCAAGCATCGTTCTTCCCCCCTGTGTATAAAGCGTTTTCATTTTTAGTCCTAATATAATTATATATTTTTATATACAATTACTCTATATTAGTGTGTAGAATAGTATATAAATTAAGAGAATTCTATGTAGAATTCTCTTAATGGCCTTTATTAATTTTAGCATGTGTTTTAAAGAAAACTGGGAAATGTACATTATATATTACAGTGACAACACGAATAATGAATGTTACTAATAAACAAACATAGAAAGCTAATACGTGTGCCCCCATTGCATATGTGATTAGGAAACTAATTGCTCCTAAGATAGAAGCGATTGCGTAAATCTCTTTTCGGAATACGTAAGGGATATCTTGAGCGCAAATGTCACGCAAAATACCGCCTCCAATACCTGTAATGACTCCCATTGAAACAACTAAAAATGAGGCGTCAACATGATGTGACATTGCCGCATTTGCACCAATAGCTGTAAAAACACCTAAGCCAACAGCATCAGAAAGCATGATAACGACTTGCAGTTTATTGATACGCTCAAAAAACATACAAGTAAATAATGCTGATAATACACTTACGAAAAAGTAAATGGGTTTAACAAATGCGACAGGAGGCAGGTTACCGATCATAATATCACGAATAATACCGCCGCCGAGCGCAGTGGCTACAGCTAAACAAAGGACACCAAATAAATCTAAATCTTTTTTTAAACCAACTAATGTACCAGAAATAGCAGCGGCGATAATGCCAAGAAACGTAAATATGTCGATTAATAACATTGCTGTAATCCCTTCCTCCTAAAGATGTTCCAGAGAAAAAATATACACTAAAGTTATGTAAATAACAATGCATTTTCTTTACATGTAGAAAAAAAGAAAAAATGAGGAAAGAAAGCGCTTGAAAATGCAAATATGCTTTTTTCTATAAGGTAAGGTTGGGGAGAAATGTGAGGCGTTTAATTAAAAAATATATGTTATAATAAATATTTGAGATAAGAAAAAAATATTAACAGTATAGATTGAAATTAGGTAATAGTTATGGAGGTTCTAGATGTTAAGCGAAAATAGTAAAAGTAATAAATTTGAAAATTTTCTATTAATCTTTATTTTGTTGCAACCAATTTTAGATTTGCTCACGGCATTCTGTATAATGGTTTTAAAAATTGATACGACCATTGGAGTTATTACACGCTTATTCGTTATGTTCCTAAGCGGGATATATATTTTAATTCAAACGAAGAAACAAGGAAATATAAAATATATATTGTATATAATCTTAGTAGGAATAGTCTTCACCATCGGATTGGTAAATAACAAGCTTACAAAAGATCCTATGGTACTTTCAGAGGAAATTAAGTTTATAGCAAAAGCATTATATCCGTTTGTTATGCTTACTTGTTATGTGTTTGTATTTAAGTCTTTAAAAGAGAAAAGCCATTCAAATTCAAAAATGCGTGACTATATTACGTATGCATCGCTAATTATAGGAGTAGTCATGGTAGCTTCGATTACTACTGGAACAGATTATAATAGTTATGAATGGGTAAAGTTAGGATCACGCGGTTGGTTTTATGCAGGTAACGAGCTAGGATCTATTTTAGCCATCATGTGTCCAATTGTTATTTTGTATTCAATTGAAAGAACAAAAAGTATAGGTAAAGCGTACTATTGGATTCCTTCAATTTTAGTTGTTTATTCACTATTTGCAATTGGGACAAAGGTTGGCGTAGGAGCAATCTTTGGATCAATGGCTATCGCAGTTGTTATGTGCTTTATTCAGGCATTTACACAGCGTAAAGATAAAAAGAAACATGCCTATTTATTAAATGGTTTTCTTGCAATAACTGTATTTGTAGGCATATTGGCATATACACCTTTTTCACCGTTTATGAAAAATATGGGATTTCATTTCCAATTAATTGAACAAGAGCAGAGTGCGAAAAAGGAAGAGAAAAAGAAGGAGGAAGCTAAAGAGCACAAACCTCCTGTGACAGAGCAAGAAAAAGAGAAAGAAAAAGCAAAAGAAAAAGTAGCAGAGAAGAAAGAAGAAACGCAAGCTCTTATTTTTAGTGGGCGTCAATTATTTGAACAGATGTATAAAGATTTCTATAATGAAGCCCCAATGTCTCAAAAATTATTAGGAATGGGTTATGCTGGTAACTATAAAGAACAGCCGAAATTAATTGAACGTGACTTCCACGATTGGTTCTATTCTTTCGGAATCATAGGGTTCATTTTACTTGTAATTCCATTCTTATACTTTGGTATTAAATTTATTGCATGTATATTTACTAAATTTAAACAAATATTCACAGTGAAATATGCAATGATGATTGCAGCAATATTTCTCGGATTAGGTATCTCATTCATGGCTGGTCATATTTTAATTGCACCTGGAGTGAGTTTCTACTTAGTATTAATCATGGCATATTTAATAGTTGACTTGGAAATTGAATGATAGAAAAATAAAAGCTAGCATATGTTAGCTTTTATTTTGTTATAGTAAATAAAAAGAAAAAAATGGGGGATGTAAGAAATGAAAGTGTTGCATATGAATGCTGGTGCAGAAGAAGGTGGGGGGAAAACGCATATTATTTCACTTTTATCTCAATTTTCAAAGGAAGAAGTGGAATTAATGGTATTTGAAGAAGGTGCGATTGCTAGAGAGGCGAGAAACCTTGGTATTCAAGTGCATGTTTTTACCCAATCATCTCGGTACGACCTATCAATTCTTTCAAAAATAAAAGCATTTATTAATGAAAATCAATTTGACATTGTGCATACACATGGCGCACGAGCAAATTTCTATCTCTCCCTCTTGAAAAAAGGTATAAAAGCGAAATGGATAATGACTGTCCACAGTGATCCAACTTTGGATTTTATGAAGAGGGGATTAAAAGGATGGGTATTTACAAAGTTAAATTTACGTTCTTTCAGGAAGGTAGATTTATTCTTTGCAATTACAGAGAATTTTAAGAGAAACATAATAAAACTAGGTGTACCAGAAGAGAAAATTTGTACGGTTTATAATGGAATTGAGTATGATAGTACTCCAGTAAAACCTTATGATAAGAGTGAATTTGGCATCGATGAAGGAGTATTTACAGCCATTCAAGTAGCACGTCTTCATCCTGTTAAAGGTCATGATATTTTATTTGAAGCGTTACAAAAAATTAAAATTCAAAATATAAAGGTGCTCTTGCTTGGTGATGGACCTATAGAAGCAGAATTAAAAGAGATGGTGAAACAAAAGGGCTTAGAGGATAAGGTGATGTTTCTAGGTTTTCGTACAGATTCCAAAGAATTATATGCATCTGCAAACATTAATTTGTTAACCTCTTATAGCGAAAGCTTTCCTCTTGTTTTATTAGAAGCGGCTAATCAGCGCTTAACATCTATTGCAACAAATGTAGGTGATATGAGAAAGTTAATAGTTGATGATACGTATGGATGGGTTGTACCAATTGGTGATGCAGACTCGTTAGCAAACGCGTTAGAAAATGCTTATGAAAAATGGTTGAATGGTGAATTAGAAGCGATGGGAAATCGTTTATATAATCATGCATCTACTCATTTCTCGCTAAAAAATTTGTATGAAGATACTTATAATGCATATAAAAAACTTTTACTGAAATAGAGAGGATAGTTAATCATGGAAGTAAAAACGGTTGATATTCTAGGTGTTCCTTTTTCTACAATGACAATGGATGAAACAATCCAATATTTGAAGGGACAACTAGAATTGGAGCGAACTCATACTTTTCAGGTAGTAACAGCAAATCCTGAAATTGTTATGTGTGCAAAAAAGGATGAAGCATTCCATAAAACATTATTAAATACAGATTTAATTACACCTGATGGTATTGGAGTTGTAAAAGCAAGCGGTATACTTGGTACACCTGTAAAGGAACGTGTAGCAGGTTTTGATTTAATGTGTAATCTACTTGCAAATTTATCAGAGGAGAATAAACCGGTATCTGTTTTCTTACTTGGTGCAAAACCGCATGTTGTACAAGCTGCAGCAGAGCATTTAACGAAGACATATTCAGCTGTATCTATTGTAGGTACACAAGATGGGTACTTTAAACAAGAAGAAGAAGAGAGTATCGTTTCTCGTATTCAAGAAGCAAAACCAGATTTATTACTTGTCGCGCTTGGTTTCCCAAGACAAGAGAACTTTATCCAAACTAATAAGCATCGTTTAGAAACGAAGATGGCTGTTGGAGTGGGCGGAAGTTTAGATGTATGGGCCGGAGAGGTAAAACGTGCACCAAAATGGATTCAAGCGATTAACTTAGAGTGGTTTTATAGATTGTGTAGTAATCCAACGCGCTGGCGTCGTCAGTTAGTATTAGCGGAATTTTTAAAAGAAGTCATGCGTTCGAAAAAGTAGCGGAATATCGCTACTTTTTTATTTGGTCATTTTTAATAAAGTGAGGTTTTACTCATCCACCACTGATGGTTAATCCTCACCAATCGGACGTTTAACGGCAGTTGATTTTCCATCTAACCTCTTTGCTTCAGCTGAATTTTGAGGTGAGAGTCTTACTGCCCTCAAATAGTGGGATGAGTATTTTACTTTTTGGGCATGATGAAGGAGAATTTTTTGTACGAAAGTATTTTACTTATACAATTCACACATGTAAAATGATGTGTAAAGACAGCTGTGTAAGGAGGACTTCTTATGGGCAAGGGGAAAGAAATTTCGAAGCGAAAGCTACTTGGTATAGCAGGGCTTGGATGGTTATTTGATGCAATGGATGTTGGAATGCTTTCATTCGTAATGGTAGCATTGCAAAAAGATTGGGGATTAAGTACGCAAGAAATGGGCTGGATAGGCAGCATTAATTCAATTGGTATGGCAGTCGGAGCGCTCGTTTTTGGAATACTATCAGATAAAATAGGACGTAAATCAGTCTTTATTATTACATTATTACTATTTTCTATCGGTAGTGGTTTAACTGCTTTAACGACAACACTTGCGATGTTCCTTGTTTTACGATTTTTAATTGGTATGGGGCTTGGCGGAGAACTTCCAGTTGCTTCTACATTAGTATCAGAGAGCGTTGAAGCGCATGAACGTGGCAAAATAGTTGTGCTATTAGAAAGCTTTTGGGCAGGTGGATGGTTAATTGCAGCTCTTATCTCGTATTTTGTTATTCCGAAATATGGTTGGGAAGTTGCAATGGTATTGAGCGCGGTTCCGGCACTATATGCTTTATATTTAAGATGGAATTTACCGGATTCTCCGAGATTTCAAAAGGATGAAAAAAGACCATCTGTTATCGAAAATGTAAAGTTGGTTTGGTCTGGTGAATATCGTAAGGCAACAATTATGTTATGGATTCTATGGTTTTCTGTTGTCTTTTCTTACTATGGGATGTTCCTTTGGTTACCTAGTGTAATGGTATTAAAAGGATTTAGTTTAATAAAAAGTTTCCAGTACGTACTTATTATGACGTTAGCTCAATTGCCAGGATATTTCACGGCTGCTTGGTTTATTGAACGACTTGGTCGTAAGTTCGTTTTAGTTACGTATTTGATCGGTACAGCATGTAGTGCTTACTTGTTTGGAGTGGCGGAGTCATTAACCGTATTAATCGTAGCAGGCATGTTACTATCCTTCTTTAATTTAGGTGCTTGGGGTGCATTATACGCTTATACACCGGAACAGTATCCAACGGTTATTCGTGGTACAGGTGCAGGGATGGCAGCAGCATTCGGCCGTATTGGTGGTATTCTTGGTCCGCTATTAGTAGGATATTTAGTTACTTCACAGGCTTCACTATCACTAATATTTACGATTTTCTGTGGATCAATTTTGATTGGCGTAGTTGCTGTAATTCTACTTGGGCAAGAAACGAAGCAACGAGAATTAGTATAAGGTGAAACTTTAATCGGTGAGGGATTTATCCCCCACTGATTATTAGCCAGCACCAATTGCGTTTTTGGGGAAGTAACAATTCAGTGAGTGTTACTTCCTACAAATAATGGAATAAAAGGGCAGGGGAACCGTCGTGGTTTCCTTTTTTCTGTTTTTTTAGATAAATAATGGTATAGTAAGAAAAAGGGAATGTTTCTTATAAAAGCGAATGTATACAACAAGACATATGGACAAAAGAATTAGGTGGTTGAAGAAATGAAAATTTTACTGATCATGGAAGAAGCAGAAGAGCGAAGAAGTTTAGCGGACAAATTTACTGAAAATATAAGGAATGTAGAATGTTTTGAAGCGAATACGGGGACAGAATCATTATTTATTATGAAAAAGCATACACCAGATTTTGTTTTCTTGAATTCAAAATTACTAGATGGAACTGGTTTTGAATATGCGAGTTTATTACGGGAAGTAAATTGTTATACGAAATTGATTTTTATGGGTGAAGATATAGAAGAGTCGATTACCGCATTTCGTTTTCAAGCATTCTATTATTTACTACGCCCATTTCGTGAGGAAGATTTGCAATTCCTTTTATATAGAATGTGTAAAGAGCAAGGCGAGAAAGCAAAGAGTTATTTGCGAAAGCTACCGATAGAAGGTCAAGAGGGAATTCGGTATATTTTCCCTGAAGATATTGTATATGTAAGCAAAAATAAGGAAAACAAAACGGTTTCAATTTATACAACAAATAATCAGTATATTTCAACATATACACTTCAGGAGCTGGAAAATAAGCTAAATGCATATGATTTTTTACGTGTGCATAAAAGTTATTTAATTAATATGTCATATGTACAAGAACTAAAACCTTATTATAATGGTACATATAATCTGTATTTAGATAAATATGATGAGCAACCAATTCCAGTTAGTCGTAATTATGTGAAACGACTTCGAAATAAGATTGAATTATAGTAGGTAATGCGAGTTTTTTAACATGATAAACTAAAAATCCTTCATGATAAGGAGGATTCAAATTAAATATTCAGAAAATTTAGTACAATCCCACTAAGCAATAGTATTGGGGGGATTGTATGTGAAAACATTGAAGTCGATTTTACTATGGGGAGTTATTGCAGCAGTAGGCGCAGGTGCATTTGGTGTAATAGCTTTATCACAAGGTGAAACTATTAATGCCGTGTGGCTCTTAGTAGCTGCGGTATGTGTGTATGCAGTTGCTTACCGCTTTTATAGTAAATTTATAGCGAGAAAGGTATTTGGTTTAGATAATAATCGGCAAACGCCAGCCCATACATTAAACGATGGAAAAGATTATGTTCCGACAAATAAGTGGGTATTATTTGGGCACCATTTTGCAGCAATTGCTGGGGCAGGCCCTTTAGTAGGACCGATTTTGGCAGCGCAAATGGGATATTTACCAGGGACAATATGGATTATTGTTGGGGTAGTTGTCGCTGGAGCTGTACAAGATTTTGTAATTTTATTTGCTTCGATGAGACGGAATGGTAAATCTTTAGGAGAAATGATTAAAGATGAGATCGGTCCTGTTACAGGGCTTATTGCAATGATAGGCATTTTAGGTATTATGATTATTTTATTAGCAGTATTAGCATTAGTAGTAGTAAAGGCGCTTGTCGGAAGTCCTTGGGGAATGTTTACAATAGCAGCAACGATTCCTATCGCTATTTTAATGGGAGTGTACATGCGCTACATTAGACCTGGACGGGTTGGTGAAGGGTCAGTGATCGGAATTATTCTACTTATACTGTCTCTTATTGGAGGACAGTATGTAGCAGAACATCCAACGCTTGCAAGCATGTTCACGTTTAGCGGTGAAACGATTGCTATTATGCTTATTGTATATGGATTTATCGCATCGGCCTTACCAGTTTGGATGCTTTTAGCACCACGTGATTATTTAAGCACATTTTTAAAAGTCGGAACAATTGTTGGATTAGCAATTGGTATTTTAATTGTAGCACCAGATTTACAAATGCCAGCAGTTTCGAAATTTATCGATGGAACAGGTCCTGTTTTCTCTGGAAACCTATTCCCATTCTTATTTATTACAATTGCTTGTGGTGCGGTGTCAGGATTCCATGCTCTCGTTTCATCAGGTACGACGCCAAAAATGATTGAACAAGAGGGACACGCACAGCCAATCGGTTATGGGGCAATGTTAATGGAATCATTTGTAGCGGCGATGGCGATGATTGCAGCTTGTGTATTAACACCAGGAACGTATTTTGCGATTAATAGTCCCGCAGCACTTATCGGTACGGATGTCTCGCAGGCAGCTCAAGTTATTTCTTCATGGGGATTTGCTATTACACCAAATGAACTAAAAGATCTTGCTGTAAACGTTGGAGAGCAAACGATTTTATCACGTACAGGTGGTGCACCAACGTTAGCGATAGGTATGGCATATATTTTCTCACAAGTAATAGGTGGAACGGCCATGATGGCCTTTTGGTATCATTTTGCGATTCTCTTTGAAGCGCTATTTATTTTAACAACGATTGATGCTGGAACACGTGTAGGCCGATTTATGATTCAAGATATTTTAGGACATGTATATAAGCCATTTGGGAAAACGGATTCTACATTAGCGAATGTGATAGCTACAACGTTATGCGTATTAGGATGGGGTTATTTCTTATACCAAGGGGTAGTAGATCCACTTGGTGGAATTAATACGTTATGGCCACTTTTCGGTATTGCAAATCAAATGTTAGCAGGTATTGCATTATTACTTGGAACGACAATTTTGTTCAAAATGGGGAAAAAGGCATATGTTTGGGTGACACTTATTCCAACTGTTGGATTGCTTATTGTAACGATGACGGCGGGTTATCAAAAGTTATTTCATGAAAACCCTAAAATAGGATTTCTATCTCACGCAAAGGTGTTCCAAGGAGCATTAGATGAGGGGAAAGTGTTAGCACCAGCTAAAAATGTTGCTCAAATGAAGCAAATTATTTTCAATGATTATATTGATGCAGCGCTTTGCGGGATTTTTATGATAGTTGTAATCGCTGTATTAATTTCTGCAATTCGAATTTGGATTCAAGTATTAAGAAATAAGCCGATGCCGCTAAAAGAGGCGCCATATATTTCTAGAGATGAAAGTGAGTCGAGGAACTATTATGCTTAAACGACTACGGAAAGTATGGGGACAAAGAAAACACTTTATTAGTTTACTGGTTGGGGTACCAAGTTATGAAACATATGTAGAGCATATGAAAAAGCATCATCCAGAAGAAGAGGTTGTATGTCAAAAACAATTTTTTGCAGAAGCGCAAGAGGCTAGATTTAATGCAAAGGGCGGAAAGATATCACGCTGTTGTTAATGAAAAGGGCGAATTTTCGTCCTTTTTTATTTTTGCTGTTTCACGTGGAACAGCAAAAATAAATAAAAAACTTTGGGAATTATAGGTATCTCGTATACAATAAAATAAGGAAAGGGATAGATAGACAAGTTGGGAGATTATTTTATGTTAAGGGACTTATTTGTAAACACAACCATTATTCTTTCCTTTATTTTTGTTGGAGGTCAGCTTTTAAGAGATAGGCCGTTAAAAGAAGAGTTTTCTCTTTGGCAGAAATGTGTAGTAGGTATTCTTACTGGAATATTAAGTGTACTGTTGATGCATTTTGGTGTACATATTGAAGATATTATGTTGGATCTACGTTATTTAGCTGTTATTTTGGCAATTATAATTGGAGGTCCGATAGCTAGTAGCATAACAGTTACTATTATATTAATTACCCGATTATTTCTTACTGAGTACTCTTTAGCCTCTGAATTGGCTTGTTATACAATTGTATTGATAGGTTTTGGAATTATTTTCATTTGGCGGATGAAAGCTTCTATATTTAAAAGGTGGATCTGGTTTAATGTATATAGTTTATCTATTTTAACGGTGCCACTTTCTATTTTATTTAAGGATATGTCTATAGTAGCATTATATTTAGTTTGTAGTGGTGTTGCAGCATATATCACATTTATAAGCGCAAATTATGTATTACAATCCAATGAGTTATTTCAAGCGATGAAGCAATACGCAACGATAGATGCACTGACAGGTTTAGGGAACGTAAGACAGTTTGATTTAGAGATGAATCGTCATATTGGTAATAAGCGCATGAAAAATGATTCACTTTGTTTACTACTTATAGATATTGATCATTTTAAGTGTGTAAATGATACGTATGGGCATCCTGCGGGAGATGAAGTATTAAAACAAATGGGGCACATTTTACGAGAAGTTTCAACGTTTCCAGATTTGGCTTTTCGAAAGGGTGGGGAAGAGTTCGCGCTTTTGATACCGCAGAAAGAATTAGCTTGTGGAATGCGTATGGGGGAACAAGTTCGCACGGCTGTTGAAAACCATCCATTTCAATTGCTAAATGGAACAAAAATAAAAATTACAGTTTCAGTAGGAATTTCAGTGTATGAAGAATCACCAGAGCGATTTATTCAAGCTGCTGATGATGCATTATATTACTCCAAAAGAAATGGTAGAAATCAGGTTAGTTCTGCATCTTAAAGATAAGATGACCAGAAGAGTTATAAAAAACACCCACAGAGAGGTAATATATATACTCTGTGGGTGTTTTCATTTATATGTTAGACAAGTTCTTTTGATGCAACGAATTTACGATATGCACCGTGATGTGTTGGGCCTACGTATTCGTTGATCTTGAATGAATAACGGATAGCAGCTGTGATAAATTCTTTAGCAGTTTTTACTGCTTCTTTCACAGTTTTTCCTTTTGCAAGTTCTGCTGTAATTGCAGCAGAATATGTGCAACCTGCGCCGTGTGTATTTGTCGTATCAATTTTTTCTGATTCTAGAAGATCGAATGTTTTTCCATCATATAGGACGTCGATTGCAGTTTCCGTACCAAGCTTGCTACCGCCTTTAATTAGGACGTATTTCGCACCTAAAGCGTGGATTTTTTTTGCTGCTTCTTTCATGTCTTCAAGAGAATTAATCTTTACGCCACTTAATTGGTAAGCTTCAAATAAGTTGGGTGTTACAACTAATGCCTTTGGAACAAGAACGTCACGTAAGCAATCGTTCGTTTCAGGATGTAATGCTTCATCAGCACCTTTACATACCATAACAGGGTCAACTACTACATTTTTGAAATTATGTTTTTCGATTGTTTCAGCAACCATTTCAATAATTTCTACTGATCCAAGCATACCTGTTTTTAAAGCATCTACTCCAACACCTTCAATTGTCGTTTCTAATTGTGGTTTTAATGTAGAAGCTGGGATTGGGAATACGTTATGTGCCCAACCGTTATGTGGATCCATCGTTACGATTGTCGTAAGAGATGTCATTCCGTATACACCAAGTTCTTGGAATGTTTTTAAATCTGCTTGTATACCAGCACCGCCACTTGTGTCAGAACCAGCGATAGTAAGTGCTTTATTTAATGTCATTATGAAGTCCCCCTCAAGTGATATAATGAAAACTGTGTTTTCACCATTATATCAATGTTACGAATAAGTACAAAGTGAAAAGTAGATGATTTACTTTAGGGGCGATTTAAAATCTTGTATGTAGGAGACGAATTATGTTTCAAGAGAATCGTACGAATGAATTAGTTATATTAAAAGAGATTGCAGAGACGTTGAACACCTCAAATGATACATATCATGTGCTGCAAGCTGTGTTGGAAAAACTGTTGAATGTAACAGGTTTAACGACAGGATGGATATTTCTTGCGGATGAAAATGGTAGATATACAAAATTAATTGATTATCAATTACCAGAGGGATTAAGATTTGAAAATAAACGACCGATGTGTGAGGGGAATTGTTGGTGTTTACACCGATTTGTGGAAGGGAAACTAGAGAAAGCCGTTAATATTATTGAATGTAAGAGAATTAATAATGCGGTTGAATATAACTGGGGAGATACAGAAGGGATTGTGCATCATGCGACAGTGCCACTAAAAGCGGGTGGAGATGAATTTGGCGTATTAAATGTGGCTAGTCCAGGTAAAACGCATTTTTCTGAAGAAGAGTTAGTGCTATTACAATCAGTTGCTTTCCAAATTGGAACAGCATTAAAACGCACAAAATTGTATGAAAATGAAAAGAGAAGGGCTCATTATTATGTAAAGTTAGACCGCTTTATTCAAGCTTTAAGGACGATTCATAAATTTAATGAATTGCCTGAGGAGATTGTAAAGCAAATTGGGAAGTTATTTCTATGGGAGCAAGTTGTATTCTTTATTAGAGAAGAAAATGAACTTGCTGTAAGGGCCTCATATAAGATAGATGAGCTACAAGAGGATTTGAAGTCAGCGGCACAGGAAGCTCTGAAAAAAGAAGAGTCTGTTTTGTTAAAGAGTCAGGTTGGGAATATCGTACATCCTAATCGTGCAGTTATTGCCATTCCCATACATATTCAAGATCATATATTTGGCGTACTAAGTGTAAGTTCGAATAATGGAGAATTTGATATAAATACAATAGATGTAGTACAGGCGTTAGCCAATCATATATCGTTAATGATAGAGAACTTAAGGTTAAATGAAAAGCGCCGAGAACTTGTACGAATGGAAGAACGTAATCGTTTAGCTAGAGATTTGCATGATTCTGTTTCACAAAAGTTGTTTTCATTAACTTTCATGACGAAAGGTGCCGAAGCCGTCTTAAAGGGGAAAAACGAAAAGGTAGATCAGTCTTTGCATGAGATACGTGAGTTATCGCAAGGTGCTTTAAAAGAAATGAGGACGTTAATTTGGCAACTACGTCCAGCAGGATTAGAGAAAGGACTATTACCAGCTTTAAAACAATATGGTGAAAGTTTGGGATTGAAAATTCGGGAACAAGTTACAGGTGTGCGTGATTTACCGCGCGTAGTAGAGGAAGCACTATGGCGAATTGGACAAGAAGCTTTAAATAACGTAAGTAAACATGCGAATGTCAGAGAAGCGGCGATTTATTTCAAAGTGACGGAGAAGAATGTATCATTAGAAATAGTCGATCAAGGAAACGGCTTTGTAGAAAAGGATATAAAAGAGAAGAAATCACTCGGTATGACTACGATGCGAGAAAGAGTAGAATTAGTCGGTGGAACAATTAAAATTGTAAGTGATAAGAAAAGAACAAGTGTAAAAGTAAAAGTACCATTATGATGTGAAAATGAGGGAAGTTTGTGAAAATAAAAGTATTGTTAGTTGATGACCATACAGTCGTTTTAAAAGGATTAGCATTTTTCTTAAGTACACAGGAAGATTTAGCGTTAGTTGGAGAAGCAAATAATGGGAAAGAAGCGTTAGTGAAAGTAGGGGAAACGAATCCTGATGTTGTATTAATGGATTTATATATGCCCGAAATGGATGGTGTCGAGGCGACGGCGTGCATCAAAAAAGAATATCCGAATGTGAAAGTAATTGTATTAACTAGCTTTTCTGATCAGGCGCATGTTTTACCAGCGTTAAGGGCGGGGGCAAGTGGGTATATTTTAAAAGATGTAGAACCGGATCAGCTTGTTGAAGCTATTCGAAGCGCATATAAAGGTAATATTCAATTACATCCGGATATAGCAAATACTCTTCTCTCTCAAACATTACCTGTGGAAGAAAAGGAAGAAGAACCTTCTATTCAAGTGGATGTGCTAACGGCGAGAGAAAATGAAGTGTTGCAGCTATTAGCGAAAGGGATGAGTAATAAAGAGATCGCTTCTGTTTTAGTTATTACAGAAAAAACGGTAAAAGCGCATGTAAGTAGTATTTTGAGTAAGTTGAATTTATCTGATCGCACGCAAGCAGCATTATATGCAGTGAAAAATGGAATTGTATAAGACAAAAGTCGTAAGACCTAGTTCGCCTTTAGAAGGTGGACTTTTTTTATAGAAAAATACGTCTATGTGAGGACGAAATTGTCTTGATATAAAGATAAAATATGTTTGTAAGCAACAAAACAACAATTACAAGGGATACCTTTTTTGAAAGCATATAACAACAGAAGAGTGAGTACTAGGAGGAAAAACAATGGCAACAGTTTTATTTGTAAAAGCAAACAACCGCCCAGCGGAACAAGCAGTTAGTGTGAAATTATACGAGGCATTTTTAGCAAACTATAAAGAAGCACATCCAAATGATACAGTAGTAGAACTTGATTTATATAAAGAAGAATTACCATATGTAGGCGTAGATATGATTAATGGTACATTCAAAGCAGGTAAAGGGTTTGATTTAACGGAAGAGGAAGCAAAAGCAGTAGCAGTTGCTGATAAGTATTTAAATCAATTTTTAGAAGCTGATAAAGTCGTTTTCGGTTTCCCATTATGGAACTTAACGATTCCAGCAGTGCTACACACATATATTGATTATTTAAACCGAGCTGGCAAAACGTTTAAATATACGCCAGAAGGTCCAGTTGGTCTAATTGGAGATAAGAAGATTGCATTATTAAACGCGCGCGGCGGCGTATATTCTGAAGGTCCAGCAGCTGAAGTAGAAATGGCTGTTAAATATGTAGCAAGCATGATGGGCTTCTTCGGTGCAACAAATATGGAAACAGTAGTTATTGAAGGACATAACCAATTCCCAGATAAAGCAGAAGAGATCATTACAGCTGGTCTTGAAGAAGCAGCTAAAGTAGCAAGCAAATTTTAATTGAAAATAGAATCGTCACTCGAAAAAAAGTAGCATTAACAGGTAAACGTTAATGCTACTTTTTTTATATTTTAAGTTCGTCAGCCAGTTTTTCTAATTGAATTCGATCTAGTATGTAATAGGTTCTTCCGTCTTTTTTTAAGTAATTTTGCTGGCAAAACTGGTTTAATACATATAAAAGATGGCGGTAGCTGACATTTAGGTATTCCGAAGCTTCGGTATGTTTTTCTGTATAACTGTTATTTTGTCCTGTTAATAGAATAAACGCCGCTAATCGATTTTCGAACGGATAACTATTGTTTTTGGCGTAACTTTCTGTTCGGGTAATTGTTTTTTCACCGATAAATTTGCATAGTTTCTGTAGAAAGGTAGCATCTTGCAATAAAAGATGCTGACAATTTTTAAGGGGGAGCGCCAAGCACATACAATCTTCAAGTACTTCCACCGTTTTCGTAACGGATTCAACGCCGATTAAGCCTAATTCCCCAATGAACGAAGGGGCTTGAATAAAGTTAATTAAGGAGACCCTCCCATTTTTGTGGCTCATATATATTTTTGCTTTTCCGGAAATTAAGTAATAAAGATAAGGAACATCAACGCCTTCATTACATATCCTTTCTTTCTTTTGAAAAGAATGTAGTTCAGCATATGGTAAGACATCAAAAGAAAAAAGAGTATGGAAGTTGGAAGTTTGCACGTAATGAGAGATTTCCTTGCTATTTTTGCTAACTTTCATGTTTTCACCTCATGTTTAGTATGAGATATCTCCTATTATGTTTACAAGAAGGAATGATACGATTTACGTAAATTTATTTTGTAGAAAAGAGAGTGTGAAGGGATTATGAAAAAATATAAAACATTGTTATTTGATGTAGATGATACATTGTTAGATTTTCAAAAAGCGGAGAAAATGGCGTTACGTATGCTGTTCGAAGAGAACGAAATCCCTCTAACTAGAGAGGTTGAAGCGCAGTATAAAAAAATTAATAAACACCTTTGGGAGGCTTTTGAAGAAGGGGAAATAAATCGTGATGAAGTCTTAAATACACGATTTTCGATTTTGTTTAAAGAATACGGGGAAGAGGTAGATGGGATATTATTCGAAAATAATTATCGTAGTTACTTAGAAGAAGGAAATCAGCTCATGCAAGGTGCATTTGAATTCATAAGTCAAATTCAAAGTGAGTACGATTTATATATAGTGACAAACGGTATTTCTCAGACGCAAGATAAACGTTTACGTAATGCAGGATTACATGCCTTGTTTCAAGATATTTTCGTTTCTGAAGATACAGGATTCCAAAAGCCGATGAAAGAGTACTTTGATTATGTTTTTGAACGAATTCCTAATTTTGCTCCTGAAGAAGGGCTTATTATTGGAGATTCGTTAAGTGCTGATATGAAAGGCGGATATGTAGCAGGAATTGATACTTGTTGGTTTAATCCAGAAATGAAATCAAATCATAGCGAGATTGTGCCAACATATGAAGTGCAAAATTTTGAAGAGTTATATGCATTATTGAAGCAACGTGTGTAATAAAAATAGGCAGTGGAACTTTTGTCCCTACTGCCTATTTTTATTCGTTTGTAGCTTCGTTGTTTTTAGGAAGTGGAAATGCATTACCAATCGCTGCCGCTCCAAGCATCGGTAATAGTAAATTGAGCGGGAAAAACATGAGTAATAGTAATGTGATAGCAATTGGTTTTCTTAATGCATAGCTTGAAATTGCTGTCGTGACGATGGCTACCGAAGCGATTGGATCTATCGGGATAATGGAAGCTATAGCATATCCGATACTAGATCCAGCAAATATAATTGGGAAAATATGTCCACCGCGCCAACCTGTATTTAAACAAACGGCAGTAATACATAATTTTAAAACACCTGAAAGAAGTAGTACCCAGAAGGATAAATGACTCCATTCAACGACTAAATCTTTTAATTGGTGTTCTCCTGAGAATAACGTGTACGGGAGAACAGTTCCTGTAATTCCTAATAAAATACCACCGATAATTCCAAGTGATAGTTTGTATTCCCTGAAGGGATGGATTAATTTCTCTAATGTGAATTCAAATTTGAAATAAAAGAAACCAACTATAGCACCAATACTAGCAAGTGGTAGAAAGGCAATCCATTCATTAAGAGAAAGGGAACCTTCCCCAAAATCAACGATAAAGGATCCGCGATTATCGAATTTACTAAGTAATAAATAAATGGAAAAGCCAGCGAAAGTAGTAGCTAAATATACAATTGCTTTTTTTCCTTTGGAAAATTCGTTAATTTGCTCACCCTCATTTTCATTTGGAGCTAAATAACCGAATAATGGCGCGTTAAAAATTACACTTAAAGTAGCACCAATTCCAACCTCTGTTAGTTCATTCATTCCTTTTAATGCGAATGTAAAGCGATCCCCTACCCATGTACAAAGTCCACCGATAATTCCAACAAGTGCTGCTTCGGGACCTAAGCTAGCTCCAAATATTAAAACGATAATTGCAGTTAAAGTAGCTTTATGTACAAAACGGTATTCAATTCTACCTGTTTTTTTATATTCACTCATCACTTCCGGCATAAGACGTGGATATGTGCCGAAGTATTTTTGGGTTAAACCAACGAGAATACCACCGATAGTTGTTACACAAATAGTGTAACACGGGGGAGAAGAGAAAATAGTAGGTAAGTATCCCCAAATAAAGTGAATGCCGATATTTATTGTAACTAAAAATAGCCAGACTGTAGCTCCCACTATAGAGCCTAAAAGAATGCCGTATAGGACGAGTATATAGTGCATGTCCTTTGTGTTTGTCATGTTATACCTCCGTTATGTAAGTTTCAATGTCGAAAGGATTAAATATGCTACTGTGAAAGGAATATGTATAGTATCTTTTTGAGAGGTGGGCTTATTCAATATATTGAGGTCTCGTGAGAGTTTGAAATGTATACAGTTAAACTACTTACTTAATTTTATATAGTAATCGTGGGTTTTAAAAGGTCTTTTTCAAATGAATATGGAATATATTTCTTTTGTTATGCATGTTGAATTTTTTTGTATTTAATTTAGAACATTCAGAAAAACTGATTGACATTAGGAAATTATTGCTATAAAATCAACGGTAATTGCATAGTCTTATCAAGAAAAGGTGGAGGGACAGGCCCGATGAAACCTTGGCAACAGCCGTATAACGGAATTGTGCCAAATCCTGCAGGTAATAATCCTGAAAGATAAGAAAGAGCCTTTAGAGCGTGTTTTCAAACTGCTCCTTTCTTGTTTTCAGGAAAGGAGCAGTTTTTTTATTTTGTATAAAAGAAAGGAGAATGAGAGATGGGAGAATCATGGGGAAAAGGAACAATTTGTGTGCAAGGTGGCTATACACCAAAGAATGGTGAACCGCGTGTTTTGCCACTTTATCAAAGTACAACGTATAAATACGATACTTCAGATGATTTAGCAGCGCTATTTAATTTAGAGGTAGAAGGATATATATATACGCGTATTGGAAATCCTACTTTAGCTGCATTTGAGCAAAAGTTAGCGGATTTAGAGGGTGGTGTAGGAGCTGTTGCAACGGCTTCTGGGCAGGCTGCTATTATGCTTGCTGTTTTAAATATTTGTAGTAGCGGAGACCACTTGCTTTGTTCTTCCACAGTTTATGGCGGAACGTTTAATTTATTTGGAGTGAGTTTGCGTAAGCTTGGTATTGACGTTACGTTCTTTAATCCGAATTTAAGTGCTGATGAAATTGTGGCCCTTGCTAATGATAAGACGAAACTTGTTTATGCAGAGTCGTTAGGAAATCCAGCGATGAACGTTTTAAATTTCAAAGAATTTTCAGATGCAGCGAAAGAGTTAGAAGTACCTTTTATCGTGGATAATACATTAGCAACTCCTTATTTATGCCAAGCATTTGAGCACGGAGCAAATATTATCGTTCATTCTACGACGAAATATATTGATGGTCATGCAAGCTCTTTAGGCGGCATTGTCATTGACGGAGGGAACTTCGATTGGACAAATGGGAAATATCCTGAACTTGTTGAACCGGATCCAAGTTATCACGGCGTAAGTTACGTTCAAAATTTTGGTGCAGCAGCTTATATTGTGAAGGCGCGTGTTCAATTATTAAGAGACTACGGAAACTGTATGAGCCCATTCAATGCGTATATTAGCAATATCGGCTTAGAAACGCTGCATTTAAGAATGGAGCGTCATAGTGAAAATGCTCTCGCAGTTGCTAAGTGGCTTGCTAACCATGAACGTATTGAATGGGTGAATTATCCTGGATTAGATAGCAATGAAAATTACTCGTTAGCACAAACGTATTTGAAAAAAGGTGCTAGTGGTGTTTTAACATTCGGCATTAAGGGCGGATTAGAAGCAGCGAAAGAATTTATCGCAAATGTAAAACTAGCAACTCTCGTAACGCATGTAGCGGATGCACGAACTTGCGTTATACATCCTGCTAGCACAACGCATAGACAATTAAGTGCTGAAGATCAGCGTCTAGCTGGCGTTACATCAGATTTAATTCGTTTATCGGTTGGTATAGAAGATGTTTCTGATATTATTGCAGATTTAGAAGCAGCGCTAGTCGGAGGCAAAGAACATGCCGATCATAATTGATAAAGATTTACCAGCTCGCAAAGTGTTGCAGAAGGAAAATATTTTTGTAATGACGAAGGAGCGAGCAGAAACACAAGATATCCGGGCATTGAAAATTGCTATCTTAAATTTAATGCCTACAAAGCAAGAAACAGAAGCGCAATTACTTCGTTTAATTGGCAACACACCGTTGCAATTAGATGTTCACTTACTTCATATGGAATCACATTTGTCTCGCAATGTAGCGCAGGACCATTTAACGAGTTTCTATAAAACATTTCGTGATATTGAGAATGAGAAATTTGATGGACTTATTATTACAGGAGCACCAGTTGAAACTCTTTCTTTTGAAGAGGTAGATTATTGGGAAGAGCTTAAACGTATTATGGAGTATTCAAAAAAGAATGTAACATCTACGCTTCATATTTGCTGGGGGGCACAGGCTGGCTTGTATCATCATTATGGTGTTCCAAAGCATCCTCTTAAGGAAAAAATGTTCGGTGTATTTGAACATGAAGTCTGTGAGCAACATGTGAAATTGTTACAAGGGTTTGATGAATTGTTTTTTGCCCCGCATTCTCGTCATACAGAAGTACGAGAGAGTGATATTAGAGAGGTGACAGACTTAACATTATTAGCAAATTCTGAGGAAGCGGGTGTTCACCTTGTCATTGGGCAAGAAGGAAGGCAAGTGTTTGCGCTCGGGCATAGTGAATATAGTTGTGATACGTTAAAGCAAGAATACGAACGGGACCGCCAAAAAGGGTTAAATATTGATGTGCCGAAAAATTATTTTAAGCATAATAATCCAAATGAGAAACCACTTGTAAGGTGGAGAAGCCATGGGAATCTATTATTCTCTAATTGGCTGAATTATTACGTGTATCAAGAAACCCCTTATGTATTATAAAAAAAGATTGTGTAACACGTGGCAACGTTTTCTTTGTAAAGATTAACTTATATTTTTCCGAATGTTCAAAAAACATTGTTTTTCAGATTTTTTACTCATATAATTTCATCTAAACACAATTTTTGAGGGGTGGACAGGATTATGAAAGAAATTCAAATTGGTTTATTAGGTCTTGGGACAGTTGGTAGCGGTGTAGTTCGTATCATTACAGATCATCAAGAGCGACTTATCCACCAAGTAGGTTGTCCTGTAAAAGTAACGAAAGTACTAGTACAAAATATTGAAAAAGAGAGAGAAGTAGAGGTACCTTCTACTCTATTAACACAATATGCAAATGAAATTTTAGATAATCCAAATATTGACGTTGTCATCGAAGTGATGGGTGGCATTGATGATGCAAAAGCATATATTTTGCAAGCCTTACAAAGTGGGAAGCATGTTGTGACTGCCAATAAAGATTTAATGGCGTTACATGGGGCGGAACTGTTAGCGGTAGCAAAAGATAATAAAGCAGATTTGTTTTATGAAGCGAGTGTAGCCGGAGGGATTCCGATTTTACGAAGTATCGTAGAAGGACTTTCTTCAGATCTTATTACGAAAGTAATGGGAATTGTAAATGGAACGACAAATTTTATTTTGACGAAAATGTCAGATGAAGGGAGAGCATATAACGACGTGTTAAAAGAAGCCCAACAACTTGGATTTGCAGAAGCAGATCCAACATCAGATGTGGAAGGTTTAGATGCAGCGAGAAAAATGACGATTTTGGCTACCCTTGGTTTTTCTACAAATGTAGAGCTTGGAGATGTAAAGGTAAAAGGGATTACTTCTATTACAGAAGAAGATATTGAATACAGTAAGAGTTTAGGATACACGATTAAATTAATCGGTCTTGCGAAGCGAGATGGTGAAAAATTAGAGGTGACAGTTGAACCGACACTACTTCCAAATACACATCCTCTTGCGGCTGTGCAAAACGAATATAACGCTGTATATGTGTATGGTGAAGCGGTCGGAGAAACGATGTTTTATGGGCCAGGTGCAGGAAGTTTACCGACAGCAACAGCTGTTGTTTCAGATTTAGTAGCTGTAATGCAAAATATTCGATTAGGTGTAAACGGAAATAGTGCGGTATCCCCGCAGTATAAAAAAGTATTAAAAGAGCCAGACGAAATTGTTGTGAAGAAATTTTTAAGACTTCATGTAAAAGATGAAATTGGTGTATTTGCAAAAATTACTTCATTATTCTCTGAGCGTGGCGTTAGCTTTGAAAAGATTATTCAAATGCCGCTTGAAGAGAAAGGGAAGGCTGAAATTGTAATCGTGACGCATCGTGCGTCTCTTGCTGATTATGATTATATTCTACATACGTTGCAAGGGTATGAAGAAATAGATTGTTTGAAAGCAAACTATCGAATTGAAGGGGATGCTAAGTAGTATCCCTTATCATAAAACAGAAAGAGCCTGTTAAGCAGCTTGCTTAACAGGCTCTTTTCTATTTAAAATCTGCGTACCAATTTGAATAAATGCTTGGATAATCCAGCCTGTTGTAAAGGATAAGATGATTGTTCCAAAATAGATAGGTCCATCTAATAAAAAACTTAATGTTAAAAATAAAAACGCTAATGAAATTTCTGTTCTTCTAAATGTCCATTTCTTTTTCTCAGCAACGGTTAAAACGAAAGCTTCTTGAGGTGCTGCGCAAAGGTTTGTAGAGACGTAAAGACCAATCCCAGCTCCAACGAATAGATTTCCGCAAATAAGTGTTATATATTTTGGAAGAGAACGGATAGTGTCCATAATAGTTGTAATGGAACCAATCCAATCAACAAAAAGAGAAATAAGAACCATCGTTACGATTGTACCAATTGTTATTTGTTTTTTATTCCAAAAGAGAACGATAAGGGTAAAAGCAAAATTAATCATGAAAATCCAAAAACCGATACTTACCCCGAAATTTTGATATAGTGCAATAAAGAAGGAATCATAAGGGCTAAGTCCAAAAGAAGTAATTGTCGTCATCATATTAATACCGATGGCGAGAATGAGTAGACCGCCAATGAAAAATATATATTCTAATTTGAATCGGAGCATAGTTGTATATCCTTTCAAAATGTATTTGCTAGGAAAGGATATATTGTGGAAAGCTTACCAGGTCAAGGGAGAATTTTTTCGAGAAGGGGAAAATGAGATGACGAATATAAGGAAGATTGCTGAACTTGCTGGAGTATCTGTTTCAACTGTTTCACGTGTATTGAATAATCATCCATATGTGAATGAACAGAAACGAAAAGAAATTTTAACAATTATAGAAGAATTAAATTATACGCAAAATGTGAATGCAATTCATTTAGTGAAAGGAAAAACGAATGTCATTGGTGTTTTATTACCGCACGTAAATGATCAATATTATAGCGCTATTATCGAGGGAATATCAAAGGAAACAGCAAAGAATAACTATAATATGATGCTTTGTCAGACGAATTATAGTGAGGAAAGAGAATTAGAAATTTTGAATATGTTAAAAATGAAAAAGCTTGATGGGGTTATTATATGTTCCCGAGCAAATAGTAAGGAAAAGCTTGAAGAATATACGAAATTTGGTCCAATTGTTATGTGTGAAGAAATAGACTCGAATTTCATTTCGAGTGTGCATATTAATTACTATAAAGTCTTTTCGCGCGGCATGAAGAGCTTAATAGATGCCGGCCATACAAGTATTGGGTATTGCATTGGAAGAAGTAATAGCATTAATAGTCAGAGAAGAAAACAAGCGTATGAGGATTCGCTTCAACAGATTGCTGTAACACCGATAGAGGCCTGGAAGTTTAAGGGCTGTTTTACAGTGGAAGATGGACGTAATGTAATCAGGGAATGGGTCTGTATGTCAGTGAAACCAACTGCGTTTCTTGTATCTTGCAACCATATTGCAGCGGGAATGGTAACGGAAGCAAAAAAACAAGGAATTCGTATTCCAGAAGATATTACGATTATCGGTTGTGATGATCAAGATGTCGCAGATATTTTAGGCATTACGACGATTTCGTATTCTAGTAAAAATGTTGGCGTGAAGGCATTTGAATTATTATATGAAAAGATTAATGATGAGAAAATAGATGTAAAGCACGTAGAGTTATTGCCAGAACTAGTACATAGGGAAACAACATAATAGATAAGGTGTGAAAATCGCTTTTCAAAATTGCGTTTGGTATAATTATGGACAATCTATGAGGGCTAAAAGGGGTTTTGATATGAGATCAAAAGTAGTAAAAGTAATTCTACTCATTACAATTGCATCTTTCTGTTTATTTGCATATGGCTTTGTTTCAGGTGTAAATGATGTGTTAAATCCGAAAGCTTCAAATTTAATTAAAAAGACCGATGTAGTGGCAAAAGAGAAAAAGAAAACGGGAACGTTACAAATCGTTAGTTTAGGTGATTCATTAACACGTGGTGTTGGTGATAAAGAAGGAATTGGCTATATTGGGCGTATGAAAGAGGATTTACAAAAAGATTATAAGCAAAAGGTTGCATTAACAAACTTAGCTGTTAGTGGTGCAAAAATGCCCGATCTATTAAAACAAATTGAGAGTAGTGGCGCTCAATATTCAATTAAGCAAGCAGATGTAATCGTTTTAACAATTGGAGGAAATGATTTATTTCCAGGTTGGGAATCGCTTGGAAAGATAGATTTAGAAACATACCGTCCTGATACGGCGACGTTCCAAAATGAAGCGAAGAAAATAATAGAAGAAATTCGTAAGTTAAATACAGGTAGCCCTATTTTTTGGCTTGGTTTATACAATCCTTTTGAAGATGTAGAAGATTTAAAAGGTTCTTCAAACATCGTTGTAGACTGGAATGCATCTTTAGAAAAATTAGCGCTAAATGATAAAAATGTGTATATTACACCGACATTTGATTTATTCCAAAATCGTGGGAAAGAATTATTATACTCCGATCATTTTCATCCGAATGAAGTAGGGTATACATATATGGCAGACCGATTAGTTCAAAATGTTGTGAGTAAATTAAAACTAGAACAAGGAGGGGTAAAATGACGACGATACTTTCCGTACGAGACGTGAAGAAGGTAATTGGAAAGAAGACAATTGTAGAGAATATTTCCTTCGATGTAAAACAAGGGGAAGTGTTTGGCTTCCTAGGGCCGAATGGTGCCGGAAAAACAACTACAATTCGAATGTTAGTTGGATTGATTAAAGAAACAGAAGGTACGATTTCTATCGGTGGTTATTCAATTAAGGAAAATTTCAGAGAAGCGATGCGTCAAATAGGGAGTATCGTTGAAAACCCAGAACTGTATACATATTTAACTGGATGGGAAAATTTAAAGCAATTTGCCCGTATGCTAGGTGATATATCAGATGAACGTATTATTGAAATTGCTCAAATGGTTCATTTAGATGAAAGAATTCACGATAAGGTAAAAACGTACTCACTTGGTATGAAACAGCGCCTCGGCATTGCGCAAGCGCTTCTTGGAAATCCAAAATTGCTCATATTAGATGAGCCGACAAATGGTTTAGACCCAGCTGGAATTAGAGAACTTAGGGAATTTATACATAAGCTTGTGAAAGAAGAAAATATGAGTGTGTTTATTTCAAGTCACTTGCTAAGTGAAGTACAAATGATATGCGATCGGGTTGCGATTATTCATAAAGGAAAAATGATAACAGTTGCCAAGATTGAGGATTTAATTAAAACAGCAAGTGATCGTGTAGAATGGATTGTTACACCGATTTCTAAAGCGAAAGATATGCTAGAAGATGCTAAGGAAGTAAGAGAAGTGAGTATAGAAGATAATCGATTACTATGCCGCATGGATATTGCATCTATAAGTAGTTGGAATAAAAACTTTGTAGAAAATGGGATAGATGTGCATAGCGTTAAGGAGCTTGTATTTACGCTAGAAGATTTATTTATTGAACTCACAAGGGGTGAGCAGCATGCGTGAATTTGCGAATCTAGTTTTAAATGAATCGGAGAAAATTTATCGTAAGAAACGTATTTTTGTTGTCATGCTTATTTTAGCAATCTTGATCCCACTTTTTGTGTATGCGCAGTATCGTGAAGTAGAAACGACACAAAAAAGGCTAGGTACAACGGATTGGAAAGTTTCGCTGCAACAACAAATTGTTGATTCTCAAAACCGCTTGAACAATTCTAGACTACCAGAAGAATGGCGTGATTGGCTAAAGGTAAGAGTGGAGCAGCAACAATATTATTTAGATCATGATATTAACCCGATGGCACCGGGCGCACCCACTTTTGTAAGGGCGTTTATTGAGCAAGGAATTACATTGTTTATTCCGCTTCTTGTAATGATTGTAGCTATTGATATTGTTTCAGGAGAACGAAGTGATGGAACGATGAAGATGTTACTTACGCGGCCGATTCGGCGCTGGAAAATACTCCTTAGTAAGTACGTGACGATGTTATTTTTCATTTCACTCATACTGCTCCTTGTCGGTTTGTTTGCTTACGTATTATCAGGGCTTGTATTTGGATACTCAGGATGGAATTTACCCGTTTTAACTGGGTTTGTTATTGATAAGGAAACGTTAAATACGAATTTTGTACATCTTATTCCGCAGTGGCAATATATTTTGATGGCGTATGGATTAGCTTGGTTTGTTGCTATCGTTGTCGGAACTATATCATTTATGGTTTCCGTTTTAATTCGAAATACACCAGCTGGTATGGGCGTTATGTTAGCCGCACTAATTGCAGGTGGTATTTTAAGCTCATTCGCAACATCTTGGGAAGGTGCGAAATATATTTTTAGTGTGAATTTATCATTAACAGATTATCTATCAGGAAAATTACCTGCATTACAAGGGTTATCGATGGGGTTTTCTTTAATGAATTTAACTGTATGGGCCGTTGTGTCCCTTATTATTTCGTTTGTAGTATTTACAAAGCAGGATATGGTGAATTAATTGGACGGGAAGTGAAAGCATGAAAAATGTTTTAAAAAATGATTGGGGGCCATTATTGGCACTGGAATTTGAGAAAGAATACTATCGCAAACTAGCTGATTTTTTGAAAGAAGAGTACAGCACACATGTTGTTTATCCGAAAGTAGAAGATATTTTTAATGCTCTAGAATATACAAGTTATGAAAATGCAAAGGTCGTTATTTTAGGACAAGACCCATATCACGGACCGGATCAAGCGCATGGTTTAAGCTTTTCAGTACAACCTGGTATTAAAACGCCGCCGTCATTGCTAAATATGTATAAAGAACTTCGGGATGAATATGGTTATGAAATCCCGAATAACGGTTATTTAGTAAAGTGGGCAGAGCAAGGAGTTTTATTATTAAATACTGTACTAACAGTTCGACAAGGTGAAGCAAATTCTCATAAAGGGAAAGGATGGGAGCATTTCACAGATCGCGTAATTGAGCTATTAAATGAACGTGAAAAGCCGGTTATTTTCATATTGTGGGGACGCCATGCACAGGCGAAGAAAAAGTTAATTACGAATAAGAAGCACCATATTATCGAATCTGTACATCCAAGTCCACTATCAGCAAGACGTGGTTTCTTTGGTAGTAAACCATATTCTAAAGTAAATACGATTTTAGCTAATATGGGCGAGAGAGAAATTGATTGGGAAATTCCAAATCTATAAATAGAAAAGGTAGTTAACAGTCGTTAACTACCTTTTTGTTATTATTGTTGTTCGTTCTTTAATTTTGCATCTAGTACAAACGTACCGAATGGGATAATTGATGAAACGAATGCTCCAAGTGCCCATAAAATTGATTTACGGTGTACGATTGTTACTTGAATTACCGCAAAGATGAATAGAATAAATAAAACACCATGAGCCATGCCTGTAATTTTAACGGCTGTAGCAAATCCTGCAAAATATTTTAATGGCATTGCTACAAATAATAGTAGTAGGAAAGAAATCCCCTCAACAAGTCCAATTGCTCTTAATCGTCCGATTGGTGTAGATAACATGAAGTAGCCTCCTTTAATGTATGCTTGTATATAGTAAATTTGTATTCTTTTTCAAAATAAAATAGTCTATTTTGTTTCATTATATACAAAAAGAAAGTTTACACTACGAGAATAGTGCAAAGTTCAAAATATAGTCACAAAAGCGTGGTAATTTAAATAAAAACCTATTTGAAGTGTTTGACTTCAAATAGGTTTTGTGAATGAAAATATTAAACAAGTACTTCGTTTTTTAGTACAAATTTCTCTACGACTTTTGCAACGCCATCGTTCATATTTGTATCTGTTACGTAGTTGGCAATTTCCTTAATATCATCTGGTGCATTGCCCATTGCAACGCCAAGACCAGCAAATTCAATCATTGCTTGGTCGTTATAGCTATCGCCCATTGCGATAACTTCTTCACGCTTAATGCCAAGCTTTTGGATCAGTTTGTTTAAGCTCGTTCCTTTTGTAACACCGGCTTCAGTAAATTCTAAGAAGAATGGTTTCGAACGCATCACGCTTAATTGACCTTCTAGTTGTTGTTGTAGTTTTGATTCTACCGTTTGTAAATGTTCTGGATTTTCTACCATTAACACTTTTACAACTGGTTGTTGTACAGATTCTTTCAGGTTATTTACTTCTACGATTGGCATACCCGTAATTTGACCTTCAATTTCTGTATAAGAGTTGTTTTTTTCAGTGATAATATCGTCACCAATGTATGTGTGAATCCATACATTTTCTTCTTTACTAATATCGTAAAGACTGTGAACGATTTCAGGGGATAATGTACTACTGAATAACTCTTCATCTGTTTTACAGTTAATAATTTTTGCACCATTAAATGAAAGAATAAAGCTACCGTACTCCTCTAATTGCAATTCTTTTGCGATTGCACGCATTGCGAATGTTGGACGCCCAGAAGCAAGTACAACTTTTACACCTTGCTCTTGTGCAGTCATTAGAGCCTCTTTCGTACGGGGTGAAATAGTATGGTCGTCACGTAATAAAGTATCATCTAAATCTAAAACAATCATTTTATAAGTCATATTGAAAATTCCTCTCTTTGTTGAAATAGAAATAAAGTTTTATGAAGATATTGGGGAATATATAGTAAGACATCGAACTTCTTTATGTGAAGTTAGGAAAAGTCCTATATTGTTAGTATAAATTACCATGAGCGTGTTGCCCACGATAATTTATACCGCTAACGCCTGATTAGCTTGCACTTTATCATTATCGTAACAACTCTAAAGGTAGAGTGCAATAATGGAAGTTTTCCAATTTACGATGGTTGTTTTTCTGTTGAACGAGAAAATAGTATTTCGAGCAAAATTGCCATTACAGAGCCAAGAACGAGACCGTTACTTAAAAACGATGCTAAAAATGGTGGGAGCGTAGAAAATGCTTCTGCTGGAACAAACATAACCCCGACTCCTGTAAAGATCGAAAGACCCGCCACTTTAAATAATCGTTCTTTATCTTGTACTGTTTCGTATTCGCGAAAGGCAAGACCAATCATGCTTGCAAATACAGGATAAATGGCAGCATATCCGACTGCGACAGGTATCGCCGCAAAGAATGAAGTAATCTTTGGGAATATACTAACGAAAATAATAAAGCTTGAACCTAAAATAAATGGGAGTCGTTTATAAATATTAGTCGTTGCAATAAATCCTGCTGATCCAGAAATCGCGACAGGTCCAATAGCTGAAAAAAGGCCTCCTAGCAATTGATTGATTCCTGTTATAATGCCGGCTTGTTTAAAACGATCTGGTGCTGCATTCTTTTCATACTTAGAGACAATCCTTTGCACAACGCGAATACTTGCTAACATATTTGTTAGAAGTAATAGTGTAACGAAAACGACTGTAATTGCCATGTTCCATTCAATACGAGGCATTCCGAAAACAAATAGAGACGGAAAACGGATTATATCTGTCACAGGCGTTACTGGATTTGATAATCCGAAGCATGCGAATAATATCCAGCCGCAGACGATACTGAAAAGAACGGAATATTGTCCAATAATAGGTAGCTTCATGATGAAAAAGGATAGTAAAATAACAATGAGTGAAAGAATAAATACGTCAGCTTGTACTTCTGTATGTTGTCCGTCAAGGCCGAACATTCCCTTTAAGAAGGACCCGCTAAGTTGCGCGACAAGAAGAAATAAATATGTTCCAATGACTGTCGGTGTAAAATAGCGAACTAGTTTATCGATGATTCCAAAAATGCTAAGAATAATACAAATGATACCACTTAATAGGAAAGCATACTGAAGGACTTTAAGCGTTTCATTGCTGGATCCAAATAATACGACACCTAAACTTGCATAAAGGGAGAAAATCCCCCACCAAAGTCCAGCAGGACCTTCTTGAATAGGAAGTTTATGCCCAAATATAGCTTGCAGTAGGCCAGCAAAGCCAAGAACAAATAATGTTCTTTGTACAAATGCAATAGCTTCAGCGCCATCGAGACCATAACTAGTTGCGACGCTAATTGGTACGATAAGGCTTCCAGCTAAAATAAATAGCGCCCATTGTAAGGCGGAAAGAAATGTTTTCATTATATCAACCTCTTTCATAGATTCCGTATCTAGTATATATGTATTTCATTTCCGCTGGCAAAGATTGTAGATAGAGAAAAGAGTTGAAACACGATATGAATGCACGTAAGCAATTATGGATAGCAGTTATATGTATGACCTTTGTTGTAATTCTAGGAACGGTAGGATTTATGACGATTGAAGAGATTAGTTTGTTTCAAGCATTTTGGATGACGATGATTACTGTATTAACTGTTGGATACGGAGATGCCGTTCCTGTAACACAGGCAGGAAAAGTTTTTGCGCTTCTTATCATACCGGTCGGGGTCGGTATCGTTACGTATGCAATTGGTGTAGTGGCAGCTATGATTATTGAAGGGAATTTATTTCATGCAGTGCGGAGGAAGAAGATGGATAAACAAATAGCGCAGTTACAAAATCATATTATCGTATGTGGTTGTGGTAGAGTAGGGCTTCAAGTTGTACATGAATTGCAAGAAAAGAAAATTCCATTTGTCGTTGTGGATAAAGATGAAAGCATATTAGAGAAGGAAAAACTTTTGTATATACACGGAGATGCAACGGAAGACCAAGTGTTACATCATGCTGGAATTTCAAAGGCAGCTGGTTTAGTTGCCATCGTAGCAAATGATGCTGAAAATGTATTTATTACATTAACGGCTAGAGGATTAAACGATGCAATTAAAATTGTGGCAAGAGCAGAAAAACCAGAAACTGAAGACAAATTAAAGCGGGCTGGGGCGAATAAGGTGATTAATCCATCTAGCATGGCAGGAATTCATATTGCAAAAGGTATTGCGAATCCGCTAACAGTTCATTATATTGATACAGTACTGTATGGCGTGGAGCAGTCATTTGTAATTGAAGAGATTGCAGTAGGAAAGGGCTCTATTTTAGCTAGTAAATCATTACTCGAGAGTGATGTGAGAAATCAATTTGATGTAACAATTTTAGCGATTTTGAGAAATGGGAATGTTATACATAATCCAACGGGGCAGGAAAAACTACAAGAACATGATATGATAATAGTGTTTGGTTCAGTAGAGAAGCTAGGACAATTTGAGAAAGAACTACAAAGTAAGAGGTGACAAGGAATGCAAATATCGAGCGATAAGATTTTAAATAAAATGGCGAATGAAATTGCAAAGGCAAAAAGCAGTGAAGGGCAACAATCAAAAGCGCATTTATTAGTTGTGCGAGCGTTATGTGATTTATTATTAGATGAACAAGCTGAGCCTTCTATGTATAGAGAACCTGAGATTCCATCACAAGTAATTGGATCTCAGCCTATGACGACAGTTCAACCAGTTATGCCGGTTTCTGGAGAACCTGTTTATATAAAAGAAGAAGGCACAAACGGTAATTCTTTATTTGATTTTTAGAAGATAAATCGTTTGGCTTATATGAAAAAATTGCTTATGATAAAGGTAAAAAAAGGGGAATTAAGATGAAAATTTTCTTTTTACTAGGTTGTATTGCGGCAGGGCTATCTGTTGCGCTAGGGGCTTTTGGAGCACACGGTTTAGAAAATAAAGTTTCTGCAAAAATGTTAGAAGTTTGGAAAACAGGCGTTACATATCAAATGTTTCATGCAGGTGGACTATTCGTAGTTGCTTTATTAATGGATAAAATTCAATCATCACTTTTAACTACTGCTGGCTGGCTTATGGTAGCTGGGATTATTATGTTTTCAGGTAGTTTGTATGCATTAAGTACGACAGGTATTAAGTTCTTTGGCCCAATTACACCTCTTGGTGGTGTAGCGTTTATCGTGGCATGGATCTTAGTCGGAACTGCAGTTGTAAAAGGGTTATAAAAAACAAAAGCTGGCATATGCCAGCTTTTTTTTATGGTCTTGGAGCATAAGTTGCTTGTTGACTAGGTAAATACGTAATTTCTTCTGGGAATTCTACATAATCTAAGTAAATCATTAATAGTAAATAGCGTTTCCCAGATTGGGGCTCACTAATTACGATATGGTCACGGCCAGCTGCCTCAATAATACCTGTATAAGATTGTGTACCGAGTGAACTACCACGCTCATAAGTCATTACAACGGTCGCTTGCTTGCCTTTGTTCAAGCGAAGAATATTTTCAATATACGACTGTTCTAATGGTAACATGCCTTGAGAAACGGCATATTGAGCTTGCGCAGCTTGTTGTTGCATCGCTTGCTGTTGTTGCTGTTGTTGTTGGGTCATTTGTTGCGGTTGTACATAAGTTCCAGATGGTTGATAGAAACCTGTTCCGTAATACGGGTTTTGTTGCTGTGCCATCCAAAAATCCCTCCTCATTATCAATCCTTAATATACGCCAGGACAATCCTCGCCAGATGGCTGGAAGAAGCAGTGCTTTTTGAAGCGACCAGAGTTTTGTTGATTATACCAAGTTGGTGGACAAGGGCCTTCCGGTCTAAAAAACCATAAGGAAAAGTTGGCGGGCCAAAAACGTTGTCCTTGAATCGTTCGCCTTGCTAATGCGATATCTTGTTCTCTTGCACGCTGATAAAAATACCCTTTTTGCGTTGCTTCAAAACCGCCAGGATTTTGATAAACCATTTGACGTAAATTACGTATTTTTTTAAAATCTAAACAATTTCCGCGGACACGATTTACTCCTACGTTTCCGACCATTAACATTCCTTGTTGTCCTTCTCCTTCGGCTTCAGCACGCATCAGTCTAGCTAATAACTTTACATCTTCTTCGTTATAAGCAATAACACCCATTATGTGTCACCTCTCTTTTTGGAATACCTTGTGGAAAGAGGTTTATTTCTAGATGAAGTGTGTAACGATTACTAGTTCATACGTATGAGAAAAAGGACTCAGATATGACAACCAAACGAAGTTTTACATGGAGAGAGGAAAATAAAGAAAGCTAGCGTGAGCTAGCTTTCCATCATTAAAATACTTTAGACCATAAGTTTGAGAAGAAATCTCCGATAGAGCGCATTGTTAATACGAACCAATTTGCCTTTTCAACTTCTTCTGTCGTTTTTGCAGTAACTTTCATGTTTTTATTTCCATCTAAAAATCCATATTTATCAGTTGGTTCTAGAACGATGGAACCTACCTTTGCATCCTTTTTAACAGGAGCGACTAAATGTCCATCTTCAGCAAGGGATTTATCTACTTCAGTCCCAATTTTATAAGGATCTTTGCTACCTTTTTTCGCAATTACTGTTATTTCTTTTTCAGGTGCAATAGTTACTTGATCTTCTTTACCTTTTACTACAGAGATTGTGTTGTTTTTATCTACTTTTAATTTTTGTTTTTCAAAGTTATTAAATCCATATTCAATTAATGCACGAGATTCAGTGAAACGCTCGTCCATTGATTTTGTTTTAATAATTACTGAAATAAGGCGTAAGTCACCACGTTTTGCTGTAATGGTGAATCCGTATCCAGCCGTATCAGAACTACCAGTTTTTAAACCATCTGTTCCTTCATAAGAAAAAGCAGCACCTGGTAACATCCAGTTCCAGTTTTCCATACGAATTGGTTTCGGATGATTATCTGGGAAGTTTCTAAATCTTTGTTTTGTATCCTCTAGCATTTCTGGATACTTTGTAATCATTGCTTTTGAAAGCATACCCATATCGCGAGCTGACATGGAATTTTCTCCATTCGGATCCGTTCCCTCAGGGTGTTTTCCCTTTAAGTCAGCGTTATTTAACCCAGTAGCGTTTACAAATTTATATTTCTTTAACCCTAGTTTTTTTGCATGTTCATTTGCAAGATTTAAGAAGTTTTTCTCACTTCCTGCAAGAAGTTCTGCTAAGGCAATACTAGATCCGTTTGCAGAGAAGATAACGATAGAATGATATAACTCTCTTACAGTATATTGACGTCCCTTTTCAAACGGAACGTTAGAGAATTCATTATTACGTGAAACTTCATAAGCGTAATCAGAAATGTTTACCTTTGTATCCCAAGTGATTTTTCCTTCTTTAATTGCTTCTAATACAGCATAAACAACAATTAGTTTTGACATACTAGCGATAGCTAGTAATTCATCTGGATTTTGTTCATGCAGTATTTTTCCTGTATCTGCATCAAATAGAAGTGCAGCAGCTGCCTCAATGTGTATTTTTTCTTCCGCATGGGATGTTGTTACTCCTAAGGAAGAAATTGACAATAAAAGCACTAGTAAAATAGACAAGATTTTCTTCATATAGATTATCACCTTCGCATCGTTATTAGCATGTAGCTCGTACCATTTTAGCATAAATTTGGATATAGAAAGGTTACAATTTTGTAAGGAATTTGAAAGGAATTTGTCGATTTTTGTTCAAATTTGCGGAGAAAAGAAGTTTTTTGAAGAGAAATATAGAGGGTAATAAAAAAAGGAACGAATTTCGTTCCTTTTTCACGATTTGCCCCGTTATTTGCCGGGCAGTAAGATCCCCACCTCAAAATTAAGCGAAAGCAAAGAAGTTAGGTGGGCGATCAACTGCTCGTAAAAGCCCGATTGGTGAGGGATGATAATGAGTGGGGATGAACAAAACCCCCCACTCATTAAAGTTTCACTTTATATGTGTAAAAATTTCTCTACCTTTTCGTCTGGTAAAATGTTTCCAACGAAAAATGTTCCGAATTCACCATAACGAGCACTTACTTCATCGAAGCGCATTTCATATATAAGTTTTTTAAATTGAAGAACATCGTCAGCGAATAATGTTACGCCCCACTCAAAATCGTCGAATCCAACTGATCCTGAAATAACTTGGCGTACTTTACCTGCGTACTGGCGACCGATTTTACTATGACTGTACATCATTTTTTTGCGTTCTTCCATAGGAAGCATGTACCAGTTGTCATCACCTTGGCGACGCTTGTCCATTGGGTAGAAGCAAATGTGATTTGCTTTTGGTAGTTCTGGATATAAGCGAGCTAAGATTTGTGGGTTTTGATATGGATCTTCATCAGCTGGAAGGTAGTTGCTTAGTTCAACAACAGATACGTAAGAGTATGCAGGAACCATATATTCAGCTAATGTTGTTTTATTCAATTCTGTCTCAATTTCATTCAACTCTTCCATTGTTGGACGTAAAATCATAAGCATAATATCAGCTTTTTGGCCAACAACTGTATACATTGCATGACTACCTTTTTTCCCGGTAGCTACTTCATTCCATTTTTCAACGACATTTAAAAATTCAGACACAGCTTGTCCGCGTTCGTCGCTAGATAATGTTTTCCATGCAGCCCAATCAATAGAACGTAAATCATGTAAACAATACCAGCCATCTAACGTTGTTGTTGCTTCACTCATTCTATTCACCTCAGTTAATGATAGTTTTACACGTTAACTATAGCATATATAGTTTTAAAATCATCTATATAAAGCCTTAGCGCATAAAATTGTCACATTTAAATTTACTTGAAAATAGGAGAAGATAAGGCTTAAAGGGGATTTATTTCTAGGCTGAATTTTATGAAAATATAATCATTTTCATTTTATCTATTTTTTGGGAGCTATAAGTTTAAAATATAGAGGAAAAGCAGTATTCTTAAAGATAGAGTTTTTTAACATATATAGGAGGGTTTATTCGTGAGCAACTTATTTACAACAGTAAAAGAAAAAGTTCAAGGAAAAGGCATTTCTATCGTACTTCCTGAAGGAACTGATGAAAGAATTTTAGGCGCTGCAGAGCGTTTAGCAAAAGAAGAGTTAGTACAACCAATTTTAGTTGGTAATAAAGAAGAAATTAGCGCAAAAGCTGCTAGCATGAATTTAACATTAGCAGGCGTTGATATTTATGACCCAGCTACATACGAAGAAATGGATGCAATGGTAGCATCTTTCGTTGAACGCCGTAAAGGTAAAGCAACTGAAGAAGACGCTCGTAAAATCCTTAAAGACGAAAACTACTTCGGTACAATGCTTGTATACATGGGTAAAGCACACGGCTTAGTAAGTGGTGCAGCTCACTCTACAGCTGATACAGTTCGTCCAGCACTTCAAATTATCAAAACAAAACCAGGCGTTACAAAAACTTCTGGCGTATTCATCATGGTACGTGAAGAAGAGAAATATGTATTCGCTGATTGCGCAATTAACATTGCACCAAACAGCCAAGATTTAGCTGAAATTGGTATCGAGAGTGCGAAAACTGCTGAACTATTCGGTATTGATCCACGCGTTGCTATGTTAAGCTTCTCTACAAAAGGTTCTGCGAAATCTCCAGAAACAGAAAAAGTTGTAGAAGCAACTCGCATTGCGAAAGAAATGGCTCCTGAATTAACTTTAGATGGAGAATTCCAATTCGATGCTGCATTCGTACCGTCTGTAGCTGAGAAAAAAGCTCCAGGTTCTACAATTAAAGGTGATGCTAACGTATTCGTATTCCCAAGCTTAGAAGCTGGTAATATTGGCTACAAAATCGCTCAACGTTTAGGTAACTTCGAAGCAGTAGGACCAATCTTACAAGGTTTAAATATGCCTGTAAATGATCTATCTCGCGGATGTAACGAAGAAGAAGTGTACAAGTTAGCTTTAATTACAGCAGCTCAAGCACTTTAATTCTATAATGAATTGAAATAAAGACCGTCGCTATTATAGCGACGGTCTTTATTTTTCTAAGCCAAGTGCTTTATTGTTACGATCAATAATACGTTGTAAATTCGTCTCATATAAAGGTATTTCATCTATTGTTAATTGAGATGGTGTTAACTTTGGAGCGAATTGCTGCAATGTTTTTAAAAGGCGCATCATTAAATCTTGTACTGTAATGGTTTCGCCAAGTAATTCTGAAAGTGAAGCCATCGTACTCGGTACAATTTCAGGATACGTAAAGCGTGTTTCTTCTCCTTGAATGGCTAGGTTGTAGAAATCACGAACGAGTGCGGCACGCTCAGAGCCACTTCCTGTAGCGCAGAGATAAATTTGGACAGCGACACCACCGCGAATACGTCGCTGTGAAATGCCAGCAAATTTTTGATTGCGAATACTTAAGTCATAGCTACCAGGACAGTAAGAACCAACAATTTCTTTTGCCTCGATTGTAACATCGTAATCGTTTAACATTTCCTTAATTAAATGCCACATTGTATCGTATCCAAGATCAATATCGATACCTTTTTCGGTCTCTTGGAATAAAAGTGATACGTTTAAAACACCTTCATCAAGTACGACTGCAAGTCCACCGGAATTACGAACGATAACATTGAAGTTGTTTTCTTGTAAAAAGGAAATACCTTCTTCCAAGTGTGGTAGGCGTGAATCTTGAATGCCAAGAACAATTGTATTGTGATGAACCCAAGAACGCATTGTTGCAGCTGATTGACCATTTCCAATGCTTATGCACAGTGTGTCATCCATTGCGAATGACTGCAATGCATGGAATGTTGGTCCCAAACTAGACTGATCTACAATACGCCACTCTGGCTGAGATAAAATGGAACGGGAATTGCTCATATAACTAACCCCTTATCTTTAAAATGACAATCTCTATTATAGCAAAAAATGTAGAAAGTAGTTTTAGGAAGAAATCTTACTAAATTGTAATATTGTTGTAAGGAAAGTGAATTGGTTAAACGAGCTGCAATAGTTAAACTAAGAGATGCAATTATGCTTTTAGGAGGAATACAAATGAAAAAAGTTAAATTAGGAATCGTAGCAATTATGTCCGCTGCTGTATTTAGCGGTTGTTCTATTATGGATATAATCGCACCACAAGCAACAGGAGTTGTTATGTACGGAGATGAAGCAGGCGTTCAAAAAACAATGGATCAATATAAAGATAAAATTGAATCCCAAAATACATTTGAAGCAAAATTAGGAACTGTTAATGAGAAAAAGGTTTTAATTATGAATAAAACAACAGCTGAAAAGATGGTAAAAGAAAACATGCTGAAAAAAGTAGTGAAAGAAGATGTAGAACCTATTAAAGTATTGCCGTCTGTTTCAGGTGAAGTGGGAATAGTGTTTGCTAAAGATACACAAAATGATGTAGTAATTGATGGAAAGAAAATGAAGTATGAGGGTAATATAGTAATCGGTGATGCTCGTAAATATGCGGATATGTATGCAGTTGTTAGTGATGCCGAATATACAAAGATAAATGAACCGGTAAAAACGATTGGATTAGCAGCTTTTAAAGAGAATCCAAAGGAAAAGATTTTCCCAGATATAAAGAAAGGTTCTAACGTAGAAGAAGTGCATATGGTGGAAGTGAAATAATAAAAAAGGATGCATTGCATGCATCCTTTTTATTCTGCAATCTTTTCTAAATTACCATTTCGATCCATTCGGAAAGATGTTTGTGAGCGTTCCTCATCATCCATTACTGCTAATTTACGAGCACGGTTCATAATATTCATAAGTGTTTCGTAATCCTCTTGTACAGTATGAGATTGTTGTTCTAATTTTTCTAGTTTCTTTTCTAGTTCTTCATTTCGCAAGATTTGCGCTTTAATTTCTTGCTTCAATCTCGTATTCTCGTTTTCAAGAGCTGTTATTTTTATATTTGAAGATCCGACTGTTTGTAAAAAATAAATAACATCTTGCATGGTCATAGAGCTTTTTGCAGCAGGAACAGTAGATTCTTGATATGGAATAACTTCTTTATATTGTACAATTGATTCTTCTTGTACGAATTCTTCGTAATCAGTTATCGAATCTGAAGCTGGTGGTGTATAAAGTAAACGTTTTTTCGCTTGTTCACCGCTTGCAGCGCGCATTTTATCTTTACGATGTTTTTTTGCTAGTTGAAGAGCTTGTTCATAACTATAGCGAACAACAGCATTCCAACGGAAACCACAGGCAGCCGATGTACGATTTAATTGATCACCCACTTCTTCAAATGCATTTAATTGAGTACTTCCTTCTCGAACGTGACGAAGTACAGTTTCAGCAAGTAATAAATCATCCTCATCCGTCCAAGCATCTTGTCTTACTTTCATAGATTCAACTCCCTTTCTTTTTATGAACTTCCTATTTTTATAATGGGCAAAAAAATGAGCTTTTATACAAAGCTTTTAAAAATATGGTAGATTTCGATGAAAGGTATAAATTTTGCCAAGAATGACGTAAGCTTCTGTAGGAGAACATATAAATATGTAGCATTAATATGAAGAAAGAGCTTTATAGGGAAACTTGCAACGAGCTTCAAAGAGCGGTAAAATACCATTTAGTGTTTATTTTTAAATGTACTTGAGAAAAGTTTAAAATAGAGGAAGTGTTATATAATGGGGAACGAATTTCGTGTGTGTGATGATTGTCAGGCAACGAACGTTAAAACGTTGATTCCAAAGTTAAAAAAAGTAGATTCATGTGCAACGATTGAAGTTGCGTGTCAGTCTTACTGTGGCCCTGGCCGTAAAAAATCATTCGCATTTGTAAATAATCGTCCAGTCGCGGCTCCAACAGAAGATGAATTAATTATAAAAATTGAAGCAAAGTTAAATAAGTAAGAAAAAGAAGAGTGAATAGATTACTCTTCTTTTTTATGCCCATAAGAGGAATGAGTTATTCTACGAAAATACAATTGAGTAGATTAACATTCAATGAAGGAGGGGCATCATCTGTTCATTCAAATTTCAATTTATATAAATTTGTATTTCAAAATAATGGTTGACAGTCTTTTGAAGCGATAGGTAGAATAGAAAGTGTCTGATTCTGATAATCATTATCAGGAAAAGATCAATTAACCTAATTTTTTTATTACTATTTGAGAATAAATTTCATTTTATTAAATATATGTTGTTGGTTAGGATGGTTGAGGTATGGAAGCGAGCGCAAGGAGTATAGAACATCAAGATGTGAATGTTAAAGAGATTAAGAGCAGACCGCTCGTTGCTTCTATTATTTTAGTAGCAGGTACAGTTTTGTTAGCTTTAAGCATGGCAGTTTCTATTTCGTTTGGTGCTGCAGATATTAGTTTAAAGACTGTATGGCAAGCTGTGTTTCAGTTTGACGGTTCTATTACGCATCATAACGTAATTCAAGAACTTCGCATGCCTAGAGCAATAGGGGGCGTAGTTGCAGGTGCCTTTTTAGCGGTATCAGGGGCAATTATGCAAGGTATGACGCGAAATCCACTTGCTTCACCATCGTTAATGGGAATTACAGATGGAGCTGTATTTGGAATTGCAATTATGTATGCATTCTTCCCTAATTCACCTTATTTAATGTTCGTTATCGCATCTTTTATTGGAGCTGCGTTTGGAGCGAGCATTGTATATGGAATTGGGTCTTCTTCACCAGGTGGATTAACACCTGTGAAGTTAGCTTTAGCCGGTGCAGCAATTAGTGCTTTATTAGGGGCCATTTCATCTGGAATTGCACTATATTTCAACCTTGCCCAAGAGGTGAGTATGTGGAATGCAGGCGGAGTTGCGGGAGTGAAATGGGAAAGTATTAATATGTTAGTACCAATTGGCCTTGTTTGTCTCTTTATTGCAATTATGATGTCGAGGTATATTACAATTTTAAGCTTCGGTGAAGAAATTGCAATTGGACTTGGTCAAAATACGACATTAATTAAATTTATCGGAACAGTACTTGTTCTTGTGTTAACAGGTTCTGCAGTTTCTATGGCAGGATCGGTTGGATTTGTTGGTCTTGTAATCCCACATATGACTCGTTTCCTTGTAGGCTCAGACTATAGATGGGTTATTCCATGTTCTGCGGTCTTAGGTGGGCTGTTAATTGAAAGTGCAGATATGTTATCTCGCGTTATTAATCCGCCGTTTGAAACGCCAATTGGAGCAATTACAGCGCTAATTGGGGTTCCATTCTTCCTCTACTTAGCACGTAACGAAGGGAGAGGGAAAATGTGAGGACAAGTGTCTTAACAAAAAAGAACGTTTCTGTTTTAACAATCTTATTAGGATTAATCGTTACTGTATTTTTAGTAAGTTTAAATACAGGGACATTTAAAATACCGCCAATGGACGTATTAAAGTCATTGGTTGGACTTGGGGCTGAAGATCAGTCTGTTATTTTATTTGAATTCCGTATGCCGCGTATGGTTATTGCTATATTAGTCGGATCCGCTTTAGCGATGTCAGGTGCGATTTTGCAAGGGTTATCACGAAATCCACTTGCTGATCCAGGTATTATCGGTATTAACGCTGGAGCGGGATTAACAGTTGTTATATTCGTCTACTTTTTCTTCGGGAAAGTTGGGACTGGTACATTTTTATCTGTATTTATCCTTCCATTCTTCGCGTTGGTTGGTGCGATATTAGCAGCAATTATTATTTATTTACTAGCGTGGAAAGACGGCGTTTCATCAACGAGATTAATACTAGTTGGTATCGCTGTTGCAGCTGGGTTTGGTGCTGTTAGTTTAATTTTTTCTATGAAGATGACATCTAACGATTTCCGCTTTGCTACGATTTGGTTAGCAGGAAGTCTATGGGGCACAGATTGGAAGTTCGTGCTAAGTGTACTTCCATGGATGGTTATTTTCTTGCCACTTGCTATTAGTAAGGCGCACATATTAAATGTAATGAACCTAGGCGACTCTACAGCTGTTGGTCTTGGTTTAAATGTAGAAAAGGAAAGACGTAAATTATTATTTATTGCAGTTTGCTTAGCTGGTGCATCTGTCGCTGTTGCCGGAGGAATTGGTTTTATCGGTTTAATGGCTCCGCATTTAGCGAGGCGCCTTGTTGGTGGTAAACATCAAATTATGCTGCCTACTGCTGCACTAATAGGGACGTTTTTACTCTTATTCGCAGACGTAATTTCAAGAAGCGTGTTAACAACTTCAGAAATACCGGTCGGTCTTGTTATTTCTGTAATTGGTGCACCATATTTCATATACTTACTTATGAGGACAAAATAAAGGGAGGCTTTTTGTATGGTAACTTTAGCAGTTGATGCGGTATCTGTTGGCTATAATGAAGGGTTAATTATTGATGGATTAACAGTTGAAATTCCGGAAGGGAAAATTACAACAATTATTGGACCAAATGGTTGTGGGAAGTCCACATTATTAAAAACGGCTTCTCGTATTTTGAAGGCGAAAAAAGGTACTGTTTATCTTGACGGAAAAGCAATCGAGAAACAACCAACGAAAGAAATCGCAAAGAAAATGGCGATTTTACCACAGACTGCAGAAGTGCCAACTGGCCTTACTGTGTTTGAACTTGTTTCATATGGACGTTTTCCTCATCAAAAAGGATTTGGAACGTTGAAAGAAGAGGATTATCGTTACATTCATTGGGCACTTGAAGTGACGGGAATGACAGAATTCGCAAATCGTTCAGCAGAGGCGTTATCAGGCGGGCAACGTCAACGTGTATGGATTGCGATGGCCCTTGCACAAGGAACAGAATTACTCGTATTAGATGAACCGACAACGTACTTAGATATGGCCCATCAATTAGAAATATTAAATTTATTGAAAAAGTTAAATGAAGAAGAAGGTAGAACGATTGTTATGGTTATCCATGACTTAAACCATGCTTCTCGTTTCTCAGATCATATGATTGCATTAAAAGCAGGTAAGTTAATGAAACAAGGAACGCCAGATGAAGTGATGACAAGTGAAACGCTTCGCAGTGTATTTGAGATTGAAGCTCAAATCGTTCCATGTCCAGTAAACTGTAAACCGATTTGTTTAACATACGATTTAATGATGATTAATAATCAATTACGTAAAAAAGCATAAGTAGAACCCCCTCTTTAGGAGGGGGACTTCTAATGGACGTTGAGCTTCTTATATACGAATGGGAGGTTGAACGCCCGTTAGAATGGGTTATTAGCAACAATTAATAAATATATATTGATTGATTGTTATCCTCGTTTCTTAGAGTTCATTGTAACTTATAAGATAAATACAGCTAGAAGGAGTGGGAACATGAAGAATTTTAAAATGGCACTATTAGCAATGGTACTAGTCGTTACTTCTGTACTATTTGCAGCTTGTTCTAACAAAGAAGAAGAGAAGAAAGCAGATGCGAAGGATGCGAAGACTGAAGAGCGCACTGTACAACACGCAAAAGGGGAAATTAAAATCCCTGCAAATCCAAAGAAAATTGCTGACCTTAGTGGTTCAACAGAAGAATTATTAATTTTTGGTATGAAACCAATTATTACTGCTAATACATCTCAAGAAAAAATTGATACACATATTGAAAAGAAATTAAAAGACGTAAAACCAGTTGGTTCTGCTTGGGGCGATAAAATTAACATCGAAGCAGTAGCTGCTGCAAAACCAGACTTAATTCTTGTAAACAATCGTCAAGAAAAGATTTATGATCAATTATCTAAAATTGCACCAACAGTTATGTTAAAAACTCCATTAGATCAATGGCGTCCAAAATTCGAAGAAGTAGGTCAAATCTTCGGTAAAGAGAAAGAAACAAAAGAATGGTTCAAACAGTATGATGAAAAAGCAAGCAAATTACATGATAAAATCGTTGCGAAAACTGGCGATGCTAAATTTATGAAAATGGCTGCATATCCAAATGCTTTCCGCGTATACGGTGACTACGGTTACGGTAGCGTAATCTTTAACGATTTAAAATTACCAGCAGTTAAAGGTACACCAACGGATAAACCACTAGTACAAGTACAAAAAGAAGCTTTAATCGATTACAACCCAGATTACTTATTCGTATTTACAACTGGTGACGGTTCTCAGCGTCTAAAAGAATTCCAAGAAGAATCAATTTGGAAAAATATGAACGCTGTTAAAAACAACCACGTATTTACAATTAAAAACGAAGACGTAAACAAAGGTTACTTCCCTCTAGGTAAAGAAATGATCTTAGATGAAGTTGCTGAATTCGTTTTAGGGAAATAATGTATAAACAGAAATCACTTTTACTTCGGTAAAAGTGATTTTTTCTTTATATAAGGGCAATTAATATAGTCTTTCATTTCTTTCTGTTTCCTATTTCGTTTATAATATATAGTAAGAATGCAGTAAAGAAAGGGGGATGTCGGAAGGTGGTATATTTAAACGACAAACTCAGCGAAACAAAAGTGTTTAAAGACCCGGTACATAAATATGTGCACGTACGCGATCGTGTTATTTGGGATTTAATCGGAACGAAAGAATTTCAACGCTTGCGCCGTATTAAGCAGCTTGGAACGACATTTTTTACATTTCACGGTGCAGAGCATAGTCGCTTTACTCATTCGTTAGGTGTATATGAAATTATTCGTCGTATGATTGATGATGTGTTTGATGGCAGACCGAACTGGAATGCTGAAGATAGATTGTTATGTTTATGTGCGTCATTACTTCATGATGTCGGTCACGGCCCATTTTCTCACTCGTTTGAAAAAGTATTTTCATTAGATCATGAGAAATTTACGCAAAAGATTATCGTTGGAGATACGGAAATTAATCGCATATTAAGTCGTGTGGATAAAGACTTTCCGCAAAAGGTAGCCGATGTAATCGCGAAAACATCTACTAATAAATTAGCGATTAGCATGATTTCCAGTCAAATTGATGCAGATCGTATGGACTATTTATTAAGAGATGCGTATTTCACTGGCGTAAAGTATGGAAACTTTGATATGGAACGTATACTACGTGTCATGCGTCCATATGGAAATCAAGTAGTCATTAAAAATAGTGGTATGCATGCTGTTGAGCATTATATTATGAGTCGTTATCAAATGTATTGGCAAGTATATTTCCATCCGGTAACGCGCAGTGCCGAAGTTATTTTAACGAAGATTTTACACCGTGCAAAATCATTGCATGAGAAGTATTATACATTTAAAAATCATCCGGTTCATTTCTATTCTTTATTTGAAGAAGAAGTAACAGTAGAGGATTATTTAAAGTTAGACGAGAACGTTATGTATTATTACTTCCAAGTATGGCAAGACGAAGAAGATCCAATTTTAAGTGATTTATGCCGTCGTTTTATGAATCGAAACCTATTTAAATATGTAGAGTTTACAGATAAGCACGGTTTAGATAATTGGATGGAATTAAGTAGCTTATTTAAAAAGATTGGACTTGATCCAGAATACTATTTAGTAGTTGATTCAACATCAGACTTGCCGTACGACTTTTACCGTGCTGGTGAAGAAGAAGAGCGTCTGCCAATCTTACTCCTTATGCCAAATGGAGAGCTTAGAGAGCTTTCGCGTGAATCGGATATTGTTGAGGCAATTACTGGTAAGAAGAGAAGGGATCAAAAACTATTCTATCCGCATGATTTAATCTATGAAGATGGAAGAAAAGGAAAATATAAAGAGAGAATCATCGAGTTACTAGAAGGAAAAAAATAAGAAGCAGCTAAGAGCTGCTTCTTATGAAAGAACTTGAAATTATTTGTCGCTTAAGCGTTTTCCGCCAACTGCATAATGGTTTTTAGACATTTCTTCGATGAAAACAACGATGTTTTCTTCAGGAGCACCAGTTGTTTCGCTTACTGCTGCTGTTACTTTCTCAGCAAGAGCTTTCTTTTGTTCCTCTGTGCGTCCTTCTAGCATTTTCACTGTTACGTATGGCATATATAATCGCTCCTTTTATGTAAGTTACACTCTTATTATAGCGGATTATGGGGAAGAACAATCGAAAAAACAAATATTTTCTTTTTTGACAGATTGAAGAGGAGATGAATCATGGATCAGTTATTTAGATACCCATTGCAACAAATTCCGTTGGTAGCAATGGCCATTATTATTGCGTTATCAGTGCATGAATTTGCGCATGCATATGTTGCATATAAATTTGGAGACGATACAGCAAAGAAGCAAGGCCGTTTAACATTATCACCGATGGCGCACTTAGACCCTATTGGGATGATCGCTGTATTAATTCTTGGTTTTGGTTGGGCAAGACCTGTTCCTGTTAACCCATATAACTTTAAAAGGCCGCGTCTTGCAGGTATATTAGTTTCAATTGCAGGCCCAATTAGTAACTTAATTTTAAGTGCAATTGGTTTAATTATTTGGTATAGCCTATTAACATTTGGTGTATTAGACTCAATTCCATTTGCAGTAGCAGATACATTGGCTCAATTCTTCCGGATTTTTATTATGCTTAATATCGTATTACTTGTATTTAACTTATTGCCAATTCCGCCACTTGATGGGTATCGAGTTGTGGAAGATCTAGCACCAACAAATATTCGTGCGAAAATGACACAGTATGAAAAGTATGGAGCAATAGCGTTATTAATTCTTGTTATTACACCGCTTAGCAATTATACAATTCAACCTATTTTTAATGTTGTCATTCCATATGTATTTGTATTTTTAGACAGTATCATTGCGCCTATTTTTGGCCTTTTATAATCATTAAGTGAGGAGGAATTTTCATATGACAGAGAAAAAGAAAAAAATCGGTTTTAATATCGTGAAAAATGATTCAACAGATGGACATGGTGGTTTTGGTGTTGGAGCATTAAGTCTAGAAAACATTTCACCTGTATTTGTCGATGTACTAGAGAAAACAGCATTTGTCGATATCGGTGCAATGCATGCACGTAGTACAGTCGAAAAAGGTATTAAGTTTTTAACAAATAAAGATGAAGTTCCAAACGGAAAACCATTTTGGCTTGTGTGGGTAACGATTGAAAGAACGGCGACAGGTGCTTATTATGCAGGTGTAACAGCTTGTGAAATGACAGTTGACCGTGAAATTCGCCGCGGATATAAATCACTTCCAGAGCACGTAAACAAAATGGATAAATCAATGAAGCGTTACATTATGGTTGACCATATGGATGAAGTATCTAAAAAAGTACTTGGTACGTTCTTGAAAGAACATAATGAAGCGATTTGGAACGAATCTAGTGAAGAATTGCGCCGTGCATTATTAAGTGAATAAAAAATAGCTGACGGATGCCCGTCAGCTATTTTTTTTACCAAGGAAGATATTTTTTCCACCAACTTGTTTTTTTCTTTTCTTCAGTTGTCTTTTCAAATTCTTCTTTATCATCAACATGATCCATACAATATTCAGTCGGTTCTGTACCTTTTGCGAAATACATTTTCACTGAAATTGGACAATTTTTTGTAGCGATTTTTCCGTTTTCAGGGTTAATATCGACTGCAACGACGTCACTTGGTTGTTTAAACTCTTTTTTAGGCTGTCCATCTAATCCTTTTTCCATCGTATCGGTCCATATTCTTTTTGCATATCCTTGTTCTGCTACGTTTGAAATCGATTTAGGTTGATCGTATCCAACCCATACACCCGTTACGATTTGCGGGGTAAATCCAATCATCCAACTATCTGTTTCAGTAGAACCGGATTTTCCGGCATATGTTCTTGATAGTTTAGATAACATCGATTGACCAGTTACAGCAGCATAGCTGCTCAGTTTTTTATTAAACATGCCCGTCATCATTTCTTCCATCACAAACGCTTTGCTTTTATCGAGAACTTGTTTACTCTCCAGATGAGCATCGTATAACATGTTTCCTTCCTGGTCCATAATGCGGCGAATAAACATCGGTTTTACTTCTTTTCCACCGTTTGCGAACATGCTATAAGCATTCGCCATTTCAATTGGTTTTACAGGAGATGTGCCAAGAGCAAGAGATGGAACATCTTTTAATGCGCTCGTAATTCCGAATTGTTTCGCTGTTTTTGTAAGGATATCTTCACCTAAAAACAAATTCGTTTTCACAGCATATATGTTATCAGAAACTGCGAGAGCTTGTGCCATCGTTACGAAATCATCTGCATAATAATCTTTATAGTTTTTTGGTTTATACTTTGAAACACCGTCGCCTAAAGTAAATACCGTATATTCGCTTTTTAAGCGCGTAGCAGGGGTGAATCCTCGTTCTAGTGCCGCATAGTATAGAAATGGCTTAAATGTAGAACCAGGCTGACGAACGGCTTGTGTAGCCCTGTTAAATTGACTCTTATTATAATCGGTTCCTCCCACAAGGGCAGCCACTTCACCTGTTTTTGGATTCATAGAGACGAGTGCGGTTTGTATGTTTGTTGTGTCAGGTATGTGATCTTTTACAGCTTGCTCTGCAACAGATTGTAATTTAGGGTCTAGTGTTGTATAAATACGCAGGCCACCCTTTTGTAAGGCTTGTTCATCTAATCCGATATCACGAAGAAGAGAAGCTTGTACAGCATCTTGAAAATAAGGTGCAATCTCTGCCACTTTTTTTGTATCTAATGAGGCAAAAGTTAGTGGCTCTTTTTTTGCTGATATTGCTTGTTGCTTCGTAATATAACCTTGTTCTACCATTTCGTCTAATATGAGAGATTGTCGTCCTTTCGCACGATCTTCTTTTAAAAAGGGAGAGTAGACACTAGGTCCTTTCGGAATGCCTGCGAGCATACTAGCTTCCGCTAATGTTAATTCTTTTGCTGTTTTATCGAAATATAGACGGGACGCAGCTTCGATACCATAAGCACCATGTCCGTAATAAATTGTATTTAAATATCCTTCTAAAATATGATTTTTATTATAGTTCACTTCAAGGCGGATTGTGTACATCGCTTCTAATAGTTTACGTTTCCACGTTTTATCATGATCTAAGTATAGGTTACGAGCATACTGTTGTGTAATCGTACTAGCACCTTGGACTTTTGCCATCGCTTTTAAATCGGCAACAATAGCACCAGCAATACGTTTCATATCAAAGCCATGATGTTTGTAGAATCGTTGATCTTCTATAGATAGTGTCGCCTCTTTTACATAAGGAGAGATTTCATTGAGAGATACATTGTAACGTTTTTGCATTTCATTATTTTGTCCGATAACAGTGTCATCATTAGCGTAAAAGACACTCGTTTGCGGGACAGCAACAGGAGGAGGTCCCATAATTTTTGCAACTATAATAATAACAAAAAAGGAAAAAACGAAAAAAAGAACAGAAGAAAACATTACGGTGAAGAAAAGACGTTTATATTTTTTAAGTTTCGGATTCATAGTTTGATCCATCTTTTTCAGCCCCTCAATACTAATACAAACATTATTGTATTAGTATTGAGGGTTTTCGGTTATTTTAAACAATGAAATTTCGAAAACAAAAAGCTCCTTCAATTAAGAAAGGAGCTCAAAGGCACGTGCTGGCCAATCGGTAATAATAACATCTACGCCATAGTCAATCATAATTTGTAAATCTTTGTATTCGTTAATTGTATAAGGGCGGAAAGCGTACCCTTGATTTTGTGCAAATTGGACAAATTCTTTTGTTAATAATTGAAAGTTTGGGTGTAAACCAGTTGCGTTTCTATTTTTTGCTTCAGCAATCGGATCAGCAAGTGGTGTGTCATATAAAATTGCTCTTGGGATTTCAGGAGCTATTTCTGCTAATAATGAAATAGAGTCGTGGTTAAATGATGAGAATACAATTTGATTAGATAGATGATATTCACGAACGAGAGCGATAGCTTTTTCTTCAATAGTTGGATAGTGAATGACATCTGTTTTTAACTCAATGTTGAGCTGTAACTTTGTTGTAGATAGCCAAATGAATACTTCGCGTAACGTTGGGATTTTTGCTTCATGGAAAGAAGGGTCTTTATGGCTGCCAGCATCTAAAGCTTGTAATTCCGCTACCGTTTTTTCAGAAACAAGACCGATACCATTTGTTGTGCGATCTACTGTTTCATCGTGAATCACGACAAGTTCACCATCTTTTGATAGGTGGACATCAAGCTCGATGCCATGGGCTCCAATGCGTTCGGCTTCTTGGAAAGCAATCATCGTATTTTCAGGATGTGTTCCTTTTACCCCGCGGTGGGCGAAAATAAGTGGTTTATTCATAGGGAAATCTCCTTATCGTTTCTTTTCTTTCATTATGAAACTGCTTTTGGAAAAATACAATTGAATGGGAAAAACATTTACAAAAGTCTAACAGTTGCACAAAAGTTAACGTTAACGTAAAATGTAATAATTGAGTGAAGGGAGGAATAAACATGTATAAAATTGATGAAGTCACAAAGCAAGTTGGTTTAACAAAACGTACACTTCGTTATTATGAGGAAATTGGTTTAATTCATCCCCCTGAACGTAGTGAGGGGAACATTCGCCTGTATACAGACGAGGATATCGCCAGAATTAAAAGAATTGTGGAAGCGAAAGAAGTGTTAGGAATTACGCTTCAAGAAATGCAACATTTCTTATCGTTAAAAGAACGAATGGAGCAAAGAAGAAATAGTGAGAACCCTCGTGACCGCGAAGTGATTCAAGAAATTAAAGAGATGCTTGAAAAACAAGTGCAAACGCTAGACGAGAAAATGGAGCAAATGCAGCGCGTAAAGGCGGAACTCGAGGATAGTTTACATCGCGCAGCGACATTTTTAGAGAATACAAAAGGAGAGTAATCAAAATGGAGAGCAAACAAAAACTAGGGAGATTGATTACAGTGGTGGCTACCTTTCTTGCCTTTTCGGGTATAGGGGTAGTCGATCCAATCTTGCCAAGCATCGCTGAGCAAATTGGTGCATCGCATTGGCAAGTAGAGATGTTATTTACAGCATATATTTTAACGATGGCAATTATGATGTTACCAGCTGGAATATTCGCATCGAGATTTGGTGATAAACGAATGATGACGATCGGTCTTGCGATCGTGACTGTATTTGCGTTTATATGCGGTATATCGCAAACGATTGCTCAATTATCTCTTTTCCGCGCTGGATGGGGATTAGGAAATGCGATGTTCTTTGCAACGGCGATGACATTATTGATTGCATTAAGTAAAGAAGTTCATGAAGCGGTAGGGTTATATGAAGCAGCTATCGGTTTAGGGATGGCAGGCGGACCGTTATTAGGCGGTATATTAGGTGGACATTCTTGGCGTTACCCATTTTTTGCGACGAGTATTTTAATTTTCTTAGCATTTATTTTAGTTTTCTTTTTTGTAAAAGAACCGGAGCGAAAAGTGAAGCGTAAAGCGGCAGGCGTAGGAGAATTACTTAACCTAGTGAAATATAAACCGTTTATGCAAGGTGCGATTTCAGGAATGTTATACTACTACGGATTTTTCGTTGTATTGGCATATTCACCACTTATTATGCATTTATCTGCTATTCAATTAGGGTTTGTATTTTGCGGATGGGGATTAGCGTTAGCTTACGGTTCAGCAATTTTAGCTCATAAGCTGGAAGGTAAATATGAGCCGAAAGCATTGTTGAAAGGCAGTTTACTCGTATTTGCGCTTTTCTTAATCGCGCTATTCTTCGTGAAAGTTATGTGGTTACAAATTGTATTAATTGTTCTATCAGGATTAGCATCTGGATTAAATAATGCATTATTTACAAGTTATGTAATGGATATTTCACCTTATGAAAGATCTGTTACATCAGGTGTTTATAACTTCATTCGTTGGTTGGGTGGCGCAATTGCTCCAATCTTATCAGGAATCATCGGCCACACTGTTTCACCACAAAGTCCGTTTTTAGTCGGTGGAATTGTTGTGTTAGTCGGTTGTGTAATGATTTTAATTCCGGTTCGAAAACCGGTAGAAGTAGAGAGAAAAGCCCTTTCTTAAGAAAGGGTTTTCTTTCCTATTACAGGGCAATCCCTTTTCGTATATATGTTAGAACCCTCTGACTAAAATATATTTTCGGTATTTTTGTACTTTTAACTATACTTTTTGGATGTTTTGTTTTATTTTTGTTAGGGGACATTAATGATGTCCCTATTATAAATTTGCATTGAAAGGCGTGATTGTACGATGGAACTATGGTTCACTGAAAAACAAACAAAACATTTTGGGATTACGGCGCGTATTAACCGCACATTACATACGGAGCAAACAGAATTCCAAAAACTTGATATGGTTGAAACGGAAGAGTTCGGAAACATGCTTATTTTAGATGGCATGGTTATGACAACAGAAAAAGATGAGTTCGTTTATCATGAAATGGTAGCGCACGTACCTTTATTTACACATCCAAACCCTGAAAACGTATTAGTTGTAGGTGGTGGCGATGGTGGTGTTATTCGTGAAGTGTTAAAACACCCAAGCGTAAAGAAAGCAACTCTTGTTGAAATCGATGGAAAAGTAATTGAGTACTCTAAACAATACTTACCATCAATTGCAGGTGCATTAGATAATGAGCGTGTAGAAGTAAAAGTAGGAGACGGTTTCCTACACATCGCAGAAAGCGAAAATGAATATGACGTAATTATGGTAGATTCTACTGAGCCAGTAGGACCAGCAGTAAACCTATTTACAAAAGGCTTCTACGCTGGAATTTCAAAAGCGTTAAAAGAAGATGGTATTTTCGTTGCACAAACGGACAACCCTTGGTTCACACCAGAACTAATTACAACTGTGTTTAAAGACGTAAAAGAAATCTTCCCAATTACTCGTTTATACACAGCGAACATTCCAACTTACCCAAGTGGACTTTGGACATTCACAATCGGATCTAAACAACATGATCCACTAGAAGTAAGTGAAGAGCGTTTCCACGAAATCGAAACGAAATACTACACAAAAGAATTACACAATGCAGCATTCGCATTACCGAAATTTGTTGGCGATTTAATTAAGTAAGAAATCGAGTTTGAACAAATAAAGTGTAGGTAGCTCATTTAAGGTGTTTGTCCAGAAGACTTGAACATGCTAGCTACTTACACTCCTGTAAAGAAAATCGTCTTCTTATTGTTAAAAAAGAAGACACCGGTAAATCGAGAAAGAGGAGCAGCTCGCTCCAAATTTGAGAAATAATGAAAGGTTGGGATACCTTAAGTTCCACATAAGGAGGAAAAGAGTATGCGTTTTGATGAAGCTTATTCAGGTAAAGTATTTATTAAAAGTCATCCAAGTTTTGAAGAGTCAGAGGCAGTTATTTACGGGATGCCAATGGATTGGACAGTAAGCTACCGTCCAGGTTCTCGTTTTGGCCCTGCACGTATTCGTGAAGTATCAATTGGTCTTGAAGAATATAGCCCATATTTAGATCGTGAACTAGAAGAGGTAAAATATTTTGATGCGGGTGATATTCCATTACCATTTGGAAATCCACAGCGTAGCATAGACATGATTGAAGAGTATGTATCAAAACTTTTAGATGCCGATAAGTTTCCACTAGGTCTCGGCGGTGAGCACTTAGTGTCTTGGCCAATTTTTAAGGCAATGGCAAAAAAATATCCGGATTTAGCAATCATCCATATGGATGCTCATACTGATTTACGTGAATCGTATGAAGGGGAGCCTTTATCGCACTCTACACCTATTCGTAAAGTGTGCGATTTAATTGGTCCGGAAAACGTATATTCTTTCGGTATTCGTTCTGGAATGAAGGAAGAATTCGAATGGGCAAAAGAAGTAGGTATGAACTTATATAAATTTGACGTATTAGAACCGTTAAAAGAAGTATTACCGAAACTTGCAGGACGCCCAGTTTATGTCACAATCGACATTGACGTATTAGACCCAGCTCACGCTCCAGGAACAGGAACGTTAGAAGCTGGAGGTATCACATCTAAAGAATTATTAGATTCCATCGTGGCAATTGCAAATTCAAATATAAATGTAGTTGGAGCAGACTTAGTAGAAGTAGCTCCTGTCTACGACCATAGTGATCAAACACCAGTCGCAGCAAGCAAATTCGTGCGGGAAATGCTGCTCGGTTGGGTGAAGTAAAAGTGAAGCCGACTGTTTAGATCCGGTGAATAAGGTTCTTAGACGCAAGGGTCTAGGAGGCGTAACTGGATAAAAAAAGAGCTATTCTCATCGTTTGAGAATAGCTCTTTTTCTTATGCAACCTTCTCTTCCGAAGTAATGCCGCGAATTTCATCAGCAGAACGAATTGGATATTTGCGGAATACGATTGATCCGATGTATCCAACAATAGTGGTAACGATTCCACATAATACAGCAGCAATTGTTACTTTTACAACGTCATTAAATCCGAATAAGACAAGAAGTCCTGGGATTGGTGATGCTGTTCCTGGCGCATTATTAACGAGCTGGAACAGAGATGTAATAATACCAGCAAGCGCACCGCCAACGAAGTTTGTCGCATAAATTGGAATTGGATTTGCTGAAACAACATCGGCTTGTGTTAAAGGCTCGATTGCTACAGCAATTGTATCTTTCTTTGAACAAATCTTTAGTCGTTTAAAGAAAATAAAGTTCATTGGGGCTGAGGCTGCTACGGCAAGACTACCAATTGCCATTGGTAAACCTGTTAATCCAAGCATTGCAGTTAGTGCCATAGAACTTAATGGAGAGGTAGAAATAACTGTTATTAATCCACCAAGCATAATACCCATAATGATAGGACTTTCTGTAGTTGCAACTGAAATCATAGAACCGATTTTACCGAGTGTTGCGTTCACGAGCGGATCCATAAGCATGGCCATGCCGCGCGAGATTGGTGCAGCAATAAATAAAATTGCTAAGAATTCTACACCAGCCGGTAATTTCTTTTCGAGAAATTTCACGACGAAAGCGCAAATGTATCCAGCGAAAAATCCTGGTAAAATACCGAATCCACTAGTAGCGATACCGATTAAAACAGCATATACGGGTGAAACACCGATTGCTAATGCGACTAAAATTGCCGCTGCGACACCGCTCATACTACCAGAAGCTTCTCCTACTGATTGTAAAAAGTCATTATGAAACATTTCTCCACCGATATAACGGTGAAATGCTTCAATAAGAAAACTTGCGATTGCTGCATTAGCTAAAGCACCCATTGCTTTCATGCCGTAAGGAGCACGGTAACTAAAAAGTGTAAATAGACAAAGTACAACAAGTAATAGTGCTAAACCTTGCAAGATAGCCATTTGAAAACTGTCTCCTTTGATTTTTGTAATAAAAATTCGTATCATTCAATAATAATATAAAAGTTTGGTAAACGGAAAATTTTTTTGATGGGAATTTGCTATAAAGGGAAAAACTCTTACAATAATGTAAGGAAAGTGTAAGGCGTTTCGATAGAGTATAGTATGTTGTTTTTCGTATAATACATGTATAGACATAAGGTTAGTGAGAAAGAAGTGCAAACAGGAGGCGCATTTATGAAATTGGTAATTAAAGTTTTAGCTGTGTTCGCCATTATTTTAGGGGGAACAGCATATTATTTAAACACAAAAACAGAAGGTGTACATGCTTTTGTAGACAACTTCTTTTCAAATAAAGAAATACAAGATTATTATGCGGTTATAGATAAAGGTGAGAAAAAAGCCGGTGAATACTTGTATACATTTAAAGGGTATACAGAAGACGGAAAGTTACAAGTTGTGAAAAGAATGATGAACCGTGAATTGCATACGGGGGAATTTATAAAAATTTATGCAAAAGGTACGCAAGGAAAAGGATGGGCTGAAATCTCAAAAGAATCAATTCCGCAAAAAGCATTGGAGAAAATAGAAAAACCATAAAAGGAGCGACTCATTCGCTCCTTTTATGGTGCGTTAAAATGGTGATCGATGTCTTTTCTTTGTTAGAAATGATTTTTGCACGTCCACCAATTGGGAAAGTGAAAATCGGGGTTGTATGCCCGAAACTTGCGTTTGCAATGATAGGGGTATGTGCAAGTTCAGGTTTTGAAGCGATCATTTCTTGAATGTCTTCTATCGTACATTGTGCACCTTTTTGCATCTTTCCTATGACGATGCCTTTTATATGTTCAAAGTTAGGTTGCTGCATAAGAGAATGTAAATAACGATCAAAAGTGTTAAGGGTAGCTTTTCCAGTTAAACTATCCTCCTCAAGAAATAATATTTTATCCTGTAAGTTTGGCATATATGGTGTACCTTGTAGTAAATTCAATGTGCTCATATTACCACCGATAATCTCTCCAGTTGCTTCGCCTTCATGAATCGAAACATAACCTTCATTTTTAATAAATTCTCGATTTTCTTGATCGATGTACCAAGAATCATCGCTCCATGTTTCAGATGGCAGGACTTCAATAGGTTCATTAGAAGTTAAGCATTTTAAAAAATAATCAGTCGTATATTCGAGACCTTTCTCCATTCCAAATGAAGAGAAATGGGGGCCTGAATATGTAACAAGTCCTGTTTTTGTGTAAATTGCATTATTTAAAGCGGTAATATCAGAATAGCCACAGAAAAACTTCGGGTTTTCTCGAATTAAGTCATAATCGAGATGTTTCAATAAACCATTAGAGTTATATCCGCCAAGTGTCGTCAAAACGGCTTTTACATTAGGGTCTCTAAATGCATCATGAAGATCTTGAACACGTGAAGAAATAGAAGAGGAAGCAAATCGATCGATCTCATCAGCATATGTTGAGAATGTAACTTGAAAGCCCATGTCGGTTAATCTTTTTATTGCAAGCTCTTGGTTCGTATTTGAGACAATACTTAAACTACAAGAGGGTGAAATAACTCTAATTTCATCACCTTTTTTCAATTTTGTCGGTAGCACATAACTCACCTCTTTAAATGAAAGAATATTTAGATTTAAAAAACATTTTATCATATGAAATAAAGTGGAAGTGAATTATTTTTTGAAATAGAGTTTTCCTGATTTTTCAGCAGACAGACAGAGGTTTTTTTTGATATGATAGGAAAAGTGATTTATTATAAGTAGTATTTAATATCTATAACATTTGAAAGGTGTGCAAGACGTGGAGAAACAACTTGCAGGCTTGCCGGTACACGTTCATTTCGTAACAGAAATCCGTGAAGGGGCGAGGAAGGAAACCGTTGCTTTTGAAGCAAATGGTCAATACTATGTAAAAGGTCAAGGTACATATGTAACATTCCAAGAGCCGAACGAACAGGGCGAAGTGAAAACAATTATTAAAATTCAAGGTGAACAAGTTCTCATTATGCGTTCAGGTGCTGTTTCAATGCGTCAAACGCATGTGAAAGGTGAATGGACAACTGGTACGTATACGAGTGAACTTGGTACGTTTGCATTGCAAACGAAAACTGATAACGTTCTTTTTAAATGGTCGGATGAAAAGAAAAAAGGACAACTCTTCTTAACGTACGCATTGCTTCTAAGTGAACAAGAAGCTGGCAGATATACAATTACACTTAATTTGAAGGAGGCAAAATAATGAATTCTTTAGAACAAGTAAAAGGATTAATTAAAGAAGAAATTCAAGCTGCTGTATTAAAGGCAGAATTAGCGACAGAAGAACAGATTCCAAACGTTGTATTAGAATCTCCAAAAGATAAAACAAATGGTGACTTCTCTACAAATATGGCAATGCAACTTGCACGTGTTGCGAAAAAAGCACCTCGTATGATTGCAGAAGAATTAGTTGCAAACTTCGATAAAGCAAAAGCTTCTATTGAAAAAATTGAAATCGCAGGACCTGGTTTCATTAACTTCTACATGGATAATAGCTATTTAACAGACTTAATCCCAACAATCGTTAACGCTGGCGAAGCTTACGGTGAAACGAATACTGGTAAAGGTGAAAAAGTACAAATTGAGTTCGTATCTGCGAATCCAACAGGTGACCTTCACTTAGGACATGCACGTGGTGCGGCAGTAGGTGACACTTTATGTAACGTATTAGCAAAAGCAGGATACGATGTATCTCGTGAATACTACATTAATGACGCTGGTAACCAAATTCATAACTTAGCTCTTTCTGTTGAAGCTCGTTACATGCAAGCTTTAGGCCTAGAGAAAGAAATGCCAGAAGACGGATACCATGGTGCGGACATCATTGGAATCGGTAAGCGTTTAGCTGAAGAGTTTGGCGATCGTTATGCAAAAGCTGATGCTGAAGAAAGCTATGAGTTCTATCGTTCATACGGTTTAAAATATGAGTTAGCAAAACTTCAAAAAGACTTAGAAAGCTTCCGTGTTAAATTCGATGTATGGTTCTCAGAAACATCATTATATAAAAACGGAAAAATCGATGCTGCACTTGCAGTATTAAAAGAGCGTGACGAGATCTTTGAAGAAGGCGGTGCAACTTGGTTCCGTTCTATGACTTACGGTGACGACAAAAACCGTGTATTAATTAAAAACGACGGTTCTTACACATACTTAACGCCAGATATCGCTTACCACCGTGATAAATTAGAGCGTGGTTTCGATAAGTTAATCAACATTTGGGGTGCTGATCACCACGGTTACATTCCTCGTATGAAAGCTGCTATTCAAGCACTTGGTTACGATAAAGAAACACTTGAAGTAGAAATCATCCAAATGGTACAACTGTACCAAAATGGTGAAAAAATGAAGATGAGTAAGCGTACAGGTAAAGCAGTTACACTTCGTGAGCTTATGGAAGAAGTAGGCGTGGACGCAATGCGTTACTTCTTCGCAATGCGTAGCGGTGATTCTCATTTAGACTTTGATATGGACTTAGCCGTATCAAAATCTAATGAAAATCCAGTATACTATGCACAGTATGCTCATGCTCGCGTATGCAGTATCCTTCGTCAAGGTGAAGAGTTAGGATTAGCTGCAGGCGGAGACGTGAATTACAAGCTTGTTACTTCGGAGAAAGAAGTAGAGTTACTGAAAAAACTTGGTGAATTCCCAGCTGTAGTTGCGGATGCAGCACAAAAACGTCTGCCACACCGCATTACAAGCTATGCATTTGAATTAGCAGCAGCATTACACAGCTTCTACAATGCAGAAAAAGTATTAAACCAAGATAACTTAGAATTAAGTAAAGCTCGCTATGAGTTAATGAAAGCAGTACGCACTACACTTCAAAATGCATTAGCAATCGTAGGAGTATCTGCACCAGAAAAAATGTAATAAAGAAAAGCGGAAGCGACTCGTTCAGAATAGGAGGGGGATGGAGCTCCTGACAGAGAGGCGTACTTTACCTCGGAGGAAGGCGCGAAGCCACCGAGTATTCTAGCCGATTTTTCGTTTTCAGTAAAAGGCAATCACACGATGTTGTGATTGCCTTTTTGTATGGAGATAATAAAAAAATAAAATTTTATCAAACAAAGGGAGAAATTGCGTCGTCTTATATAAATGACAGGAGGTTTAAGATGGAAGAAAAGGTAGAAGAATTAATTGATATATATAAGCAGCAAATATATTCCTTATGCTATAAATTAGCGAAAACGAAAGAAGATGCAGAAGATATTTTTCAAGAGACTTGGATAAAAGTTTTTTCCTCTAGGCACCAACTTTCTTGTGTGGAAAATTATAAAAAATGGATTACTACAATTTGTGTTCGTACATTTTATGACTTTTATCGTAAGAAGAAAAGGTGGAAAGATCGCGTATTGGATTTATTTCATAAAGAGGATGGGAGAGAAATAGATTTCGCAGATGAAGTGAATATATCAGAAGAATTTATTCAAAAAGTGGAAGTGGAAATGATACGGGAAGTTATACAGCTATTGAATGAAAAATATAAAACCGTGCTCGTACTCTACTATTATGAACAATACTCTTATAAAGAAATGAGCGAAATATTAAATATACCGATTGGTACGGTGAAATACCGCCTTAATTATGCGAAGAAGCAAATGCGGGAACATTTGGAGGGGTTCGTTTATGACAGAAGATAAGTTTGATCAGAAGATAAGGAGCAGCTTAGCTGAAGACACGATTCCAAGCGAAGAGCTGATAAATAATACGAAACAGAGCGTACGAAATGCTCGAAAATTAGAGAAGAGATGGGTTATTTGTATTCATGTTATTTGGATTATTTTATTAACAGTTGTTATGGAGCAGTTTGTCACTCATTTGAATCATAAAGTCCCTATGTTGATAGCAAGTGTGATTATGATGCATCTATACGTTCCTATATATGTTGTCATACAGTCATTTTTAAAGAAGGAGTATAAATTACATGATAGAGTTCGCTAATCCATTTGTAGTATTTGAGATAGCTGGGATTACAATGCTTTTGACTTTTATAGCACTTTTAGTATGTGTAGCATCATGGGTGTATACAGATGCGAAAACGCGTGGAATAAGTAAGTGGTGGAGTGTTATAGCGATTGTATTGCCATTTTTTATTGGAGTTTTGTTATATATGATAAGAAGAAGTACCAAGAAAATAGAAGGACAACATACGATGAAGGCTATGAAAAAACAAAAGATAACATTAGTTGTCATATTTGCAAGTGCGATGTTTGTATTACTGAGCGGCTTTGCTTTCGTTCAAACGTTAGATGATATGTGGAGAGCTGGTGATATATATTTAGAAAATGAGAAGAAAGGGGAGACCAGTTACGAGGCAAAATTTTCATCATGGGATATCGCTGGGAAAGATATTGAACTTGAGTATGCAAAAGATACAGAAGTAACATTTTCTTATGAGACAGATGCAAAACGTGGGAGTTTATGTTTTAGCTTGTATGAAAGGCAAGGAGAAGGTATAAGAGAATTAAAAGAGATCTGTGAATCGAAAAAAGGTACTTTCAAAGCTACATTAAAAGCAAATGAAAAGTATGTATTTAATATAAGTGGTTTAATGGTGAAAGATGGTTTTGTAAAAGTGAATTGGGAAATAAAATAAAGGGCCTTGAGAAAGGCCCTTTATTTTATCCCGCTTTAATGGGCAGTAAGACCCCCACCTCAAAATTCAGCGAAAGCAAAGAATTTAGGTGGGGGATCAACTGCCCATAAAAGTCCGATTGGTTCAACTAATAATCAGTGGTGGATGAAGAAAACCCCCACTGATTAAAGTTTCACTTTATTGGATTGTATACGTAACGGAAAAGCTAACAGGACTATAGTAAACGAAAGGTGCATGAAATTGAACATACATATTTCCATCTGTTTTTGCAGTGAAAATTCGGCCGTAACCATCAGAATAGCGTCCAATAAGGTTATGATTTGAGTCATAAACACTGTAACTAGGAGTTTTACTGTTAGGTTGAATTGTTAGTTCCTGTCCTTTTTGAAGGAAAATAGGTTCTTGTTCAGAACTACTTCCAGTTTGCAAAGAATAAAATTTTGTAAAGCTTTGTTCTTGAGTGGCAGCAGCGACTTTTGTTTCAGGAATAAAAGCGGTAGCGCCAGTAATTCCTGCTAAAGTTAAAGCACTGGCTAAAATCATTTTTTTCATAGTAGAAAAGGCCTCCTTATTAGTTGTAATCATTTTTGTTACACTTAATATTGTATAGGATAATGAGCAGGAGGAAATATGCTTTTATGCATATATATATTTTCTCAATAAAAGACCACTGATAAAAATCAGTGGTCTTTTAAATGATTAAGCAGCTTTCTGTTCAGTTTGAGCAACAGATTTTTGAAGTGTATTATAAACTCCTGTCCCGATAACTTCTAATGCCATTTTCATACGTTCAGGCGAAATGTTTTCTAACACATTATCTTGAGGCGTATGGTATACCTTCTCAATATGATAGATTAATGGATTCCAACTATCGACACCCATCCAAATAAATAGGGCGGCAGGAATACCAACTTCAGCAAATGGTACGTGATCACTAGAGCCGAATTTACCTTGTAGTATGAGGTCATTATTTAATTGTTTACCTGCTTGTAAGGCTGCGTCTGTTACAAGGTTTGGAGAACCGTTAGGGGTCATAGCATATAAATTCTTTGCTTTATCGTAATTTGTTGCAACCATGTCTGCGTTAAAGACACCTAAAATTCGATCGCGTTCTTTTTGGGATAGACTATTAACGTAATAATCGGAGCCAAGTAAGCCAGTCTCTTCAGAACCGAAAGCAATAAAACGAATTTCTTTATCAGTTTCTACATTTTGAAAAGCACGAGCCAGTTCTAATACTAACCCTGTACCAGAAGCATTATCGTTTGCTCCAGGTGCTCCAACGACACTATCATAGTGCGAACTTACAACGACAGCTTTTTCATTACCTGTGCTGTTTTTTGGTTTCTTTTTAGCGATGACATTAAGTGATGTTAAGCTAGATTCATGTCTCGCTTTTAGAGAAAGAAGAGTGGTCCCTTTTTTAGTGATTTCCTCTTTAAATGCATTTCCTTGCGCATAAGCAAGACCAAAGACAGGGATAGACTGCTTTTTCGTTAGGCGGGGATTGAAGGTTTGTCCATAATTTCCACGTCCGCCAATTAAACTGTATAAAAGGACACCTTTTGATCCTTTGCTAACAGCATTTTCAACTTGTTTATTATAGTCTGCGACTGTTATTCCTCTTTCAAACAGAACAATTTTTCCGTTTACTTCATTTGGGATATCCTCTAATTTTGTTCCACCTTGAACAAAGATAAGAGGAGCTGTAACAGCTTCTGTAGAAATTAGTGCGTTAGGGGCAGCGCCGACTTGCCAATTACGTTTTGTGGATAATGGTGATTCAATAAATCCAACGTATTGATCCGGCACTTGAAATGGTTGATATTCTACTTCATAGCCCATTGATTTAAGCTGCATACCAACGTAGCGAGAAGCCCATTCTTCTGATTTCGTCCCACCAGGGCGAGGACCAATTGTTTCGGATAAGAAACGGATGTGTTCGATGGCGCGGCTTGCATCAACTTGTTTTGTGATAGGTGAAGTCTGTGTGATTTCTGACGTGGAATCAGCTTTGGCTTGTCCAATTGGAGCTAAGCTAACAGCGAGTGATACAGCAAGCAAAGAGCTTACTATTTTTTGTTTCAAAGATTTTTTCATTTTTTCCTCTCCTATTCTTCTATTCTCTCTGACTGACAAAAGAAGACGGATAATGACTTTATTTTATCTTTATCTTTTTTATTTTTCAATATTCTGACATTGATAAATAAAAAACTCTATATGCATATTTGCATATTTTTGACGGAGATATGTATGCTATCATTTTAAATGAAGGTTCGCTTTCTGATTGGAAAGCTCCTACATTGCATGAATCTAGTGTACCCAAACTTTAGATTATGTAGAGAAAAGAATCCTATAGGGTTTCTTTTCTCATGTTTGAATCATGTGATGATAAATATGTTTCCGCATTTCATACTTATTATCAGTGATATATGTAAGGCATCCATATGAAAATACGAGGCTGTTCAAAGGTTTTCCGTACTTTTGGGCAGCCTCACCCCGTTAAAAGGACGATACTCTATGTATCGTCCTTTTTTGCATAAAAAAACACCTAATCAAATGTTCATTTGATTAGGTGTGAAAAACTATTAATAATATTTTTTTTGTTTTGTAGCTAAAATACTTAACAAACCAGCTAGTAGAAGTAAGATGCCTACTGTTTGAGTAGGATCATTTTTGTGACCTGTATTTGGAAGTTCTTTACCCTTATTTCGGTCATCTTGCTGTTTGTTTATTTGTGTTTCAGGGTTTTCTTTTTCTAGTTCTTCAGAAGTTCCTTTACCATGTGTGTCAGGATTTCCTTTTTCTAGTTCTTCGGAAGTTTCTTTACCATGTGTGTCAGGATTTCCTTTTTCTAGTTCTTCAGAAGTTTCTTTACCTGTTTCCTCTTCTTTATTAGGAGGAGTAATCGGTTTATCATCTCCACCTGATGAAGAATCGATTTTTTTATTTGAAACTGTAATTTGTAGTGGTGTAGCTTGAGCTTTTTCAATTGTAAAGTTTATTGGTGATGCATTTAATTGATAGCCTGTAGGAGCCTTTGTTTCCACTAATTGATAATTACCAGGTTTCAAATCATTTACGATTAATTTACCATGCCCGTCTGTTTGTAGACCTTCTCGTACTACTTTTCCGTCGTGATCTAAAATATTGAAAATGGCACCTTCAAGTGTTCCATGGTGATCAATATCAATTTTAGTTAACTCCATTGAACCTGTTGTTAAACTATTTAAAGCTGTAACAGAAGTAACTTGAGATTGTCCTTTCGTAATTGTGAAAGGAATTGGCTTAGCACTTAAATCGTATCCAGTAGGGGCTTTCGTTTCAATAAACTGATAGTCCCCAGGACGTAAATCAGAAACAGAAATTTTTCCATCTTTATCAGTAGTTAAATTAGAACGAACGTCGTGCCCGTTCATATCGACGATTTTAAATACTGCATCTTTAAGGACAGAACCGTCAACGTCATCCACTTTAGAAAGTTCAACCGCGCCTTTCGTTAAGCTATTCGTAGCAGTAACGGAAGCGATTTTTTCTTGTCCTTTTTTAACTGTGAACTTAATAGGTGTTTCGTTTAAGTCATAGTGATTAGGAGCCTTTGTTTCGATAAACTCATAGTCTCCTGGTGGTAATTCATCCACAACTAAACGGCCGTTTTTATCAGTAGTTAAATCAGTACGGACGTCGTGTCCATCCTTATTAACAATTTTAAATACTGCACCTTCAAGTGTTGTATTTTCTTCAATATCGTCAACTTTAATTAACTCCACACTACCTTTCGTTAAGCTGTTAGTAGCTGTAACGAAGACATGTTTTGTTTGACTTCTTTCAATTGTGAACTTAATTGGATCTTCATTTAATTCATAATGTTTCGGAGCTTTCGTTTCAATAAATTGATAGTCTCCAGGTTGTAAGTCTTTAGCGATGATTTTTCCGTCTTTATTGGTAACTAAATTCGTACGAATGTCGTTACCGTTCATATCAGTAATTTTAAATACCGCACCTTCCAGCGTTTCTTTCGCATCTAAAGAGTCAACTTTCGTTAATTCCACGCCACCCTTAGTTAAGCCATTTTTAGCAGTAACAGAAATATGAGTTGGCTGGCTTTTCTCGATAGTGAAAGGAATCGGCTTTTTATTTAAATCATAATCTTTTGGAGCTTTCGTTTCAACGAATTGATAATCTCCTGGACGTAAATTAAAAGCAGAAACTGTCCCGTCTTTATCAGTAGTTAAATCCGTGCGAACAACTTTACCTTTCGCATCAATGATGTTAAATACCGCATCAGAAAGTTTTGTGTCTGGATTTATATCATCAACTTTAATTAACTCTACCGCACCTTCAATTAAGCTGTTAGTGGCAGTGACTTGTAGCTTCTCTGCTTGGCTTTTCTTAATTGTAAATTTAAGCGGTGTACTGTCTAATTTATAATGTTCAGGAGCTTTCGTTTCAATAAACTGATAGTCCCCTGGACGTAAATCAGGAACAGAGATTTTTCCATGTACATCTGTTGTAAGCTCAGTGCGAATGTCATTACCATTCATATCAGTAATTTTAAATATCGCATCTTTAAGAGCGGTACCATCAACATCATCCACTTTAGAAAGCTCCACAGTGCCTTTCGTTAAGCTATTTGTAGCTGTAACAGAGATAGGCTCAGCTTGGCTCTTTGTGATTGTGAATGGAATTGGCTCTTTGTTTAAATCGTAGTGTTTCGGAGCCGTTGTCTCGATGAATTGATAATCACCCGGACGTAAGTCAGAAACGCTAATTTTACCTCTTGAATTTGTAGTAAGCTTCTCGCGAATTACAGTACCCTTCATATCAACAATGTTAAATACTGCGCCTTCAAGAGTAGTACCATCGACGTCGTCCACTTTAGTAAGGTCCACGCCGCCTTTTGTTAAACTATTTTTCATAGTAATAGTAGCAATATCTTTCTGGCTTTTTTCAACTGTAACTACAATTGGCTTTTTGTCTAAATCATAATGTTTAGGAGCCGTTGTTTCGACAAATTGATACGTACCAGGACGTAAGTTTTCAACAATGATTTTTCCTTCACTGTTCGTTTTTAAATCCGTTTTAAGTACTTTCCCGTTTTGATCTAGTAAATTAAACACAGCATCGGCAAGTTTTGTTTGATCGTTTAAATCATCAACTTTAATTAATTCGATACTACCTTGTTTTAAACTATTTTTAGCAGTTAAAGAAATAGTTTTTTTCTGTCCTTTTTCAATAGTGAAATTGATTGGTGTTTCATCTAAAACGTAATGCTTAGGAGCTTTCGTTTCGATGAATTGGTAATCACCAGGACGTAGGTCGTTAATTTCGATCTTCCCTTTACCATTTGTAACAAGGCCTTTATGAATTACAGTACCCTTCATATCAACAATGTTAAATACTGCGCCTTCAAGTTTGGTGTCATCGATGTCATCTACTTTAGAAAGTTCCACTGCACCTTTTGTTAGAGCGTTTTTAGCCGTAACGTGAAGAGTTTCAGTTTGGCTTTTCTTAATTGTAAATTCAATCGGTGTTTTATCTAAATCGTAATGTTCAGGAGCAATTGTTTCAACGAATTGATACGTACCAGGACGTAGATTTTCAACAACAATTTTACCTTCATCATTTGTTTTTAAGCCTTCTTCAACTAGCTCTCCGTCTGCATCTAATAAATTAAATACGGCGTTAGCAAGTTTTGTATTTATATCAATATCGTCAATCTTTGTTAGTTCAACGCTACCTTTTTTCAAAGCATTTTTACCTGTAACATTGATCTCTTTCGTTTGACTTCTTTCAATTGTAAATGGAATTTGTGTTTCTTCTAATACATAGTGCTCAGGAGCTTTTGTTTCAATGAACTGATAGTCTCCAGGGCGTAAATCAGAAACAGAAATTTTTCCATTTTTATCTGTAACAAGATTCGTATGAACTTCCTTACCGTCCATATCAACAATCTTAAAGATTGCACCTTCGAGCATCGTACGATCGATGGCATCGATTTTTGTTAATGTTACTGCACCTTTCTTTAAACTGTTAGTAGCAGTAACAGTAATATTCTCTTTTTGACTTTTTTCGATAGTGAACGGAATAGGCTCTTTGCTTAAGGTATAGTCTTTTGGAGCTTTTACTTCAACAAATTGATAGTCTCCAGGACGTAAATCAGAAGCAGTAATTTTACCGTTTTTATCAGTCGTTAAACCTTTGCGAATTACCTTTTTAGTATCATGAGCGTCAACGATTATAAATTCTGCACCTTCAAGAGTAGTGCCATCAACATCATCAACTTTTGTTAAAGTGACGCCACCTGTAAGTAAACTGTTTTTTACAGTAACAGGGATAGGAAGATCTTCCTTACTACCTTTTTTAATTGTGAACTTAATAGGTGTTTGATCTAATTTATAATGTTCAGGAGCTTTCACTTCAATAAATTGATAATCACCTGGTGCTAAATCAGGGATGACTAATACTCCGTGTGCATCTGTTGTTAAATCTTTCATAATTTCTTTGCCAGTTGCGTCTTGTAATGTGAATACAGCGCCAGCAAGAGCTTTTGCGCTCTCCATGTCATCTTCTTTAATTAATTTGACCTTTCCTTTCGTCAAACTATTTTTGAAAGTAATAGGGATGAGTTTTTGTTGACTCTTTTCAATCGTAAATTCGATTGGCTCTTCATTTACATCGTAATAAGTAGGAGCCTTCGTCTCGATTAGCTTATAATTACCCGGACGTAAGTCTTGTACTACTAATTTACCGTCTTTATCAGTAGTAAGTTCCGTACGAACATCCTCACCTTTGTCATTAACAATTTTAAATACTGCACCTTCAAGGGTTTCCTTAGCATTTACAGAATCAACTTTTGTTAATTCAATACCGCCTTTTATTAAGCTATTAGTAGCTGTAACGTTAATAGCAGTCGATTGGCTCTCCTTAATTGTAAATTCAATCGGTGTTTTATTTAAGGTATAATGCTCAGGAGCTTTCATTTCGATAAATTTATAGTTACCTGGACGTAAACCAGTAGCAATAATTTTACCTTCCTGATTCGTAACTAATTCTGTACGGACATCTTCATTTTTGTTATTAACAATTTTGAATACGGCACCTATAAGTGCAGTGCCATCAGTATCATCGAGTTTTGTTAGTTCAACATCGCCTGGTAATAGACCATTTTCAGCTGTAATAACAATCGGTGTTTTTTGACCTTTCTCAATTGTAAATTCAATTGGTGTTGATCGCAGTTCATAATGTTCAGGAGCTTTCGTTTCAATAAATTTGTATTTGCCTGGACGTAAGTCAGAAGCTTTAACAGTTCCGTTTGTATCGGTAGTTAATTCTGTACGAACGTCTTCGTTCTTATCATTCACGATTTTGAACATAGCTCCAGCAAGAAGAGTCTTTTTATCAAATTCGTCGACTTTTAATAGCTCAACAGCACCTGTTGTTAAACTGTTTTTTGCAGTAATTGAGATAATGCTTGTTTGACTTTTCTCAATTGTAAACGGAATTGGTTCTTTATTTAAGTCATAGTATTTAGGTGGTGTTGTTTCAATAAATTGATAATCACCAGGATCTAAATCTTTAACGGTCAAAGTTCCATCTTTTTCTGTTTTTAAGTTTGTACGGACATCTTCATTTTTGTCGTTAACAATTTTGAATACCGCACCTTCAAGGGAAGTGCCATCAATATCATCCACTTTTGTTAACGTAACGCCACCTTTAATTAAAGCGTTTTTTGCTGTAATAGAAGCGGCTGTAGTTTGGCTTTTTTCTATTTCAAATAGAATAGGCGTTTTGTCTAATTCATAATGCTCAGGAGCTTTTGTTTCGACAAACTGGTATTTACCCGGACGTAAATCTTTTGCTTCTATTTGTCCATGTTCATTTGTTGTTAATTTCTCATATCCAGGAATATTTTTTCCGTTGCGATCCTGAACAGTAAACTCTGCCCCTGCTAAAGTTTTATTATAATTATCCACTTTTGTTAAAAGAGCAGATCCTTTAGTTAAAATATTTGTCGCAGTTCGGTTTACTACTGTTGTTTGATCTTCAGAGATAGTAAACGGAATAAGTTTACTATCTAATTGATAATGCTCAGGAGCCTTCGTTTCTTGTAAGTAGTAAGTTCCTGGTTTTAGTTTATCTATAATAATTTGTCCGTTATTATTTGTTGTTAATTCTTCATGTTCTGGAATTACTTTTTTGTCTTTATCTAGTAGTGTGAAAACGGCGCCTTGTAGTGTTGCGTTTTTGTTCAGGTCATCAGATTTTGTTAAAACTACTTTCCCGACAAACTTCTTATTTGCAAGTTTATATGTTGTAGTCTCTTGTGTACCAAGTTCAACAATTTTCCCTTGTTTTAAATCCCAGCTAATTACATAGCCTTCAGGAGCCTTTGTTTCTTTTAATAAATATTTATCGCGTTTTAAATTATTAAATTTAGCGATACCGTCTTTGTCTGTTGTAATTTTACGGATAACAGTTTTACCTGTACGATCGTATAAAGTAAATTCTGTCCCAGCTAATAGTACGTTCTTATTGTCGTTATCTACCTTTATAATTTCAAGGTTTCCACGACCTTTGGTAGCAGATCCTCCGCCTGAACCAGAAGACATTCTCACTTCAATCGTTTCAGTAGTTTCTGTGTTTTTAACTGTCAACTTATTGCCTGTGATTTTCGCTTTATTACTTACTTTCTCTTTATCGTCTGCATTAATAAGTGAGCGATATTCTAAAATATAAGCTCGATCAATTTTTTTCAAGAAGGCAATTTCGAAATGTTGCTTTCCAGTATTATTGTCTGTTGTTATTTTGAGTTTATAGTCTGTTCCTTCTTTTAATTCGTTTACTGTATCTTTTGTTAAATTTCCATATGGATCAACAGTTGTAGGATATAAGTGGAATGAATCTTCTACAATTACCTGATTTTCGGTTGGGTCATCTGTTACAACCGCATCTGCAATGGTTGATTGGCTTTCGTTAATTGCGATACTCCAATTAATATAGTTGTCGTCTTGCACAGCTTTTTTAGTAACGAAGCTGCCACCTTTATTTACTTGAGTGTCACCTGTAAGGGTGTTAACAATTTTAGAGCCATCTTTTAAATCTGCCTCGTTTTTGTAGGTGCCTTGGATAAGTTCACCATCAAGGCTTGTTTTAAAGATAATATAGTAAGGTGAATTAATTGATTGTTTGAAATGAACCTTTAGGGTGTTTTTATTTTTCTCTGTAGGTTCTTCAAGTTCATATTTCTCAGTTGGTACAGCATTACCAGGTTGTGCATTATCAGGATTTCCATTTAAAATCATATCGCGCACTTCAATGGATCCAGGAACTAACTTTTGTTTATCTTGTATTACGTCTATAACATAAGGATCTTTAATCTCAACATTATTATAGTTAAAGCCTATTATCCAAGTAATTTCCTTCGTTTGGGCGTTATAAGAACCGTATTTATAACCATTTGCCTTTGTGAAAGTATCAGGATCGAAATTAGCTTCAACTTTATTTGATTGTGGCTTAGAATCCGTATCTATCCAAGATAGGTTACCTGTATTTTTAAATGAAGTTTTACCACTTTCTAGCTTTGTATAATCAAAGTCTGTCGTATATTTTACGACTAGTGTCTTTGTCATATTAGACTGATATGTACCTATAAGAGTAATTTTGAAGCCTTTATCTGTTGCATCTAAAACATAGTCAGTCCCAGCTTGAAGGGTATAATTTCCGTCTTTAATTTCTAGTTTTTTATCTTTTAATTGTAATCCACCATGATCAAAGGTGTCCGTAATGATCGCGTTGTTTAATGGATAGTTGTTATTATTTACTATAATTGTCCAAGTTGTTGTTTTGTCTTTATAATTTGTTTCAGCTTTATTATTAGATTTAATAATATTTTGCTGCTTGAAGCTAGCTTCATTTTCTTTACTTGAATCATTATCAGCTGTAACTTTATTTTTTACTTTTCCATCTTCTATAACTTTATTAGTTGGCTTGGTTTTATAGGTAATCACATAAGCACTATTAATATCATCATTAAACTGTAAATCGAATCCATTCTTCTTGTTACTTACAGTGTAATTATTAACAGCGTCTCCTGTTACAAGCGTTCCCTTTTCATTATATGAAGCGTTTTTCACAACAATAGAATTTGCATCTAGTTCGTGTGTATCGTCAAAAATATCTTTTAAAATCGCATCTGCTTTTTTGATTTCTCTTTGATCACCATTGTAAGTAATTGTCCACTCAATTGTTTGCGTTTTTGGATCATATTTACTTGTTTTATTTAAGTGTGTACCACGAGAAACCGTTACAGTAGAGCTTGCGTTTTGTTGCTTTTGATTATCACTCGTTATCGTAACGTTATTTCGGAAACTTTTAATATTTTCATCAGTAATTTTTGTGGCATATTCGATTTGATATGCTCTATTGATAGAATCTTTAAAAGCAATCTCCAATTTGGATCCATCTGATGAAATAATATTGTAATCTGTTGGCTCAGCTTCTGTACCACGCGTTACATTCCCATTAACATCAACTTCTAAATAATAAACTTTAATAGAATCTTTATTTAAGCTTGTACCTTGTGGGATGTTATCTTTAAAAACAGCATTTTTAAGGGTGTCTTTCGTTTTGTTCATCTCTACTTTCCAATTAATTTCATTTGTATTAATTGGTCTATCAGGTAACCCTTTTTTATTCGTAGCTGTTTGTACATTAGGCTTAAAGTCAACTGTAATAGAAACATCCTTATCTTTAATTGGGAAAGGAATTTCTTGTGTTGTTGTACCTTTAATTTCAGCTTTATTAAATTCTGTCTTTAATTGTAGGTTACCAGCAACATCTGGATGCTCTTCAACATAATCGTTGAATGTCATCGTGACTTTTCCGTCTTTTGTAACAGTAAAATTACCAATTTGATTGTTTTCACTATCATATAAAGGACTGTTAATTGTATTGTAAATCTTAAAATGTTTAGGAAGATCAAAGATATAGTAATCTCCGCTTTTCACATTCATTGATTTTAAAAGCTCCCATGTAAATTCAATATTGGCAGGGGAATCTGTACTTGGACGGTTATCCTCTGTAAATGGTTTTCCGTCTTTATCCGTCAACTTTACACCGGTTAAAATGTTTGTTGTTATTTGCTTTGGACCTGAATTTGTATTTTCAGCAGGGTCGCTTGCTAGCTTTCGTTCTGGATTGTCAGTAGCAATTTTAGCTGCTGGGTTTTGTTCTGGATTATCAGTAACAGGTTTAGTTGCTGTGCTTTGTTCCGGATTATCAGTAACAGGTTTAGTTGCTGTGTTTTGTTCCGGATTGTCAGTAACAGGTTTAGTTGCTGTGTTTTGTTCCGGATTATCAGTAACAGGCTTAGTTGCTGGATCTTGCTCCGGATTGTCAGTAACAGGTTTAGCTACTGGATCTTGCGTTTGTTTATTAGTATCCTGTTTGGTGCCATCTTCTTTAGAGTCTTCTACCTGAACAGGAACTGATATAGGCTGAACCATTGTTCCTAAAGGAAAAGCGATTTGAACTGATTTTTCTCCAGTTTTTAAAGTTGAGTTAAACACGGTATCAACTTTAATTTTTCCTTTAGCGTCTTTCAAATTTTCTACTTGATCATTAAATATTAATTTTAATTTATTATCTTTAGCTGTTATAAAATATTGACCAATATTTTTTTGATCTGTTACTAAATCCCCTTGCAAATCTTTAGATACTTTTAATGCAAGTGGTATTTGAACTACTGCTGTATCATTTGCATGTGCAACTTGTTGATCCTTTATTGACCAAGCGTATTCTAATTGAATGGTTGATCCTATCTTTATTAAGTTGGTAGGATTTTTTGCTTCGTCAATAATATGATTCGTTGCATCTTTCATTTCAACAGTGTCAAATAAGGAATCTCCTGTTAAGGTTTCCGCTTTTACTTGATTGTATGGAAAACTAGCAAGTTGCGAAAATAGTACGAATACAATTAAACATACATTGAAAAGTTTTTTCATTTTTCCTCCTCTGAACATTCATTTGTCCATTGGGGACTTATTCCACATGAACAAATGGAATATTAAAAGTATTTGTTATAAGCTATTTGTTTTTGCTATCCCTCCGTTTCTATACGCGTTCTCAGACAAACTGGATTATGTTCAAAGTAATATTATTTAACGTAAAACAAAATGTATATTTACACAGTTATTTGGAAATATACACAATTCGACAAAAAATGTCGAAAAAAATACTGATATAAAGAATGATATCAGACCTTTATATGTGAGATAGTTTTCATGTATATCTAGTAAAAAAGAATGGTTATAAAGGTAAGTTTTACGATACATACTAACCAAGGTAGTGTATCCCCTTGTGAAGGCTTATTTTTGCCTTAAAGTTATGTGGAAATAAAAATCTAGATAGGGTTGTTTTTGGTCAGAATGAAGACAATATGTACTTTGAAAATAGTCATCTATTTTGTCTAAAGAGAGTTGTACGATTAGTGGACCGAAGTTGAAAGACGATAGTTTCTTACATTGTTAGAGGAATATAAGAATTACAGAATATTCGACTAATCCGTTACTACGGTCATTTTTGATACTGTTTAAACAATAAAAAAGAAGGTGTTTTCCTCCTTAGCTACAATATCTTTTTAGTAAAGATAAGCTGAAGTAACCTTCGCTAAAGATTATATACTTAAATGTTAAAGAGTTCAACAGCAGTTTAACAAATATTTTCCAAAAATTAAAAATGACCGTTTTAGTAGAAAAATTCTAAAAAACGGTCATTTTTAATTTTATATTTCTGTTAAGATTATCGGCTCGCCGCGCGTTACGACAACTGTATGTTCACATTGTGCAACAAGGCTTTTATCAGGTGTAACGAATGTCCAACCATCATCGCCACGTTCGATAATGTGATCAGCTTTCATAGAAATGAATGGTTCTACAGCGATAACAAGACCGTCTTTTAGAAGCGCATTATCCATTGGGTCAAAGTAGCTTAAAATGTGGTTTGGTGCTTCGTGTAAGCTAAGACCAATACCGTGACCAGTTAAGTTTTGAATCACATTATATCCATTTTTATGTGCAAAGTTTGAAACAGCACGACCAATTTGGTTTTGTTTGGAACCAGCTTTCACCTTTTTCATTGCTGCCCAAAATGCATCAACCGCTGCTTGGCAAAGCTTTTCTTTTGCTTCATCTTCTCCAAGTACAAATGAAATACCTGTATCTGCATAATAGCCATCAAGTGCAGCAGATACGTCGACATTTACTAAATCGCCTTCTTTTAATACGCGATCTCCTGGAATACCGTGAGCAACTTCTTCGTTTACACTAATACAAGTTACACCTGGGAAATCATATTCTTTTTCAGGTGCAGAAATAGCACCATGCTCATCTAATACTTTTTTACCGATCAAATCAAGCTCTTTCGTTGTCATACCTGGCTTCGCTTCTTTTTTCATTTCTTCACGTGCAAGTGCAACGATGCGGCCGATTTTTCGTAAGCCTTCTAAATCTTGTTCATTACGAATAATCATGAAAACCACTGTCCTTCCTCGAATATATATCTTACCCGATTGTATCATGTTTATTTTCGTCCTGCTACTCGCTTGCGGTATGTAGGTTGATTCCTCTCATAAGGAATACATGACAATTGTCATATCGATGTCATGACGCATCATACTGTTTCCTAAGTTTTCCAACACATACAATGTAAATATAAGAAACAGCGGGGGTGGAGAGATGGAAAAGATTATAGAAGTAAATGGTGTTTCTAAAACATTTAAATATAAAAAGGCAGTAAATAACGTCTCATTTTATGTGAATAAAGGAGAAATTGTAGCACTACTTGGACCGAATGGTGCAGGGAAAACGACGACGATGTCGATGATGCTTGGATTAAAGGATCCGACGGAAGGAACTGTTTCTATATTTGGAAAGAGTCCCAAGCATAGAGATGTTCGTAATAGCCTCGGTGCGATGCTACAAGAAGTAAGTGTGATTGATAGTATTACAGTAGAAGAGGCAATTGAGTTATTCCGTAGTTATTATACGAATCCGGTAGCGAAAGAAACGTTGCTACAGTTATCAAATTTAAAATCGGAGCGAAAGCAAAGATGTGAGAAATTATCAGGTGGGCAAAAAAGAAGGTTAAACTTTGCACTTGCACTTGCAGGAAATCCTGATTTGTTATTTTTAGATGAGCCGACAGTTGGAATGGATATTACGTCTCGAAGAACGTTTTGGGAAACAATTCGAAAGTTAGCAAGTGAAGGAAAAACAATTATCTTAACAACGCACTATTTAGAAGAAGCGGATGCATTGGCGAATCGCATTTTATTATTTGCGAATGGAAAGATTATCGCAGATGGTACACCAGATGAGATGAAGGCGACGATTTCGCGAAAAACAATCAAGTTTTATTCCAAGGAAAGTATTCCTGCAAAATTACTAAAAGAATTACCAAACGTAACAGAAGTACAGTCAAACGCAGGGCACTTCACTTTAACAACTGAAGATACAGATGCAACTTTAAAAGCGATTTATCAAAAGAACTTACCTGTAACAGATGTTTCAGTTGAACGTGGAAGTCTTGATGAAGCATTTGAACAGTTTGTCGCAAATCAGGAGGAGGGAATCGCATGAGAGCTTTATGGATGCAATGCAAAATAGAAATTTTACGTACGTTTCGTAATAAATTGTTTATCTTTTTCTCATTACTAATGCCAGTTATGTTTTACTACATTTTCACAAATGTTATCCAAGTGCCACAAAACGGAGATGCTTGGAAAGCGCATTATTTAATCTCAATGGCGACATTTAGTATTGTAGGGACGGCACTTTTTAGTTTCGGTGTAAGGATTTCTCAGGAAAAGGGGCAAGGGTGGACACATTTGTTAAAAATTACACCACTTCCAGAGGGGGCATATATAACAGCCAAAATCATCGCTCAAACTGTAGTGAATGCTTTTTCAATCTTAGTTATCTTTATCGCAGGAATATTAATTAATCATGTCGAGTTAACAGTAGGACAATGGGTTGGCGCTGGATTATGGTTGTTGTTAGGTGTAACACCATTTTTAGCGTTAGGAACAGTAATAGGTTCTATTAAAAAGGCAGATGCAGCAGCGGGTTTAGCGAATATTTTAAATATGAGTCTAGCTGTGATTGGCGGGCTATGGATGCCAATTGAAGTATTCCCAAAAATATTAAGAACGATTGGTGAATGGACACCAACATATCACTTCGGGAGCGGTGCATGGGATATTGTAGCTGGGAAATCAGTTGGTTGGGAAAATATCGCGGTATTAGGAGGTTATTTCCTTATATTTGTTGTAGTATCAATATATATAAGAAAAAGACAGGAAGCGGTATAAATGATAGAGAAGAAGAGGATTGAGATTTTTCCGAAACATATGGGTTTCTTCCCGTATATGTGGCTTGTGTATCTAGCATTCCCAATTTATGCACTTGTACAAGAGGAAGGTTCGAGGTTAATGTTTGGGGCTGGTATGCTAATACTGTTTATACTAGCATATCGGCAGTTGTATTTTGTTACAAAAATGTTTGCAATGTGGGCTTGTATGCAAATGATTATTGCTTTAGTATTTAGTTTTTTCTATAGCCCGTATCTTATTTTTTTATGCTTCTTTACATCAAACGCCATAGCGTTCGCACCGACGAAAAAAATATTTCGTATATTATTGGGCCTATTAGTTGTAACGCTTATAACATTTGTATATGGTGCGGGTTTTTCATTTACAAGCTTTATAAATACTGTCCCGATGCTTATTTTGATGCTTGTTGCGCCTTTTGGTATGCGTAATTTTAATCAAAAAAAGATATTAAGAAATCAATTAAACGAAGCAAACGAGCAAATTAAAGACTTAGTAAAACGTGAAGAACGGCAGCGGATTGCAAGAGATCTTCATGATACGTTAGGGCATACGTTATCACTCATTACTTTAAAAAGTCAGCTCGTGGAAAAGTTAATTGTAAAAAATCCGGAGCGTGCAAGTGTGGAAGCAAAGGAAATTACACAAACATCTCGTACCGCTTTAAAGCAGTTAAGGGAATTAATTTCTGATATGCGTATGATTACAGTGGAAGAAGAGCTTGAGCAAATAAAAGCGATCTTACAAGCTGCTACTATTGAATTAGCAATAAAACAAGAAACGAATGCAAGTTCGTTATCACCCATTGAACAAAATATTTTAGGAATGTGTTTACGTGAGGCTGTGACAAATGTTGTAAAGCATAGTCAGGCGACGCGTTGTACAGTTTCTGTACTAGAATCACAAGGTGAATTAATTTTGACAGTAGAAGATAATGGAATTGGTTTAGCGGATCAAAACCATGATGGAAATGGCATTCGTGGTATGAAAGAGCGCATCGCTCTTATTGATGGGTTTGTTGAACTGGGCACAATCAATCCAGGGACACTATTAATAGTAAAAGTACCAGTTGTCATTAGAACAGGAAAAGATGAGGTGAGGGCATGATTCGAATTATTATTGCAGAAGATCAGCGGATGCTTCGTGGTGCATTAGGGGCCCTACTTGATCTAGAAGATGATATTGAAGTAATTGGACAAGCTGCCAATGGGGAAGAAGCGTTAAAACTAATTGAATCGCTACAACCTGATGTAAGCATTATGGATATTGAAATGCCAATTCAAACCGGATTAGATGTTGCGGAAACGTTACAGAAAGAAAAATCAGCATGCAAAGTAATGATTTTAACAACATTTGCACGCCCTGGATATTTTGAACGAGCAATGAAAGCTGGCGTGCACGGATATTTATTAAAAGATAGCCCAAGTGAAGATTTAGCTGCATCGATTCGTAATGTAATGAAAGGAAAGCGAGAGATCTCTCAAGATTTAATGTTCGGCTTATGGCAGGAGCAAAATCCGTTATCAGATCGTGAAAAAGAAGTATTGCTACTTGCGAAAGAAGGAAAGACGGCAAATGAAATTGCGAAGGCACTTTATCTTTCGCCTGGTACAGTACGTAATTATATTTCTGAAGTATTAACGAAGCTAGATGCGAAAAATAGAATTGAGGCAATTACAATTGCGGAAGAAAAGGGATGGATATGAAAAGAAGTTTACCTATGAGTGGTAAACTTCTTTTTTCTTATAAACAACGGTTTCGTTAGAGAATTCTGTCTCAGTCGCATCGCTCGGAATTTAAAGTATATCGCGTAATTTAGATTTTACTTCATTTTTCGACAAAAAATTTGTTATAGTAAGATTAGGTTGTTGGTCTAAACTTTGGACAACTTTACCACTAACAGTTGTAATTACTCCATTTTTATCTACTTTTACAATAAGATCTTGGCCATATACTTTATAATTTTTGTAAGTTTGTGCAAGGCGAACTTCGGTTTGATTTTCTTTTGTTTTTTTATTTGTAGGTTGAAAATCAATATTTTTTTCAGTTGTAACTTGCTCTTGTTGAGCTTTAGCCCCGTTTACCTCACCTTTTAAATATTTTTAGCAATATTCTCTTTCGAATCACTTTGAGGTTCTGTTAATTTTCCAATTGTTAAACCAGGCTGAGCAATTTCAACTTTTACTTCATTTCTGTCTAATTCTTGGGTGTGAATAGCTTCTGCAGATAAAGGATAAAGAAGACCGAATGTAAAGAAAAGCACGGGCAAGTTTTCTATAATTTATCTATAAAACTTTTAATCTATTATTGTATGTGAGATGAATTTTATGAAAAATTTGCCGAATTTTATATATATTATGCATTATTTCATATCAAAAATTGTCGAATTCACATTATTGTAGTGGTATGACAACTCAAAAAATTAGATTGTTATAATGGGATGGTGAGTAAGTATGCACGCAGAAAAACTAGGAAGTGAAATTAAAAAAATTAGGGTAATGAGGGGATTAACACAAAAACAGTTATCCGAGAACATATGTCATCAATCGGAAGTGAGCCGAATTGAATCGGGCGCAGTATACCCAAGTATGGATATATTGCAAGGTATTGCAGCAAAGTTACAAGTTCCCATTATTCATTTTTATGAGGTACTCATTTATTCTGATATTGAGAGGAATAAGCAGTTAAAAGATCGAATTATTATGCTTTGTAAGCAAAAGAAATATAAAGAAATTTATAATAAAGTATGGAATGAGTTGAAAAAGGAAGAATATCATCCCGAGCTTCAGCAATTTCTTCAATGGCAATATTATGTCGCTGCCTACATATTGAAAAAAATCGATTACGAATATTGTATTTTAGAATTAAAGAAATTGCTTAATCAACAATTGGCAGGGATAGATGTATATCAGAACCTTTATATTGAAAACGCAATTGCAAATATTTACGCTGAAAATGGCTATTTTAAGAAGAGTATTGAGTTATTTGAAAATATATTAAAACAATTAGAGGCATTACATGATAATAAAGAGTTTGATGTGAAGGTGAGACATAATCATGCAAAAGCATTATACTTAGACAATCAATACGAAGAAGCGCTTTGTCACGCAAATAAAGCCATTGAACTATCGTGCCAAATTAATAGTATGACATTGATTGGACAGTTATACTATCGAAAAGGTGAATGCCTAGAAAAGCTAGAGTGTGATAGAGCAGAAATTGAAGATGCTTACGAAAAAGCGTGCTTCTTTTTCGATATATTAGGAAACCATGCGTTAAAAGAATCAATTATAAAAAAAATGAAGAAATAAAAAATCCAAAAAATAAATATGCATAATTGCATAAAATGTGGATAAATTTTCATGATATATTTAAAGAAAAAATGTGGGTGATGGAATATGAAGAAACTACTTATTGGTAGTCTATTAACGTTAGCGATGGCATGGGGTATTTCATTAGGAGATACAGTTTTAGAGAAAAATCAAGTAATTTCTCATAATGATCAAGAGATACAATTAGCTTCAGATGTACCTTTTGAGTACTAAAAAACAACCGTCTTACTTAGACGGTTGTTTTTTTGTGGAGTAACATCCAAACGTCTTTACTAGAAACAGGCTTGCTAATAAGGAATCCTTGAATGTGGTCACAGTTTTGTTCATATAAAAACTTCCATTGTTCTTCCGTCTCTACACCTTCTGCAATAACTTCTAAATTTAGTTCTTTAGATAGTGTAATGATGGAGGAGATAATCGCTTCCTCTAAAGGACTATTTGTAATTCCACAAATAAACTCTCGAGCAATTTTTAATGTGTTGATTGGATATTTTGTTAAATAAGCTAAAGAACTATAACCAGTTCCAAAGTCATCGATTGAAATTTGAATACCGAGATTTTGAAGCTGTTCTAGTTTGGAAATGACAGACTGATTTTGATTAATTGCGATACTTTCTGTGATTTCGATATCTAGTGCTTCTGATTTTAGTTCGGTTTCTTCTAACACTTTTGAAATAGTAGGGATTAAATCTGCATGGTTAAATTGAACAACAGATAAATTCACACCAACTTTTAAGTGAGAAAACCCTTGATTATGCCATCTTTTTGCCTCTAAGCAAGCGGTACGTAAAATCCAATTTCCAAGTTCAATAATAAATCCGGTTTCCTCCGCTAGAGGAATGAATTGGGCAGGAGACACGATACCGAGTTTTGGGTGCTTCCAACGAATTAATGCTTCAAAACCGATAATTTGTTTTGTTTTTGTGCTTACTTGTGGCTGATATTCTAGGAAAAATTCATTTTGTTGTAATGCTTTTGTAAGTTCACCTTCTAAGAATTGGATTTCATTTTGGGCGATACTTATTTCTTTTGAGAAGAAAACAAATCTGTTTTTTCCATTTGCTTTCGCGCGATACATAGCCATATCAGCATTTTTCATTAATTCAGTAACATCGGTCCCGTAATCAGGATACATGGCAATTCCGATACTCGGTGTAATAGACAGTTCTTCGTCTTTAATGAAGAATGGTTTGTTTAAAACGGTTAAAATTTGTTCAGCTATAAAAGCCGCACTTTTTTCTGAGTACATATCTGGTAATAGAATTGTAAACTCATCTCCACCTTGGCGAGCAACGATATCTTTTGAACGCAAGCAACCACGTAATCTTTTTGCTACTTCAATTAATAATAGATCTCCGACATCGTGACCAAGTCTATCGTTAATTTTTTTGAATCGATCTAAATCAAGGAACATAACGGCAACATCATTCACGCTAGTTTGAGCTGTATTTAAAATGTTTTTTAAATCTTTTTCAAACTTTCGGCGATTTGGTAATCCAGTCAGTGCATCATGAAAGGCTAAATGTTCTACTTGTTTTTGTTTTTCATATAAAGTTGTAATATCACGTGCTATGCCGAACATCCCAACAACTTCTTTGTTTATGAAAGTAGGGATGAGTGTAACGTGAAGGTAATAGTAATAGCCTTCTTTTTCTTTTGTGCGAACTTCTAAAGTTTGTGGTCTACCTTCTTTTGTTATTTGTAAAGCTTTCTTTAGTAGATCATGGTCTTTTGAGTCAATAAAGTGTAGAAGAGAATAGCTTTCTACTTCACAATAGTAGGCAGTAAATAAGCTTTCACAAGCTGTATTAGATTGTTGGAAAATACCATCCATATTTAAAGAGAAAACGGCATCAGGATGATCTTCGAATAACGATTTATAGCGTTGTTCACTCTTTGATAACGCAGATGCACCCTCTTCTACTTTGCCTTCTAGTTGTGTAGTCAACTGTTCGTATGTATCGATTAGTGCTTGATTATCTTTCCACATGTAAAGTTGTCGTAGGAATAATAAGGTGAGTGATAATACTAGACCGATTAGCATGAACTTATCATCCCAAGGTTGAATAAGAATAAAGGAAAAAGTAATGATTATACTGAAATAGGGTAATATAAAGCGCACATAATCAAATCGATAATACTTTGTTTTCGTTTCATGCTGCATTGGTTTGTCCAAAATGTATAGTATGGAAGATAAACCAATTAATAAAATTGAAGCAGTATGTACTAAATAAGAGACTTCAGAAGAAGTTTTCATCCCCATGTTTAGTTGGAACAGATGTATATACCCGTACACAAGTATGATAGTAAAACCGATAATTAATGAAATTCTGCTAGCAGAATATTGTTCTCGTCTATATAGGCTAATAACGGCGTAAATTACTAATGCTTGTGCAATAAAGTATCCAATTAAAACCCAGTGATCTGTTGTTAACATACGAAAGCTTGAGAGGTCCAAAATAAAAGTTAAGGTAAAATAAATATTCATAATAACAATAAAGATGCTATCGAATGAAAATTGAGCAAGGCCTCTAATAGAATAATGTTTTATGAATTTGATAGCAAACCCAGAAAAGAGCAAAATATATTGTATGATGAAAAAGGGCAATGCCTTATATGAGAATATGACTTGATCATATATAGAAAGTGAATGAAGGAATAAAGTTATTTCCATAGTTAGTCCGCATATGCAAGTGCAGAGTAATAAAACCCAAAATAATTTATCACTACGCTTCATTTTCTTAATAGCTTTATATAAGCAATAGCAAGAAAAGAGTGCAGCAAAACAAAATAAGAAGAGAATTCCAATTTCTTTTATATTCAAGTCCTTAGGGATAAGAAATATCCAAAGGGAAAATATAATTATATACATCGTGACAAAGTGTACATATTTTTTTGATTAATCATATTATGGCTCCGTTTCAATAAAGTTGAATCGCAGGTGGAAAATGCTAATTCCAATCATAGCATATACAATAGGTTGTTTTTTACTATAAAAATTACTTTTTTTGAAAAAAATAGCTCAACATTACAATTTACCATTGTAATGTTGAGCCATTTATTCTTTTTATCCCTCTTATAGAGGATAATTCATGTATGAATTGCAGCATTGCTAAATCTTTTTGTTTACTTTCAATCATAATATCGAAATTATGGTTGATTTTTTTTGCAATGTGTAAGAAAGGCTTAATAAACTCTAAATCAATATATTCAGAGTGAGCCCTAAATTCTTTTTTTGATTTAGGGGAGGAAATGTGAACTTTAGGAGGGACATTTGTATGTGACCAAGTTTCAAAAATTGCAGGGAGTAATACTTCTAGCGGTTCTTCGCAAAGGTTTGCCATGTGATGATGATAATCAAATACGAATGGAATCTTTTCTTTTTGGCAAATCGATAAAGTTTCAGCAGTTGTATATGTTTTATCATCATTTTCAAGCGTCATTTGCTCTTTTATATGTGCAGGAAGTTTTTTTATGTTTTCATGGAAACGTCCAACCGCTTGTTCTTTATTTCCATAGGCACCACCTACATGGATGTTAATATAAGAAGAATCTGCAATTCCTATTGCATCTAATACTTTATAATGATAGGCCATATCTGTAATAGCGTTAGTTGTAATATGTGGCTTGTCGCTTGTAAATAGCGTAAATTGATTTGGATGAAAGCTTACTCGTAAATTGTGTTCTTTAATTAATGCCCCGATTTTACGCCAAAGCGGTGTAAATGCCCCGATATAATCAAACTCGACTTCGGGATGTGTTGCAAGTGGGACGATGGAAGAGGATAAACGATATAACGGAATTTCATGCGCTATATTGTAATGAAGAATACGTATTGTATGCTCAAGGTTTTGCCTCGTAACATCGTACAATTTATCTTCTCGTTCTTGTTTACTGAGCTTTTGAAAGCTTGTAAATGTCATCGTTTTGGCAGGAGAGCAGTCCCAGAGTGCCATTGCATGTGAAACATATCCGAATCGCATAATCATATGTGATACACCTCTTTTTACTCATTATCTTTCCTATAAGAAGAAAGAAAGTATCGTTCCTAGCCATTCTTTCCCTCTATCAATAAGAGAAAGGGGGCTAACATCTTTAAAGGAAAGTAAGGACGCGTTTTCTAAATCTTTATGGAATCTGTTTTTTACTGTTTGTATAAAATGTTTATCATATAAAAGGCAGTTGATTTCATGATTAATATATAAACTTCTCATATCAAAGTTTGCAGTTCCGATATCACAAATATAATCGTCCGCTATAATAACTTTAGCGTGAAAAAACCCTCGTTGAAATGCGTAAATATTACATCCGGCTTGTATTAACTTTCGGCAATATGGAAATTTTGCTTCTCGAACAAGGGAGTGATCAGCTTTTTCTGGAACGAGAATCGTTATTTGAACCCCACGTTTTCGTGCTTTTAATAATGCGTGCATAATTTTTTTCCCAGGAATGAAATATGGTGTACCGATAAAGAGTTCTTGTTTCGCGCTTTCGATTAAATATAAAAAAGTATGTTGCAAATAGGCACCATCAGTAGGGATAAATTGATGTAGAATGGTTCCTGGTTGTTGCTTAGGAAAATAAAGAGATGAATCTAATAAATTTTGATCCGTATCGTCGAGCCAATCATGTAAAAATTGCTTTTGTAAATCCTGTATTCCTTCCCCAGTAAGACGCAAATGATAGTCGCGCCATAATCCTAATTTTTGATTATGTCCTAAATATTCTTCTCCAATATTAAATCCACCAATATAACCAATTTCCCCATCAATAACTGTAATTTTCCTATGGTTTCTTTGATTTGCAGAAAAGAACGGAAAAGGAAATTTCACTTTATGACAAAATGAAAAAGAGACACCGTGTTTTTGTAGGGAACGAATTGCCTCGTTTGATAAATAATGGCTTCCCAATCGATCGAGTAAAAGTCTTACTTCAATTCCTTCCTGTGCCTTATCGATAAGTAACTTTAAAAATTCACGACTGATTTTATCGTTTTTTACAATGAAGAACAAAACGTGTACATGGTGCCTTGCTTGTTGTATATCAGTAAATAAAGCATCATATAAATCTTGCCCGTATGTATAAAGGTGAAAATTACTTTGACGTAAAGGGAAAGTACGAGAGCGCACACGCTTTAAGTGAAGAATCCTCCCATATAAAAGGTCAATTGTGATCCAAAGAGTAACGCATATTAACAAGAGAGATAAGAAGAACATAAGTGGATTCCCTCCTTTGCATTCTTTTCACCTTCATTTTGCTGGTTGCCTGGAAAAGCCCGATTGGTGAAGCTAATAATCAGTAGGGAATAAACAGCTCTCCACTGATTAAAATTTCACTTTATCCGATATTAATGGGAGGTAAGCCACCTACTTAAAAATTAGGCTTACTTAAAGGAATCAGGCGGGAGGAAACAATCCCCTACTGATTAAAGTTTCACTTTATAGTTTCACCGAAATAAACAGCTTTATTAAAAAATATGTTGTTGTATAACAAAAAACTGTTGACTGAATGCTCACTCATTATATAATGAAGATAGGGGAAAAAATTCAGAAAATTATATGTTTTTGAAGATTCTAAAAAAGAAAGAGGGCTTACAAAGAGAGGGGTAGCATAAAAATGAATAGCTTACTGATCATTAATTGGCTGGCTGCCATTGCTGTTATTGCTTATGCGGGATATTTGTTTGTGTATCTTATACGGACGAGGATGGCCTACATACAGTTAGGAAAAAAGATTGAATTTGACCGTCGTTTTAAAGAGCGTTGGGATCTCCTTAAGGTCAATGTTTTCGGTCAGAAAAAGCTGCTGAAAGATAAGAAGAGCGGCATTATTCACGTTATGTTCTTTTACGGATTTATTCTTGTCCAATTTGGAGCAATTGACTTCGTTTGGAAAGGACTCGCACCAGGATCACATCTTCCACTTGGACCACTATACCCTGCATTTACATTCTTCCAGGAAATTGTCACACTTGTTATTTTAATTGCAGTCTTTTGGGCTTTTCATAGACGTTATGTTGAGAAGCTAGTTCGTTTAAAACGTAATTTCAAATCAGGCCTTGTTCTTATCTTTATTGGTGGCTTAATGATTTCTGTGCTACTCGGTAATGGGATGGGAATTATATGGCACGGCGAGGAGCTTTCATGGAGTGAACCAATTGCTTCTGCAATCGCTTACGTTTTCTCGGGAATAAATGAAACCGCAGCCATTTCTGTGTTCTATTTCTCTTGGTGGGTGCATCTACTAATTTTGTTAACGTTTTTAGTGTATGTTCCACAATCAAAACACGCGCATTTAATTGCGGGACCAGTTAACGTTTTCTTCGGTCGTCTTTCAAATCCAGGGAAACTTGAAAAGATTGACTTTGAAGATGAAACGCAAGAAACATTTGGTGTTGGTAAAATCGAAGACTTTAGACAAAATCAGCTTATTGATTTATACGCTTGCGTAGAGTGTGGTCGCTGTACAAATATGTGCCCGGCAACAGGGACAGGGAAAATGTTATCGCCGATGGATTTAATTTTAAAACTTCGTGATCATTTAACTGATAAAGGAGCAGCAGTGACATCAAAAGCACCGTGGGTTCCAGTAGTTGCCTTTAATAATACACAAGGAAATCAGTTAGCGATGATGGCAGCTGGGAAAGGGCAACAAGAATCAGCAGCTACAACGCTTGCTTACGATCCGAGTTTAATCGGAGATGTTATTACAGAGGAAGAGATTTGGGCTTGTACAACGTGCCGTAACTGTGAAGATCAGTGTCCGGTTATGAATGAGCATGTTGACAAAATTATTGATTTACGCCGCTATCTCGTTTTAACAGAAGGAAAGATGGACGCGGAAGCGCAGCGTGCGATGACAAACATCGAGCGTCAAGGGAATCCGTGGGGACTGAACCGTAAAGAGCGTGAAACTTGGCGCCAAGGTGATGATGAAGTAACAGTTCCAACTGTAAAAGAAAAATCGAAAGCTGGCGAGGAGTTCGAATATTTATTCTGGGTTGGTTCAATGGGATCATATGATAATCGTAGTCAGAAGATTGCGATATCGTTTGCGAAGTTAATGAACGAAGCAGGCATTTCATTCGCGATACTTGGTAATAAAGAAAAGAATTCTGGAGATACACCGCGACGTCTTGGAAATGAATTTGTCTTCCAAGAGATGGCGACAAAGAATATCGAGGAATTTGAAAAAGCAGGAGTGAAGAAAATCGTTACGATTGATCCTCACGCTTATAACACATTTAAAAATGAGTATCCAGACTTTGGTTTGCAAGCAGAAGTCTATCATCATACAGAATTGTTAGCTCAGTGGGTGAAAGAAGGACGCTTAAAACCTGTTCACGCTATTGAGGAAACAGTTACGTACCATGATTCCTGTTACTTAGGAAGATACAACGAAGTATACGAAGCGCCACGCGATATTTTGAAAGCAATTCCTGGTGTGAATCTTGTAGAAATGGCACGTAACCGTGAAACCGGAATGTGCTGTGGCGCAGGTGGTGGCTTAATGTGGATGGAAGAGACAGCAGGTTCACGTATTAACGTTGCTCGTACAGAACAAGCACTAGCTGTAGAGCCATCTATTATCGGTACAGGTTGTCCATATTGCTTAACGATGATTAGCGATGGGACGAAAGCGAAAGAAGTAGAAGAGAAGGTTCAAACTCTTGATGTAACAGAGATTTTAGAACGCTCTGTTATCGGACAGAAGAAAGAAGCGATGTAATCTGCAAGCATGAATACAACTTTAGAGAGAGGTGCAATCATTGCACCTCTTCTCAACGTAAGAACACCGAGCGAGCGCTCGGTCCTAAAAAAAGAGATGGGGGAAATAAATATGAGTAAAACAGTTATTTTAAGTGCTGCAAGAACACCGGTTGGGAAATTTGGAGGATCTTTAAAAGACGTGAAGGCAACAGAACTTGGGGGAATTGCAATTAAAGCAGCGCTTGAGAGAGCAAATGTTCCTGCTAGTGATGTTGAGGAAGTTATATTTGGAACAGTTATTCAAGGGGGACAGGGACAAATTCCATCGCGCCAAGCTGCGAGGGCTGCTGGAATCCCTTGGGAAGTACAGACGGAAACAGTGAATAAAGTTTGTGCATCAGGGCTTCGTGCGGTTACGTTAGCGGATCAAATTATTCGTACTGGCGATCAATCACTAATTGTAGCTGGCGGTATGGAGTCGATGAGTAACAGTCCTTACATTTTACGAGGTGCAAGATGGGGATACAGAATGGGTAACAACGAAATCATCGATTTAAACGTTGCTGACGGTTTAACATGCGCATTTTCAGGTATACACATGGGTGTTTATGGCGGAGAGGTTGCGAAGGAAGATGGAATCTCTCGTGAAGCGCAAGATGAATGGGCATATCGTAGCCATCAGCGTGCGGTTTCAGCGCATAAAGAAGGACGTTTTGAAGAGGAAATCGTGCCAGTAACGATTCCGCAAAGAAAAGGCGATCCTATCGTCGTTGCAAAAGATGAGGCGCCACGCGCGGATACAACGATTGAAAAATTAGCGAAATTAAAACCTGTATTTGATAAGACGTCGGCAGTGACAGCGGGTAATGCTCCTGGACTAAATGATGGCGGTGCAGCGCTCGTATTAATGAGCGAAGACAGAGCGAAGCAAGAAGGAAGAAAGCCATTAGCGACAATTTTGGCACATACAGCAATTGCAGTGGAGTCTAAAGATTTCCCAAGAACGCCAGGTTATGCAATTAAAGAATTGTTGAAAAAAACAGGAAAGACAATTGAAGATATCGATTTATTCGAGATTAATGAAGCGTTTGCAGCGGTAGCAATTGCAAGTACAGAGATTGCAGGAATTGACCCAGACAAATTGAATGTAAATGGCGGCGCTGTAGCGATGGGACATCCAATTGGAGCAAGTGGAGCGCGTATTATCGTTACACTTATCCACGCACTGAAGCAGCGCGGCGGCGGAATTGGAATTGCTTCTATTTGTAGCGGTGGCGGTCAAGGTGACGCAATTATGATTGAAGTTCGTTAATTTACGTGTAGGTGATTTTTGATTTATTAACAATTTATATTAAGGGGGAAGAAAGAATGGGTGTACAAAAAATAGTTGTAATTGGTGCAGGACAAATGGGTTCGGGAATCGCACAAGTATGTGCAATGGCAGGATATGATGTGAAGGTACAAGATTTAAAACAAGAGCAATTAGACAGAGGATTGGCTATTATTACGAAAAACTTAGCGCGCCAAGTAGAAAAAGGACGCATGAAGGAAGAAGAGAAGGAAGCGACGTTAAATCGCCTTACAGTAACGCTTGATTTAGATTGTGTGAAGGAAGCGGATCTTGTTATTGAAGCGGCTGTTGAGAAAATGGACATTAAAAAGAAAATTTTCGCGAATCTAGATGAAATCGCTCCAGAACACGCAATTTTAGCGACGAATACGTCCTCTCTACCAATTACTGAAATTGCAGCAGTAACGAAACGTCCAGAGAAAGTAATTGGTATGCACTTTATGAATCCCGTTCCGGTTATGAAGCTTGTTGAGATTATTCGTGGTTTGGCTACAGGTGATGAGGTGTACGAAACAATTGAAGATATTACGAAAAAAATCGGGAAAGTGCCAGTTGAAGTAAATGATTTCCCAGGATTTGTATCGAACCGTATTTTATTACCGATGATTAACGAAGCGATCTATACGTTATATGAAGGTGTAGCGACGAAAGAAGCGATTGATGAAGTAATGAAACTAGGTATGAATCATCCGATGGGACCACTTACATTAGCTGATTTTATCGGTTTAGATACATGTTTATACATTATGGAAGTGTTGCATGAAGGATTAGGAGATAGTAAATATCGCCCATGTCCATTATTACGCAAGTATGTGAACGCAGGATGGTTAGGACGTAAAACAGGCCGTGGTTTCTACGTTTACGAATAAAGTCCTCCTTTTATTAAAATAGTGGTCTTACCAAATTATTAAAAAGATATATAGCAAACGGAGGCGGAGTACATGAATTTTCATTTTACCGAAGAGCAACAAATGATGAGGAAAATGGTTCGAGATTTTGCGCAGAAGGAAATAGCTCCCTTTGTTCCTAGTATGGAACAAGGGGTGTTCCCTAAAGAGATTTTGCAGAAGATGGGTGAGCTTGGACTAATGGGTATTCCAGCGCCTGCAAAATATGGCGGGGCAGAAATGGATTTTATTTCTTACATTTTAGCAATTGAGGAAATTTCAAAGGTAAGTGCAACTGTTGGTGTAATTTTGGCTGTACATACGTCAGTTGGAATGAACCCGATTTTATATTTTGGAACAGAAGAACAGAAGCAGAAATATGTTTCTAAACTTGCGACTGGTGAATATTTAGGTGCATTTGCATTAACAGAACCAAATGCAGGATCAGATGCAGGGAGTTTGAAATCAAGAGCTGTAAAGAAAGGCGATCACTACATTATTAATGGATCGAAAGTATTTATTACAAATGGCGGTGAAGCAAGTACATACATTGTATTCGCTTCTACAAATCCAGAGGCAGGAAAAAGTGGGATTTCTGCATTTATAGTAGAGAAAGATACACCGGGCTTAATTATCGGCAAAGATGAGCATAAAATGGGACTTCTTGGTTCTCGCACGGTACAACTTACGTTTGAAGATATGAAAGTGCCAGCCGAGAATTTACTTTGTGAAGAAGGACAAGGATTTAAGGTGGCAATGGCGAATTTAGATGTTGGACGAATTGGAATCGGAGCGCAGGCATTAGGAATCGCGGAAGCGGCGCTTGCATGTGCGATTGATTATGCGAAAGAGCGTGAGCAATTCGGCAAGCCAATTGCGGCGCAGCAAGGAATCGGATTCAAACTTGCAGATATGGCGACTAGCGTAGAAGCAGCACGACTACTTGTATACAGAGCAGCATCGCTAAGGGCGCAAGGATTACCATGCGGTAAAGAAGCTTCTATTGCGAAATTATTCGCTTCTAAGACGGCTGTTGAAGTTGCGATTGAAGCGGTGCAAGTATTTGGCGGTTACGGTTATACGAAAGACTATCCGGTAGAACGATTTTTCCGTGATGCGAAAATCACGCAAATATATGAAGGAACGAGTGAGATACAGAAACTTGTTATTAGTCGAGCTTTATAAAAGGATAAGGGGGAGACGGGAATGCATTTTAAACTATCAGAAGAACATGAAATGATAAGAAAAATGGTTCGGGATTTTGCTAAGAACGAAGTAGCACCGACGGCAGCTGAGCGTGATGAAGAAGAGAGATTTGATCGTGCACTATTTGATCAAATGGCAGAGCTTGGTTTAACCGGCATTCCGTGGCCTGAAGAATACGGCGGAATTGGAAGCGATTACTTAGCGTATGTAATTGCTATCGAAGAATTATCTCGTGTTTGTGCTTCAACAGGTGTAACGCTGTCTGCACACACTTCACTTGCTGGTTGGCCAATTTTTAAATTTGGAACGGAAGAACAAAAGCAAAAGTTTTTACGACCGATGGCAGAAGGAACGAAAATTGGCGCATACGGTTTAACGGAACCAAGTTCTGGTTCAGATGCGGGCGGAATGAGGACAACTGCGAAACGAGATGGAGACCATTACATTTTAAATGGATCGAAAATCTTTATTACAAATGGCGGTATTGCTGATATTTATGTTGTTTTTGCGTTAACTGATCCCGAATCGAAGCAGCGTGGTACGAGCGCGTTTATTGTGGAAAGTGATACACCAGGATTTTCAGTTGGGAAGAAGGAAAGCAAGTTAGGGATTCGCTCTTCACCAACAACTGAAATTATGTTCGAAGATTGCCGTATTCCTGTAGAGAACCTACTCGGGGAAGAGGGCCAAGGATTTAAAGTTGCGATGCAAACATTAGATGGCGGCCGTAATGGTATTGCCGCGCAAGCAGTCGGTATTGCGCAAGGGGCTTTAGATGCTTCTGTAGAATATGCAAGAGAGCGTCATCAGTTTGGGAAACCTATTGCGGCGCAGCAAGGAATTGGCTTTAAACTTGCAGATATGGCAACGGATGTGGAGGCGGCGCGTCTTCTAACATACCAAGCGGCTTGGCTTGAATCGGAAGGGCTTCCGTATGGGAAAGAGTCAGCGATGTCAAAGGTATTTGCAGGCGATACAGCGATGAAGGTGACGACTGAAGCGGTACAAGTATTTGGTGGTTACGGTTATACGAAAGATTATCCCGTAGAGCGTTATATGCGCGATGCAAAGATTACACAAATATATGAGGGAACACAAGAGATTCAAAGGCTTGTAATTTCTCGTATGTTAACGAAGTAGGAATGAAAGCGTAGGTATTTTCCTACGCTTTTTCCTTCCAAAAAATAATAGGGAGAGGTGAAGGGGATGGTTAAACATAATGTACATGCGTCCGTGAAAGATGAAAAATTAGTTGCGTTAAGACGTGAACAAATGATTAAAGGTGCGGTGCAATTGTTTAAGCAAAAAGGGTTCCCGCGTACAACAACGAGAGAGATTGCGAAGGCGGCTGGGTTTAGTATTGGAACACTTTATGAGTACATTCGTACAAAAGATGATGTTTTATATTTAGTTTGTGATAGTATTTATGAACATGTAAAAGAAAGATTAGAGGAAGTAGTGTGTACAGAGAAGGGAAGTATAGAAAGCTTAAAGATAGCGATAACGAATTATTTTAAAGTGATGGATGAATTGCAAGAAGAAGTATTAATTATGTATCAAGAGGTACGTTTTTTACCGAAAGAATCACTCCCATATGTATTAGAAAAAGAGTTTCAAATGGTCGGGATGTTTGAGAATATTTTAGAGCAGTGTACAGAAAATGGGACATTTACATTAAATAAAAAAGAGATACAGCTTCTTGCACATAACATTTTCATACAAGGACAAATGTGGGGATTTAGACGTTGGGCCCTGCAAAAACTGTATACGCTTGAAGAATATACAGAAATGCAAATTAGGTATGTACTGCAAGGAGCGCATATGTTTCCGAAATAAGGAATAGACAAATTATAATTTTATTACCATATTAAAGTTTCCCGTTTTTTTTGTAGCATATTTGTGCGACTTTTGTTTATAATGAATAGTATGGATTTTTTTAAGCAGACCGTTATATATAAGGTTATATTTGAAGAAAGGAAGTGCCGCATAAGTGAATTTTAAGCAATATTCACCAGAAGAGCTAAAAGAATGTTCAATGATTGAAGTTGTACATAGCGTTTTAGGGGATAAAAGACAAGCAACGACATTCAACGAGTTGGTTCGAGAAATCGCTCAAGTGCTGGGACTATCTCAAGAGCAAGTTAATGCGAAACTCGCACAATTTTATACAGATTTAAACATCGATGGACGTTTCATTAATTTAGGAGAAAATCGTTGGGGGCTACGTAGCTGGTACCCATATGAGCAAATTGATGAAGAAATCTTACCTCAGCCAAAACCGAAGAAGAAACGTAAAGTTGAAGAGGACGGTTTTGACGACTACATCGAAGAAGATGAAGACTTCGAAGATGCAGACGCAAATGAAGAAGAGGTAGAAGATTTGGACAAGGTTCTTGAAGAAGAAGACGGAGATGACGATGATCTTGATGATTTAGATGAAGATGATGACGATGACTTCGCCGAAGAAGAACTTGAGTACGATGAAGCTGAAGCTGAAGAAGAAGAAGAGGAAGAACTGTAGTTCTTGACTTTTCATTATCGTCCATGTAGAATCATTTTTGGGCTCTTTAAAAAAGGACGATAATACTTTTAAAGTGTAAATATAAAAGAAAATTGCTCCCTACTTATTACTTTATGTGATGAGGGGAGCAATTTTCTTTTTTGTTTTTTGTTTAGAAAATAAAAAGAGTCTAACAATAAGATGGATACAGTGTTATCTACATACGTTGCGCTTTGCAACGGTGATTATATAACAGCAAAATAGGAGGGAGCTTTTTCATGACTAAGTATATTTTTGTAACAGGCGGTGTAGTATCGTCTTTAGGAAAAGGTATTACAGCAGCATCTCTTGGAAGACTTTTAAAAAATCGTGGTTTAAACGTAACGATTCAAAAGTTTGATCCATACATTAACGTAGACCCAGGGACTATGAGCCCATACCAACACGGTGAGGTATTCGTAACAGATGATGGTGCAGAAACTGATTTAGACCTTGGTCACTATGAGCGTTTCATCGACATCAACTTAAACAAATACAGCAACGTAACAACAGGTAAAATTTACTCTTCAGTTCTTCAAAAAGAGCGTCGTGGTGAATACCTAGGAGGAACAGTTCAAGTTATTCCTCACATTACTAACGAAATTAAAGAGCGTGTATATCGTTCTGGTCGCGAAACAAACGCGGACGTTGTTATTACAGAAATTGGTGGAACTGTTGGTGACATCGAGTCTCTACCATTCTTAGAAGCAATCCGTCAAATTAAGAGCGACATCGGTCGTGACAATGTAATGTACATTCACTGTACGTTAATCCCGTATTTAAAAGCAGCGGGTGAAATGAAAACAAAACCAACGCAACATAGCGTTAAAGAGCTTCGCAGCTTAGGTATTCAACCAAATATTATCGTTGTTCGTACAGAATTGCCTGTTTCTCAAGATATGAAAGACAAGCTTGCATTATTCTGTGACATTGATACAAAAGCAGTTATCGAAGCACGTGATGCAGATACTTTATATGCGGTTCCATTATCTCTTCAAGAGCAAAATATGGACCAAATCGTTTGCGATCACTTGAAATTAGACAATCCAGCTGCAGATATGACAGAGTGGACTGCGCTAGTTAATAAAGTACGTAACCTTTCTAAGAAAACAAAAATCGCTCTTGTTGGTAAATACGTAGAGCTTCAAGATGCATACATTTCTGTTGTAGAAGCACTTCGTCATGCGGGTTATTCATTCGACACAGATGTAGAAGTGAAATGGGTAAACGCTGAGCACGTAACACCAGAGAACGTACAAGAATTAGTTGGTGACACAGATGGTATCCTTGTACCTGGTGGATTCGGCGATCGTGGTGTAGAAGGTAAAATCGTTGCAATTCAATATGCTCGTGAAAACAAAGTTCCATTCTTAGGAATTTGCCTAGGTATGCAACTTGCATCAATCGAATTCGCACGTAACGTATTAGGATTAGAAGGAGCTAACTCTTCTGAAATTAATCCTGACACACCTTATGCAATCATTGACTTATTACCAGAACAAAAAGATGTAGAAGACTTAGGTGGCACACTTCGTCTTGGTCTATATCCATGTAAGCTTGCTGAAGAAACAAATGCTTACAATGCTTACAACGAGCCGGTTGTATATGAGCGTCATCGTCATCGTTATGAGTTCAACAATCAATTCCGTCCGGATATGGAAAAAGCAGGATTTGTATTCTCTGGTACAAGCCCAGACGGTCGTCTAGTTGAAATCATTGAATTAAAAGACCACCCTTGGTTCGTGGCAGCACAGTTCCATCCAGAACTTGTATCTCGTCCAAACCGTCCACAACCATTGTTCCATGACTTCGTAAGTGCTTCTATTACGAATAAAGAGAGCAAGTAATAAAAAAAGCGCCTGAAATAGGGCGCTTTTTTTAATATTCATTTAACATTTCATCGATTGTAAATTTGATCCCGTGATATGCAAATAAAGCTACCATTAAACTTGGGAATCCGTAGCGATTGCCTTCATCGTCTGGAATAAGACCTTTTAACAGCTTTGTATCAATATGTACATCTGTATATTGTTCTAGTGATTCAGTACCTTCTTGAATAGCAGAGATGCCGACAATAGAGTGTCCATCAGCTTGAAGTTTTTTTGCCATTGCTACAACTTCTTCATCTGTTGAAAAACGGCTAATAAGAAGTACACGATCTGCAGAAGTTACTTCTACTTCTTTACCATTTTCAAATAATCGTTTTGCTTGCTTCATTGGTTCAGCACCGAATAATGCTTCAGCGACAACGCCCTCCATTTCATTTGTACCATGTAAATAAATGAAACCGTCGCCAACTAATGCTTGAGCAAGTAGACGGGCACTATCTTCTATATTCATTTCTTCTTTTTGAGAAACCCTGGAGAAATAACCACTTAATTGAGTTGAAAAAATTTTTAACATAATGTTACTCCCTTTCGTACGTGTTTATCGGCTTTCATTATAGTTTATTTTTTTAGAAAGGTGAAATCGAAGGGTAGCATAACAAAATAGGAAACGGTAAAATAAGAAAGAATAGGAAGGGATTTGCCAAAGAATAGCGAAAATTAATCGTTAAGATATAAGAAGCTTTAAATCTTGTATTTACACAGAAAGGTTGGGAGTTATGGAAGGTAAAATTTTAATTGTTGATGATCAATATGGCATTCGTGTGTTATTACATGAAGTGTTCCAAAAAGAAGGTTATCAGACATTCCAAGCAGCGAATGGATTTCAAGCTTTAGATATCGTGAAAAAAGATAATCCAGATTTAGTAGTGTTAGATATGAAAATTCCAGGTATGGATGGTATAGAGATTTTAAAACATGTAAAGGAAATTGATGAGAGTATTAAAGTAATTTTAATGACTGCTTATGGAGAGCTTGATATGATCCAAGAAGCGAAAGATTTAGGAGCTTTAATGCACTTTGCTAAACCGTTTGATATTGATGAGATTCGTCAAGCGGTGAGAGAACAGCTTGCTGTAGAGGCGTAAAAAATGAATTTTTTATAAAAAATATGGAAAAAAGCGTTTACATGGACTATTGAGCAGGTGAATACGGTTGAGTTTTTGAGTACAAGTTGTTATCCTATTGAGTGTAGAAAAAAGTCCGGTATGTAAATATACATATTTTACCTTATTCTGGTCATACTACCAGCGATAAGAACTTATCGGATACAAAAAACGTTTTTTAGGAGGATTCACCATGCCTTTAGTTTCTATGAAAGAAATGCTAAACACAGCACTAGAAGGAAAATACGCAGTTGGTCAATTCAACATGAACAACTTAGAGTGGACTCAAGCTATCTTAGCTGCTGCGGAAGAAGAAAAATCTCCTGTAATCCTAGGTGTATCTGAGGGTGCAGCTCGTCATATGACTGGTTTCAAAACAGTTGTAGCTATGGTTAAAGCTTTAATCGAAGAAATGAACATCACTGTTCCTGTAGCGATTCACCTTGACCATGGTTCAAGCTTCGAAAAATGTAAAGAAGCAATCGATGCAGGTTTCACATCTGTAATGATCGACGCTTCTCACCACCCATTCGAAGAAAACGTTGAAACTACTAAAAAAGTAGTAGAATACGCACACGCTCGTAACGTATCTGTTGAAGCTGAGCTTGGAACAGTTGGCGGACAAGAAGACGACATCATCGCTGAAGGCGTAATTTACGCTGATCCAGCAGAGTGTAAGCACCTTGTTGAAGCAACAGGTATCGATTGCCTAGCTCCAGCTTTAGGTTCTGTACACGGTCCTTACAAAGGTGAGCCTAACTTAGGATTCGCTGAAATGGAACAAGTTCGTGACTTCACTGGTGTACCTTTAGTATTACACGGTGGTACTGGTATCCCAACTGCTGATATCGTAAAAGCTATTTCTTTAGGTACTTCAAAAATTAACGTAAACACTGAGAACCAAATTGAGTTTACAAAAGCTGTTCGTGAAGCATTAAGCAAAGACCAAGAAGTTTACGATCCTCGTAAATATATTGGACCTGGCCGCGAAGCTATTAAAGCAACTGTTGCTGGTAAAATGCGTGAATTCGGTTCTAACGGTAAAGCGTAAGAATAAAATTCCGTTTTGGAAACCGTCTAGTCTTTTAGACGGTTTCCTTTCGTTGTATAATGAAAGCGTGAACAAGTCTAAAGATTTTTATCATTTTGCTTTTGAAATAGAAAATAATGTGCATAGTCCTATTAATAAATGTGATAATGTATCTAAATTGATAAAGTAAATTCGATAAATAGTTAATCTTTATCTATTCGTACTACTGGAGAAATGAGGATAATGGTTTCCTATTTATTGAGTTTTAGGGTGGAAAGAGTGATTGAGATTCTTAAGGGGAGCTTTCTATAAAGATATAGAAAGTAAATACATTCACAAGAAGGGAGCTCAATATGGAAAAATTGCTAATTGAAGGCGGAAGAGCTTTAAATGGAACAATTCGAGTGAGTGGTGCAAAGAACAGCGCCGTTGCACTAATTCCAGCGACAATTTTAGCAGATACTCCAGTAACTATTGGTGGTGTCCCTAATATTTCGGACGTGAAAATGTTAGGAGACTTGCTAGAGGAAATTGGAGGAAGAGTAACTTATGGACAGGAGGAAGAGATGGTAGTCGATCCTTCTAACATGGTTGCAATGCCTTTACCGAATGGAAAAGTGAAAAAATTGCGTGCTTCTTATTATTTAATGGGTGCGATGCTTGGCCGTTTTAAAAAAGCTGTTATTGGGCTTCCGGGTGGATGTCATTTAGGACCGAGGCCGATTGATCAGCATATTAAAGGGTTTGAAGCGTTAGGTGCACATGTTACGAATGAACAGGGTGCGATTTATTTAAGAGCAGATGAGCTACGCGGGGCACGTATTTATTTAGACGTTGTTAGTGTAGGAGCTACAATTAATATTATGCTAGCAGCTGTGCGAGCGAAAGGTAGAACTGTTATTGAAAACGCAGCGAAAGAACCAGAGATTATTGATGTAGCTACATTGTTAACGAGCATGGGTGCACGCATTAAAGGTGCTGGAACAGATGTAATCCGAATTGATGGTGTGGATTCACTGCACGGTTGTCACCATACGATCATTCCGGATCGTATTGAAGCGGGTACGTATATGATTTTAGGAGCTGCATCAGGAGGAGAAGTAACGGTTGATAATGTGATTCCTCAGCATTTAGAGTCAGTTACAGCGAAGTTAAGAGAAGCTGGTGTCCAAATTGAAACGAACGATGACCAAATTACAGTGAACGGTAATAGAAGGTTAAAAGTAGTTGATATAAAAACGCTTGTATATCCAGGATTCCCAACAGATTTACAACAACCATTTACGACGCTTTTAACAAAGGCACACGGAACGGGTGTTGTAACGGATACGATTTACGGCGCACGCTTTAAACACATTGATGAATTACGTCGTATGAATGCACAAATTAAAGTGGAAGGTCGTTCGGCAATTGTAACTGGTCCAGTTTTATTGCAAGGTGCAAAAGTGAAAGCGAGTGATTTACGAGCTGGAGCGGCTCTTGTTATTGCAGGGTTAATGGCGGATGGAATTACAGAAGTAACTGGACTTGAGCATATTGATCGAGGTTATGAAAATATAGTAGACAAGCTTAAAGGGCTTGGCGCAAACATTTGGCGAGAACAAATGACAAGTCAAGAAATTGAAGAGATGAAGAACGCATAAGTGATACTTCCGCAAGGGGGAAGCGAAGCATCACTACTTGCGGAAGTATACTTTGTAGAGAAACACGGTTCACAAAATACGGCAGAAATATAAAGACTTAAAGGAGAGGGATTATCGTGGAAAGAAGTTTATCTATGGAGTTAGTACGTGTAACAGAGGCTGCAGCATTATCATCAGCGCGTTGGATGGGGCGCGGGAAAAAGGATGAGGCAGATGGTGCAGCAACATCAGCTATGCGTGATGTATTTGATACAATCCCGATGAAAGGTACAGTTGTAATTGGTGAAGGTGAGATGGACGAAGCGCCAATGCTGTATATCGGAGAGAAATTAGGTACAGGATATGGACCACGTGTAGACGTTGCGGTTGATCCTTTAGAAGGGACAAACATCGTAGCAGCTGGTGGATGGAATGCTCTTGCTGTTATTGCAATTGCAGATCATGGTAATTTGTTACATGCTCCTGACATGTACATGGATAAAATCGCGGTTGGCCCAGAAGCGGTTGGGGCGGTCGATATTGATGCACCTATTATCGATAACTTACGTGCGGTTGCGAAAGCGAAAAATAAAGATATTGAAGATGTTGTAGCGACAGTTTTAAACCGTCCACGTCATCAAGCGATTATCGAAGAAATTCGTAAAGCTGGTGCTCGTATTAAATTAATTAACGATGGAGATGTGGCTGGAGCAATTAACACTGCATTTGATCGCACAGGTGTAGATATTTTATTCGGCTCTGGTGGAGCACCTGAGGGTGTATTAGCAGCAGTTGCATTAAAATGTTTAGGTGGAGAAATCCACGGAAAGCTTCTGCCTCAAAATGAAGCTGAATTAGCTCGTTGTAAAAAAATGGGTATTGAAGATATAAATCGTATTCTTCGCATGGAAGACTTAGTAAAAGGTGACGATGCAATCTTTGCGGCAACAGGCGTAACAGACGGAGAACTATTACGCGGCGTTCAATTTAAAGGTAGCGTAGGAACAACACAATCCCTTGTTATGCGTGCAAAATCAGGCACAGTACGCTTCGTAGACGGACGTCATAGCTTGAATAAAAAACCAAACTTGGTTATTAAATAAAAAGCGTAAGCAGCTCGTTCAGAATGGGAGGGGGATGGAGCTTCTGACGTAGAAGCGCTTTTTGCCTCGTAGGAAGAAGTGAAGCCACCGACCATTCTAGCTGCTGAAGCTGGATTGAATAAAAAGTGGAAGCAGCTCGTTCAGAATCGCAGGGCATTGGAGCTCCTGACCATTCTAGCTACTGGAACTAGGTTAAATAAAAGCGAAGACAAATTTTCTTGTCTTCGCTTCTTGTATTTGTGTTTCAACGTATTGATTAAAACTAGATAAAAGGGTTACAATAGTGAATATTACCCTACTTGAACTTATTGCCTTTCATTATTAATTATTTGCCTTCCGTATTTTTTCCCTTTACCCATGTGAAAAGAGAATAATGTTAAAGTGTGGTGTCTGAATGAATTTGTCAATTGCAGCATTAGAAAACATGAAATTAAAAGAGTTATACGAGCTTGCGAAAGAATTTAAGATTTCGTATTATAGCAAATTAACGAAAAAAGAGTTAATCTTCGCTATCCTAAAAGCTCGAGCAGAAAAAGAAGGTTTCTTCTTCATGGAAGGCGTATTAGAAATTATTCAATCAGAAGGATTTGGATTCCTACGTCCTATCAACTATTCTCCAAGCTCAGAAGATATTTATATCTCAGCTTCGCAAATTCGTCGTTTCGATTTACGTAATGGAGACAAGGTTTCTGGTAAAGTACGACCTCCGAAAGAAAATGAACGCTATTTTGGATTATTACAAGTTGAAGCTGTAAACGGAGATGATCCAGAGTCAGCAAAAGAGCGTGTGCATTTCCCTGCATTAACACCATTATACCCAGATCGCCAAATGAAATTGGAAACGGAACCGAAAAAGTTACCGACACGCATCATGGATTTAATCGCACCAGTTGGATTTGGACAACGTGGTTTAATTGTCGCGCCTCCAAAGGCTGGTAAAACAAGTCTATTAAAAGAAATCGCACACAGTGTTACAACAAATCACCCGGAAGCTGAATTAATTGTACTTTTAATTGATGAGCGTCCAGAGGAAGTAACAGACATTGAACGTTCTGTTAAAGGAGATGTTGTAAGCTCTACTTTTGATGAAGTGCCAGAAAATCATATTAAAGTAGCGGAACTTGTGTTAGAACGTGCAATGCGTCTTGTAGAGCACAAAAAAGATGTTATCATTTTAATGGATAGTATTACCCGTTTAGCGCGAGCTTACAACCTTGTTATTCCGCCAAGTGGTAGAACATTATCGGGTGGTATCGACCCAGCTGCCTTCCATAGACCGAAGCGTTTCTTTGGAGCTGCACGTAATATTGAAGAAGGCGGTAGCTTAACGATTTTAGCAACAGCGCTTGTTGATACAGGATCTCGTATGGACGATGTAATTTACGAAGAATTTAAAGGAACTGGAAATATGGAACTTCACTTAGATCGTTCATTAGCTGAGCGCCGTATCTTCCCGGCAATTGATATTCGCCGTTCTGGTACACGTAAAGAAGATCTATTAATTCCGAAAGAACATTTAGACAAGCTATGGGGTATTCGTAAAACAATGCGTGATACACCAGACTTTGTCGAAGGTTTCTTACGTAAACTTCGTCAAACAAAGACAAATGAAGAATTTTTACAAAACATTGTTGCAGACTCAAAAAGATATGTAACAACTAAGTAAAGGGAAAAGATTGGGACTCGCTTATTTTGTGGTAAGCGAGTTTTTTATGTTTTTTTAAGGGAATATTAGGGAGAGTAATATATGGGAAAAATTTTGTTTTTTGAGATGAAAATCATATTTGGGTCGAGAGTTTGAAGTGTCCCGGATTCTGAACGAGCCGCTTGCGCTTTTAATTATATCCAGCTCCAGCGGCTAGAATCTCCGGCCATTTCGCTCTCTCGGTCGAAGCAAAAAGCGCTTCTTGGTCGAGAGCTCCAATGTCCTGCGATTCTGAATGAGCCGCTTGCGCTTTTAAATTTTAAAAAGACAAAAACAGGTAGTTGCAAAATGGAGTTAGCCTTGTTATAATTTCATCATATGTGTTTCATCAATATAGTTGTGTAAGCAGCTGAAGATGAAAAACTCTGTTTCGAAAATGATTCAGGGCGGAAGGAGATGAAAAGAATGAAAGCAGGAATCCATCCAAATTACAATAAAGTTGTATTTATGGACACGAACACAGGCTTCAAATTCTTAAGCGGGTCTACTAAAGGCTCTAGCGAAACTGTTGAGTGGGAAGATGGTAACACTTATCCATTACTAAAAATTGAGATCAGTTCTGATTCTCACCCATTCTACACTGGACGTCAGAAGTTTGCTACTGCAGACGGACGTGTTGACCGCTTCAATAAGAAATACGGTATCAAGTAATAAAGAACATAAAACAGGCAAGTGTATGTATTCGCTTGTCTGTTTTTTTTGCAAAAATATTAAACCTTTACCCTACTTTGGATTAGGAAAGTAGATGAAAGGAGAGCTCAATGTACTTAATGAATCAAAATGGTTGGATTGAAGTGATTTGCGGGAGTATGTTTTCTGGAAAATCAGAAGAGCTCATCCGCCGTATACGCCGTACGCAATTTGCGAAACAACATGCGATTGTATTTAAACCATGTATTGATAATCGTTATAGTGAAGAAGATGTTGTATCACATAATGGATTAAAGGTTAAAGCAGTTCCTGTTTCAGCTTCAAAAGATATATTTAACCATGTAACAGAAGAAATGGATGTTATTGCAATCGATGAGGTACAATTTTTTGATGGGGACATTGTGGAAGTGGTGCAAGTATTGGCAAATCGTGGCTATCGTGTCATTGTAGCTGGATTAGACCAAGATTTCCGTGGTCTACCATTTGGACAAGTTCCTCAGCTGATGGCGATTGCTGAACATGTAACTAAGTTGCAGGCAGTTTGTTCTGCATGCGGATCTCCTGCAAGTCGTACGCAACGTTTAATCGATGGAGAACCAGCGGCATTTGATGATCCAATTATTTTAGTTGGGGCTTCGGAATCGTATGAACCACGTTGTCGTCATTGTCATGCAGTACCTACAAAACAAAGATAAATGAAACTCGCTATGTAGAGCGGGTTTTTTTCGAAAATAAATGAAGATTGGTGGCCGGCTCTTCAAACAGCTAAGAACTTTAGCAGTCAGAGCTGAGCAAGCCGCTTACGCTTTTAAATATTATCTAGCTCCAGCGGCTAGAATGGTCGGTGGTTTCGCTTCTTCCTGCGAGGCAAAGAGCACCTCTCTGTCAGAAGCTCCAACCTTCTCCCATTCTGAGCAAGCCGCTTGCGCTTTTAAATATTATCTAGCTTCAGCGGCTAGAATCTCCGGCCATTTCACTCTCTCGCTCGAAGCAAAGAGCGCTTCAAGGTCGAGAGTTCCAATGTCCTGCGATTCTGAGCGAGCCGCTTACGCTTTTAAATATAATTTGCGTTTTTTTGATTAAGTACCATATACTATTTGTATTAGATACTAGGATGTAGAGGTGAATGGTGTGTTAGATCGTTTGCAAGCTGTAGAAGATCGTTATGAGAAGTTAAATGAATTGTTAAGTGACCCAGAGGTTATTAGCGATACGAATAAGCTTCGTGAGTATTCAAAGGAACAATCTGATATGCAGGAAACGGTAGAGGTGTACCGTGAGTATAAAGATGTTCGTGAGCAATTAAGAGATGCAAAAGCAATGTTAGAAGATAAGTTAGACGCTGATATGCGTGACATGGTAAAAGAAGAGGTTTCTGAATTAGAAGGACAAGATAAAGAATTGTCAGAGCGTCTGAAAATTTTACTTGTTCCAAAAGACCCTAATGATGATAAAAACGTTATCGTAGAGGTTCGTGGTGCTGCTGGTGGTGACGAGGCGGCTTTATTTGCTGGTGATTTATATCGTATGTATAGCCGTTATGCTGAGGTACAAGGTTGGAAAACTGAAATTATCGAAGCGAGCTATACAGAGTTAGGTGGATATAAAGAGATTATCTTTATGATTAACGGTAAAGGTGCTTTCGCGAAGCTAAAATTCGAGAATGGTGCTCACCGTGTACAACGTGTTCCTGAAACGGAATCTGGTGGACGTATTCATACATCTACAGCAACTGTAGCTGTATTACCAGAGGCAGAAGAAGTAGAAATTAGTATTCATGAAAAAGATGTTCGTGTTGATACGTTTGCTTCTAGTGGTCCTGGTGGACAAAGTGTTAATACAACGATGTCAGCGGTACGTTTAACGCATTTACCGACTGGTGTAGTTGTATCGTGTCAGGATGAGAAATCACAAATCAAGAATAAAGAAAAAGCGATGAAAGTATTACGCGCACGTGTTTATGATAAGTTTAGACAAGAAGCGCAAGCTGAGTATGATCAAAACCGTAAACAAGCTGTTGGTACGGGTGATCGTTCAGAGCGTATTCGTACGTATAATTTCCCGCAAAACCGTGTTACAGACCATCGAATCGGTTTAACGATTCAAAAGCTAGATCAAATCTTACAAGGTAAGTTAGATGATTTCATCAATGCCTTAGTGATGGAAGATCAGGCTCAAAAGATGGAGGCAGCTGAGTAATGCGTGTCTATGAAGCCCTGAAATGGGCTTCTTCTTTTTTACAGGAAAATGGACGAGATGAAAATGCGGGAGAAATTGTCCTTTGTCATGTATTAAAGACGAACAGAACCGGAATGCTCATGAATATGCGTGAAGAAATAACTGTGGAACAAGAAACAAGTTTTACGGAGTTTATTCACAAGCATGTAGAAGGTATTCCTATTCAATATATGATTGGTTATGAAATGTTTTATGGACGGTCGTTCTTTGTGAATGAAGAAGTATTAATACCAAGACCGGAAACAGAAGAGCTTATAGTAGGAGTGTTAGAAAGAATCGAGCGTCATTTCGGTGATGAGAAACTGCATGTGGCGGATATCGGTACAGGTAGTGGAGCGATTTCTATTACGCTTGCTTTAGAAAATAAAAATCTTCATGTGTATACGGTAGATATTGCACAAGAGTCGATTGAAGTTGCAAAAGAAAATGCAAAAACTTTGGGCGCAGAAGTAACGTTCTATCATGGTGATTTATTGTCACCATTTTATAAAACAAGTCAAAAGTTAGATGTTGTTGTTTCAAACCCTCCATATATACCGGAAGAGGATTGGCGTGGCCTTTCTCCTGTGGTGAAAGAGCATGAGCCAAAGAGAGCACTTGTTGGTGGTGAAGACGGATTAGATTTCTATCGCCGTTTTATGGAAGAGTTGCCGAATGTGTTGCAGAAGAAAGCAATTGTGGCATTTGAAATTGGAGTAGGGCAAGGTGAGGATGTAAAAGGGTTGTTACAACAAGCTTTTCCACATGCTCATGTTGAGGTTGTTTTTGATATTAATGGAAAAGATCGTATGGTATTTGCAGAGATGGAGTAAGGTTCACACCTTACTCTATTTTTTTTGTGGAAAAATTCATATAGATTTTGAATTTAATAGTTTAGAAAGATGAAAGTCTGTCCACACTGTTTGTAGAAGGGACGGTGGAGGAAATGAAAAAACAAGTTATTGCTTATCTTCTTCTATTATTAATTGGTGCACAGTTACTTGTGCAGTTTGGATATATGAAAGCTGATGCAAAAGGGCCTTCAGTTATTCCGAAAGAGGCCGTTCGATTACGAATTTTAGCAAATAGTGATTCAGATAAAGATCAGGTGTTAAAGCGCAAAGTGCGTGATGAAGTAAAAGCACAAATTGATGGATGGGTAGCGGATTTAACTTCATTTGAAGAGGCGCGTAAAGTCATTCAAAGTCATATTCCAGAAATCGAAAAAACAGTGGCAAATACGTTGAAAAAAGAAGGAAGTAAAGATTCATTTCAAGTGAAATTTAGTAAGAATGTAAAGTTTCCTACAAAGGTATATGGGAATTTTATTTATCCAGCAGGGGAATATGAGGCGGTATTGATTACAATTGGGGAAGGGGAAGGGGCAAACTGGTGGTGTGTATTATTTCCACCGATGTGTTTCTTAGATTTTTCAAGTGGTACAGCTGTAAGGAAGGAAGAACATGTTGTGAAGGCTGAATCTCCTGAAGAGGGGGAAGTTAAGGAGCAAGATGAGGAAGTGGTGGATGTACCAGAGAAGAAAGAGGGTAAAGTGAAAGAAACGAAAGTTGTAAAGCAGGAAGCTGTAAAAAAAGTAACAGCTTCTGAAAAGAAAGTAGTAAAAAATGAAACAAAAGTAGAAGAACAACCTGTAAGTAAAGAGGAAACAAAAACTGTGGACAAAGTGGAGAAACCTGTGGAACAAAAGCAAGAAAAACAAAATGAGTATGTAAAAGTAGAGGAGGAAGAAGAAAAGCCAGAAGTTAAGTTATTTATTGTAGAGGCTTTTACATCTTTATTCTCTAAATAGTACTATTAGTAAATCCCTTCTCATATATAAAAAAGAGGAGGGATTTACTATGAAGAAAGTATATTTTGCGACGAAAGCAGATGTGGAAAGATTGCATTCTTTTTTCGGACAAGCTAATAAAAAAGATGATAAAATAAATGAGTTGTACGCGCAATTTATGATTTTGGAAGAGGCGGAAGAGATACGGGCTGTTATCGGATATGAACAAAGTGAAGAACATGCACTGATTCGTTCTTGTTTATTCACACCTAATGTGGATAAACAGACTTTCTTATATTTTTTTGAAATGTTTTTGCAGTATATGAAAGAAAAAAATATTCGACAATTGTACTTACTAACAAATCATCCACAATCTATAACAATCTTTCAGTTTTTTGACTTTGTTACTATAGAGAAAGAAAACGTACCAGAGGGAATTCGACAGTTAGAACACTTTTGTAAAAATATAAAAGAGCCAAATGCAATAATACTAAATTGTCAGCTATTCACAAAGTTATCCACGGATTAATTAGGTTTATCCACATTTTGTGGATAAACCTTGTTTGTCTTTTGGATAAATCTCATAGTAAACTAAAAATAGACAAGTATTTCAGGGTAGAAAAGGACGTGGGAAAAAATGCATACAAATATGTGGGTTGTGGATAATGTTGTGGAAAGAAAAAAATATTATCCACAGTTAGAAGAAGCAGCAAAATTATTAAGGGAAAACGAGGCGATTGCCTTCCCTACAGAAACGGTATATGGACTAGGCGCCAACGCGATGAATGATGAAGCAATCGCGAAAATTTTTGAAGCGAAAGGAAGACCGAGTGATAATCCACTGATTGTCCACATCGGTACAAAATCACAGTTGGACGGGATTGTGAAAGAAATCCCGCCAGTTGCAGAGAAGTTAATGGAGCACTTTTGGCCAGGTCCGTTAACAATTATTTTACCTAGAAAAGAAGGAATTTCAGAGAAGGTGACGGCAGGACTTAATACGGTTGGAGTAAGAATGCCTGATCATCCAGTAGCGCTTGCTCTTATTGAAGAGGCGAATGTACCTGTTGCAGCACCGAGTGCGAATCGTTCTGGTCGTCCAAGTCCGACGTTAGCGTCTCACGTATATGAAGATTTAAATGAGAAAATCGCAGGTATTGTAGATGGTGGTGCGACGGGAGTAGGTGTTGAATCGACTGTAATTGATTGTACGAGCGCTGTTCCAACGATATTACGCCCAGGTGGGATTACGAAAGAACAATTAGAAGAGGTGATTGGTACTGTTTCTTTAGATCCGGCTTTAAAGGACGAGAAAGAAAAACCGAAATCACCTGGAATGAAATATACACATTATGCACCGAAAGCGCCACTGAGTATTGTAGAAGGTTCACGTGAATTTATTCAACGCCTTGTGGATGAGAAGAAAGAAGAAGGGTTTAAAGTAGGTGTATTAACGACAGAAGAGTATCAGCATGTATATAGCGCGGATGTTGTATTGTCTTGTGGTGTTCGAAGTGATTTAGCTAGCGTTGCGACTAAATTATATGATGTACTTAGAACGTTTGATGCAAGTGAAGTGGATGTTATTTTTAGTGAATCATTCCCGAATGAAGGAATAGGGAATGCCATTATGAATCGCTTAACGAAAGCGGCAGGACATCAGGTTATTACGGAATCATAAGGTACGATTAGCAAACCGAATATTTCTCCTCGGATAAGCATATTTTGAAGTAGCACGTCCGAGGAGGGACATGAATGACGTTTGAACAGCTAATACCTTTAATAATTATGGCATTCGCCCTAGGGATGGATGCGTTCTCGGTGAGCCTTGGTATGGGAATGATGACCTTAAAGGGAAGACAGATCCTGTATATCGGTATGACGATAGGGATATTTCATATTATCATGCCATTTATAGGGATGGTATTAGGTCGCTTTTTATCAGAGCAGTATGGAGACATTGCACATTTTGCAGGTGCTATTTTATTAATTGGACTAGGATTCTATATTGTATATTCATCTGTTTTGGAGAATGAAGAGACTAGAACGGCCCCTATCGGAATTAGTTTATTCGTATTTGCATTTGGCGTTAGTATAGATAGTTTTTCAGTAGGTCTTAGTCTTGGAATTTACGGAGCGCAGACAATTATTACAATATTACTTTTTGGATTTGTTAGTATGTTATTAGCGTGGATTGGTTTATTAATTGGTAGACATGCGAAAGATATGCTCGGCACATATGGCGAGATAGTAGGTGGTATCATTCTCGTTGGATTTGGATTATATCTCCTTTTTCCTATATAATTTTAAATAGGAGGGAGTTATGAATAAATTATTGGAATGGTATATTCGATTTTTAACTTTTTTCCCTAAGTGGTTAAGACGGCTTGTTATTTGGGGTATTATTTTGCAAATTTCAATTTTAGGTTGGATGAAGTTAATTCGCGAATGGTAAGATAGTTCCTTTCTGTGCATAGTTTTATTTATACTATACTGATTGCGCTAAAAAATTATAGATATAGAAAGGATGAGATGAATGACGAGATTAAAGCAAGTTTTTGGTATTATTATTAGTTTTTTTGTTTTTTGGTTTAGTATGCTCGGTGTACAAATGTTTGCTGAGTTTTTAGATATTGAGTCATTGAAGTTTGTTGCGGGAAAAACGGAGGCGGCGCGTACTTTTTATTCTCCGTATCCGTTTTTAATTGTTTTCCTTATTACGTTACTTTCCTTATATTTTTTTGTAATAAAGCTTGGTAGATCTAAAAAAGAGAAATTCCCGGCATTAGAGGAGAAGAACGAAGAATTACGATAAAAAATCCCCCGCTTTCAGCGGGGGGTTATGTTTAGGTGATGGAAGTGAACGGGCCTCTTGCGCTTTTAGGGGATATATCCAGTTCCAGCGGTTAGAATGGTCGGTGGCTTCGCGCCTTCCTGCGAGGCAAAAAGCGCCTCTACGTCAGGAGCTCCATCCCCTTCTCATTCTGAACGAGCCGCCTCTGCCTTTAAATTGGCCTCACCAATTCAAATTGTTCTCCTAGTTTTGCGTAGTTGTGTCCTGCTAGGCGGCTTACTGGTTTTAGTCCTTCTGCATGAATGCGTCCGTTTTCGTATAGGTGTTCTGCGACGTGGAAACGAACGACGCGTCCGATTAGTAGATCGCAAGCTGGTGATTCTTCTGTTCCGCCAAGAGGGATTGCGCGTTCTAGTATGCACTCCATTCGAATATTGGCTTCTTTTACACCTGGAACGGAGATAACATCACTTTCAATTGGTGTTAGTTTTGCTAGTTCAATTTCGCTCTCATTTGGCGGGAGGTTAGCCGCTGTTTCGTTAATTGCTTCTACGTAAGATTCATCAGAAATATGTACGACAAACTCACCCTTTTCGATTGCGTTTCGAGAAGTATCTTTCGGTGTTCCTGCTTTTCGTTGTACAGAAACTGAGATAAGTGGTGGATTAGCAGCGACAATATTGAAATAGCTATACGGTGCTCCGTTTAATACGCCATCTTTTGTTACAGAAGTAACGAATGCGACAGGGCGTGGAATGATACTTCCCGTTAATAATTTGTAATTCTCTTTTTCCGTTTGTTCATTTGGATTAATGGATAACATGCGTAAAATCCCCTTTCTAAATATGACGACTTATTGTTTGTTTACAAGATGTTAGTGGAAAACTCCTGCTGAAAATAATATTTTTATTACATAAAAAGAACTTACTTCATTGTGATTGAAGTAAGTTCCGTCTAAATAATCTCGAATTCAAGGTAAAAATTATAATAAAACGTATGCCCCAGGTCCGATTAAAGCTACTCCGACAGCGACAGCGATTAACATTAAATTATACTCAAATCCGTTTTGTGTGATCCAGTAACCATTTTTTCCGTGAACAGTGAAGATTGCCATTAACATTGTTCCAACGATAAATAATGAACCGATTGCAGTGAATATACCTGATGCGAATAAGAAACCACCTAATAATTCAGTTGCGCCAGCCATAAATGCCATGAATACACCAGGGCGTAAGCCAATTGACTCCATCCAGCCGCCAGTTCCCTTTAAACCGTAGCCGCCGAACCAACCAAATAGTTTTTGAGCACCATGACCCATGAATGTAATACCTATAATAAGACGAATAATAAGAAGACCGATATCCATCATTTTAAAAACCTCCTAAAAGTTATTAACTTACCTTATGTAAGTAATAATAAAATAGTTACTTACTTTAGTCAAGTGGATTTCGAAAAAAGTTTGAAAATAATTTTACAAATTAGCGACAAAAAGAAAAATGTAGTAAAGACCTCTAGACAAGTTGGGTAAAAAAAGAGAAAATATAAGTAGAAGTTAACTTCTTATTGTTATTCAGACAATCAGAATTGACTGGAATTTTGCAAAGAGCTACAATAAGAGTCTATTAGTAATGACGTAATTTATTTCGAAAGCGTTTTTACAGTATAATATTCGAAGTATGAAGTCTTACATGTATCCCGGGTTTTACTAGGGATTGCCCTATAAACTTTTAGGTAAATTATGAGGAGGACTATCCTATGTTTAAAAAATTATTCGGTTTTGGTTCAAAAACAAATGAAGAAACAATCGTAGCTCCATTAACTGGAGCAGTGAAAAATATTGAAGAAGTACCAGATCCAGTATTCGCTGGTCGTATGATGGGTGAAGGTGTTGCAATCGATCCTACTGAAGGTGTAGTTGTATCTCCAGTTGATGGTGAAATCGTACAGTTATTCCACACAAAACATGCTGTAGGAATTAAAGCGAAAAACGGTACAGAAATTTTAATCCACGTTGGATTAGAAACTGTAAAAATGGAAGGCGAAGGTTTCGAAGCTCACGTTTCTGAAGGCCAAGCTGTAAAAGCTGGAGATAAATTAATCTCATTCGACTTAGAATTAATCCGTGAAAAAGCGAAAAGTACAATTACTCCAATCGTTATTACAAACACAGATGCAGCTGAGTCTATTAAAACAACTGTAGGCGTAACAGCTACAAAAGGTTCAACAGAAGTAATGAAAGTTACAATGAAATAATTATTGTATAAGAGGAGTCCGTTTCATATGAAATGGATTCCTTATTTTGTTTTGTAGTACGCTTGCTATGTATGTTAAAATACTCTAGGCACTTGGAAATAGGGTTTCACATATATGTGGATAAGGCGCATTTTTCTTAGAAAAAATATAAGAGAAATGCGCCTTTCGTATATTCACATTTCTTTTGTTCTATTCTTATGTACGTTATGATGAAAGATAGGAAAAAGAAGAAAAGGGGTGGGTTTGGATGAAACGAGTGTTATTTATTTGCACTGGAAATACATGCCGTAGCCCGATGGCTGAGGCGTTACTTCGTCATCATGGAGAAGGTAATTTTGAAGTGCAATCTGCTGGTGTTTTCGCCTATCCTGGAAGTGATGCGTCGATATATGCAAAGGAAGCTTTAGCTGAAAAGGGAATTACAATCGATCATGCTTCGCAGCAGATAAATGAAGCTTTGATTGATTGGGCAGATATTGTAGTAACAATGACGGAAAACCATAAGCAAATTGTACTTGGGCATTATCCGAGTGTTGAAAAGAAAGTGGATACATTATATGGAGTAACTGAGGGGATAAGTAAGGATATTTCAGACCCATTTGGCGGGTCACTTTCTATTTATAAAGAAACGTTAGAAGAGATGGAAAAACTTGTACAAACTTTACTGAAAAAACATTCAGAAGGTTGATGTTTCGTGTATAATACGATATTGGAGATCACTTCGTTCCGTTAAGGTAACGAGTGAGAAATGAAGATAATTGATTGAAACTTTGGAGGGGTAAAAATGAAAGTAGTAGTAGCATCTGATCACGGCGGTATGAATATCCGTAAAGAACTTGTAAGTTTATTAGAAGAGTTAAATATTGAATATATTGATTTAGGTTGTGAATGTGAAGCTGGTTCTGTTGATTACCCTGATTTTGCGTTTCCAGCAGCGGAAATGGTAGCGAATGGCGAAGTAGATCGTGGTATTTTAGTTTGTGGGACAGGCATCGGTATGTCAATTGCAGCAAACAAAGTAAATGGTATTCGTTGTGCATTAGTTCATGATACTTTCAGTGCGAAAGCAACGAGAGAGCATAATGATACGAACATGTTAGCAATGGGCGAGCGTGTAATTGGTGCAGGTCTAGCACGTGACATCGCAAAAATTTGGTTAACAACTGACTATGAAGGTGGTCGTCATGAAAACCGCGTAGGAAAAATTAAAACATACGAAACAAAGTAATAGATTCTAACTAGAAGTAGTATGAAATATAATTTGGTGAACCAACCTGTGAAAGGAAGAGGCGTAATGACAGAAATCGTAAAGGTAAGAGAACAGTTACAAATTTCGCTTTCTGATTTCCAAGAACAAGCTTCATTACAAAGTGGTCAAATTTTTGTAGTGGGATGTAGCACGAGCGAAGTGCTAGGAGAAAGAATTGGGACATCAGGAACGATGGAAGTAGCAGAGGCGATTTTTTCTGAGTTAAAACAATTTCAAGAGCAAACAGGTATTGAGTTGGCGTTTCAATGTTGTGAGCATTTAAACCGTGCTTTAGTAGTTGAGAGAGAGTTAGCGATGAAATATCAATTTGAAATTGTAACAGTTACGCCTGTTAGATCAGCAGGTGGTGCATTAGCAACATATGCGTATCACAATTTGAAAGATCCGGTAGTAATTGAGTTTATTAAAGCAGATGCAGGAATGGATATTGGTGATACATTTATCGGTATGCATTTAAAGCATGTAGCTGTTCCGGTTCGTACAGGTGTGAAGGAAATTGGAAGTGCGCATGTAACGATGGCAACAACACGTGGAAAACTAATTGGTGGAGCACGTGCTGTTTATGCGGCGAAGGAAGAGACTATCACTTGCCGTTAGACATAAAAAATTATAAAGTCGCATAATGGCTTTATATCGAAAGATAAAAGGTATGTAGTCTGACTTTATAATAGAAGAAAGAAAAGACCGATTTTCGGTCTTTTTTTTCTTTTATGATATAGAAAGTCATGTTAGAATGTAGTTGAAAACATGAAGGTTCGAAAGAATTACAACCTGAATTTTCGTTTTTTCTGAATAAATGAGAAAAAACTATTGGGAATCGATGTAATTCGTTCAGAAAAGGGGGATTTTGGTGAATCATTTAAAACGTCAAGATGAAAAGGTATTTGCTGCAATTGAGGCAGAACTAGGAAGACAGCGTTCAAAGATTGAGTTAATTGCTTCGGAAAACTTCGTAAGTGAAGCAGTAATGGAGGCGCAAGGTTCTGTTTTAACGAATAAGTATGCTGAGGGATATCCTGGAAAACGTTACTATGGTGGCTGTGAGCACGTAGACGTAGTGGAAGATATCGCACGTGATCGCGCGAAAGAAATCTTTGGTGCAGAGCATGTAAATGTTCAACCACATTCTGGTGCACAAGCGAACATGGCAGTATACTTTACGATTTTAGAGCAAGGCGATACAGTACTTGGTATGAATTTATCTCATGGTGGTCACTTAACACACGGAAGCCCTGTTAACTTCAGTGGAGTACAATATAATTTCGTAGAATATGGCGTGGATGCTGAATCTCACCGTATTAATTACGATGATGTATTAGCAAAAGCGAAAGAACATAAACCAAAATTAATCGTTGCAGGTGCAAGTGCATATCCTCGTGTTATCGATTTCAAACGATTCCGTGAGATTGCAGATGAAGTGGGTGCATACTTTATGGTTGATATGGCACATATCGCTGGTTTAGTAGCTGCTGGTTTACATCCAAACCCAGTACCACACGCACATTTCGTTACAACGACAACACATAAAACATTACGTGGTCCACGTGGTGGTATGATTTTATGTGAAGAGCAATTTGCAAAACAAATTGATAAATCAATCTTCCCTGGTATTCAAGGTGGTCCACTTATGCACGTAATCGCTGCAAAAGCTGTTGCATTTGGTGAGACACTACAAGATGAGTTTAAAACATATGCACAAAATATCATTAATAATGCGAACCGCTTAGCTGAAGGTCTTCAAAAAGAAGGACTTACACTTGTTTCTGGTGGAACAGACAATCATTTAATCCTGATCGATGTTCGTAACTTAGAAATCACAGGTAAAGTAGCAGAGCACGTATTAGATGAAGTTGGTATTACAGTGAACAAAAATACAATTCCATTTGAAACAGCAAGCCCATTTGTAACAAGCGGTGTACGTATCGGTACGGCAGCTGTAACATCTCGTGGTTTCGGTTTAGAAGACATGGATGAAATTGCGTCACTTATTGCTTATACATTAAAAAATCATGAAAATGAAGCTGCATTAGAAGAAGCAAGTAAGCGTGTAGAAGCGTTAACGAGCAAATTCCCAATGTACACAGACCTATAATAGATGAAAGAAGGCTGCTGAGACGTAATTGTTTTGGCAGTTTTTTTTTGGACATATATTGTTCTTTAAGTATGTATACAAATGATGAATAAATTTTGGCGATATAATGAAGGATACAGCTCCCATAATTGGTAAAGATACTAGATAGATTCATCGTAAAATCATGATTTTGCCAAATTTGCCCTTGAATATTAGTAGCGTTTTCTTTACAATCGTAAATAGTGTAAAAAAGCGTGCAAACGCATGAATATCATCTAAAGGAGAGATTCACATGGGAAAACTGTATGTATTTGATCACCCGTTAATTCAACATAAGATTACATATATTCGCGATAAGAATACAGGCACGAAAGATTTTCGTGAATTAGTGGACGAAGTAGCAAGTTTAATGGCTTTCGAAATTACTCGCGATCTTCCACTTAAAGACATTGAGATTGAAACACCTGTAAGCAAAGCGACAACAAAAGTGATCGCTGGTAAAAAGCTTGGTTTAATTCCGATTTTACGTGCAGGTTTAGGAATGGTTGATGGAATTCTGAAATTAATTCCAGCAGCAAAAGTAGGGCACGTTGGTTTATACCGCGACCCTAAAACATTGCAACCGGTAGAATACTATGTGAAACTTCCAACGGATGTAGAAGAGCGTGACTTCATCGTACTAGATCCGATGCTAGCAACAGGTGGTTCTGCAGCTGAAGCAATTAACTCTCTGAAAAAGCGCGGTGCAAAACAAATTAAATTAATGTGTATCGTTGCAGCTCCAGAAGGAGTAAAAGTAGTACAAGAAGAACATCCTGATGTTGATATTTATGTAGCAGCATTAGATGAGAAATTAAATGACCACGGATATGTAGTACCAGGTCTTGGTGATGCTGGTGACCGTTTATTCGGAACGAAGTAAGACAACTGACGAGAGGGGGTTCCCTCTCGTTTTTTTGTACCTTGATGAGGTAGGGGAGGGGGGATAAATATACATAGTATATACAACATAAGTTGCATACACATCACATATAATATAGAAGTCTTACGTCTAAAGAGCACTATATTATGGAAGGAAAGCGTTATATCTTAAAAATATAATAGTGACAAACTTGTGAACATTTCCTTCTATTATAAAGAGAAAACTGTTAGAAATTGCATATCTCTAACCAGTATTTAGAAGGGGAACGTTTTCATTTTTGGGAGGAAATGACTAATACTCAAATTTTTTGATTTTTTACGATTTCTCGTTGACACTGTTAATACCCTATTGTATGCTAACAACGGGGATAGATGGTAGGGCTTTCAGTGACAAAAATACATCTATTCCGTGACGAAAATGTAAACTTTTTATTTTGTATAGGATTTATGCAAAAAAATGAGTTATTATTAATACATCGTGAATGAGGGTTACATATTGGAGGGATGAATCCTTGCAAAAAAACGATCGCAGCCATATAAAAGCTTATGCTTTAATGTCAGGTATTCTTGCTCAGTTAGTCGGTTCTATTCTTATTGGAATCTTTGGTGGGCAGTGGATTGATAGTAAGGTTGGAACGTTTCCATTGTTTCTTATTATAGGGTTATTACTCGGATTAGGAACAGGGATATACGCAATGATTCGACTCATTCGACATTACTATTCGGGAGAGCAATGATGATAGACGTACATGGACTTGTCCAAAGACAAAAGAAATATATGTACTACTTGCTTGCGCTTCTAGTGCTAGGATGGGGATTCACCTCTTACAAGGATGTATTTCTTGGGCTGATTATCGGAACGATTTTCAGTTTTCTTAGTTTGCGCATCATTGCACGTAGAACAGACAAGCTGTTGGATCGCGTAACAAATGGAGAAAACGTAAAATTTAAGGCGACAGCAGTAAGTACATATTCGAGATTCGCCACGATTGGATTATTAATTTTATTTGCAGCCAAATATCAAGAGTTAATTGCGATGTGGGGCCTAGGTGTAGGATTGCTGACAGGATACCTTGTCATGATCATAGATTTTCTTTATTTAGAGTATAAGAGCAGGGAAGAGAGGTGAATTACTAGTGGAACACGGTAAATTAGTTGAATTTCTAGGTTTAACGTTCGATTTGTCATCAGTTATGATGGTTACTGTAGCAGCAGTTATTGTTTTCTTAATCGCTGTTATTGGAACTCGCAGTTTAGCCCTTCGCCCAACCGGGATGCAAAACTTCATGGAATGGGTGTTTGACTTCGTGAAAGGGATTATCAATAGTACGATGGACTGGAAAACAGGTGGACGTTTCTTAACGCTTGGCGTTACGCTTATCATGTTTATCATCGTATCGAACTTCCTTGGTTTACCATTCATGTATTCAACAGTTGAGGCTGGCGAACATATTGCATGGTGGAGATCACCAACGTCTGATCCAGCAGTTGCATTAACATTAGCCGTGATGGTAGTTACCCTCACCCATTATTATGGAATTAAGATGAAGGGTACGAAAGAATACGTAAAAGGTTATTTCCAACCTATGAAATTCTTATTCCCATTAAAGGTTATTGAGGAGTTTGCTAACACATTAACGTTAGGTCTTCGTTTATTCGGTAACATTTATGCAGGTGAGATCTTATTAGGATTACTTGCTAAGTTAGGCGGGGCATCGTTCCTCGGAGCATTAGGTGCGCTTGTACCAATGTTAGCATGGATGGGATTCAGTGTATTCGTTGGATCAATCCAGTCATTTATTTTCGTTATGTTAACGATGGTTTATATGGCTCATAAAGTAAGCCATGACCATTAATATAATTTAAGTAAGAAAAAAATTATTTTTTTATAATACAAAGGAGGACAAATTAAATGAGTTTAGGTGTAATCGCAGCTGCAATTGCAATTGGTTTATCAGCATTAGGTGCAGGTATTGGTAACGGTCTTATCGTATCACGTACAATCGAAGGTGTTGCTCGTCAACCAGAATTAAAAGGCGCGCTTCAAACAATTATGTTCATCGGGGTTGCTTTAGTTGAGGCACTTCCAATCATCGGTGTAGTTATTGCATTCATCGTAATGAACAAATAAGGGAGACTCCCCTTACATAGATGGCGAAGAGTGTTTTTCCGAACTTTCTTCGCCATTGCTTTATGAACGAAACGTATGTCTTTTTTTTTCATATGATCAATTTAGATATTTTGAAGGGAGTGAATCCTTGTGCCAACTTTATTATTAGGGGCTTCCATTCCATTTGGAACGATTGCTTATACATTGTTCATTTTCTTACTTCTATTAGTAATGCTACGCAAATTTGCGTGGGGTCCTTTAATGGGAATTATGAAAGAACGTGAAGAGCATGTTACTAATGAAATCGACGCTGCAGAAAGAAGTAACGCTGAAGCGAAGAAATTAGTAGAAGAACAACGTGAAATGTTAAAACAATCGCGTGTTGAAGCACAAGAGTTAATCGAAAGAGCGAAAAAACAAGCTGTAGATCAAAAAGATGTTATTGTTGCTGCTGCGAAAGAAGAAGCAGAATCAATTAAAGCATCTGCTGTACAAGAAATTCAACGCGAAAAAGAGCAAGCGATTGCTGCTTTACAAGAACAAGTCGCTTCTTTATCTGTTCAAATTGCTTCTAAAGTAATTGAAAAAGAATTAAAAGAAGAAGATCAAGTTAAGTTAATTCGCGATTATATTAAAGAAGTAGGAGAAGCGCGATGAGCAATGGGATTGTAGCAAAACGTTATGCTGTCGCTCTTTTTAAAATTGCAAAAGAAAAACACGTATTAGAAATGTTTGAAGAGGAATTACGCCTTGTACAAAACGTTTATGTAAAGAACGAAGAACTACATAGCTTTTTAACGCAACCGAACATTTCAAAGGAACAAAAGAAAACGTTTCTTGCAAACGTATTCGGATCTGTTTCTGAATCTATTTTAAATACGTTATATATTTTAATTGATAACAAACGCATTGATATCTTACCTGAAATTGCAGATGAATATGTTGTTCTTGCTAATGAAGAACGTAACGTAGCCGACGCAACTGTATATTCTACTCGTCTTCTATCAGAAGAAGAGAAGCTTAACATTGCAGAAGCATTTGCAAAGAGAACGGGAAAAGATGCAATTCGCGTAAAAAATGTTGTAGATGAAGATTTACTAGGCGGCATTAAAGTACGTATTGGAAATCGCATTTACGACGGAAGCTTACAAGGAAAATTAGCACGTATTCAGCGTGAATTAATGAAGAATAGATAGGGGTGAAGCACATGAGCATCAGAGCTGAAGAAATTAGCGCACTGATAAAGCAACAAATCGAGAACTATCAGTCTGAAATCGAAGTTAGTGATGTTGGTACAGTTATCCAAGTTGGTGACGGTATTGCGCGTGCTCATGGTCTTGATAACGTTATGGCTGGTGAACTTGTAGAGTTCTCTAACGGCGTTATGGGACTAGCACAAAACTTAGAGGAAAACAACGTAGGTATCATTATTTTAGGACCTTACACAGAAATTCGTGAAGGTGACGAAGTTCGTCGTACTGGTCGCATCATGCAAGTACCAGTAGGAAAAGAACTAATCGGTCGTGTTGTAAACCCATTAGGTCAACCAGTTGATGGTTTAGGCCCAATCAATACAACAAACACTCGTCCAATTGAAAGTCCAGCACCAGGTGTAATGGATCGTAAATCTGTTCATGAGCCACTTCAAACAGGTATTAAAGCGATCGATGCTCTTGTACCAATTGGCCGTGGTCAACGTGAGTTAATCATTGGTGACCGTCAAACAGGTAAAACAGCAGTTGCGCTTGATACAATCATTAACCAAAAAGATGAAGATATGATTTGTATCTATGTAGCTATCGGACAAAAAGAATCAACTGTACGTAACGTAGTAGAAACACTACGTAAGCACGGTGCATTAGATTACACAATCGTTGTAACTGCATCAGCTTCTCAACCAGCTCCATTATTATACTTAGCTGCTTATGCTGGTGTAACAATGGGTGAAGAGTTCATGTACAATGGTAAACACGTATTAGTAGTATATGATGACTTATCAAAACAAGCAGCGGCTTACCGCGAGCTTTCATTACTATTACGTCGTCCTCCAGGTCGTGAAGCATATCCAGGGGATGTGTTCTACTTACATTCTCGCTTATTAGAGCGTGCAGCAAAATTAAGTGATGCAAGAGGCGGCGGTTCTTTAACTGCACTACCTTTCATCGAAACACAAGCAGGGGACGTATCAGCTTACATCCCAACAAACGTAATTTCTATTACGGATGGACAAATCTTCTTACAATCTGACCTATTCTTCTCTGGCGTACGTCCAGCGATCGATGCGGGTACTTCTGTATCTCGTGTAGGTGGATCTGCTCAGATTAAAGCAATGAGTAAAGTATCAGGTACACTTCGTCTTGACCTTGCATCTTACCGTGAGTTAGAAGCGTTCGCTCAGTTCGGTTCTGACCTTGATAAAGCAACTCAAGCGAAACTAAACCGTGGTGCTCGTACTGTTGAGGTATTAAAACAAGGATTACACAAACCATTACGTGTAGAGAAACAAGTTATCATTCTTTACGCTTTAACACGTGGATTCCTAGATGATATCCCAGTAGTAGATATCACTCGTTTCGAAGAAGAATTCCATGCTTGGTTAGATTCTAATGCGACTGACTTATTAGAAGAAATCCGCACAACTAAGAAACTTGCGGATGACGACAAATTTGCAGCAGCTATTAATGGATTTAAAAAAGTATTCGTAGCTTCTGAATAATAAAAGCGGAAGCGGCTCGTCCTGAATGTGAGGGGGATGGAGCTTCTGACGAAGAGGCGGTCTTTGCCTCGTAGGAAGAAGTGAAGCCACCGAACATTCAAGCCGCTGGAGCTAGATAATAATATATAAAAGGCATCTCAAGTTTTGAGATTGCTGACGGTTATGTAAAGGAAAAGAGTAGGTGCACCTATTCTTTTCCTTCAATCATGAGCAAGAATATCTTGCAACGTAGATTAGGAAGAGAATTCTTACTAATCGTGCCAACTTCCGGAAAAAAGGTGGTGAAAACCTGTGGCATCTTTACGCGATATAAAAGCGAAGATTAACTCGACAAAGAAAACGAGTCAAATTACGAAGGCGATGGAGATGGTATCTGCATCTAAGTTAAACCGTGCAGAGCAAAATGCTAAATCTTTCGTTCCGTATATGGAAAAGATTCAAGAAGTAGTAGCGAGCATTGCGCAAGGAAGTAAAGGAATTAATCATCCGATGCTAAATGCGCGTCCTGTAAAGCGTACAGGGTACATCGTTATTACATCTGATCGCGGACTAGCAGGTGGTTATAACAGTAACGTATTACGTACAGTAAGTAACGTAATTCGTGAACGTCATAATATGGATTCAAACCAATATTCAATTATTGTGCTTGGCCGACTAGGACGTGATTATTTAAAACGTCGCGGCTTTAACATCATTGATGAAGTAGTTGGACTATCTGACCACCCATCATTTACTGATATTAAAGATCTTGCTTCTCGAGCAATTGCGATGTTTGCAGATGGTGCTTATGATGAGCTGTATATTTACTACAACCATTACGTAAGTAAAATTTCACAAGAAGTAACGGAAAATAAAATTTTACCGCTTACTGATGTGGCGTCTGACAAACCGACGACAGCTTATGAATTCGAACCTTCTGAAGAAGAAATTTTAAAAGTACTATTGCCACAATACGCAGAAAGCTTAGTGTACGGTGCATTACTAGACGGTAAAGCAAGTGAACACGCAGCGCGTATGACAGCAATGAAGAGTGCTACAGACAACGCAATGGAAGTTATCGATTCACTTACACTTTCATTCAACCGTGCGCGTCAGGCAGCGATTACGCAAGAAATTACGGAAATCGTTGGTGGAGCAGCAGCGTTAGAGTAGTATTAAAAAGTGGAAGCGGCTCGTCCAGAACAAGAGGGCATTGGAGCTCCTGACGAAGAGGCGTAGTTTGCCTCGCAGGAAGGCACGAAATGACCGAATGTTCTAGTCGCTGGAACTAGATTCTATAAAAGCGTAGGCGGCTCTTTCAAAAGAGTCGCGTAAGCTATAAACCAATAAAAAATGAAAAGCTAACTGCTCGTAGCAAGTTGGCTAATTAAAAGAAAGCTAGGAGGGAACCCGATGAATAAAGGGCGCGTTACGCAAATCATGGGTCCGGTTGTAGACGTTAAGTTTGATGGCGGAAAGCTACCAGAAATCTACAACGCCCTTACGGTAAAACAAAGCAACGAAAACGGAGCAAGCATTAACTTAACATTTGAAGTTGCACTTCATTTAGGTGATGATACAGTTCGTACAGTTGCAATGTCTTCCACAGACGGACTTGTTCGTGGTACAGAAGTAGAAGATACTGGTAAAGCAATCTCTGTACCAGTTGGAGATGCAACACTTGGTCGCGTATTTAACGTATTAGGTGATGCAATTGACTTAGATGGTGAGGTTCCTGCCGATGTACGTCGTGATCCAATTCACCGTCAAGCACCTGCATTCGAAGAATTATCTACTAAAGTAGAAATTCTTGAAACTGGTATTAAAGTAGTAGACTTACTTGCTCCTTACATTAAGGGTGGTAAAATCGGTCTATTCGGTGGTGCCGGTGTAGGTAAAACGGTATTAATTCAGGAATTAATTAACAACATCGCACAAGAACACGGTGGTATCTCTGTATTCGCTGGTGTAGGTGAGCGTACTCGTGAGGGTAATGACTTATACCACGAAATGAGCGATTCTGGCGTAATTAAGAAAACTGCGATGGTATTCGGACAAATGAATGAGCCACCTGGAGCACGTCAACGTGTTGCATTAACCGGTTTAACAATGGCTGAGCATTTCCGTGATGAGCAAGGACAAGACGTACTTCTGTTCATCGATAACATCTTCCGTTTCACGCAAGCAGGTTCTGAAGTATCTGCCCTTCTTGGTCGTATGCCATCTGCGGTAGGTTACCAACCAACACTTGCAACAGAAATGGGTCAATTACAAGAGCGTATTACATCTACAAATAAAGGATCTATCACGTCTATCCAAGCGGTATATGTACCAGCCGATGACTATACGGATCCAGCACCAGCTACAACGTTCGCTCACTTAGATGCAACAACAAACTTAGAGCGTCGTTTAACACAAATGGGTATTTACCCAGCCGTAGATCCATTAGCATCTACATCTCGTGCACTTTCTCCAGAAATCGTAGGAGAAGAGCATTATGAAGTAGCTCGTCAAGTACAGCAAACTTTACAGCGTTATAAAGAGCTTCAAGATATCATCGCTATCTTAGGTATGGATGAGTTATCTGAAGAAGATAAGTTAGTTGTACATCGTGCTCGTCGTATTCAATTCTTCTTATCTCAAAACTTCCACGTAGCTGAGCAGTTTACAGGTCAAAAAGGTTCTTACGTACCTGTAAAAAATACAGTTAGCGGATTTAAAGAAATTCTAGAAGGAAAATATGATGACCTTCCAGAAGATGCATTCCGTCTTGTAGGTAGTATTGAAGAAGTTATTGAAAACGCGAAGAAAATGATGGCGTAAGGCCTTAGGAGGGACGAATTATGAAGACATTTCCAGTCAGTATTGTAACTCCTGATGGACCGGTTTACGAAAAAGAAGTAGAAATGGTAAGCGTAAAAGCAGAGAGTGGGGAAATGGGGATCTTACCAGGTCACATTCCAACTGTTGCACCATTAAAAATTAGTGCAGTTCGTCTGAAAAATGGTGGACACACTGATTATGTAGCAGTAAGCGGTGGCTTTATCGAAGTTCGTCCGGATAAAGTAACTGTATTATCATCATCTGCTGAAGAAGCAAACCATATCGATATCCATCGTGCAAATGAAGCGAAGCGTCGCGCTGAACAACGTATGCAAGATAAACAAGCACATGTTGACTTTAAACGTGCAGAAATGGCATTACAACGTGCCGTGAACCGTTTAAACGTTTCTGATATGAAATAAAAAATCCGTAAAGGCTTTGCCTTTACGGATTTTTTATGGAGTTTATGGATAATTTTACAAAAATGGTATAATTATATTGATGCTTGTATAAGTAGAGAATGTACAACAATTTATAAAGGGGATGAATAAATGATCGGTGAAATGAAACGAGAAGCGTTGCACTCTTTAAAGGGAAAATGGGGACTAGGTGTTGGATCAACGATTTTATATTTTATTTTAAGTTATGTTGTTTCAATGGCTGCAATGCTTATACTTTTAATTCCAGGAGTTATTATATTTTTACTATTTGCTGGTTTCACAGGTTCACTTGAAGAGGAAACAATATCAATTGGAGCAGGTATTACATTTGGTATTTTTTATTGCATCATAATAATTTTGAGTAACGCATCGTATGGGATTACATCATACGGTTATACAAATGTGTTTTTACAGATTAGTAAACGAGAAAGTGCTAAAGTAGATCACTTATTCGAAGGATTTCGGGGCTTTAAAAGAATGATGAAAACAATGTGGGCAATGCTTGCGATTTTGTTATATACAGGTACATGGATCCCGATGTTGCTAGTAGCCTTATTTGTATTTTTTGGTGAAGAAGGAAATACGTCTTTTGCTATTGCTTTCTTTGTACTATTAGCTATTTCAATTGTTGGTATGATTGTGATGTACTTTTCTTATGCGATGACGTACTTTATAATAAATGATCATCCTGAGTATTCCATAAATCAAGCTATTACAGAAAGCCGTCGTATGATGGATGGACATAAGATGGAGTATTTCATTTTATGTTTAAGTTTTATTGGTTGGTTTATATTAAGTTGTATTACACTCGGGATTGGATTCTTATGGCTAATTCCATATTTTTATACGACGTCAGCAGCCTTTTATGAAGAAATTGCAGAGGAGTATTACGAGAAAACAATTCCCACACTATAAAAACACCCAGTATGAGCTATTGGTTCATACTGGGTGTTTTTTGTAGAAATTTTATTAATTGATGACTCGTAAGTGGTTTACTGAAATAGTAGCCTTGCATATATTTACAGTTGTTCTTTTGTAGAAACTTAAGTTGTTTTTCTGTTTCAATTCCTTCAGCAACGACAGAAAGGTTTAAAGTATTTGCAAGGGAAAGGATAGTGGAAACGATAGCTCTTTCCTCAGGTCGATGATCGGCTAGTTGTGTAAATTCTCTCGGTACTTTTAATGTATCGATAGGGAAAATTGATAAGTAAGCGAGAGAAGAATAGCCGGTACCGAAGTCATCAATGGACGTTTGAATACCATATTCCTTTAATTGTTTTAGTCTTGATAATGTTTCTTTTTCATCAATCATTGCAATGCGTTCTGTTAACTCAAGTATTACATGCTTTGGATCGACTTTAATGTCTGTTAGTATTTGTGAAATGTTCTTGATTAAATTCTCTTGCTGGAACTCTTTTGCGGATAAGTTCACACTTATTTTTAAATCTGTGTAGCCGAAAGTATGCCATATTTTTAACTGGCGACAGGATTCTTTTAATACCCAATGACCGAGTGGAACGACTTGTGGCGTCTCTTCTACAATTGGAATGAACTCACATGGCGGAATGTCACCTAGGAGTGGGTGTTTCCAACGTATTAATGCTTCAGCACCAATAATCTTTTTCGTCGTAATATCAACTTGTGGTTGATAGACGAGATAAAACTCTTCGTTTACTAAAGCAAGTGGTAAATCTTTTTCAATTCGAGCTTTTCGTTCCATTTTTTTATACAATTCTTTCGTGTACAGAGAGCTACCGTTTTTTCCTTTGTTCTTTGCTTCGTACATGGCCATATCAGCATGCTGTAAAATAGACAATGGATCTTCACCTGCTTCAGGATATATTGCAATCCCGATGCTCGGTGAGATTTGTAAATGTTGATTTTCGATTTCGAATGGTTCGTTCATGGCTGCTACAATCGTATCAGCCATTTTTTTTACATCGGGTCTTTTTTTATAATTTTCGATAAGGATTGTGAACTCATCTCCAGCTAGCCGGGCAAGCTTCATACTTGGTGTCGATAGTCTTTCGAGTCTTTTTGCTACTGCAATTAATAGAAGGTCTCCTACCCTATGACCGAGGGTATCATTAATAACCTTAAAGCGGTCTAGGTCGAGAAACATAACAGCAAAAGGCCTTTTTGATATTTCGGATCGAGCAATTGCTTGTTCTACATATTGATGAAATGAACGGCGATTTGCAAGCTCTGTTAAAGTATCATGGTATGCCAGAAAATTAATTTGTTCTTGTTGTTGTTTGCTTTCCGTAATATCTTTAATCATTAAATAAACCCCAGAAATATGATTCTTTAAAAAGATAGGAACAGCTGTAACATGCAAGTAGTAAATATCTCTATTTTTATGATATGCCCGTATTTCTAAAGAAATAGATTTCCCCTTTTTTACGCTATGAAAGGCATTAATGATTTCTTCTAAATCTTCTTCATACGTAAGTGAATAGTAAGGTTGATTTAATAATTCATTCGTTTGATAACCGAGCAAAGTAGTACCAGCGTTATTCACTTTGAGAAAATTACCGTACAAATCTAAGGTGAAGATTGGATCTGGATGATGCTCATATAAAGATTTAAACATCTGTTGGTTATGATATAGTTCATTTTTTTGTTCTACTAAATCTTCTGTACGTAGTTCAATTTGTTTTTCGAGTTCCGAGTTGAATTGCATTTGGGCTAGTAATAATATTTTATTTTGTCTTCGAACTAAACTATGGCGTATGAGAACGAAGGAGAAAGTTATTATAAGCCCGATTACTACAATCGGTGCAAAAACATATTCAACTAATATAAAAACAATAAGCATTACTACAGAAATATAAGGTAATGATAATCTGATTGATTCCCCAAGTTTAGGGGTTAATAGTACTTGCTCTTGTTTTTCAGGTTCTTTTGTATGCAGAATACAGGCAATTGCTACTAGTACTAAAGTTACTTGATAGAGAGGAGTAACTGTAAACATAGAATACTCTGGTGTGAAGTATTTGATATAAGCATAAATCGCATCTGTAGTAGCATACAAAATTAAAGCAATGCCAAGAAGCGCACCAACTTTTTTTGATAATAAGGATAATGGCTTGAATAACAGATTGATTCCTATGAGAAGAAAGAGCAAATCGGCCATTGGATAGGTAAGTTGAACAAATATGTCGATATAGGATGTTGAAGAAATGTGAATGGTTCGTTCAATAAGTAAGTAATAACTTAAAGTAAATTGGGCTGTAACAATAATACAAATATCACATATCATAAAAAGCTTTTCTAATAAATCGCGATTATAGATGATTTCATATAGAAAGGCAAATGCAAAGCTAATTAAAAAAAGTAGGTAAAAAAAGTCAGACGGATCAACGAATGTATAGTAATCCTTTAAAATTAAACGTTGATAGGCAACGACTAAATCACCAATGAAATAAGAGAGGGTTCCAACACATAATATGGTCCAAAATAAACGAGGTAACCCTTCTTTCCTATTTGAAAAATAAAGTATATAACTACAAGCGATAATATCAATGAATAAGGTACTCATTCCAATTAATATTTGAAAAGGAAATGAGTATTCATATAGAAAAGGCATTGCCACGTAATGAATCGCTATAGACAACAATATAATGCTTATAAGAATACTTACATGTGTTTGTTTTTTCATTTATCTCACCCACGGTATATACATATAAATTCCTCTTTTTATTTTTTATTGTTTCTTGAAAAACATATATAATTTCTATACTTATTTTGCACAGGTATAGCGAGTTATAAAAATAGATTTTAATAATTCTCGTTTCTGTCCCCAACATATCGACATAGGAATTTGAAGTTTGCTATAATGATTAAAATAGTTGCATTATTTAGAAAAATTTAAAAATAATAATTACTGCAACTAGGACATATTGTTTACTAAGTGAACTTGTTCTTAATTCAGGGGGGAGGGTTTCACAATGGCAAGTGTATATGAAAATAGTTATATGATCGTTTTGATTTTCTTGCTATTAGGTATATTGCTGCCGGTAGTGGCTCTTACATTAGGAAGGATGCTGCGTCCAAACAAACCAAGTGCAGCGAAAGCGACGACGTATGAGAGTGGGATTGAGCCTTTTCATGATGCAAATATTCGGTTTCATGCTCGTTATTATATTTTTGCTTTATTGTTTGTCATCTTTGATGTAGAAACTTTATTTTTATATCCATGGGCTGTTGCATATGACAAGCTCGGTTTATTTGCACTGATTGAAATGCTCATCTTTGTTGTAATGTTGCTAGTTGGATTAGCGTATGCTTGGAAAAAGAAGGTGTTACAATGGTTATAAATTTTGAGGAATTACATCCAAATGAACGAGCGGAATTAGAACGAAATATCTTTTTTTCTACATTGGAGCAGTTGAAAGGATGGGCACGGAGCAATTCTTTATGGCCGATGACATTCGGACTAGCATGCTGTGCAATTGAAATGATGGGAGTAGGTTCATCACATTACGATTTAGATCGATTTGGGTCATTTTTTCGGACTTCACCAAGGCAATCGGACGTTATGATTGTGTCGGGAACGGTAACGAAGAAGATGGCTCCTATTGTTCGGCGCTTATACGATCAAATGCCTGAACCAAAGTGGGTGATTGCAATGGGATCTTGTGCGACAGCAGGTGGCCCATATGTAAATTCATATGCTGTTGTGAAAGGTGTGGATCAAATTGTACCAGTTGACGTGTATATTCCTGGCTGCCCACCAAATCCCGCCGCTTTAATTTATGGAATTAATAAATTGAAAGAAAAAATTCGTTACGAGGCAAAGACAGGAAAGCAGGTGACGAATAAATGAGTGATCCAAATAAAGACCTAGAGGATTTGAAAAGAGAAGCGGCTAGGCGTGCGAAAGAAGAGGCGAGAAAGCGTCTCGTTGTGAAACATGATGCGGAAATAAGGAAACTTGAGGAAGAAGATCAAGAAAAAGAGAAAGCGCTACCAAAAAATGATGGTATGACTGTGGAAGAAGCAAAACGACGTGCAGCAGCCGCGGCAAAAGCAAAAGCGGCAGCGTTAGCGAAGCAAAAAAGAGAAGGAACAGAAGAGGTAACGGAAGAGGAAAAGGCCAAAGCGAAGGCGAAGGCAGCAGCCGCGGCAAAAGCAAAAGCGGCAGCGTTAGCGAAGCAAAAAAGAGAAGGAACAGAAGAGGTAACGGAAGAGGAAAAGGCCAAAGCGAAGGCGAAGGCAGCAGCCGGGGCAAAAGCAAAAGCGGCAGCGTTAGCGAAGCAAAAAAGAGAAGGAATAGAAGAAATACCGGAAGAAGAAAAGGCCAAAGCGAAAGCGAAGGCAGCAGCCGCGGCAAAAGCAAAAGCGGCAGCGTTAGCCAAGCAAAAAAGAGAAGGAATAGAAGAAATACCGGAAGAAGAAAAGGCGAAAGCGAAGGCAGCAGCTGCGGCAAAAGCAAAAGCAGCGGCATTAGCGAAGCAGAAAAGAGAAGGAACCGAAGAAGTAACGGAAGAGGACAAGGCTAAGGCGAAAGCAAAGGCCGTGGCAGCAGCAAAGGCAAAGGCAGCGGCTCTAGCGAAGCAGAAGGCCTCGCAAGGTGATGGGGAATCGGGAGATGAAAAGGCGAAGGCAATTGCAGCAGCGAAAGCGGCTGCGGCAGCAAGGGCGAAGACAAAGGGCGCTGAAGGTAAAGCGGAAGAGGAGCCGAAGCAGGAAGAGCCATCCGTGAATCAGCCGTATTTAAATCAGTATGTTGAAGTTATTAAGGGAAACATAGGAGAGGATACATTAGTAGATTCCTATATTAATAAACTTTCAAAAGATGTGCCAACTCTTGTGGCGGAGCCCTCAAAATATTATGAAGTAATGGAGTTACTGCGATTCCATGAGGGACTTGCTTTTGATTATATGTCAGAGCTACATGCGACGGATTTTGTGACACATATGGAAGTATATGTTCATTTATTTTCATATGGAAAGAAACAGTCAGTAGCGGTGAAGGTGAAGTTGGATAGGGAAGAGCCGCAAGTAGAATCGGTGACAGCGCTTTGGAAAGGGGCGGACTGGCCAGAGCGAGAAGCATATGATTTGCTCGGCATTGTATTTAAGGGACATCCGAATTTATCACGTATTTTAATGCCGGATGATTGGATAGGGTATCCGCTTAGGAAAGATTATGAACCGTATGATGTGGAGGTGTAGCTTATGATCCGTACGGAAGAAATGCTTTTGAATGTAGGGCCTCAGCATCCGAGTACGCATGGTGTGTTCAGGCTTGTTATTAAGATTGACGGGGAAATTATTAAAGAAGCTACACCAGTTATTGGATATTTGCATCGCGGGACCGAAAAGATTGCCGAGAGCTTACAGTATACACAAATTATCCCTTATACAGATCGAATGGACTATTTATCGGCCATGACGAATAATTACGTCATTTGCCATGCTGTAGAGACGATGATGGGGCTTGAAATCCCGGAGCGGGCCGAATACTTACGAGTGCTTGCAATGGAGCTTGGAAGGATTGCAAGCCACCTCGTTTGGTGGGGGACAAATCTTCTTGATATAGGAGCGGTCAGCCCGTTTTTGTACGCGTTTCGTGAACGAGAGATGATTATAAATTTATTAAACGAATTATGCGGTGCCCGGCTTACTTTTAACTATATGAGAGTCGGGGGTGTAAAGTGGGATGCGCCGGACGGTTGGATTGAAAAAGTGGAAGAGTTTGTTCCGTATATGAGAGAGCAATTAGCAGGTTATCATGATCTCGTTAGCGGTAATGAGATTTTCTTAAATCGTGTAAAAGGCGTTGGTATATATAACGCGGAAGAAGCGATTTCGTATTCTTTAAGCGGAGCGAATTTGCGGTGTACCGGAGTAAACTGGGATCTTCGCAAGGATGAACCGTACTCCATTTATGATCGTTTTGATTTCGATATTCCTGTTGGGAGTGTGGGAGATGCTTGGGATCGTTACGTTTGCCGCATGCAAGAGATTGAGGAGTCATTAAAAATTGTTGAGCAAGCTGTCCAGCAGTTTCCAAAAGACGGAGCTGTGCTAGCAAAAGTACCGAAAATCATTAAGGCGCCTAAAGGGGAAGCGTTCGTCCGTATAGAATCGCCGCGAGGAGAGATTGGTTGCTATATTGCTAGTGATGGAAAGAAAGAGCCGTACCGCTTGAAGTTTCGCAGGCCGTCTTTTTACAATTTGCAAATTTTACCGAAGTTATTGAAAGGTGAAAACATCGCCAATTTAATTACGATTTTAGGTGGAGTTGATATTGTACTTGGGGAGGTTGATGGCTAATGATTGAAACGCTCTTACAATCACCTTCAAGCTGGACGAATTTCTTCATTTTTTTCGGATTAGCGGTGCTTCTATTATTTGCAGTCCTTGGCTTCGTTACATATGGTATTTTGGCAGAACGGAAAGTGATGGGTTTTATGCAAGGGCGGATTGGCCCAAACCAAGTTGGGGGCCGGTTCGGCTTACTACAAACGGTAGCTGATGTTTTAAAACTATTACTGAAAGAAGATAGTATTCCGAAAGCGGCAGATAAACCGTTGTTTATATTAGCGCCTGTTATTGCATTCGCACCGGCATTTATGGTGCTTGCAGTCATCCCGTTTACTGATAAATTTCAGTTCGCGGATATTGGCGTAGGCTTACTGTATTACATTGCTGTTTCTGGCATTACGACGATTGGTGTCGTAACTGGAGGATGGGCATCAAATAATAAATATTCCCTTTTAGGAGGGATGCGTGCGGCGGCGCAAATGATTTCTTATGAAATTCCGCTCGTAATGAGTGTAATTGGCATCGTTTTGTTAGCTGGTAGCCTGAATTTAAATGAAATTGTAGCGGCGCAGGAGAATGTTTGGTACATTTTCGTGCAGCCAATCGGTTTCGTCGTTTTCTTAATCGCGGCGGTAGCAGAGTTAAATAGGACGCCGTTTGATTTACCAGAAGCAGAATCGGAACTTGTTTCTGGATATCATACGGAATACTCAGGGTTTCGATGGGCGTTTTTCATGCTTTCAGAGTACGTATATTTCTTCGGAATGGCATCTTTAATTACAGTGCTCTTTTTAGGCGGATGGAATCCAGTTATGTTCCTTGGATTTATCCCAGGAGCTGTATGGTTTGCTTTGAAATTTAGCAGTGTAGTCTTTCTATTAATTTGGTTCCGCGTTACGTTCCCGCGTATAAGAGGTGACCAGTTAATGGAGTTTGGCTGGAAAGTATTATTGCCAATTGCACTTGCAAATATTTTCTTAACGGCATTGATTAAGGAGTTGTTCTTCTAATCTATGAGGGGGGTGCCAGTAAGAGATGAAAGGACTATTTAAAGGATTAAAATATACATTAAGCAATTTGAGTAAGAAGAAGGTGACTTATGATTATCCGAATCAACCGTTGCCGCTGCCGGACCGCTTTCGAGGTATTCAAAAGTTTTATCCGGAAAAGTGTATTGTTTGTAATCAGTGCTCCAATATTTGTCCGACAGACTGTATTCAGTTAACGGGAAAAAAACATCCGGATCCTACGAAAAAAGGAAAAATTATCGACACGTACGACATTAATTTTGAAATTTGTATTCTGTGTGATTTATGTACAGAAGTTTGTCCGACAGAGGCGATTGTTATGACAAATAACTTTGAACTCGCGGAATATTCACGTGATGATTTATTTAAAAATTTGCAGTGGCTTGACGAAAACGACGAAAACGTCAGGAAGGAGAATAAAGCATGAATGGCGAGTTTGTAGCATTCTTCATACTATCCTTGTCTGCAATTATCGGCGGTATTCTTATGTTGAACTTAACGAAAGTCATGCATATGATGCTAGCTCTCGTTCTGACATTTCTTAGTATCGCAGGTTTGTACTTTCTTTTATCGGCCGAATTTATCGGAGTTGCACAAATTTTACTTTACTCCGGTGCGATCACAATTATTATGATTTTTGGCATTATGTTAACACAACATAACGCAGAAAATGAATCGCGTCTTACTCTTCGAAAATGGATTATCTTCTTTGCGGTTGTAGCATTTGGGGCAGTTATGTATTTCGCTGTTAACAATATTGATTTTGCAAATGAAAGCACACAAGGAAGTTTACCTCTCCATGAAAAAAACACACTTCAAATCGGTACACTTCTCTATTCGAAATATATTATTCCATTTGAGTTAACCTCAGTTATTTTACTTGTAGCACTTGTTGGCGCGATTATACTTGCGAAGAAGGATGAGAAAGAGGAGGATTCCAATGAGTAGCGTTCCAGCTTCTGCATATTTAACGCTTGCGATTATTTTGTTTTGCATCGGTTTGTTTGGAGCTTTAACGAAGCGAAATACAGTGATTGTATTAGTTTGTATTGAATTAATGCTTAACGCGGCCAATTTGAATTTAGTAGCGTTTAGTAAATTAGGTTTGTTCCCAAATTTAACAGGGCAAATTTTCTCTCTATTTACGATGGCTGTAGCAGCAGCGGAGGCGGCGGTAGGACTCGCCATTTTAATTGCTTTGTATCGTAATCGTACGACGGTTCATGTAGATGAAATGGATACGCTCAAAGGATAACATTGTGACCGAAAAGGGGGAAGGAAACAATGATCGATTATGCATGGCTCATACCGCTTTTCCCGCTTGTTTCGTTTTTTTTATTACTTATATTCGGGAAGAAAATTAGAGAAGGAAGCAGTGTACTTAGTATTTTCCTCGTCTTTCTCTCCTTTATATTTGCGGTACTTGTATTAATAGAAAGATTTTCAGAAGCAAGCGTGAAGCATAAGTGGGTATGGCTTAGAACGGGAGATATTGATATATCATTTGGCTTTGAAGTGACTGCATTAGGGGCTTTAATGCTGTTTATCGTTACACTTGTGAGTTTACTTGTACATGTGTATTCGAAAGGTTATATGAAAGGTGAGGAAAGATTACCAACCTTTTATGCCTATTTAGGGCTCTTTACATTTGCGATGCTCGGGCTCGTTATATCCCCGAATTTATTACAGCTTTATATATTTTGGGAGTTAGTCGGCCTTGGTTCATTTTTACTCATCGGTTTTTATTTCTTTAAAGAAGAAGCGAAGGCTGCTGCGAAAAAGGCTTTTATTATGACTCGTATTGGAGATGTCGGTTTATTTATTGGGATGATCTTAATTTTCTGGCATGCAGGTAGTTTTGAATATGACGCAATATTTAGGGCGATTCATACGGGGGATCTTACCCCTACGATGATTACAATAACAGCGATATTAATTTTTATCGGTGCGATGGGGAAGTCAGGTCAGTTCCCGCTTCATACGTGGTTACCAGATGCGATGGAAGGGCCGACGCCTGTTTCGGCACTTATTCATGCGGCGACGATGGTCGCAGCTGGCGTATATTTAGTGGCGACGATGTTCCCGCTATTTTCAGCAAGTGCGGTGGCGATGCAGACGGTGGCAATCGTTGGAGCCTTCACTGCAATCTTTGCGGCTTCCATAGGTCTTGTACAAACGGATATAAAGAGAGTGCTTGCTTATTCTACAGTGAGCCAGCTTGGGTATATGATGCTTGCGTTAGGATCTGCCGGTTATGTAGCTGGTGTTTTCCATTTAACGACACACGCCTTTTTTAAAGCGCTACTATTTTTGGCGGCAGGAAGTGTCATTCATGCAGTGCATACGCAAGACATTAATAAAATGGGTGGTTTACAGAAGAAGATGAAAGTAACGGGTGCACTATTTTTAATCGGTACACTTGCAATTAGTGGGGTTCCGCTCCTTTCAGGTTTCTTTAGTAAAGATGAAATTTTAGCGGTGACTTGGATGAATGGCAATTACGTTTTATTCATATTAGCAGTAATTGCAGCGTTCTTAACAGCATTCTACATGTTCCGGCTATACTTCCTTGTCTTTACTGGGGAAGCCAAGACGAAGGGAGATGTGCAGGAATCGCCCCGCATTATGACGTATCCGATGATCGTCCTTGGCGTTCTCGCGGTAGTGGCGGGTTATATGAATACACCATGGTTTGGGACATTCCTCGGGGATTGGCTTACGAAAGATGTAGCATTTAAAACGCGAGAGGCACACGGACCAGTTTGGATTATGATCGTAGCGACTATCGTTTCATTTGCTGGGATTGCTCTTGCATATTTCATATATGGCAAGAAATCTATTTCTAGAGATTGGGCTGGTGGTGATGGAACACCTCTTTATAACCTTTTGAAAGAAAAATATTATGTGGATGAACTATACAATATGACGGTGCTCCCTATTACGAAGGGAGTCGCCCATGTGCTTCGCTTATTTGAGGTGTATGTAGTCGAAGGAATTGCCATTTTAATAGGGAGTCTAATTAAAGGGATAAGCGGACTCGGTTCTAGACTCCAAAACGGAAATGTACAAGTGTACGGCACTGTAACAGTTGTTTCGCTTGCAGTACTCGTCATTATTTTGCTCTATACGGGAGGGGATTTACGATGAATGATTTGTTATTAACGTTCTTCATTTTTTCCCCGCTTTTAGGAATTCTCTTACTTGTATTAACACCGAAAAAAGAATCGCGTACAGTGCGAGCGCTTGGTTTATTTGGAACGGCGCTTCCATTTGGAATCGCTATCGTTCTCGCTTGTACATATGCTTCTGGAAAGAGTTTATCGCTATTTGATGAAAAAGTGAAATGGATTAAATTTGGGGATCTTGCAGCGGTGGATAAAAGATGGTTTTCCATTTATTACGAGCTCGGCATTGATGGTTTATCGCTCGTTATGATGGTGCTGACAGCCCTTCTAGCGATGCTTGCAGCAATTGCGGCATTTACTATTAAAAGAAACTTGAAAGCCTTTTATATGCTGCTACTCATGTTAGAAATAGGGATGCTCGGCGTCTTCGCTGCTCAAAATTTAATGTTGTTCTTTATCTTCTTTGAAATTACGTTGCCACCAATGTTTTTATTAATTGGGAAGTGGGGGAAATTGTCGAGTGAAAAAGCTGCTTATAGTTATTTAATATATAACGGTATTGGCTCCGCTATTTTGCTCATCGTTTTCTCGGTTTTATTTGCGAAAACAGGTACAACAAATATTACAGAGCTTAAAGAAATATTAACGAGTGTAGGTGCTGGGGGAGGAATGGCTGTCTCAAGTAGTTTACAGTTCGGCTTGTTTCTTGCCATAATGATTGCTTTTGCGATTAAACTACCCGTTTTCCCGTTACATCGCTGGATGGTCAATGTGCATATTGAAGCGCATCCGGCTGTAGTTATGCTTCATGCGGGCGTTTTACTGAAGATTGGGGCATACGGTATGATTCGTTTCGGAAAGGGGCTATTCCCGGAATACTTTCGCGAGTTTGCAACGCTCATTGCGATTTTAGGAGTCATTAATTTATTGTACGGAGCCTTCTTAGCGCTCATCCAAACGGACTTCCGGAAGGTACTTGCTTACTCTAGTATTTCGCATATGGGCATTGTATTAATGGGCCTTGCGGCGTTAAATGCACCAGGTACACAAGGGGCACTATTCCAAGTTGTCTCTCACGGTTTAATTGCAGCCTTACTCTTCTTCTTACTGGGCGTTATAGAACAGCGCTTTGGAACGTCGGATATTACAGCGCTTGGCGGACTCGCAAAAAGTGTCCCGGTACTTAGCGGCTTCTTCTTAGCAGGAGGAATGGCATCGCTTGGATTACCAGGAATGTCTGGATTTGTTAGCGAGTTTCTTGCCTTTCTCGGTTTATTCCAAGGGGAGCCAATCATTGCTACAGTCGGTGTACTTGGCATCATTTTAACCGCTGTATACGTATTGAGAGCGACACTTCAAGTAACATTTGGTAAGAAAGAGTGGGAGGCGAAAGCTGATATACACGGATGGGAGTATGTCCCTATATTGCTACTTATCTTCTGCATTATTGCAATTGGAGTAATGCCAGAAATACTAGGGGATCCGCTTCAAAATACATTGAAAACATTGGGGGTGAAGTAGGATGGATATGAATACGTTACTTAGCTTATCATGGCATCTCATGGTGCCAGAATTCATTATTCTCGGAGCTGCCATCCTTCTTTCCATATGTGATTTGTTTTTTAAGTTGAACCATAGATATGTAGCGCTTAGTGCAATCGCAGCCGTCATATTAGCAATTGTCTCATTAATTACGCTATATGGTGAACCGACAGGAGATATTTTAAACGGATCGTTTGTGTTAGATGGGTTTTCAAAAGGGTTCAAAACGTTGTTGTTAGGCGGAGCGGCCCTCATCTTATGCACCGCAATGAGCGATGATAAGAAGAATCCAATTGAAGATAAGGGAGAATATTATTACTTATTTTTAATGGCACTTCTTGGGGCTATGTTTATGGCTTCTAGTGTCGACTTCATTACACTTTTCATCGGTTTAGAATTGCTTTCACTTTCTTCATATATTTTAGTAGGAATACGAAAAAAGAACCGTGCATCAAACGAGGCGGCCATGAAATATGTCATTAATGGAGGAATTGGAACGGCAATTACGCTCTTTGGAATGAGTTATTTATACGGTATTACAGGATCAACTAATATCGTGGATATGCAAAAAGTATTCACAGGGGAGCTTGCTGGTGGTATTCAGTTATTGTTAGCTCTCGCATTTCTACTCCTGCTCGTTGGACTCTCATTTAAAATTGCGACAGTACCGTTTCATATGTGGGCACCAGATGTGTATGAGGGAGCGGCTACGCCTGTTACTGCTTTTCTCGGGACGATTTCTAAAATTGCAGGGTTCTTACTAATTACTCGTCTGTTTCTCATGGTTTTTGCAAGTGTATCGGTGCAAGGAGACATGCAATCTTTATACGGACGTATGAGCATATACATTGTAGTACTAGCGAGTATTACGATGATTATTGGAAACGTAGTAGCGTTAAAGCAATATAACGTAAAACGTCTATTTGCCTATTCGGGAATCGCACATGCGGGGTATTTACTCGTTCCGCTTGTAGCATTATCACCATTTACGATGGATAGCATGTGGTTTTACATGCTTGCGTATATGCTTATGAATATAGGCGCGTTTGCAATTATCCACGGCTTAATCTTACAAAGCGACAAAGAAAACATTACCATTTTCACCGGATTATATAAGCGGTCGCCATTTACAGCGATAGTGATGACGATTTTTATATTATCGTTGGCCGGGATACCAGGAACAGCTGGTTTCATCGGGAAAATTAACATCTTTTTAGGTGCACTGCATGTAGAGCCAGCTCATTACGTACTAGCTTCTATTATGATGGGGACGACAGTCATCTCATTCGTATATTATTTCCGTATTTTACAGCAAATGTTTTTCCGGACGGGAGAAGTGGAAGAGAAAATTCGTTTGCCATTGAATATAAAGGTTGTTATGAGCCTTTGTGCAATTGCGATTGTAATACTAGGGATTATGCCGATGATTGGATACAATTTCTTTTATGAATATTTTCCATTAATGAAGGATTTCTTCTTCTTAGGGAACGTGGTACAATAGTGAAAATAAAAGGTGTGGAGTTGTTACTCTGCGCTTTTTATTTTGTGTGAATTACAATTGAAAATGCATGTAGGTATATGTTTTTTGAGAGCAAATTATGATGTGAAATGTAAGATGCTTATTTGTATTTGAAAAAGTGTGGCTCCTACTTATTATGGTATCGTTTTTATAGTATTTCGTAAGTAGTAGCTGGGTAAAAAGGGGTCGATTTTTTGGCACATCTTTTAGGGCAACAAGCACTGATTGCCATTGTTTCGCATTTATTGTTTATTACCATTACATGGTGGGCCTTACAAGGTGTTCACATTGAGCGTTTAATGAAGTCTGGAAAGGTGATGCAGACGCGAGTGTTACTCATCCTAATTACAATTGCAATTGGGACATCTGTAAGTAACTTTTTCCTTGATTATTTAGGCTATTCAAAGAGTTTAACGTATTTAGTAAAGTAAGTGTATAGAACCTCATATCTCCGTTAACAATGGGGATAGGAGGGGATGAAATTGAAGCTTAAAGCCATTCTTATTGTTGTGATAAGTGTTGTTTTATTTTTGGTTGGATATAGAGAGATGAAACCGATCAGCGATGAACAGAAAATGGAGAGCATGATTGCAACTTTAGAGAAAAATGATGCTAAAGTAGAGAAGTGGTCATGGTTAGCGCGAGAAACAAAAACAATTTCTAATATACATACGTTTCAAAAGTTGTTAAACGATGTGAAGGACAAGGCGAATGTTCAAAAGTGGGAATTAGAGCAATCTCCAGATGGATATAAAGCTACATCCTATAAAAAATTTTCTTCTTATGAAGAACGAGTAGTAGTAACATGGAGTAAGGAAAATACTAAAGAAAACACTTTCATTATTTTTGAAGTAAGCGGGGCGAAATGGGACCCGAAGTACATTCAGAAAACAAATAAAATTTTTAGTGAAAAACCTATAATTTACACTTGTGTTCAAGGTGTACTGAATGATAAGATTGAAGGTGTTTTGCAAAATAAAACCAATCAGGTTTTGAAAGATCTTTCAGCAAGAGCGATCGAACAGATAGAAGAAAGAGCATTTGTGTCAGTCTCCGCATACAATAAAAAGTGGGATGACGCTCTTTCAACAAATAGAGAGAAAATAAATGTGCAAATAGCAATACGTTCTACAGACAACAAAGATACAATTGTGGTTGGCACACCGATCATAACTTCTGAGTATTGAGTGAATAGATACTGAAAAAAGGACACGGAGGGGAATAATTTGGAAAAGATCATCGTCCGTGGCGGAAAGCGGTTAAACGGCACAGTGCGTGTTGAGGGCGCAAAAAATGCTGTATTACCTATAATCGCTGCAGCCCTATTAGCGAGTGATGGAAAGAATGTACTATCTGAAGTACCAGTTTTGTCTGATGTATACACAATTAATGAGGTATTACGTCATTTAAATGCTGAAGTCGTATTTGAAAATAACCAAGTAACAATCGATGCTTCTAAAGAACTAAACATTGAAGCACCATTTGAATATGTACGTAAAATGCGTGCATCTGTTCAAGTAATGGGACCATTACTTGCACGTAACGGTCGTGCTCGTATTGCACTTCCTGGTGGATGTGCAATTGGTTCACGTCCAATTGACCAACATTTAAAAGGCTTCGAAGCAATGGGAGCAAAAGTACAGGTTGGTAATGGTTTTGTTGAGGCATACGTTGAGGGAGAACTAAAAGGAGCTAAAATTTATTTAGACTTCCCAAGCGTGGGCGCGACAGAAAACATTATGTCTGCAGCTACATTAGCAAAAGGGACAACAATCCTTGAAAACGCAGCGAAAGAACCAGAAATCGTTGACTTAGCTAACTTCTTAAATGCAATGGGAGCGAAAGTACGCGGAGCTGGAACTGGAACGATTCGTATCGAAGGCGTTGATAAATTATATGGTGGAAACCACTCTATTATTCCTGACCGTATTGAAGCGGGAACATTCATGGTTGCAGCGGCAATTACTGGTGGAGACATCTTAATTGAAAATGCTGTACCTGAACATTTACGCTCAATTACAGCGAAAATGGAAGAAATGGGTGTTAAAGTTATTGAGGAAAATGAAGGTGTACGTGTTATCGGCCCAGATAAGTTAAAAGCGGTTGATATTAAAACTATGCCTCACCCAGGTTTCCCAACAGACATGCAATCACAAATGATGGCATTATTACTACAAGCTGATGGAACAAGTATGATTACAGAAACGGTATTCGAAAACCGCTTTATGCACGTTGAAGAATTCCGTCGTATGAATGCTGATATTAAAATTGAAGGTCGTTCTGTTATTATGAACGGTCCAAACAGCTTACAAGGTGCTGAAGTAGGCGCAACTGACTTACGTGCTGCTGCTGCATTAATCTTAGCTGGTTTAGTATCTGAAGGTTACACTCGTGTAACTGAGTTAAAGCATCTTGACCGTGGTTATGTAGATTTCCATAAGAAATTAGCTGCATTAGGTGCAACTATTGAACGTGTAAACGAAAAAGTAGAAGAAGTGAAAGAACAAGAAGTTTCTGATCTTCACGCTTAATTGAAATAGTCTCTACGTCTTTTGACGTAGGGGCTATTTTTTTGGGTTATTACTGTTATAGTCAATAAATTCTATACTTATGCACGTACCAGTAAAAATATTTAGAAAATTTTTGTTTTATCCTGCGTTAACTGCCCGTAAACATTCGATTGGTGCGGCTAATTAAAGTTCCACTTTATATGGTTCCCCTTCAGTATGTTCTAAAAGAAAGAGTTGTTCCATAAGAATGAATGGAGTAAAGCTTTTGGATATTGGGGGAAATAAGATGAAATTTTCAAAGCCACTTTTTATCACAGTAGCGCTTCTAATAGCGCTCGTTATCATTGTACCTGCTGCTCTTGTTATTCCGTTTGCGAAAGCAAAAGTAGGGGAAGAAGCAGCTTCTAAAACTCCTCCAGCGATAGATAGTATACCAGCTCCAGGGAAAGTGGATACAGCGATTCAAGTTGCTGTATATCGTGATCAGCAAAAGAAGGTAGAAACATTACCTATGGAGGAGTATGTGACCGGTGTAGTAGCTTCTGAGATGAATGCCAGTTTTGAAATAGAGGCGCTAAAGGCGCAGGCATTAGCAGCGAGAACATTTGTGGTGCAGCGTATGCTAAGCGGAGGAAAGAAAAACAATGCGGACGTGACCGATACGGTGAAAGATCAAGTGTACAAAAGCAAAGAAGAATTGAAGAAACAATGGGGTAATAACTATGAAAATAATTTGAAGAAAATCGAAGAAGCCGTTTCGAAAACCGCAGGACAAGTTTTAGCGTATGATGGAAAACCAATCTCAGCATCCTTCTTCTCAACGAGTAATGGCCGGACAGAAAATGCGGCTGATTATTGGGGAAATGATTATCCGTACTTAAAGAGCGTAGATAGTCCGTGGGATCAAGCCTCTCCAAAATTTACGAGCGAGCAAACTTTTACAGTAGCTGACTTTCAAAAACGTCTTGGTGTGAAGGTGTTGGCAGACGGGAAGGTTGGAAATATTAAAGATCTTACGGAAGGAAAGCGAGTAAAAGATGTAGAATTTCAAGGGAAAACATTAACAGGAAAGCAAGTTCGTGAAAAGCTAGATTTACGCTCTTCTGACTTCACGTGGAAACAAGAGAGGGATAAAATCGTCGTTACAACGAAGGGATTCGGTCACGGCGTTGGCATGAGCCAATACGGAGCAAATGGCATGGCAGCGGAAGGTAAGAAATATACAGATATCGTTGCTCATTATTATAAGGGTGTCGAAATAAAGTCGATGAATGATTATGAAGGAAAGTTAATGGTGAAGAAGTAGGGGGAAAAGAGACCGTTCCAAGAGATATATTGGGACGGTTTTCTTTTGTTAGTGGATAGGTTCCTTGTCGAATCGTTGATATATTAAAAAAATCGTCAATGTTCAGCGATGACAGAACTCTGTTTAAGGGGCCCATGGATCGCTGGAAGCTATTATAAGGATGAACGTACAGAAGAATCAATGAAAGACGGTTGGCTCTATACAGGAGACATTGTCACGGTTGATTCGGAAGGATGTATTAAGATTGCTGATCGTACGAAAGACTGAATTAAAAGTGGAGGCGAATGGATTTCTTCCGTAGATTTGGAAAATGCCTTAATGTCGCACGATAAAGTGTTAAAAGCACCTGTTGTGGCGGTGCCGCATGAAAAATGGCAAGAACGTCCCGTTGCTTGCGTCGTATTAAAAAAGGGACAAGCAGTAGAAAGAGAAGAACTGTACGCTTTACTAGAAGTAGAATTTCCGAAATGGTGGATGCCAGATGATATTTTATTTGTAAATCAAATTCCGAAAACATCTGTAGGGAAGTTTTTAAAGAGAGCACTACGTGATCAGCTCGAGACTTATATGGTAGAACAAAACTAGAGAAGAAGGCTATCCTTTCATTTGGATAGTCTTCTTTTTATGGTGCTTCATAAAATATCAAAAATTTCCATTAATTGTTTGGTATAATGTGATAAAAAGCATTTGGGGGAGACAGAATGGCGTTATTGGAGTTGAGACAATTAGGGAAGACGAACCAGTTACCAGCAGTTGAACTGAAGGTTGAGCAAGGACAATGTGTTGTTTTGCAATGTAATAACCATACAGCTAAAGTGTTGCACCGCATTATTATTGGTGAGGAAGAAGCTTCAACTGGCAACGTGCTATTTGAGGGAGAAGCGATTGGAAAGAAAAATTATTCTCGCATCGGCTTTTGTTTTTTGAAAGATGAAGCATACGACCGTTTGAAGGTAAAGGAATACTTCAAGTTTTTAATAGGACTTTATGAATCAAATATGAGCACGGAAGAAGTAGTACAATATGTCGGGCTCTTAGATAAATTAAACGTTAAAATAGAAAAACTATCATTTTCAGAGAAACGTCGCCTTCATATTGGGCGAGTTATGGTTCATAATCCAGATTTAGTTATTTTGGAAGAGCCAGAACAAAATGTAGATACAGAGAGTACGATTATTATTCGAAAAGCAATTATGAAAATGAAAGAGCAAGGAAAGGCCATTTTTATTACGTCATCGTTTCTATCGGACGCTCTTTCGTTAACAGAAGATGTATACATATTAAACAATGCTGGTGTGAAAAAAGTAGAAATCGAAAAAGAGGAAGTAGAAGAAGTTGATGAAGAAAAAGTCGTTCAAATGATTCCGCAAATGAAGTTAGAAAGAATACCAGCGAAAGTGAACGATAAAATCATTTTATTAGACCCGATGGAAATCCATTTCATTGAAACGCAAAACGGAGTGACACATATTCATGTGCGCGAAGGTGATTTCGTATGTGCATTAACATTAAGTGAACTAGAAGCGAGATTAACAGGATTCGGGTTCTTTAGATGTCATCGCTCGTACCTTGTGAATTTACAAAGAGTACGAGAAGTGATTACGTGGACTCGTAATAGTTTTAGTTTAATTTTGGATGACGAAAGAAAAAGTTCAATTCCGCTTTCAAAAGGACGAATGGATGAATTAAAAGGTGTGATTGGGCTATAAAAATTGCTCCAATAAGCTTAAAATACGATTCATTCACTGGTAAAAATACTCCTTTTACTGGTATTTTACTGCGTAACCCCTTTGTTTTTCATATGATTGAGTCAAGAAAAGCGAAACAAACAAACGAAAAGCGCTAAAGCGACTTTCATCTATAAAAAGAAAAACAAAGGGGATGACGGGATGACATTGGCAATTGAAATGAAAGATGTAATGAAAAGTTTCAACGAAAAAACGGCACTTCGAAATGTAAATATTGAGGTGAAGCAAGGAGAGATTTTCGGATTCCTTGGACCAAGTGGATCTGGAAAAACGACAACAGTAAAGATTTTAACTTCTCAATTACTCCATAGTGTTGGAACGGTAAAGGTATTAGGAAAAGATATTACAGGCCCAAGCAGCATCGATTATAAACGAATTGGTATTTTAACAGACAACAGCGGTTTATATGAAAGACTTAGCATTTATGATAACTTACTATTATTTTGTGACTTATACGATTGTAAAAAAGAACGAATTGATGAAGTGCTAGCGCAAGTGAATTTATTAGATGATAAAAAAACACCAGTAAAGAAACTATCAAAAGGAATGAAGCAGCGCGTTACATTAGCTAGAGCAATCCTTCATAAACCAGATATCCTCTTCTTAGATGAACCAACATCCGCACTCGATCCAGTAAACGTACAAAACATTCATAAAATCTTAAAAGACTTAAATAAAGAAGGAACGACGATTTTCTTAACGACTCACAATATGAACGAAGCAGAGACGCTTTGTAACCGCATCGCCTTTCTATGCGGCGGAGAAATTGTAGCGCTTGATACACCAGAAAACCTTCGTCTACAATACGCGAAAGATCAAATACAAGTTGTATTAAAAGATAAGCAAAAAGAAGTCGTGCAAAAAGATGAATTAGGTGCAAAACGTATTTCAGAATGGATGAAAAAAGGTGAATTACTATCCATTCATTCACACGAACCAACGCTAGGCGATATCTTTATTGAAGTTACTGGGAGGGGACTATAATGACATTTTCAATGAGACGTGTATCAGCTATTTTTAGAAAAGAAGTACAGGATTTTAAGACAAATTCACAAGTTTTGTTAATGGCATCTTTACCAATTATATTTGCATTTATATTTAGCCGATTTGGAGAAGGACAGGCAGGAGTTGGCATTATTACTTTAATGTCCTTTCTATTTGTAGCAGGGTTTGTTCAATCAATGGTAATTGCAGAAGAGAAAGAAAAACATACGTTACGTGTGTTAATGCTATCACCAGCTTCTTCTGTTGAAGTTCTTCTTGGGAAAAGTATATTAACAGCATGTTTAACGTTGGGCATTTCCATTGTAAACTTATTCATTTTAGATCAATTAAGTGGCAATCTCTTATTGTTAGCATTTATTTTCTTATGTGGAACAATTCTATTCATTTTAATTGGAACAGTGATTGGATTATTAGCTGAGTCTGTCCCGCAAACATCACTAATTGGAATGCCAATATTAATGACGATGTATTTAGCTGTACAATTTGAGCCAATGGTTGAAAATAAAGTAATTAAGACGATGATTAGTTATCTTCCAACATCTCATCTTGAAAAAGCGATTAAAAGCTTAGTGGATGGTGCTGGGTTTAGTAGTATTAGTGGGCATATGCTAAATGTTGGAGTGTGGCTCGTTATTTCACTTATTGCATGTTTAATCGTATATAAAAAGAAACAATTGGACTAAAAACTGAGCGGAAAGTGCTCAGTTTTTTCTTTTTTCTATCATTTCCTCGGAAATTTTACAATTCCTATACATATTTTTACATATTTTGTCGAAAAGTAATTAGTTATACGTTGTATAGGATACGTGAATATTGTTCAAAATGATTGCTGAGGTGATGATGGAATGCGAGGAAGAAATAATAAAAAGTCGCAAAAGGTAGTACATTTATTTCAAAAAAGATGGGTGTTTCCGGCACTATACATTGCATGTGCAGCGGTAATTTTAATGGTTGCGCTATGGTTCCAAGGAGCTAATCCGAAGAAGACTCCGAACCAAGATCAAGCGACACCGTATACACAATCGGAAGATCCAGCAGTACCAGTAACGAAATCTTCAGAAGTAGTGAAAATGCCAGCTGCCGCTAATGCGGAAGTAGTCGTGCAGAAGAAATTCTATGAAGATGCAGCAACTGAGGCGGAACAAGAAAAAGCACTTGTCTTTTATAACAACACATATTCCCCAAATAAAGGAATCGACATTGCTGCGAAGAATGGAAAAGAATTCAATGTAGCTGCTGCTTTAAGCGGTACAGTAACGAAAGCTGAAAAAGATTCACTTCTTGGTTATGTTGTAACAGTTGATAGTGGAAATGGTGTAGCAGCTTCTTATCAAAGCTTAGGTAGTGTGAAAGTAGAAAAAGGTGCACGAGTTGTACAAGGTGAAGTATTAGGAACATCCGGTCTAAGTGCAATGAATAAAGAAGCAGGTTCTCACGTTCACTTTGAAGTACGTAAAGACAATGTGGCTGTGAACCCTGAGCGCTACTTAAATAAGTCAGTAGCAGAAATTAAAGCTGATGCAGGTGCTGCAAAAGCAACGAATGCTTCTGGTAAAAAGGCTGATGACAAATCTCAAAAAGAAGAGAAGTCAACGAGCACGAAACCAGAAAGTAAAACAGAAGATAAGTCTCAAAAAGAAGAAAAATCAACAAGCGGTTCGACTAGTGACAAAAAAGAAGAGCCGAAGAAAGAAGAAAAATCAACAAATGGTTCTACAGAATCATCTAACAGTTCTTCTTCACAAGAATAAGAAAGTGAAAAAATCAGTTCTCACTAGGAGAGCTGATTTTTTTACTTTTACCCCGCATTAACGGGCAGTAAGACCCCTACTTCAAAATTCAGTGAAAGCTAAGAAGTTAGGCCTGGGGTCAACTGCCCGTAAAAGCCCGATTGGTGAAGGCTAATAATCAGTGGGAAATGGCGCTCACTGATTAAAGTTTCACTTTATATAAAAATACTCAATTTCGAGAAAAAAGTTGCAATAACAAGGAAAAATGACGAGATTCTCGAATATATATTAAAAAAAGGAGGGGATACTGTGTCATTTTTATTTGTTCTGTCGACTGCTATTATTTTATTGTTTGTTTTATTCACTTTATATTATTATATTGCCGGTAAGAAAGAGGTTCCCCACCATCAATTGTTAGAAGAAGAGTTGGAACGAGAAGAATGACACCTTATATACAAGGTGTCATTTTTTTCGCCAAAATAGTCACTGTTAACGTATTTCTCACAAAAAAACGTAATTTTTCTTAACTTAGTCCGCAAAAATAGTGAACATGTAGCATATATCAGTAGTGCGGGCAATACAATGGTATAAACCAAAGCAAAGAGAGTGTTTGAGGTGAGAAATCGTGAATCATTTCATTATAAATCCAAGAATGTTTAACGCTTACAAACAGCACTCACACTTACTTCTTAGTCGTATGCAGCGAGGCTCATTTCACACTTCTCACATCCAATTTAGGGAGGCGAGTGGTGTGCACGATTACATCAAAGAGAGAACTATCAAGATTGGTAAGTATATCGTGGAGACAAGAAAGACAGTGCGTGTCATTGCAAAAGAATTTGGGGTATCAAAGAGTACAGTCCATAAAGATTTAACGGAACGTCTACCAGAAATTAATCCAGAGCTCGCAAATGAAGTAAAAGAAATTCTTGATTATCATAAGTCTATTCGTCATTTAAGAGGCGGAGAAGCAACAAAGCAAAAGTATAGAAAAGAAGATGTAGAAAAGCCGGTCCGTCAATAAATATGCGATCGCAAACATTCCGTTTCAATTCGGTAATATTTTTCAGAAGAATTCTTTTTGCGAATATTACGTTTCTGTTAAATTTATGATAAAATCAGAAATTAGGTGTAAAAGAATTCGGGTGTAACCTGATTTTGAATATCGAGGAGGAAATGACGGGAATGTTTGCGCGAGATATCGGAATTGACCTAGGTACGGCTAATGTATTAATTCATGTTAAAGGCAAAGGTATTGTATTAAATGAGCCATCTGTTGTGGCAATTGATCGTAACACAGGTAAAGTATTAGCAGTAGGTGAAGAAGCAAGAAGTATGGTGGGACGTACACCTGGTAATATTGTAGCAATTCGTCCGCTTAAAGATGGTGTAATCGCAGATTTCGAAATTACAGAAGCAATGTTAAAGTATTTCATTAACAAATTGGACGTAAAGAGCTTCTTTTCAAAACCTCGCATTTTAATTTGCTGTCCAACAAATATCACATCTGTAGAACAAAAAGCAATTCGTGAGGCTGCTGAACGTTCAGGTGGTAAAACAGTATTTTTAGAAGAAGAACCAAAAGTAGCCGCAGTTGGTGCTGGTATGGAAATCTTCCAACCAAGCGGTAACATGGTTGTTGATATTGGTGGAGGTACAACAGATATCGCTGTACTATCTATGGGTGATATTGTTACCTCTTCCTCTATCAAAATGGCTGGCGATAAGTTTGACATGGAGATCTTAAACTACGTTAAACGTAAGTATAAGCTATTAATTGGAGAACGTACTTCAGAAAATATTAAAATTAAAGTTGGTACAGTATTCCCAGGTGCGCGTAGCGAAGAGCTTGAAATTCGCGGACGTGACATGGTAACGGGCTTACCACGTACAATTACAGTATGCTCTGAAGAAATTACAGAAGCACTAAAAGAAGACGCGGCTATCATTGTACAAGCTGCAAAAGGCGTACTAGAGCGCACGCCACCAGAACTATCTGCGGACATTATCGACCGCGGTGTTATTCTAACAGGTGGTGGAGCTTTACTACACGGTATCGACATGCTTCTAGCAGAAGAACTAAAAGTACCAGTATTAATTGCTGAAAACCCAATGCAATGTGTTGCGGTTGGTACAGGTATTATGTTAGAGAATATCGATAAATTACCAAAGCGTGCTTTACGATAAAGTGAAACTTTAATAAGTGGGGGCATCCCCCACTTATTATTAGCTCGCAAAAGGCGGGGAAGATGAGAAGAACTACGGTGTTAACCGTAGTTCTTTTTTGTTTTTTTATTCTTTCATTTTTTTATTTTATTTTGATTTATTGAGAAAATAGAAGAAAAATAAAGAAAAATGAAGAAAACAGGTGAAATATTCATATATATGGTTAAATTTAATATTTCCTTATTTGAAAACGTTTATAATATAATGAGTCGAATACGACATTAAGGCAAATCATGTTTCAGTACATATTGCCTTTCCCTAATTTGGGCATACACTCTTTTCTACCTCCGTGTCAGTTGCTGGAATATGCAGCTATTTTAAGAGAATAGAGTGTGTGCATTTTTTTATATATAAAGCGGAAAAGATAGTAAAGTTATACTTTATAATGACAAACAATAAACAAAATGGGATAATAAACAATATGTCCAAGTGGTAAGACCAATATTACAAAAGGGGCGATTGTTACATGCTAAATATAGAACAAATTAAAGAAATCATTCCTCACCGTTATCCATTTTTACTTGTTGATAAAATATTAGAAGTAGATGAAGGAAAAAGAGCGGTTGGAATTAAAAATGTATCCGCAAACGAAGAGTTCTTTAACGGGCACTTTCCTGACTATGCAGTTATGCCCGGTGTACTTATTGTAGAAGCATTAGCACAAGTCGGCGCAGTTGCGGTATTAAAGAAAGAAGAAAACCGCGGAAGACTTGCTTTCTTCGCAGGTATCGACAATTGTCGTTTCAAAAAACAAGTACGTCCAGGTGATCAACTTCGTTTAGAAGTAGAAATGACACGTGTACGTGGTCCAATCGGAAAAGGAAAAGCAATCGCAACAGTAGATGGTGAAGTTGCATGTGAAGCTGAAATTACATTTGCGATTGGTGATAAAAAGGAATAACAGAAATAAAAAATCTCCTTGTGAAAATGCAAGGAGATTTTTTTATTTCCACTATATATCGGTGTAATCATTAAAATGCAAACTAGTCAGAAAATTACTTGTGTATGGAAGGGGATTACCATATAATTGCTTTATTATTTATTCAAAAATTAGGATAAATGATAAGGGCAGAAAAGAAGTAAAGTCATTGTCATATTGTAAAGGTGTTCATATAAGACAAAGTAGAATGATATTGATTAAGATGAGATGTAGGGAAATCAGTGATACAAAATATTAATTAGACGTATGAAATCGAGCATAGAGAGAAAAAGGAGAAATGTCGCATTTCACAAAAGGAGACTATTAATATGTTCGGAAGAAAGAAAAGAAAACCATTACGACAATTAATTACGCATAAAGAGCCTAAATCACGTGTTGCAGAACAATATCGTAACATTCGTACAAACATTGAATTTACATCTGTAGATAGTCATGTTCGTTCTATTATTGTTACCTCGGCAGATCCAGGTGATGGAAAAACAACGACAATCGCAAACTTAGCAGTTGTTTTCGGACAACAAGGAAAGAAAGTCTTATTAATCGGAGCTGACTTGCGTAAGCCAACGATTCAAAACTTATTTGCCATTCACAATTCAAATGGATTAACGAACCTATTATCAGGACAAGCGAAACTGATGCAATGTATTCAAAAAACAGATATAGAGAATGTATACTTAATGGCGGCAGGTCCAATCCCGCCCAACCCAGCTGAACTATTAGGTAGCCGGATAATGGACGAGACATTACTAGAAGCATATAACATGTTTGATATTATTCTAATCGACACACCACCGGTTCTTGCGGTTACCGATGCACAAATACTAGCGAACAAATGCGAGGGAATCGTACTTGTCGTACGCAGTGAAAAAACAGAAAAAGATAAAATTGTAAAAGCGAAGCAAATATTAGACAAAGCGTCCGGTAAATTACTTGGTGTCGTCTTAAACGATAAAAGAGAAGAAAAAGAACAATATGGATATTATTAGAAAATAATGTATAGAATAGTAAATGAGAAAGCTGATAAATATTTTTATCAGCTTTTTTTGAATTTTTATAAAATTTTTTATTGCATTATACGAAAAAAATGATACAATAGAAATTTTGGAAATTCGTTGGAATGTGTTGTCATATTTAAGATTATTTTGTAAGATTATATGTGCTTGATGTCAATAAATGTAGAACTAAAATATTCAAAATAAAAAATGTAAGATTTATATGTTATAATTTTTCTTATGTGCAAATTTTAGAAAGTTGGAGGAACTTATGGAAGAAACAATTAGTTTGAAAGAGTTATTTCATATTTTAAAAAAACGTTTAGCGATGATCCTCGTAATCGCCTTTGGTGCTGCTATAGTAAGTGCTATCATTAGCTTCTTCTTCATGACACCAATCTATCAGTCTTCTACGCAAATTCTTGTTAATCAGAAGAAGCAAGAGGGTGCAATGATTCAAGCTGGTGAAGTTCAAACGAATATTCAATTAACGAATACATATAAGGTTATTATTAAAAGCCCAGTAATCTTAGATCAAGTGAATGAAAAATTAAATTTAAATATGACACAGCAAGCTTTAACGGAAAAGATTAATGTTGCGAATGAAAAAGATTCACAAGTCATTTCTGTAACAGCTGAGGATAAAGATCCAAAACTAGCTCGCGATATTGCAAATGCAACTGCGGATGTGTTTAAGGGTGAAGTTGCAAAAATTATGAACGTGGATAACGTAACGGTACTATCTAAAGCAGAAGTTGCAGAAAATCAATCTCCGATTAAACCACGTCCAATGTTAAATGTAGCAATCGCCTTCGTTGTTGGTTTAATGGCTTCAGTTGGTCTTGCATTCTTACTAGAATACTTAGATAACACAGTAAAAAAAGAAGAAGATGTAGAAAACTTACTTGGTTTACCAGTGTTAGGTATTGTAGCCCGTATGAATGAAGAAACAACAAGTTTGAAATCGCACGCTCCATCATCAAGAAAAGTGAGGGGACAAACAATTGGCTCTTAATTTATTTAAAAAGAAAAAACATCATCGTCAACGTCGTCAATTAATTGCTCATCAACAACCGAAATCACCAATTTCAGAACAGTATCGTAATATTCGAACGAATATCGAGTTTGCAGCTGTTGATACGAACTTACATTCATTAATGGTAACGTCTGCGAATCCAAGTGAAGGGAAAACAACGACAACAGCGAATATGTCAGTCGTGTTTGCTCAGCAAGGAAAGAAAGTATTATTAATTGATGCAGATATGCGTAAACCGGCAATGCATCAAATGTTCCAAGTGGATAATATTTTCGGGTTAACGAACGTATTAACACATAGTGAACGTTTAGAAAAATGTGTACAAACAACATCGGTTGATAATTTACACTTTTTAGCTTGTGGTCCGATTCCGCCAAATCCAGCAGAATTATTAGGATCAAAATCAATGCAAGAGCTTCTTGCACAAGCATATAGCCTGTATGATTTGGTTATTTTTGATTTGCCGCCAATTTTAGCTGTTACAGATGCCCAAATTATGGCGAATGTATGCGATGCTTCTATTCTTGTTGTTCGTAGTGAATCGACAGAAAAAGAAGCAGCAGTAAAAGCAAAAGGTTTATTAGAATCGGCAAAAGGTAAACTGTTAGGCGTTGTTCTGAATGATCGTGAACGTGAACAAAGCTTATATTATTACTACGGTGCAAATTAATTAAAAGAGTGAGATATGGGAAACATATCTCCTTTTTTCCCTTGAATATGAGATGTCTCATATTCAAGGGAAAAAAGATTTATATGAGAGAGGGAGGATGAAACAAATGATAGATTTACATTGTCACATTTTACCTGGTATCGATGACGGTGCACAGACAGTAACAGATAGTTTAGTGATGGCGCAAAAGGCAATAGAGGAAGGTATTCATACAATTGTCGCAACACCACACCATCAAAATGGAAAATATATAAATGAACGTACCTCAATTCTTCATCAAGTAAAACAACTAAATGATGAACTGCAACAACATAATATTCCACTTACCATTTTACCAGGGCAAGAGGTCAGGTTATATGGTGACATATTAGAAGACTATGAAGCTGGTAAAATCGTTACTTTAAATGAAACAAACAAATACATATTCATTGAATTTCCATCTAATCATGTACCTCGTTATGCAGAACAAATATTTTATGAACTACGTGTAAAAGGAATGATTCCAATTATCGTTCATCCCGAACGTAACGCCGAGTTAATTGAGAGGCCAGATAAGTTATATAACCTTGTCAATAAAGGGGCATTAACACAAGTGACAGCAGGAAGTCTTCTGGATAAATTCGGGAAAAAGATTAAAAAATTCTCACTACAACTTGTTGAACATAATTTAACCCATATGATCGCATCAGATGCACATAACACAACGTCAAGAGGATTTCATCTAGCAGAAAGCTATGAACTAATAGAGAAAGAATTCGGCGCAAGTATTATGAATGATTTAAGAGAGAATCCGTATTTAATAATTAGTGGGAAAGCAATTTATAAAGAAGATCCAGAACAAATTCGTCGTAAAAAGTTGTTTGGCATCTTTTAAATAAAGAACTGGTGATGTCTCCTAACCGTTATCAACGGAGGCACTCGGTCGTGCTGTGGGTAGAAATTTTTATTTCGAACCTACCTTAGACGCTTGTCGTCGGGAGTATGACGTGAGGATGGGTTGGATGCCCATAATTTATTTATAATAGAAACTCTACCTATGGAGTTATAAAAATGACTCTATAGGTAGGGTTTTTGTTATTGTTACATATAAATAAAAGGATTTAGGGGGGCTACAATTGAAAAAAGTAAGAAAAGCGATTATCCCAGCGGCTGGTCTTGGAACAAGATTTTTACCAGCGACAAAGGCGATGCCGAAGGAAATGTTACCTATCGTTGATAAACCGACAATTCAATATATAGTAGAAGAAGCGATAGAATCTGGAATTGAAGATATTATTATTGTTACTGGAAAAGGAAAACGTGCGATTGAAGATCATTTTGATCATTCTTTTGAATTAGAACAAAGCCTTTTAGAGAAGGGGAAGCACGAAATGCTTGAGAAAGTACAAGCTTCTTCAAGAATTAATATTCATTACATAAGACAAAAAGAGCCAAAAGGGCTTGGACATGCAGTATGGTGTGCGCGTAAATTTATTGGAAATGAGCCATTTGCGGTGTTGCTTGGTGATGATATTGTACAAGCTGAAACACCATGTTTACGTCAATTAATGGATCAATACGAAGGTACACAGTCTTCAGTTATTGGTGTACAAACAGTACCTGAAAATGAAACACATCGTTACGGTATTATCGATCCAGTTGAACAAAATGACCGTCGTTATCAAGTGCGCCAGTTTGTTGAAAAGCCAGCAGAAGGTACAGCACCATCAAATTTAGCGATCATGGGTCGTTACATATTAACACCTGAAATTTTTGCGTTCCTCGAAAATCAAGAAACAGGAGCAGGTGGAGAAATTCAATTGACAGATGCAATTCAACGATTAAATGAAATTCAACGTGTGTTTGCGTATGATTTTGAAGGTACTCGTTATGATGTTGGAGAGAAGTTTGGTTTTATTAAGACGACGATTGAGATGGCATTACAGCATGAAGAATTAAAAGAAGAGTTAGTGAAATATATGAATACAATAGTCAGCAAAGAGAAAGTATTTGTATAAAAGAGAGGAAGGTAAAATTTGGAAGAAAGAAATTTAATAAGTAAATCTGCAACTGAAACTATAGATACCGTTAGAAAGCAAAATGTTTTGTATTTATTAATGAAAAGAGCAATAGATATTGTAGGTGCAATTATAGGTTTAATTATATTCTCCCCATTTTTTATTATAATTCCCATTCTTTATATGTGTGGAGAGGGAAAAGGGCCGGTATTTTTTAGACAATCTAGAATCGGTAAAAATGGTGAATCTTTTGGTATATATAAATTTCGTTCCATGGTAATTGATGCTGAAGGAAAGCTAAAGCAAAATGAAGTGCTTTATAAAAAGTATATAGATAATAACTATAAACTTGAACCGGAAGAAGATCCTCGTATTACGAGTGTAGGGCGTTTTCTAAGGAAAACGAGCTTGGATGAATTACCCCAGTTTATCAATGTTCTTAAGGGTGACATGAGTTTAGTTGGGCCAAGACCAGTAGTTCAAGAGGAACTATTAGAATATGGGGAAAGAAAAGATAACTTTTTATCTGTGAAACCAGGAATTACAGGATACTGGCAGGTTAGTGGAAGAAGTGATGTTGGATACCCTGAAAGAGTAGATTTAGAATTGCATTATGTATACAATGCATCATTATTTTTCGATATAAAAATTCTATTTTTAACTGTAGTAAATGTGATACTGAGAAAAGGCGCTTATTAATTAACTTTATTGTTGTAAAATGGGAAGGGTGTTACAGATGAATGAAAAGATTTGTGTAGTAGGATTGGGTTATATTGGATTACCAACAGCAAGTTTATTGGCCACTAAAGGATTTCAGGTATATGGTGTAGATGTAAATGAATCTGCTGTAGAAATGATTAATAGTGGAAAAGTACATATTTATGAACCAGATTTAGATATTATGGTAAAAGCCGCTGTGCAAAGTGGAAATTTAAAGGCAGGAATTGTACCAGAAGCTTCAGATATTTTCATATTAGCTGTTCCAACACCGTTTAAGGGTGATCATAAGCCAGATTTAACTTATGTTGAACAGGCAACGAAAACAATAGCACCGTACATAAAACCAGGTGATTTAGTAATTTTAGAATCTACAAGTCCAGTAGGAACAACAGAAAAAGTGACAGAATGGATTTTAGAAGAGCGTGAAGATTTAACTGTGACAGAAGAAATTAACTCAAATAAAGGAGCTTTCTTTGTAGCACACTGTCCTGAAAGGGTATTACCAGGGCATATTTTAAGGGAATTAGTAGAAAATGATCGAATAATAGGTGGCATTAACCAAAATTCTACGAAGAAAACAGTAGATTTTTACAAGAAATTTGTCAAAGGTAAAATACTTGAAACAAATGCTAGAACAGCTGAAATGGCAAAGTTAACAGAAAACTCATTCCGAGATGTGAACATTGCATTTGCTAATGAATTATCTATGATTTGTGATGAACTTCATATTAATGTTTGGGAGTTAATAAATTTAGCCAATAGACATCCTCGTGTGAATATTTTACAACCAGGACCAGGCGTAGGTGGACATTGTATTGCTGTAGATCCTTGGTTTATTGTAGACGCAGCGCCAGAACAAGCTAAACTTATACATACAGCTCGACAGGTAAATGATTATAAGCCAGGTTATGTTATAGATAAGATTCGTGAAAAAGCAGATAAATTTAAAAATCCTATTATTGCTTGTTTAGGTTTAGCATTTAAGGCTAATATTGATGATTTGCGTGAAAGTCCGTCTGTTGAAATTGTGGAGCATTTAGCCAACCAGCAATTAGGGGAAATTATTGTATCTGAACCAAATATTCAACAACTACCTGAAAAATTAAGCAAATTAGGAATTAAATTAGATTCAACAGTTTCTACTATTTTAAAGGCAGATATAATTGTGTTATTGGTAGATCATGACGCTTATAAAGATATTGACCGTTTAACATTAAATGAAAAAGTTGTTATTGATACAAGAGGCGTTTGGAAATGAAGAAGAATAAATATTTTTTAATTGGCCCTTATCCCCCTCCTTTAGGGGGAGTAAGTGTCTATATTTATCGTTCGAAAAAAAGATTGGAATCAATGGGTGTTAAGGCTGAAGTAATAGATTTCTCGAGGATGTCAATTTATGAGAAGATTAAATTTTTGTTAATCACGAGTTTTCTGTCACCTTCGTATCATACATTTCATTTGGACGGATTTAAATTTCCTTTAATGTTAATGTTAATATTTAGGCCATTTAAATCTCATATCATTTTACATCATCACTCAATTCGAAGATTAGATAACCTAGGTAGGATTCAAAAATGGATTGCTAGGATATTTGTAAGAAAAATAGATGAATGTATTATGGTAGGAGCCCATTTGAAGGATGGTTATGTGAAAAATAACCTTCAATTACCAAAGAAAATAACTATTCAATCACCTTTTGTCCCTCCCCCAATGGAAGATGAACAAAAAATTATGGATACTTATTCATATGAAACTAAAAAATTTATAGCACAAGCACATCCTCTTATAGTGGGAAATGCTTCTGTAATTACATTTCATAATGGGTTTGACTTATATGGTTTAGATATAAGTATTAAAATGATTGATAAATTAAAAGAAAAGCATAAAGATATCGGATTAATTTTTGCTCTTGCAGAAATCGGTGACGAGGCTTATTTTGATGAAATTAAAAAAAAGATAAATTTAAGTGGGCTTGAAAATAATATTCATTTTATTACAGGACAAAAAGAATTATGGCCGCTTTTTAAACATGCAAATTTAATGGTGCGCCCAACATATAGTGACGGATATGGAATTAGTATAGAAGAGGCGTTATATTTGGAATGTCCAGCAGTTGCTAGTGATGTGTGTAAGAGACCGGAAGGAACGGTACTGTTTAAAAATAGAGATTTAGATGATTTTATAACTAAAGTAGAAAATAGCATAAGCCAGATGAATGGGGTATCGAAGGAGAAAGTATAATATGAAGCATCGTTTAATAACCCTTATTAACAAAATACGTAATAACCTAGTACAGTTAGGTAAAAAGGGTTTTTTTAGTTTGTTACTTACTAAATTCTTGATTCAATTTTTAGGATTCGGAAGTATTATATTAGTTGCTAAATTTATTAATCCTGAAAGTATGGCACAAATAAGAAGCTTACAAACATATTTAACACTAGCTGTTATACTAGGAACTTTCGGTCTAGATACCGCTATATTAAAGTTTTGTGCTGAGAAGAGAGAAGACAACCAAAAAGAGAAAATCCTTTCTTATTCTGTTCGGAATAGTTTGTTATTTTCTTTTGTATCCATTCTGTTATTTAATTTGTTTTTAATATTTATCTCTAAACAATATTCGATCCATTGGGTCATATATACTTTATGTGTACCAATATTAACTTTAACAAATATATTAATTAATTATCTCTTAGCTTTAAAAAAGGTTAATAAAATGGCTAGTATACAAGCGATTATAAAAGTGCAGGGTGCATTGTTTATAATTATTGGTACTTGGTTATTTGGTGTGAAAGGTTTTATTATCTCTACGGTTTTAGGATTGGCTATTGGTTTGTATCCTCTATTTAAAGAGGCGAATCCTGTGAAGAGATTAGACAATTCAAACATAGATATACCTAAGCAATTTTGGGGAATTGCTTTTTTTAGTTTTCTGGCTAATTTTGTAAATAACATAGGGAACTATGCAGATATTATTATTATGGATAACTTTATAACTGATCGTGTTGAAATGGGATATTATTCAATCGCAACAATATTTCTTCTAGGTGCTACTCAAATCACAGCAACTTTGCAAAATATATATACACCTTATTTGACAGAAAAAAGCAATGATTATAAAGGTTTAAAAGAGATGGCCTTTAATCTGCAAAAGAAGGCTATTATTTTAAGTGTAGTTGCAGGATTAGCGGTGTATATTGGTTCTTTAGTATTCGTTCCTTTCTTTTATGGGGAATCATACAAAAGTACAATCACATATACAGGAATACTCATGATTAAATATGTGTTGTATTCATCGTATGCTATTATGGGTGTTACCTTATTAGCGATGGGTAAGATGAAAGAAAATTTTTATGTGACATTTATCTCAGCACCTATTGCCTTATTGATTAATTATGTAGCTTCACAATACTTTGGCATTATAGGAATTGCATGGGCGCAAATAGCTAATGGTTTCATTATGTTGACTTTACAATATACAATAGTAATCCGTGTCTTTAAGAAATTAGACCAAAAAACCACTTTTAAAATTTAGAGAGATTATATAAATAGGAGAAGAATCTTTTATGCCTTATTATTTAAAAAAGGTTAAGGAATTAACCCCTAAAGAAGTAGTAGATAAAGTTAGCAAGAAAGTGAAAAATAAAATACTAAAAAAAACAGAGGAGTTAGTAGATAGGCATGCTTCTACTTATTCTAAAAATACTAATAGTTATGAAATTGAAAGTTTATTATCCGAGTACGTAATATATAATTTTTCTGATGCAGAAATCTTACAAACCCAAGGGATATCATCATTATATCTTAATCATTACTTTGACTTATTAGGATCTGGTTGGGAGAATATAAAATATAACATGGACTGCAAAGGAATAGAAGAGTTTAAATATAACGCTCCTGTAGTAGATTTAAATAATGATATCACATGCCTTATTAATGAGAAAAATAGGGGATACAGTAAATATTTGAGGGGTATGATATCGACTCACTATATTCCAATTGATTGGCGCTTAGATTTTAAGTCAGGTTATTATTGGGATTCACAGTTACATTATTCGAAAGTTTCCTATGGAAAGCATGTAGGAGTAGATGTTAAGGTCCCGTGGGAATTATCACGTATGCAGCATCTAGTTCAATATGTTTGGGCATATTTACTAGCCAAGCAAGGAAAAAAGGGTTTCGAAGAACCTGAAATATATGTGAATGAGTTTCAGGATGAAGTATTAGATTTTATCTCTATGAACCCTCCTAAATTTGGTGTGAATTGGGTTTGTACTATGGACGTTGCAATCCGAGCAGCAAATTGGCTACTGGTTTATGATTTATTTAGGGTACATGGTGTGAGTTTTTCTCAAGAATTCCAAAAAGTATTTAGTCTTTCTATATATGATCACGGAAAATTTATTTATAATCATTTAGAACGTGATGGCGAGGTACGCAATAATCATTACTATTCCAATATTGTAGGGTTATTTTTTATTGCAGCATATCTACCTGTAACAGGGGAAACAAAAGAATGGCTGTGTTTCGCATTTCAAGAAAATATTCAAGAGATGCAGAAACAATTTTATAAAGATGGAGCAAATTTTGAGCAATCAACAGCATATCATCGCTTATCAGGAGAATTAGCACTATATGCGACTTCTTTAGGATATGCATTGTCAGAAACTAAAAAAGACATTTTAAGAAAATATAGTATAGAGAAACACCTTTCAATTTGTAAGAAGAAAGGTTTTAATCATGATAAAAAAGGTTTTTGGAAAGTGCGAGAAGATGTATTGTTTCCCGATTGGTATATAGATAGATTAGAAAAAATTGCAGAATTTACTATGGATATAACTAAGCCTAATAAAGAAATTATCCAGTTTGGTGATAATGATAGCGGGCGATTTTTTAAGATACAACCAACATACCAGAAAATGTATGTGAAAAATGCCAAAGAGTTATATTTAAATTTAAAAAATTATAATGCACTTGGTGATGATAAAATCTATTGGGATGAGAAATTCTTAGACCATCGTTATTTAGTAGCTGGAATTAATGCATTTTTTGAGAGAGCTGATTTTTACCAGTATGTGAATGGGGAATCGATAGAATATAAGATAGTAAAAGATTTAATACAAGGAAGAATTAAAGAGAAAAATAAACAAAGTCAACATATAAGCTATAAAAATACGTCGATAAATCTATTAAATAAAGTAGATGAGAAAAATATACGTTTATTTAAAGAAAGATCGCAATTTGTTGAATATGTCTATCCAGCAAATTTGAACCTGATAGATAACCTGAAAATTATTTCTTATCCCGAGTTTGGTATGTACATTTACACTTCCAATAATTTATATTTAGCAATTAAATGTGGACCTCTTGGAAGTAGTGGAAAAGGTAGTCATGATCATAATGATCAACTTAGTATTGAATTGACGATTGATGGGAAAGAAATTATAAAAGATCCTGGAACGTATTTATATACAGCTATTCCTGAAAAAAGAAACTTATTTAGATCTACAGGTGCACATTTTACACTTCAAATGGATAGTAAAGAACAAAATGATTATTATCAAGGGTTACCAGGATTATTTATGCTAAAAGAAAATACACAAAGCAAGTGTCTAGAGTTTGATTTAACAAGATTTATAGGATGTCATAGTGGATTTGGAGAGAAAGTATATAGAGTTATAGACATTTTGCATGATAGAGTAGTTATTTCTGATTATGGTTCTAATCAAAGGATTAAATATTTTAATTATTATTCGAGTGGTTATGGGAAAATAATTTGCTTAACTGGGAGATAATATGATAAAGATCAATAATTAGATTGTTTATAGAGTAAAAATAGATGGGGTCTAAAGTAATGATTATCAAGTAATTGTATACATGTATGTTTTAAATATGCTTCTTTCTATTACGTAAAAGTATATTTTTAGGAAAGGGAAGTTATATTTATGGTATTTGTCATAAACAGATTCATTATTTATCACATCCATAGCTCAATATTTTATTGAAAAAGGCAATAAATATAGGTGACTATTGTTTACCAGGATAAGAGTTTAAATAATTTAATTGTAGTTAGGATGATTAATTTGCAAAACCATAAAGTTATTACAAATAAACTGGCTTTAAAAATCTACGTATTCTTAGCTGCTTTTTTAGCTTTTTTAACGCTAGAACCTTTTTTTGTATGGGGAAATAAATTAAAAGAGATAGTAGGGTGTTTTTATGTCGCTTATTTTCTGTTGATTTCCGTTAAATATAAGATTATTTCAAGAGAAAATATAAAATTAGCATTTTATACAATTTTTTTAGTGATGTTATATAGTTTTAGATATGAGGAAATATATAAAATTTTGTATAGCTTTTTATTTTTATGCGCTGTACTTATACCTTTTGTATTATTAACAAACAAAATGAAGTTAAAAATTTATGATTTTTTTATTAAAATAATAGCTGTTTCGTATATTCCTGCAATAATCGTTGCCTTTTTACTACTATTAGGGATTGACTTGAGTTGGGATAATTTAATTAGTTACTCTACAAGTAAATCCCATTATCGACAATATTTATGGAGTGCTAACTACGCAGTATATTATGGATTTTCTGAGCAATACTTTTTTTCTTATGGAGGAAGTATTGATAGAATATGTGCGATGTTTAATGAACCTGGTGTAGTTGGAACAGTAAGTGCTTTAATTTTAATTTCCAAGAGATTCAAATTGGATAGATTATACGAAAAAATAATTTTAGTGGCGGGAATTCTGTCTTTATCTATGGCTTTTTATTTGCTAATAGGTTTGTATATTATAGTAAAAAATAAAAAATATTTTGCCCTATGTTTTATTGCATACATTTTAATTTTTACATTCACGCCAAAGGATTCATATTTATATAATAGAATACTTTATCGCTTTGAAATAAATTCAGATGGTGTAGCGGGAAATAACCGAACAAACGAAGGGTTTGAGTATCTATATAAAGATTTTAAGGCAGGAGGTATAAAAGAACAGTTATTTGGAATGGGAGAAAAGGAATACTTCCAAAAAGCTCTAAATTATAAATCAGAGGCATTATCTTGGAAGACTTTTACCGTTATCAACGGTTATTTTCTTTTAATAGCCCATTCATTGTTCTTTTTATATATTGGCCTTAAAGAAAGATGTAAAATAGCATTTGTTTTTACCATGTTTTATTTTATGTCTTTATATCAAAGGCCTTTCGACTTCTCATTAGGATATTGGTTAATATTCTTTGCTGGTATTCTATACAGTTTAAATAAAGAAAAAAGTACAGTTGATAATAAAAGTTTATCGAGGGGAAATTTAAATGAAGAAAAAAGCATTATTTGCAACCAGTAATTATTGGAATTCACCGTTCCAAGTAGGTACTCATCATATTGCTAAAGAATTAGTGAGAAAAGGGTGGGAAATTGCTTATATTTCAGCACCAATCTCACCTATTCATCGAATGTTTTCACCTACTAAGGAATTTTATGATCGATATGAGATTTACAAAAAAGGTGGAGAAACTTTTGAGAACGGAAAGGTCTGGTCGTACGTACCTGGGGCGTTATTGACACCAAATAATAAACCCATTTTAAGAAGTGAAATTATATATAATCACTGGAGTAAACTCGGATATCCTAATATGAAAAAGTTAATAGAACTTAAAGGTTTTAGGGAAGTGGATTTACTTTATTTTGATAATGGTCTCCAAAATTACTTGTTAGATTTTATAAGTTATAAAAAATCAGTTTTTAGAATGGCAGATAAAAATTCTGGTTTTTCTAATAGTACAAAAGCACTAGAGAAAGCAGAAACAAAGTTATCTCAAAGTGTAGATCGAGTTTTATATACTGCACATACGTTAGAAAATCATGTAAATAGTTTAAAACCTAAAGATACATTATATTTCCCAAACGGTGTTAACTTAGCTCACTTTTTAGAAAAAAAGGAGCAACCTGTTGAATATAAATCTATTGATAAACCAATTATTGTTTATGTAGGTGCTATAGAAGAATGGTTTGATTTTAACTTATTTAATGAGATGGCTAAAAGAATGCCAGACTTTGCGTTTGTAGTAATAGGTCCTGATAAATTGGCTAAGCAGCACATTAATGAAATTGAGAATGTTCATATTTTAGGTAGAAGAAGTTATGATCAACTCCCAGCATACCTTCAACATGCTAACGTGGGGATTATACCTTTTAATGTTAAAGAGTACGCTAGTTTATTAGATTATGTAAATCCATTAAAGTTGTATGAATATATGGTTTCTGGTATTCCAGTAGTTAGTAGTAAGTGGAAAGAATTGGAGTTAATAAATAGTCCAGCACAATTAGCTGAAAACCTAGATCAATTTATAGACGCTATTAAAGAAGCGGCGAGAGATATGGATAAAGAAAAATATATTAGTTTTGCAAAGCAACATAGCTGGACTAGTAGGGTAGATAATTTGCTAGCAGAAGTATTAGAATAGGTGATTAATTTTGAAAAAAAAGGTGCTATTAATAACAGTTAGAGCAGATTATGGTGGAGGACCTGAACATGTATATCGGTTGATAAAAAATATGGATACCAATATAGAATATTATGTCGCTTGTCCAGAAGAAGAACCGTATTGGGATAGATATACAGAACTATTAGGTAAAGAGAAGTTAATAAAAATTCCGCATAGAAAATTCATATTGAAATATTATTTTGAAATGCTAAATTTCGTAAAAAGAAATAATATTGATATTATTCATTCGCATGGAAAGGGAGCAGGTATTTATAGTCGATTATTAAAAGTTTTTTCTCCCAAAAATATGAAGATAGTACATACTTTTCACGGTATACACTTAGATTATAAGAATCTTATAAATAAGATTTATATTTTTATAGAGAGATTTTTATCTTATTTTACAGATGCTTTTATTTGTGTGTCGGATGGGGAACGAGATAAAGTAAATAATGTAAAATTAGTTCAAAATAGTAAACTCAACGTTATTGTAAATGGTGTAGAAATTCCAAAGGATTGCTTAGTTAATGATAATCAAGTTCTTAACATTGTTTCAGTCACGAGATTTGATAATCAAAAAAACTCAAGAAAATCTATAGAAATAATGGAAAATCTCATTAAAAAGCATGGATATGAAGAATCTACCTTAACTTTTATAGGTCAAGGACCTCAAGCGAGAGAATTACAAGATTATGTGAATATGAGGAAGTTGGAGAGGAATATTATCTTTTTTGGCCCTACTCAAAATGTAATAGAAGAAATGCAGAAGTATAATATGTACTTGTCATCCGCAAAGTGGGAAGGTATGCCTTTAGCGGTATTAGAGGCAATGTCATTGGGATTACCTGCAGTCTTGTCTAATGTAGTTGGAAACCGTGATATTGTAGAACATGGTAAGGATGGTTATTTATACGAATTAGATGATACGGATAAAATAGCTGACCTGATAGTTCAATTAAAAGATGAAAAATGGACTTATATGTCGACTAAAGCGAGAGAAAAGATTGTTAGTAAATATAGTGTGCAACAAATGGTAAAAGGTACAAAACAAATATATTCTAAGATTAGTGGTGTTTCTAAATGAAGATAGCAATTGTACATGATTGGTTCGTGACATATGCGGGAGCTGAAAAAGTTGTAGAACAAATGTTAGATGTTTTTCCAGAAGCGGATTTATTTAGTGTTGTAGATCATCTAGGAGAAAATAGAGGGTTTATAAAAAATAAGGAAGTAAAAACTACCTTTATTCAAAAATTACCTTTCTCAAAGAAAAAATATAGAAATTATTTACCATTAATGCCTTTAGCAATTGAACAATTAGATTTATCTCAATATGATGTAATTCTTTCCAGCTCACATGCTGTAGCAAAAGGTGTCTTGACTGGTCCAGATCAGATACATATTTCATATGTACATTCGCCTATCCGTTATGCTTGGGATTTACAACATCAGTATTTGAGAGAATCTAAATTAGACAAAGGGATAAAAGGGTTAATAACGAAATCCATTTTACATAAGGTTAGAAATTGGGATTACCGTACTGCAAATGGTGTTGATTATTTCATTGGGAATTCAAATTTTATTGGGCGTAGAATATGGAAGGTATATAGAAGAGAATCAGAGGTAATATATCCGCCTGTTGATATTTCTGCATTTACGTTACATGAACAAAAAGAAGATTTTTATTTAACGGCATCACGTATGGTTCCATATAAAAAAATTGATTTAATTGTAGAAGCCTTTGCAAATATGCCAGATAAAAAGCTGGTTGTTATTGGAGATGGTCCAGATTTTGAAAAAGTGAAAGCGAAGGCTAAAGGTAATATTCAAATTTTAGGTTATCAATCATTTGAGGTACTTAAAGATCATATGCAACGTGCAAAAGGCTTTGTATTTGCTGCAGAAGAGGATTTTGGCATTACACCAGTAGAAGCACAGGCTTGTGGTACACCTGTTATTACATATGGTAAGGGTGGTGCTACAGAAACTGTTTTGGATTTAAATCATGAGAAACCAACTGGTCTATTCTTTAAAGAGCAGACTGTTGAAAGTATTATTGAGAAGATTGATGAATTTGAAAGAAGTTATAATAAGTTTACTCCATCTAACTGTAGGGAGAATGCTATAAGATTTTCTCCAGAGAGATTTAGAGAAGAGATTAGAAGTATTGTGGAGGAAAAATATAAAGAAAAATTTCTAGGGTGAGGAGATAAAATCTTCACCCTTTTTATTTCTTGTAAGGGAGTGGAAATATGAAATTAATACTACTATCTGGTGGTTCAGGAAAACGTCTATGGCCATTATCAAATGATTCACGTTCTAAGCAATTTTTAAAAGTACTTAAAAATGAGAATGATGAAATGCAATCTATGGTTCAAAGGGTATGGGGACAATTAACAAGCTTAGGAATTGAAAATAATGCAGTTATTGCCACAAGTAAATCTCAAGTAGATATGATTAATAGTCAACTAGGAAATGATGTACCTATTATTATCGAACCAGAGCGTCGTGATACATTCCCAGCAATCGCTCTTGCTGCTTCATATCTATACTCTAAAGAGCACGTTGATTTGGATGAAGTTGTAGGTGTATTACCTGTAGATCCATACGTAGAAAATAGTTTCTTTGAAAGGCTATTGGATTTAGAAAAGGCATTAAACTCTTCAAACGCAGATTTAGGTTTAATGGGGATCACTCCTACATATCCATCTGAAAAATATGGTTATATTGTTCCAAATGTAGAGGAGAGCACACAAGAACTAATTCAAGTAAGTCATTTTAAAGAAAAGCCAGCCACTGCCGAGGCAGAAGAGTTACTAAAACAAAATGCACTTTGGAACAGTGGTGTATTTGCATTTAAATTAGATAAAATTATCTCCTTATTAGATCAAAAGGGACTGCCTGTTCAATATGATATGTTAGTTCAACAATATGCAAGTTTACCAAAGATAAGTTTTGACTATGAAGTAGTAGAGAAAACAGAAAATATTGTTGCGCTTCCTTATAATGGTTCATGGAAAGACCTTGGAACTTGGAATACTCTTACAGAAGAAATGGGGACGAATATCCTCGGTAAGGGAAATATGGGGATTGAATGTGAGGAAAACCATATTATTAATGAGTTAGATATCCCAATTTCTGTATTAGGTCTTTCTAACATAATTGTAGCTGCTAGCCCAGATGGTATTTTAGTATCAGAAAAAGAGGCGAGCCCTCGAGTGAAAGAATTAGTAGGGGATTGGGATCAAAGACCAATGTATGAAGAACGTCGCTGGGGTTGGTACCGTGTACTAGATCATACAAAATATGATGATGGAAACGAAGTATTAACAAAGCGCATTGGTATTACTGCTAGTAAAAATTTAAGCTATCAATATCATAATAATAGAAGTGAAGTTTGGACAGTCGTAAAAGGTGAAGGTATTTTTGTATTAGATGAAGAAATACGAGTGGTTCGCCCTGGGGATGTGTTGGAAATTCAGCCAGGACAGAAACATGCGATTAAAGCTGTTACAGATTTGGAGTTTATCGAGGTGCAATCAGGAAGTGAATTAATTGAGGAAGATATTGTTCGCATTTATATGCAATGGAACGAGATAGAGGAAGCTTGTTATTTAAAAAAGTAAAAATTAGTAGTAAGTGCAACTAGAGGTGGAGTTATTTTGTATAAAGAACCATTATTTTTTCAACCAGTACTACAGGAGCGAATTTGGGGAGGAGAATCTTTAAAAGAATTTAATTATGAGTTACCTTCACAAACTACTGGTGAATGCTGGGGAATTTCTGCTCATTTAAATGGACCAAGTATAGTAAAGGGCGGTAAATATAAAGGTTTAACGTTAAAGCAACTATGGGATGAACATAGAGCATTATTCGGGAACTATCAAGCTGAGCAGTTCCCGTTATTAACTAAAATCCTAGATGCAAAAAAAGACTTATCTGTACAAGTACATCCTAATGATGAGTTTGCTAATATATATGAGCATGGTGAATTAGGGAAGACAGAGTGTTGGTATATTATTGATTGTAAAGAAGATGCTGAAATAGTATATGGGCATACTGCTCAAACCAAAGAAAAATTTAAGGAAATGGTTGAGCGGGGGAACTGGGATCGATTACTTCAGAGAAAAAAAATCCAACCGGGTGAATTTTTTTATGTACCAAGTGGAACCATCCATGCGTTATGTGAAGGTACATTAGTATTGGAAACGCAGCAAAGCTCAGATACAACATATCGTGTGTATGATTATGATCGTGTCGATAGTGCTGGGAATAAACGAGAACTACATGTTGAAAAATCAATTGCTGTATCGATGATTCCTCATGAGGATTATGAAGTTTATCCTGAAATTGAAAAAGAAAATGGTGCTATTGTTACTAAATATGTACAAAAAAAGTATTTTTCAGTTTATAAATGGGAGATTCAAGAGGAAGCATCTTTTCAACAAAATCAACCATTTCAATTAGTAAGTGTAATTGAAGGTGAAGCGACGTTAAGAACTGTGAGTGGGGAATTTAGTATAAAAAAAGGAGATCACTTTATTCTTCCTGCTGGAATTGAAAGTTTTGTTGTAAAAGGAAATGTGACTTTAATTGTCTCTCATCCGTAGGGTAGGTCATATTAATTTTGTGATTTAACTTTATCATTTAGTATTATTGCTATAATATAATGAAGAAGTCTTGGTATTTTATTTGTAATTATAAGCAAAGAGGGTATAGAAATGAAAAAGAAAATTTTATTTTGGATTCTTGGTATAATAGGAGTACTCATTATTGGTGGCGGAGCGTATGCTTATCATGTGTATTCTAATGTATCTAACACATTAGATGCAGTTCATAAGCCTTTAGACCGTGATAAATCGGATAAACGTTCAGAAAAAGTTGATGTGTCTGATAAAAAGCCTATTTCAATTTTAATGATGGGTGTAGATCAACGTGGTGAAGATCAAGGGCGTTCGGATTCTTTAATGTTATTTACACTAAATCCAACCAAAAAATCGATGAAAATTACAAGTATTCCACGTGATTCTTATACAGAGATTGTTGGAAAAGGTAAAAAAGATAAGATTAATCACGCTTATGCTTTCGGTGGAATTAACATGTCAGTAAAAACAGTAGAGAATTTCTTAAATGTTCCTGTTGATCATTATATTGAAGTGAATATGGAAGGATTTAAAGATATTGTTGATGCTGTTGGTGGAGTAGATATTAATAATGATATGGACTTTACAATTGATGGTGTTCATTATGCAAAAGGTGATTTGCATTTAAATGGCGAGAAAGCCTTGTTATATTCTAGAATGAGATACCAAGATACTCGCGGTGACTTCGGTCGACAAATGCGCCAACGTCAAGTCATACAAGCTGTAATTAAAAAGGGTGCAAGCGTATCTTCTCTAGCAAGTTACGGTGATGTTTTAAAAGCGATTGAGAAAAACGTTAAAACAAGTTTAACGCAAGATCAAATGTTTGATATTCAAAAGAACTATAAAGATTGTATGCAAAACAGTGAAGAAATCCAAATCCCAGGTGACGGACACAAAGCCGCTGATGGTATTTGGTACTACTATGTTCCAGATGCAGCAAAACAGGATTTAACGAATAAGTTAAGATCGCATCTTGAATTGACTAAATAATATGTAATAACCCAACTCCTTTGGAAGGAGTTGGGTTTATTTTTGCATAGATTTATATTAATATTATATATTGTGAGATTAATAGATGAGGTGAATCGATGAATAAGAAAGCAGTACTTGTCCTAGTTATTTTTGTATTGTTTGTCGCTTCGGTTGTGAGCGGTAAATTGTACTGGAATAAGAAGATTGCGCATGCGACGGGACAGACGAGTGAAGTAACGAAAACGAAGTCTGAAGTGAAAGATAGTGGAGAGAAGAAAACAGAGAAAAAACAAGATGCGAAGTCATCTTTTAATGAAGCATATGCGAAGAATTTACCAGATGAAGTGAAAGAGAAGTTAAAGAAAGCTGCTGAGGATAAAAAGGCAGTAAACCTTGTAATTGTTGGTGATGAAGCTTCTTCATCTGAAAAAGATGCTTGGGCAGCTAAGTTAACGGCTAATTTAGAAACTGCTTACGGTAAAGGGTTATGGAATGTGACAGTAAAGGAATATAAGGGTGAAAGTACAGACGAGTTAATCACAAATAAACGTGATAAAGAGATTGCGAAAGAAAATCCAGATGTGATTTTATTCGAGCCACCGTTTATTACTGACAATGGTAAAACTGGTAATGGAAACTCTGTTGCGAGTACACAGAAATTTGTACAAGCACTTTCTACTAGTGCAAAGGGTGCTACGATTATGATTCAACCACCAAACCCAGTGTATGGTGCGAAGAATTATCCGAAGGCAATTGAGGCGTTAAAGCAACTTGCGACGCAAAATGGTTATACATATGTAGATCATTGGGGAGCATGGCCTGATGCATCAACGAAGGCTATTCTGCCATATTTAACAGAAGAGTTCGGTTTCCCAAGTGCTAAAGGGCATGAAGTTTGGGCACAATATGTAACGGATTATTTCGTTGCTAAGTAATAAAGGTACACAAAAGGTATACGAGCAATCGTATACCTTTTATAATAAGAGAGTGAATAAGAAATCCTAATATATGTAGGAGGAAGACGATGAATTCAATTCTAATCTGCGGCGGAGCTGGTTATATCGGTTCTCACGCTGTGAAAAAATTAGTAGACGAAGGTTTATCTGTTGTAGTAGTAGATAACTTACAAACGGGTCATGAGGATGCAATTACGGAAGGTTCGAAGTTTTATAATGGAGACCTTCGTGATAAAGCATTTTTAAGAGATGTTTTTAAACAAGAAAATATTGAGGCGGTTATGCATTTCGCAGCGGATTCTTTAGTTGGAGTTAGTATGGAGAAGCCTCTTCAATATTATAATAACAATGTGTATGGTGCACTTTGCTTATTAGAGGTAATGGATGAGTTTAAGGTAGATAAGTTTATTTTCTCTTCTACTGCGGCGACGTATGGTGAGGTAGATGTAGACCTTATTACTGAGGGAACGATGACAAATCCAACGAATACGTATGGAGAAACGAAGTTAGCAATCGAGAAGATGCTCCATTGGTATAGCCAAGCTTCTAATTTACGTTATAAGATTTTCAGATACTTTAACGTGGCTGGTGCAACTCCAAATGGTATTATTGGGGAAGATCACCGTCCAGAGACACATTTAATTCCTCTTGTACTGCAAGTGGCGTTAGGTCAACGTGAGAAAATTATGATGTTTGGTGAGGATTATAATACACCAGATGGTACTTGTATCCGTGATTATATTCATGTTGAAGATTTAGTGGCAGCTCACTTCTTAGGGCTTAAAGACCTACAGAACGGCGGAGAGAGTGATTTTTATAACTTAGGAAATGGTAATGGTTTCAGTGTAAAAGAAATCGTTGATGCAGTTCGTGAAGTTACAAATCATGAAATTCCAGCTGAGGTGGCACCGCGCCGTGCGGGAGATCCAGCACGTTTAGTTGCTTCTTCTCAGAAAGCGAAAGAGAAGTTAGGATGGGATCCTCAGTATGTAAATGTGAAGACAATCATTGAGCATGCTTGGAATTGGCATCAGAAGCAACCTAATGGGTATGCTAAATAAATATAATAAGTGAAAGAGAGGGTATTGTCGTTCAACATATGTTCGACAATACCCTCTCTTTTTTTGTATGATTTTTGCTATACTAAACTGTACTATAATACGGGATGAAAGGAGGAGAATAATGAAAATACTTGTAGTTGATGATGAATCGAGTATTCGTAATTTGATTCGGATGCAGTTGGAGATGGAAGGGTATGAAGTGCTCACGGCGGCTGATGGAAGAGAAGCTTTAGAGAAATGGAATGAAGGGCCGGATGTATTGATTTTGGATGTTATGCTACCAGATACAGATGGGTATGAGTTGCTTCGCTTGTTCCGTGAGAAGAATAGGGATATTCCAGTGCTCATGTTAACTGCAAAGAGTCAGATGAATGATAAATTGCTTGGTCTGCAGCTTGGTGCGGATGATTATGTGACGAAGCCATTTAATTATGCTGAGCTTATTCTTCGGGTCAAGAATATGACGCGGCGTGTGAAGAAGGCAGAGGTAACGGTAAGTCATGAAGTAATTGGGGCAGGAGAGATAACGATTTGTCCTAAGGAAAGAAAAGTGCATGTTAGTGGACAAGAAATTCAGTTAACGTACCGAGAGTTTAATTTATGTCAGTTGTTTGCTTCAAATCCGCAGCGTGTATTTATGAGAGATGAGTTACTTGAGAAAGTATGGGGGTTTGAGTATATCGGAAATACGAGAGCGGTTGATATTATGGTGCAAAGACTGCGGAAGAAGCTAGGGAATAGCGGGGAATATATTAAGACAATTTATGGCGTTGGCTATAAACTGGATTGTTAAGTGGTGATGGTATGTCTTTAAAAAGAAATATGGTGTTTGGAATAGTGGGACTGTTAATCCCGATTTTTGTTCTTTTGTACGCAGTTGTTTATATTACGTTAGAAAAGAATATGTATCATAACGCGGCAAATTCTTTAGAGAAATTAAGTGTAGAAGCACAAATTTATACGATGAATTATTTAGAGAAGGAAGCAGAGGTAGAGACGCTCGGTCCGAATTCACTTTTAATTGCTTCGTATTTAGCGAAGCGTATGGATGTCCGTGTACAGATGATTGGAAAGAATGGAGATGTTGTTGCGGATACGCAAAAAGGAGCACTTCTTCATCGGAACATTGATATTGAGAGCTCTTTGAAGGGGAAGAAGTCTTATGTTTTTGAAGAAGGAGACCCAGCTCCAATTCTTTTGTTTTCAAGCCCAGTTTATTATGGAAACGATGTCATCGGAAGTGTTCGTTTTATAAATGAGTTAACGGGTGAGAAGGAAGTTTTAACAAATGTTGGCTGGACGTTTTTAATGACGTCTCTTTGTCTAGTAGCTGCGGGTATTTTCTTTGCAATTCGTTTGGCAAAGTCTCTTCATAAGCCAATCGATCAGTTAAGACAAATGGCAAAGCGGCTTGCGAATGGGGATTATAAAAGCAAGATTGAGCTAAATGAATATGTAGAAATTGCTCAGCTGTCAGCGTCTTTTAATGCGATGGCGGATGGAATTGAACTACATATTAAGCAATTGAAAGAGGAGAAAGAGAAGCAGAAAGATTTCTTAGACCGTATTACACATGAGTTGAAAACACCGCTAACGGCGATTATTGGCTATGTGGATTTAATTCCAAAGTTGAAGGTAAAGGAAGATGTACAGGAGAGCCTGCGTTATGTGGCTGTAGAAAGTGAGCGTCTATTATCACTTGTAGAGGAATTACTTAAGTCTTCAAAGTACGGGACGAGTACGTTTGAAGTGTCACCTACAGTTGTGAATATAAAGGAATTAGCAGAAGAAGCAGTTTCAATTGTGAAACCTCGCCTGCAGAAATTTGAGATTGAAGTGATAAATGAGTTAACAGATGTACATGTTGTTGCGGATTTCGATAAGACGAAACAGATTTTCTTAAACGTGCTTGATAATGCGATAAAATATAGCGATGCTACGCAAATTCGTATGAATGTAATTGTAAATGAACGTGAGGCAAAGGTTTTTGTTCATGATGATGGCATTGGTATAGATGAAGGTGTGCTTGCAGAGTGGAATGAATCGCCAGAAGGGAAGGTACTGCCTTCTAGTTACGGGAATGGTTACGGTTTGTATATTTGTCAGGAGATTATGAATAAGCAGGGCGGAAGTATGCGAATTGAGAGTAGTGAAAAAATAGGCACTACAATATTTATTACATTCTTGCTTCCGAGACGAATGGAAGACATAAAAAACTTGAAAGCGGTTAAATGATACATTTATGAAACAATTATGCGGTATTTTCGAAACAACGTTTTTTTATCTTGGAGGTAGGCAGAAATGAAAAGGCTATCATTTCAAATTCTTATGTTTGTTCTTTGTATAATTGTTTCTCTTATTTTGTTTTATGTGATGGAGAAGCAAATATATAATCGGATCACAATAGTGAATGACAAACAAACTGTTTTACAAAGAGTGAATGAATCCCTGCCTACTGAAATGAAGGTTAGGCATGAAAAGTGGGGAGAAATTGTTATAACGGATGAAGTTCGTTTGCATACGATTGTTTCATTCTTTGACCGAATTCAAATAGAACCGAGAGAAGCTAAGAATCAAGAACAAGTATTTACTGGAGAAGTAACGTACTTGAATGGACATAAACGTACTTTTGCAGTAGGTGACTTGTTCCAGTACGGGGCTGATATGTACGGAAAGAATGGTACGGACCCAATGATTTCAGCATTTCAAACGTATTTGTTAAGCCTGTATTACACACCAGAACGTATTAGTGATTTTTTTGCGTCAGCACAGGATGTCATAGTACGCCAAGGTGATGTAGAACGTGCGATGAATCTTACGCACATACTTGATTCGATTCGGTACGCAAAGCAAATTACAGATTACGGAGAAATACAGAAATTATTACAATCACAGAATGAACCGATTGCTTATATTACCGCTTATAAAACAGGGAAGCGTATAAAGAATGAGCGAGAAGACATTCTTACTATTTCTGTGTATCCATCTTACTTTGTTGTGCAATATCTCGGCGATAATAACGGGAATGTTATGTATATGAAAAGCTCCCTCGCAAATTTATTTGTAAAGGAGAATGTGTCATGAGAAAGATAGCCTTTTTCTTCTTTTTGCTAGTAATTGGAGGAGCGATGTCTAGTTGCTCTCGAGATACAACCGCTATTAAATATAATAAAAGTGGTCTCCCTATTTTGGATGATCGTCATCTTGTTGCGTATGTAGCAGCTCGTGAAGAAGTTGGTGAAGCTCTGCTGTCATCATTTTGTAAACCACGCGGCTGTACATATGAATTTATTCGTCTTTCGACAGAGGAGCTTCTTCGGAGGGTAGAAGAGGAAGCTGGAAATCCGAAAGCGGATATTATTATTGGTGGTACGGTAGACGCGCATCAAATGATGAAGCAAAAAAATCTATCTATTCCTGTTACGAGTCAGCATGCGAATCGTATTTCAAAAACTGTTAAAGATAAAGACGGTTATTGGTACGGTTATGAAGTGGAGAAACTGGCAATTGCAATTAATAAAGAGCGGTGGAATGAAGAAATAGCACCGCTCGGACTTCCCTATCCATCAAGGTGGCAAGATTTATTAAATCCAGTATATAAGGGAAAGATTGTTATGCCAGATCCAAATGTCTCAGGAACAGCATATACGTTTTTTCAATCACTTATTGATACTTTAGGTGAAGGGAAAGCGAAGGAATATGTTAAGAACTTGGCAGGACAAGTTGGAGAAGTAACGGTGAATGGTTACATACCGGCAGAACTTGTTGCAAGCGGTGAATATATGATAGGCATCAATTTCATGGGAGATCAGAGAATGCTTCAAAAACGAGGCTTTCCTATTTTAAGTAACGAACCTGAGCAAACAGGATTATCTGTTAATGCGATTTCGAAACTAAAACGTGCACCGAATGGTATTATTTCGGATTTATTTATTGATTATTGTTTATCAGAAGAAGCGGGTCACATTTTAGAAAAGGTTTCGTTTGGTGTACCAACGATGTTTGCGAAGAATGAGCAAGAAATAGAAGGACAGCCGGTTAGAAGAACAAACAAAAATATATCAAATAGCGGAATAATCGAGATATGGAATAGACAGCGTCTCTCTCAGAAGTGAGAAAAGGAGACGAAAATATATGTTTAAATGGCTTAAGCCAGCACCTGCAATTGAGAGATTGCCAGCGGATATGATTGATCGAGTATATAAATTATTACGTATTCGTGTATTAATGGGAATTTCAGTTGGGTATGCTGCTTATTATTTAGTTCGTAGTAACTTTACGTTATCAAGTACGTATTTAGTACAAGAATATGGATTTAGTACAGCTGAAATTGGACTACTAGGTTCAATCATGGCAATTGTTTATGGATTTAGTAAGTTCTTTATGGGGAATTTGTCAGATAAAGCTTTCGCCCAGCGCTTTATCGCAGTCGGTTTATTCTTATCAGGGCTTGTAAATATTTGTTTCGGTTTTGCATCGTCATTTGGAATGATTGTTACACTACTTGTTCTAAACGGTATTGTACAAGGTATGGGAGCACCCCCTTGTAGTATCGTTATGACGAAATGGTTCTCGAAGAAAGAACGCGGTACGAAAACGGGTATTTGGAATATTTCACATAACGTTGGCGGAATGCTCGTACCACCACTTGTCGGAATTGGTGTAGCTATTTTTGGTGAAAATCATTGGCAAGGCGGCGTGTTTATTTTCCCTGCGATTATCGCAATGGTAATTTCAGTTCTTGTTTGGATTAATGCGAAGGATACACCAGAATCAGAAGGTCTTCCTCCAATTGATGAGTATCGTAATGACTATGAAAATCTTGAAAAAGCAGATAATGCTAACAAGATGTCACCAAAAGAAATTTTAATGAAGTATGTAGTGAAAAATAAATTTGTATGGTTCTTATGTATTGCAAATGCATTTGTGTATTTAATTCGTTTCGGCGTTATTAACTGGGTTCCACTTTATTTAACGACAGTTAAAGGCTTCTCAAAAAATGAAGCACACGCGGCGTACGCAATCTTTGAAGGTATGGCAATTCCAAGTTCATTAATCGTTGGTCTTTTAAGTGATAAATTATTTAAAGGAAAACGTATGCCATTATGTATCATTAGTATGGTCGGAGTTGTTATTGGTACGTTTGTATATTGGCAAGCAACTAGCATACTTGTTGTAAGTATTGCAGTTTCTATCATCGGTTGTTTAATTTATGTACCACAGTTCTTAATCGGTTTAAGTGCGATGGAATTAGTACCGAAATTTGCAGTAGGTACGACAGTTGGTATGTGTGGTCTGTTCGGTTATGTGGGCGGAAGTCTTGTAGCTAATGCAGCGATTGGTATTATTGTTGATCGTTCTGGCTGGGACGGTTGCTTCATCTTACTATTAACAGGTGCAATTTTATCAACAATCTTCTTGTTCATCGTTCAACGTGGACATGAGGGGAAAAAAACTAAAGTAGCATAATATTTTGCCTGAAAAGCTATCCAATTGTTATATTGGATAGCTTTTATATTAGCAAAAACAAAAAGTATGTAAAATTGCAGTTTTATGTGTAAGTGATTTTTGTTAATTAGTATAATTTTTTTAGGTTTAATAAACCAATCATGTACATAGTTACACCGAAAAATATACCGACGCAACTCCAAAGCCCAACATCAAATAAAGAAATAGAGATTTCTTCTGAACCTACATAGGGAAGGATATAATTCATAAAAACAAACATTTGAAAGCCCCAAAGTACACCTGCTTTTAAGCCCGCTTTTCTTAATTTTTTCTTATGTTGCAAATACTCTTCTTTTGTTGCACATTCAGTTTCATTTAACCCTTTTTTCTTAAATTTAAAGGTTAAATAATTAGCGTAAATCATATTAGATAGAAAAATAAATATAGTTCCTATAGATATTGTATGGTTCATAGTATCAACGAGTAACATAATAAGCATTACCAACATATTTAACCACCATAAACCAATTCCAGCTACAGCTAATTCTTTATTGATTTCTTGTTTTTGATATTCATCTCTCTCACTCATTGTTCCAACAAAACTATTATAAACTCTTTCTTTCCATTCAAGTTTCATCATTTAATCGCCCTCCCAAAATAGACTGTTTAAATCTGTTTTTAGTGCTTTTGCTAATTCGATACATAAGGCTAAAGAGGGGTTATATTTATTGTTTTCAATTAAGTTTATTGTCTGTCTCGCCACGTTAACTCTTTTAGCTAATTCTAGCTGTGACAGACCTTCAGATTTTCGATATTGTTTAACGTTATTCAAATATAAACCTCCCATTAATAGTAGTAGACCTCGTGCACCAGAATGTCATTTATATATGACATTTTATAGTTGAATAAATGAAATGTCAAATATACATGACAAAAATGACAGTGGTGCAATTAGGAAAATGACTTTAATAATTTATCTTGGTAAGGAGTTTATTAATAAAGGATAGCTTTTCTTATATTAATATAACCTTTCCTTAAATCTATCTTAAAAGACAATATGTCATATTTCTAATCATTGGAATTTTTGTTACAATATAAATGGATGTGTAAAACTTTGTAAAAAGAATGTAATAATATGTAATTTGTTTTCAGAAAGTTTTATACAATTTTTATATTAAACTATTAAGTTATAAAGGGAGAGAGAATATGGTACCAAATACGGTTCGTACTCCAAGCAAGAAGAAGAAATGGATTATTATCGGGGTTATTGCACTAATTGTTATTGTAGCGGCGGTTAATATTTTTATTATGCAAGGCAAGAAGAAGGGGGCATCAACATCTGCTGATGCTGTGAGCTTTGAGAAGGTAACGGAGCGAAAGCTTAATAATACGAAATTAATTTCTGGCCAGGTGAAACCAGGGAATATTGAAAGTTTCTATGCGGATCCGACTAAAGGGAAAGTGAAAGATATTGCAGTGAAAGAAGGACAAGAGGTAGAGAAAGGTACGAAGTTATTCTCTTATGATAATGAAGAGATTAACTTGCAAATGAAGCAAGCTGAGCTTGATCAGAAGATGGCGGATATGCGTTATGATCAAGGGAAGAAGAAGATTGATTCGTTGAAGAAAGAAATTAAGAAGGCAAAGGATAGCGGAGCTGGGAAAGAAGTAACGGATCCGATGGACGAGCAAGTAAGTGAGTTAGAGATGGCACAAAAGACAACTGATCTTGAGAAAGAAAAAGGGAAGTTGCAGAAAGAAGAGTTAAGTAAAAAGCAGAAAGAGCTTACGATTTATAGTAATTTTACTGGTGTCGTTCAAAAGTTAGATAAAGATGCGGCGCAAAGTTCATCTCAAGCGTTAGGTGGTCAAGGGAAAGCATTTTTACAAGTGGCGTCTAAAGATCCGTTCCAAGTGCAAGGGACGTTAACTGAGCTTCAGAAGTCACAAATTCAACCAGATCAAACATTTACTGTAACTGCTAAAGCAAATAATAAGAAGAAGTGGACAGGTAAAATTACAGAGGTAAGTGAATTCCCAACGAGTGCAGAGATGGCTCAAGCTGGTGGTATGGGTGAAGCGACTCAAAATATGTCTCAATATACATATAAAGCAAGTCTTGATAGTCAAGATGGTTTATCTCCAGGTTATCATGTTTCATTGCAAGTAAATTTAGAGAATAAGACGATGATTGCTGTTCCAACTAAGAGCATTGTAGAAAAAGATGGTGATGCATTTGTTTATGTTGAGGATAAAGGAAAGCTTCGTAAACAAAATGTGAAAAAAGGTTCTACTGATGGAGACTGGACAGAGATTGTTGAAGGCGCAAAAGTGGGGCAAAAGGTGGTTAAAAATCCTTCCGACGACGTGTATGACGGAATGGAAGTGAAAGAGAAATGATTACGTTAAATAATATTGCTAAAACGTATTATCAAGGAAAATTGGCAGTGCCAATCTTACATGATATTAGTGTAACAATTCAAAGCGGTGAGTTCGTTTCGATTATGGGACCGTCTGGTTCTGGTAAATCAACGCTTATGAATATTATCGGTTGTTTAGATCGTCCGACAGAAGGCGAATATATGCTGAATGATGTGAATATCTTAACAGCAGACGAGTCAAAGCTTGCTTTAATTCGTAATGAATATATTGGCTTTGTGTTTCAGCACTTTAATTTGCTTCCACGTCTTTCGGCAGTAGAAAATGTTGAACTTCCGCTCGTATACGGTGGTGTGAAGAAAGCAGAGCGTCGTCAAAGGGCTCTGGACGCGCTTGGTAAAGTCGGTTTGTCAGATAGGGTTCACCATTTGCCGAATGAATTATCAGGTGGACAGAAGCAGCGTGTAGCGATTGCAAGGTCGATTGCGAATAATCCAACGTTCATTATGGCTGATGAGCCTACTGGCGCGCTTGATACGAAGTCTGGTGAGCAAGTGATGAATATTTTCACGAAGCTTAATGCAGAAGGTACAACGATTGTTATGGTTACGCATGAAGAGGAAGTAGCAGCGTATTCTTCCCGCCGTATTGTACTGCGAGATGGGAAAATTACAGAAGATAGAAGGTGTGCGGTATGAGTTTACTAGATAGTATAAAAATTGCCCTATCTTCTATTTTAGCTCATAAACTGCGTTCGGCATTAACGATGCTCGGTATTATTATCGGCGTTGGTTCTATTATTACTGTCGTTGCGATTGGGCAAGGCGGGGAAGCAATGCTGAAGTCGAAATTCGCAGGTTCTGGTGGTAATAACCTTATGCCAATTCAATTTAAACCAGATATGAATGATGAGTTTGCTATAGGCGGATTTGAAATACCGAAGTTAACGGAAGAGGATATTTTAGAAGTAAAACAAGTGAAAGATGTTTCACATGTTATTACGACAAATTCGACGACAGAGATACTAGATGTAAATGATAAAAAAGCAAATCTGAATGTTATTGGTCTTGATAATGAATATTTTGCGGTTAATAAAGTAAAGGTCGTAAAGGGACGTACTTTAAATGAATCAGATATTTCTCATGCAAATAACGTTGTGATGATTAGTACAAAAACAGAAAAGACGTTATTTAAGGACGTAAACCCAGTTGGGCAAATTATTGAGATGAAAGGACAACCGATGCAGATTGTCGGTGTGTATACATCTGATAATGAGTTTATGGGATTTGAAATGGAAGAAGCGTTAATCCCCCTTACATTATGGCCTGTTTTATTCGGAACAGATGATATTCAAAATATCGCAATTCAAGCTAAAAATGTAGACGATTTAGAAGCAGCTGGTAAACAAGCTGTTGATGTATTAAATAGTCGTAAGCCAAGTGAAATTCCAGGTAAATATGAACTAGTGAATTTAAAAGAATTCCAAGAAAATGTTTCTAAAGTAACTGGTATTATGACGATGATTATCGGTGGTATTGCGGGTATTTCATTAGTCGTTGGTGGTATTGGTGTTATGAACATTATGCTCGTATCTGTAACGGAGCGTACGCGCGAAATCGGGATACGTAAAGCACTTGGGGCAACACGTAGTAAAATTTTATTACAGTTTTTAATTGAAGCAGTTATGTTAACACTTCTAGGTGGTTTAATCGGAATTGGTCTTGGATATGGCGGGGCCTATATCGTTTCCACATTTGCGAAATGGCCACCACTCGTTTCATGGGAAGTTGTCGTTGGAGGCGTACTATTCTCTATGACACTTGGTATTATTTTCGGATTAATTCCAGCGAACAAAGCTGCGAAATTAGATCCAATTGAAGCATTACGTTATGAATAAGTTAGTAGTGTAATAGAGAGGGAGCTCTCTACTACACATTACCGTTCTAGTGGGCGGTTCGTAGCCTCTATGTTGAGGAAGTGAACCGCCCGTTAGAACGGGTTATATAAATAGAAGGAGGCGTTATAATGGAAGCGAATTTGAATACGCAAAAAGCTGGTGGAGAGAAGCCATCATTGTTCGGAATGATTACTTCTCCTGGTTTACAGTTTGAGAGAATGAAGACGACTGAGAAAGTTTGGGGTATGTTCTTCATAGTGGCGCTATTACAAGGACTTGTAGGTGGTTTAAATTCGTATATTACGTATACATCACCTGAGATGATTGAAATGCAAAAGAAATTAGGTGGTGCACTTGCAGAGCAGGGCTCGCTTGTATCAAATTTAATTTCTAGTACGATATGGGGAATAGTAGGTGTTATGATTGCAACATTCGTTGTTGCAGCTATTTATAAAGTGTTTATGATGTTTTACGGGAATGATACTTCTTATAAAAAAATAGTAATGATTATTGTATACACGGATATTATTGTTATTATTGGTGGACTCATTAATGGTATTATAGCTTTAATTTTAGGTGCTGCACCAACTGCGTATACAAGTTTAGGTCCGTTATTTGAGAAAGGCTCACTTGCATATGGAATCGCTAATTCAATTGAAGTGTTCTATTTATGGAATTTAGTTTTAATTTGGTTAGGATTACAAGTTACAGCAGGATTAAGTAAAGTGAAAGCAGCTATTCCAATTATCGTTTTATTCATTATTAAGGCGGTATTCTTAGCTGCGATTGTTGTATTGATGGCAAAGTTTTTACCTGGTTTGCCGGTATAATATGATTGGACTAAAAGGTGACTCTCCCAAGAGTCACCTTTTTTATTTTTACCCTTATTTCAAATAAGACAAGCAGAATTTCAAATTCTACTTCATGTAATTTCAAATTTCGGCGGTAGTATTTAAAATTACTCACAGTGAAATCGCTTCTTTATTTTTATATTGTGGAGGTACCGGCGGAATAACAAAGAGGTATACCTTTTAGAAACAGGTACTGTGTGAAGCCAGCGACTTTTACAGAGACAGTTGTTTTGTATGAAGGAATGATTGTAAATCAAATAAAGAAGCTAGGTATTTATCAAGATCATGAAGAGTATTATCAATGTGGTTTAATTGGCCTTTGGCATGCGTATGAAAGATTTGATGCGGAGAAGGGCTGTTTCCCTGCATATGCATTTGTAACGGTGCGTGGTTATATATTGGAAAGGTTGAAGAAAGAGTCTGCCTTGCAAGAAAGGAATGTTTACGTAGGTGAATATGAGGAGATTTTTTCATTTGAAGATGTTGGATTGAGAGTACAGGATTTTATGAGTGTATTAGATGAGAAGGAGAAGTATATTATTTTCGAACGTTTTTTTGTAGGGAAGACGATGGGAGAGATCGCTAGCGAGATGGAAATGACCTATTATCAAGTGAGGTGGGTGTATCGGCAAGCACTTGAGAAAATGCGAAATAGCTTAAGAGGATAAATAGGATTATAAGAATGGAAGGCAAAGGATATTGCCTTCCATTCTACTTATTCTGTTAAGGTAGTAAATGTAATAAGAGGTTTTTAAATTGTAGTGAATCTTGCATGTTCATACGTGATAATACGTATCCAGCTTTTAATAATTGCTGTTTTAACTTATGGGGACTGATATGTATTGTTGTAGTAGTGCCATTTGAAAAATGAATGTTAGCTTTTTTACTCTTTTTGAAAAATTCTATGTCATCTATATGGTTATAAAATAGCCATATACAGTTTGGAGAAGAAGGAGATTCTGTTGGAAAAGCACAAATATATTCTCGATGATTAATCGGAATTGGGACATTTTGTTTAAATTTAAAGTTTGTTTGGACTGCATTACGTCTGCCTTGATAAGTAGAATGAACATTGGTTAGACAAGATTGCTTGATGAGTTGGAGAGCGGTTTGACAGGAGTAAAGATGGTTCCCGCTACTGTCAATAATTTTGGTGCGATAAGAAGGGTGCTTGTAAGGTTCCAGCATCATTGTAGAATTAGAAATAATAATATCATTTTCGTCATTCATAATTTTGATTCCTCCCTTATAAATGATTTTAATTCCAAATATAATTATATACGAATTAAGTAAAGTGATTGTTAATATTCCGTTTCATATTGTAAATTTTGGTTATTCGTTTACAATCAATAGATGTTAGTCTTTCTAATTTGCATCGCTTGTACATATATATGAAAATAGAAAAGAGTAGGCGGTGAGATAGTATGAAGAAAAGGTATATTATTATGGCTCTAGTTGTTGTTCTTCTAGTATATTTAGCAAATAGTAATCCGAGTAAAGGAGAATATACGGACTGGGCAGCAAAGCAGTTTATGAAACGTAATGATGTAAGTAAGAAGCTAGACGAAGTTCAAAAAGAAAATGAAGAGGGCCTCCTTGGCGATTTAGCATCGGCTGGTAAGAAGTTGGCGAAAAAATATGTTGAGCCACAAGTTGGATTATTAATCGAGAATTATACAAAGCGAAATGATTATATTTTCTTCTCAACATATACGACCGAGTTTGATATAGGCGGAGAGCACTATAAATATGTATGCGTCGGTTTTTCAAAAATCTTTATTCCGATTGAAATGCCGAAGAAAAAAGACGAATCTGCAAAATGATGCAGATTCGTCTTTTTGTTTATAAGGTAATAGGAACTTCAGATACATTCTTTTCTACGAGACGGGCTCCTTTTTTTCGGGTATTATCATTAATTGTTGAAAATACAGATGAGGCAAGGATGGTATCCATTACTTGATTTACGACTTGTGCATCGACAGGTGTAATAGGTTTCTCGATAGAAAAAACAACTGTTTTTCCATCTTCTTTCGCGAAAATTAATTCTAGTACTTGCATACGTTATTTCCTCCTTTTTATTTATCCCGCTATATTGCGAGTAGGGTGTTGGTTCATACTTAGTGGGGGATGAACACCCCCACTGAGTACAGTTTAACCTTATAGGGTAGAAAGATCTGATGTGCTAACAAGCTGTATAGCGTGAAGCGGTGCTGCTTGTAAAGAAGCAAGAGCACGTGCTACGTTGTGTACTTGCTCTAAGTTTGCGTTTGTTTTAACACGCTTAAATTGTTTTTGCTTAAAAGCTGTTTTTCCGTTCTTATCTAATCCATTGTTTAAGACAAGACGTAAAGTTAAGTCCGTTACGATTGTTTCGACTGCCATGTTTATCACCCCCTTTCACTTTATAAATAGGGTACAAATGTCATGTTTTGGCGTGAAATTTATTCTTTTTTTTGGTACTCTTAAAAGATTAAGAGAGGGGCTTCGGAAGAATGAAACGTAAATGGTTATTTTGGATTCCTGTTTTACTATGGATGGGGTTGATTTTCTATTCCTCGGCACAACCATATAAAAAGCAGGATATGCGCTCGGATATTGAACAATATGTAAATGTGGAGTTTGTGAAAGAGCATTTTTCATGGGTATCTATTGATTATGGCGGTGGTACACCTGTTAGCATTGCAAATAAAGGTGTAGGCGGATTTATTGAGTTTTTCCTTCGTAAAGGTGCTCATTTTATGGTGTTCTTTATGCTAGGTTCATTGACGTATTATGCTTTTCATCGATCGGGTCATTCGAGAAAACGGTGCTTTATATACGCTCTTCTTTTCGTTGCGGGATATGCAACATTTGATGAAATTCATCAATGGACTACGGGAGATCGTACACCGATGTGGCAAGATTCATTACTGGATACGTGCGGCGGATTAACAGGGATTATAATAAGTAATTGGTTTTGGAATAGAAAAAGAAGCTAATCTTTTGAGATTAGCTTCTTTTGTTTATACACCAAGTAATTCTTTTAGTTCATCTGTAGATAGTTCGGTCATCCAACTATCGGTTGTAATGACAGCGTTGTTTAATGATTGTTTTCTTTCTAACATTTCATCAATTTTCTCTTCGAGTGTCCCCGTTGTAATCAGTTTATGAACGTGAACGAAGCGTTTTTGACCAATACGATATGCGCGGTCTGTTGCTTGGTTTTCTACAGCTGGATTCCACCAACGGTCGTAGTGAATGACATGGTTGGCAGCGGTTAAGTTTAAGCCAGTTCCACCTGCTTTTAACGATAAGATGAAAATGTCATACGTTCCGTTTTGGAATTGCTCGATCATTTTGTCACGTTCTTTCTTCGGTACACTACCGTTTAAGAAGAGGACGCGCTGACCGAAATGTTCTTCTAACACATTTTTTAGCATGTTCCCCATACCGATGTATTGTGTGAAGATTAAACAACTTTCATTTTGATCTTTTATATTTTCAATTAGTTCCATTAGGGTGCTTGTTTTCATGGAACGTTCGATTATGTCTTTTGGTTCTGTTTCTTTTAAATAAAGAGCGGGGTGATTACAAATTTGTTTAAGTTTGTTCAGCATGAGTAATATAAATCCGCGTCTTTCAATCCCGCTTAATCCTTCTACATTTTGCAATGTATCTTGAACAAGTTGTTCATATAAGGAAGCTTGTTCACCAGTAAGTGGACAGTAAGCTTTCTGTTCTTGTTTATCTGGTAAGTTTAATGCGACGGTTTGATCTTTTTTCGTACGACGCAGTAAAAACGGCGAGATAAAACGTTGAACTTGTTGGATTTTTCCTTCGTCACGGTCCTTTTCAATCGGTGAGACGAAGCGGCGCTGGAATTGTCCTAAGCTGCCGAGATATCCATGATTAATGAAGTCGAAAATAGACCAAAGCTCGGCAAGTCGGTTTTCCATCGGTGTACCGGTTAAAGCGATTTTGTGATTTGCTGGCAAGTTTCGTACTGCTTTCGATTGTTTCGTATGTGGGTTTTTAATATTTTGTGCTTCATCCAAAATAACAGCATCCCAGCATAACGTACTAAGTTCCTCTTCATCAAGCTGAGCTAATGCATAAGATGTTAATACAACATCTGCTGATTGAAGGAAGTCTTTAAATAATTCGCCTTTCGCTCGGTTACTTCCATAATGTAACTGAACGCGTAAATTTGGTGCGAAACGCTCAAATTCTTTTTGCCAATTTCCAAGAACAGATGTCGGTGCCACGATTAAAGCAGGGCCTGTTTGGAGATTGTTCTCTTTTATATATAGTAAGTAAGTGATCGTTTGAATGCTTTTTCCAAGTCCCATGTCGTCAGCTAATAATGCTCCGAATCCAAGCGTTCTTAAATATAATAACCACTCAATGCCATGTTGTTGATACGGACGGAGTGTTGCGTTTAGTGCAGAAGGAACATCTACTTTTGGAATATCTCCAATGTGCAATAGTTTTTGGAATAGCTCTTCATAATATCCATCTAGCTCGATTTCAATATCGGTAAATGGACTATCTTCTTCTACAATTTCTGTTTCAGCAGTGTTTGATAAATGTTGCTGAAGGACATCTTTCATTTCTAGTCCATATTTATCGGCACGGTTCATAAGCTTTCGTACTTCTTCAATAAAGGCTGGATCCAGTCTCATCCATTGACCATTTATATTGAATAACCGTTTGTTTTGTTCAACGAGTTCGAAAAATTCGCTTTCGGATAAATCAATGCCGTTCGTTGAAATGCGCCAGTCAAAGTTAACGAGTGTATTCATGCCGAAGAAAGATTGCGTTTGCGTGGCATTTTGCTTCAACTGCACACGTAATTTGGGTTTTGTCGCTTTTAAATTTTGCCACCAGGATGGCAGTAAAATCGTAATACCTGCAGCGAGTAATTCGTTACTTGCTTCTGTTAAGAAGTTCCACGCTTCTGTTTCAAAGAGCTCACTTCGGAATGTATCGCCTTCTTTTAACCACGGTACGAGCTTACTGAATCCTTCTTGTGTTTCAAGAATACGTTCTTCATAATCGTGCCATCGTTTTGGCAAAGAATCGATACTTTCATATACATATATGCGATGTGCCCCGCGCTTTGGTGTAACAATTGTCTCAAGCTTCCACATTTCAAATTCTTCTTGCGGCTCTTGTAGCCGTAGTCCGATTGTAAAGGGAAGGTCATCTTCAATGTAACCAATTTTTCGAAGCCAATCTTCTTCATGTAGTGCTGCATCCAATTGTCTTTTCGTAAAGTCGTAATGTTCATAAAGTCTCTTGGCATCTTCCCATCCATCGTTTGAACGGTTATCTTGTAATATGCTTTCATTTACCGCGGCGGAGAAAAGAGATGCCAATGTGTCATCTTCAATTGGGCTATTTTGCACTTTCCAAGATGGTTGCTGAGACCAACGCTCCATATCAGGTACGAAGCTACCGCTTGTGAAGGCATCCCATAATTCATTCGCATCTTTCGTAAGTGCTGTAATAGGGCCATTCATTTGAATATGGGCAAAGGAGTTCATCGGTTTATTAGCGATGTATTCAAATGCTTGTGCGTTTGTTAGCATAACACCTTGTTTTCCTTCAAAGGTCGCTTCTTTTAGAAACGTGCCGTAGAAGGAGGTAGAGTGCCATGTAAATGCATTTCGTTTCCAACTTGTTACGGATAATGGAGTACCGCTGTCATCTTCTCCCCAAAGGAACCAACCTTGACTAACGTGCTGGAGCCTAATTGTTACTTCAGTTTGATTGATCATCAATTAATTTTCCTTTCCGTAATTCCTCTTGTAGTGCACGCAGACGTGAATGTAAGTTTGCGATGTGAATAATGAAAGCATCCCATTCATCAGTACGCTTTAATCGTTTATATAATGTACGTAATTTCTTTAAGTAACGAACTGCACGTCTATATGATTTGCGGTTTCGCTCTTCAATGGCCTCGGTAGCAGCAAGGTGATAAAGAGGAAGGGCTGCTTCTGGTGCTTCCTTTTCAATATCTTTCAGTGGCTCTTTCAAAAGTTCAATTGCTTCAAACCCATGTAAGAGCTGAAGTTCTGCCCATGTACGATATTGCTTTTTCGCGAGTACGTATTGCTCATAGTTTGCGAAACTATATGGTAATAGTTCTTGCAAAATCATTTCGAGTCCGGCTTGTTCATTTGTATGGTTTGCATACGTTTCATACATGATGACAAATAAGCGAACGATATCTTTTATGAAAATCGTATTTTCGTGCTCATGTATCGTTTTCTTCACTTGTTTATACGTAAAGGAAAGCCAGTTTTTCGCACGATCCCACTGCATTGTATTTAATAGCTCTTCTAACCAATAGAAGTACAGACTTACAACAGAAGCAGGCTGTTTCTTTAGTAAGTCCATAGCTATTAGGTCTTCGTCATTTAAAAAGAGTAGATGAGAAGATGCTAATGCTTTGGAAAGTGGATTGATTTTCGTATCGATTCGCTTTTCTTCTTCTTGCAGTTTCTCTTTATTGTGTAAGAGTTCACTCCATATGTGACGATAAATAAAAAATCTTTCTTGCGTATAGGCGTCGGTGGAGAAGAATACTTCGTGAACGAGACGAGCTGTTTCTTGCAAAATTGCTTCAGACTCTGAAGGAATCGCTTCTGATTGTAAGTCCCGAACGATGGATTCCACTTTATCTACAAATAAGCGAACGACGTTAACAGGCTGGTGATAAGAATACGTTTTATTTGCTTCGAAGTCCTGAATTTCTTCTAATAATTTTTGAAAGCAATAAAGCGCTGCATGTAGCCTGAACAACTCATGTATCACAACGATACGCGGAGCTTTCCGCTCCAGTTTCGTATAGAAGTCTGTAAAAATACTCATAAGAAAATACATTTGTTTATAAGTAAGCCGAGCTTGTTCTTTTTTAAATGATTCATATTCGTTGTCAAAATACGATTGCCAACTTTTATAATCCGTTTCTTCAAACGCTGATGATTGCAATACTTGTCTTGCAGTTCGAATAGGAGGAAGGGAAGGTTTCGTATTATTTTTAAATAAAGTTAATACATCTCCTACTTGCCCGAAACTAGATGCTGCAGATAGTAAAACAGCGAGCATATGCTCACATTGCGTTGGTGCAAAGCAATCGCAATAGCTTTCAGCGACGTTACGAATCGGGATATGGACGCTATATACGCTGCCTCCAGCATCTACAGTTCCTGATAGCGTATAACCATCAAAGTCAACGTTGTAGACAACACCACTACGATATAGGTGCCGAGCTGTAGCGACATGTTCCTGATCAGCTGTTTGCTGTGGATCTAGTCCTTGAACGAACTCATTCGCAATCATCATAATTTCATCTTTCGTAATTGAGTGTTGCAGCATAATATTCCTCCGTACACATATTTCTTTCCTTTACCATTATAAACAAAAAATGCTCAAAACAGAAAAAATGAAATTTGGATTACATAAATTGAAAATCATGGTAATATATATAATGTTAATTTCGCATATTACTATATATGTATAGGGGGAGAAATGATTTGTCAGATTTACAGACGAAGTTAGGCAGTGGAATGAATAAGTTACAAGAAGGAATTGAGCAAGGGAAGATGAAGTTACAAGTTGCGCAAGAAATCGCTCAACTGAAAAAAGAAATGCAAGTGCAAATGCAGAAAAAGGCAGAGGTTCTATTAGAGATTGGACAACGAGTCTATGTTCAATTAAGAGGAAATGGAGTAGATGAAGCGAGCTTAAAAGAAATGATTGCTCCAGTTCAAGAATTTGATGTAGCTATTTATCAAGCAAGAAAACGCATTGTTGAACTGCAAAAGCAACAAGGCGAGAAAGCTACATGTGAATGTGGTGGACCTTTATCAATAAATGATAAGTTTTGTGGTTCGTGTGGAAAGCCTAATCCAATGTTAGCGATAGAAAATGAAGGTGAAACGACAAATTGTATTTCATGTAATGAACATATCGATCAAAACTCTACTTACTGTCCGGTTTGTGGAATTAAGCAAAGTGGGGAGTGAATTAGATGTATTGTCGCACATGTGGAAATCAACATGGTGAAGAGGTAAACTATTGCCCTAATGAAGGAAGTATGGAGATTGCAGGAGCTATAGATGCAGTAACGTTAGAACAAGATACTGCAAAATACTGCAAAGGTTGTGGCGGTGAAAATGCTCCGCAAAATTTATATTGCCAAAAGTGTGGGCATTCCTTATTTATTGTGAAGAAAAAAGAACAATCTATTAAATTGCCTACAATGGACGGTACTCCTGAAGTTAAATTTACAGCAGATAAAGCCGTTTTAAAAACAGGTTTTATTGGTGGGATTGTTGCAAGTATTCTCATGTTAATTGCTGGTTGGATTGGTAGTGTATTATTTGCTTCTATATTAAGTGAGATGTTTAGTAAATTTGCGAAAGAATTAGAAATGTTGCCAAGCTTTTATTCAAGTGCAACTTCTACGATGTTAAGTTATCATTTACTTGGTTTTACAGCTAGCGACGAGAGTGGATTGATATTTTCTTTATCTTGGCATACTCCATTTACATTACTATTAATCATTCCATTTATGATTTTCGCTGGTACAGGAATTTGGTTAGGAAAGCAGCGTGTTGCAAAAACGATTAAGGATCAAATCTTTATAGCAGCAACAGTTGGTATTATTTATGGTGTCTTTTTATTCATTATAAGTTTTATAGCATCACAATCTTTCGCAATTCCATTCTCAGAAGCAGGTAAGATTACGGTTGGCTATTCAGCGATTAAGAGTTTATTGAGTGGTTTTGCATGTGGGACATTATTTACCTTAATAGGATTTATTGCTCATACAAGCAAAAATAATATGGCAGCAGCATTTCAAGAGTTAATGCCATATGGAGCGTCTGTTTATTACGGTATTTCAGCCATGATAAAAGGACTTTTAATAACAGCAGTAGTGGTTTGTATTATGGCGTTAGTAAATAAGGAAGACAGTATTGAACCGTTAAAAGAAATAACAACTTTAAAATCTGAAAGTACATTATTAGCATTAGAGTTAACACCTCAATTATGGAGTATGGCTCATTTTGCTCCGTTAGAAGTATCAAGTCCAGCACTTAGTAAGGAGTTTACTGGAATTGGTAAGAAATCAAAATCATCTGAGAGCACATTATCATTTTCATTTATATCAGGCATCTCTGTAAATGGCGTAGTGGTTAGAGATATAATGATTTCAAAAGGAGCAAGTCAGGAAAGCCTTGCTGAATTTGATGAAGTGAATAACGTATTCCATTACGGTTTATTACTGCTTATTATTCCATTGTTCCTTATGTTTAGAGCGGGAAGAAAGTTAGCTGAATTATCGACTGCCAATATATATATTACATTAGTAGTATGCAGTGGTTCTTACACGATTATGATGATTGTAATGAATATGATTTCTAAGTTCCAAATTGATGTTTCAGGGACTGTAACAAGTTTGTTTGGAACAAGTGGAACGGTATTATCTATGCAAAATTCATTTGTATATTTAACTATATGTAGTTTTATTGTGACATATGTAGCAGCATTTGTTGGAATGAAGTTAGCTAAAAAGTAGGAGGAGAGCACGTTGAAGTTTTGTGGAACATGTAAAAAGAACGTTGCAGACCATTTGAACTTTTGTCCCGAGTGTGGGAGTAAAGTAGAAGTAATCGTCGATAACACCGCCACTTCATATACAGAAGTGCAAAGCGAGACAAAACCAGCCAAAAGTAAGAAAAATTTATTTTTAATCATTGGTTTCGCCATCATTGCCATTTTATTATTTGGGGCATATAAATTTGGAGCATACAAGTTTTCAAAAGAAAAGCAAATAAATGTAATGATTGAAGCATTCCAAAAGAAAGATATTACTGCAATTGATGAGTTTGTGAAAGCGAATGATTCAAGCTTAAAGATTAAGACAGAGGATATTAAAGCGTACATGCGTTACTTAAAAGAGAACCCTTCTTACAATAAACAATTATTGTCTTATTTACAGAAAGAGACAGTAGATCAAAAGTTAACAAAGGATAAAAATTCGTTTAAAGATGGGGAAATTGTAGAAGAGGGAAAAGAGTGGTTCTTATATCCAAAGTATAAGTTTAGCATGAAATCTTATTATATGAGTGTTAGTACAACTGCAAAGAATGCGGAAATATATGTGAATGATAAAAAAGAAACAGAACTTTCTAGTGATAAAACTTCGAAAGAGTTGGGACCATACTTCCCAGGTACGTATGTTGTCAAGGCAACAGCGAAGACAGAACTTACTGAATTAGAAACAGAGAAAGAAGTAGATTTAGCAGATGAACAGGGCGAGAAAGTGAATGTAGATTTATCACTTGAAGGAAAGTATGTAAGCATTTCTTCTGATGAAAATGATGCAACCGTATTTGTAAATGGTAAAAAACGTGGGAAATTAAGTTATGGTAATTATAAACTGGGTCCTGTATCCACAGATGAAACAGTAGAAGTACATTTAGAGAAAACTACTGATTTTGGTGTAATAAAATCTGAAAGTATTAAAATTGGAGACCAAAGCACGTATTACTTAAAATTCCCGAAAGAAACATCAAGCTCAGCAGTGGGTGATTTTGTACGAAATCACATTTATAATAACGTACGTGCGATTTCGTTAAATGATTTTAGTTTAATTGAAAATGATTATGATAAGAGCGGGAAATCGTACAAGGAAGACCGTGATTACATACAGTATCTACACAAAAAAGGAATTACAGAAGACTTATTAACGATGGATGTTCGTAATGTAGAACGTCAAAGTGCTACGAAATATAAAGTAACGACATATGAAGAGTACCATATTCGTTACGGTGATGGGTCTGTAAAGTTCAAAAGTTTTAATAATGACCATATCGTTACTGTTAATGGAAATGGAAAGGTGCTATATCATTCTCTGGGTGCCAATGATACGTTGAAATCAGAGGAAGTATCTGGTCCGACTCGTTAATAAAAGAGAGAGGTTGTTCAATATTGTTGAACAACCTCTTTTTTATAGTTTACTTCTTTTGTGAATTTTTGCCGGTAAAATGATATCCCTTTTTTACAATTATGAGCGCGTTTCCTTTAATATCGCTTGCACATATGGATCATGTAATATTTGTTCTATAATTGGTAACATGTTTTGTTTGAATGGAATATCAATAGGGAATGGCTTTTGAGAGCCGGGTTTGATTCCATATTGGACAATTTTGTAATGTGTATTTTCTTCAGAGCTGAGCACAACTAATTTATATCTATTGTCATCGCCAGCGAGTGAAAAGTCGATGGAAGTAGCGTCGTATGTTACTTCATCTTTATATATATACGGTTTTGGGGTACCGATCCAGTCTATTTTTGCTTGTACATTCATGAACATAACCTCCTTATAGTTATTATAAAAAAATAAAAGCCAGCTCTCAACAAAGAGAACCGGCTTTAGCAGTCATTGGTTATTTTAAAATTTTCACTTTAACAGTTTTGCGTCCCCATTTTTGAGCAGCGCTATCTGATCCAAGTAGGATGTCGATACGGTTACCTTTAATTGCACCGCCAGTATCTCCAGCGATAGCTTCTCCGTAACCTTCTACCCATACTTTAGATCCTAATGGGATTACTTTCGGATCAACAGCGATCATTTTCATGTTTGGGTTCGCTGTTAAGTCATGACCCATTGCAGTTAATACACGGCCACCGTATGTGCCACCGTTTTCGCTCGGATGAGCTGTATATGCTGTAGCTACAACTGTTAACTCACGACCACCAGAAGGTGTGCTAGTTTCAGCAGCTTTCACAGCAGGCTTAGCAGCTGGTTTTGCTTGTGCTGCAGGTGCTTGTGCTTTAGCTGGTGCTACAGTTTTAGCAGGAGCAGGTTGTTCTTGTTTCTCAATAACAGGCGCTGTGCCTGTTAAGAAAGGAACGTGAACATAAGCTGTTTTCCCGTTATATTCAAATTGTAACCACTCATTTTGTACTTGGTTCGTTGTTTCGATCATATCGTCTTTCTTCAACGTTCCAAGAATTTCTGAGTTTGTGTTCGCTTCAGCACGTACATTTAATACGTTAGCTGTTACATAGTAAGAGTTCTTTGTAAACTCTGCACTTACGAATGCGTCTTTACCATCTAATTTGATTTGTGACCATCCGTTTTCTGTATTTAGAACATCTAATTTATGACCATTCTGTAATTTACCGACAACTTTTGATTCAGTAGTAGGGTTTTCTCGTACGTTTAGTACGTCTGTTGTTACAACAGTTTCTGCATTAGCAGATGCGGTGAAAATCCCAAGACCAAAAACTGCTGCTGTTGCTATTCCAATTAATTTTTTCATGATAGCCTCCATTGCGTTTGTTTTCGTGTCCTCATTATAGCAACAGATTTTTTCGGATTTCGGGAAAACACACAATTACAAACCATTCGTAATCAGTCGTTAACATCCTGTAATATAACAAAAGATATAGGAAAGCGTTTTTCATTCTATGTGATTAGTAGGTTTCTACTTATATTCAAAATATTTAATACAACATATATTTTTCGGCGTAAATAAAAATGTTACAGGAGTGTTACATAATATTTACTAAACGATTACATTCCTTGAGTATTTTGCCGTTTTATGGGTAATATAGTTATATAAACATAAACATTTCGTTTGTGAAACTATAAACACGTGCTATATACTAGCAAAAAAACCGCATAATTGTTACAAAAAGAAAGGGTTGCAAGGAAGAAAAATGCCCTTTTTTACATCTGTAACACATCCTTTTTTGGGAAAATACATTCCCATCCGCATTTTTCTCACACAATTTGACAGCAGTATTTCGATCTTGTAGCTCTTGCAGAGTGAAAAGGTTATACGGAAGGTAAGGCTGTCCATAAGAATTCGAATTGGTGAAGGTGAAAGTAAGAAAATCACCGTAAAATTATAGTTTTCTATCCGATTTTACATATCGGAATTTATGTTATTTACAAAAGTGAAACCTACGAAGGGGGATTTGATGAGGAAACTGACAAAAACATTCATCGTATCATTAACATTATGTATTGCATTTACACTTTGGGGGATTATTCCCGAATCTATTATTGGAAAAGGTAGCTTAGGAAATGTAACAACCGCAATTCAAACTGCATTAGTTAGTAAGTTTGGATGGTTCTATATTATTTCTGTTTCTATTATATTAGGTGTGTCTATCTTTTTAATTGTTTCGAAATACGGTTCTATTCGTTTAGGTAAAGATGATGATGAACCTGATTATAGTTATATGACATGGTTTGCTATGCTATTTAGCGCTGGTATGGGTATTGGTTTAGTTTTCTGGGGCGTTGCCGAACCATTAAACCATTTGTACGCACCTCCGTTTGGAGAAGGTGCAACTGAGGAAAGTGCGCGTCTTGCACTACGTTTTTCATTTTTTCATTGGGGATTACATCCGTGGGGACTATATGCATTTGTAGCGCTGTGTATTGCTTACTTTACTTTTAGAAAAGGAAAAGCAAGTACGATTAGTGCGACAGTAGGTCCGTTATTTAAAGGCGGGGAGCATGGACGTATTGCTCATTCATTTGATGTGTTAGCTGTTTTCGCAACTGTGTTTGGTGTTGCAACATCATTAGGTCTTGGTGCGAAGCAAATTGCAGGTGGTGTTAGTTATTTAACATCTATCCCGAATTCATTGCCGACACAGTTAGTTATTATTGCAATCGTAACCGTTCTTTTCATGTTATCTGCGCAAACAGGTCTTGATAAAGGAATTAAATATTTAAGTAATGCGAATATTATTTTGGCGTTTGCACTTATGATTATTGTATTATTTGCAGGTCCAACAAACTTTATTATGAATTACTTCACTTCAACAATCGGTTCTTATATTCAGGAATTGCCAAGCATGAGCTTCCGTTTAAGTCCATTAGATGAAGGCGGAAATCAATGGATTCAGTCATGGACAATTTTCTATTGGGCATGGTGGATTGCATGGTCACCATTCGTAGGTACGTTTATTGCCCGTGTTTCACGAGGACGTACGATTCGTGAGTTTGTTATCGGTGTGTTACTCGTACCGACTGTAATCGGTGCGCTTTGGTTCTCTGTTTTCGGCGGGACTGGTATTCATATGGAGCTGTTTGGTGATGCTCATATCTTCGACAAAGTGAAAGAGATGGGAACAGAAGTAGGGTTATTCGCTATGTTTGATCAGATGGGAAGCTTTGGATCAGCTTTATCGGTATTAGGTATTCTGCTTATTGCAACATTCTTTATTACATCTGCAGACTCTGCGACATTCGTTTTAGGGATGTTAACGACACATGGTAGTTTAAATCCACCAAACCGCATTAAAATGGTTTGGGGTATCGTTTTAGCATCGATAGCTTCTACCTTATTATATGTTGGTGGATTAGAAGCACTGCAAACAGCAGCTATTATTGCGGCATTCCCATTCGTCTTCGTTATTTTCTTTATGATGGCAGCATTATTTAAAGAGTTACAAAAAGAGGGGCGTATGAAGCGTCATTAATAATAGAAGGAAAAAGGGCTGATTATGTATCAGCTCTTTTTTATATAGAAGGAATTTTAAACACAAGTAAGGGAAATAAAATACTTTACTATATAAGTAGTATGCCTTTTATATAAAGAAAAATCGATACGTTTCGACAAAATACGATAATTTGTAAATTCTATTCATATTTTTGACAAAAAATTGTCGGAAATGTGTTGTCACGTTTATGTATATGTGCTATATTATTTCCTGTAAGCGATTTCAAATAGTTTTAAAGCGCATTCAAGGGGGACATCTAGAATAATGAAACGTTACGAAAGAAAGTGGAAGCATATTTGTTTGAAACGTGTGGCACATCGTAGTGTCCAAGAAAGCACGGAACCTAAGACTGAAACGCGCAAAGAACAGCAAGAGAAGCAATTGGTTCTACAAAAATAGCAATCACTTTTTCGTATATAAATGAAGGTCAATCGTTCGTTGGGGGATGGACGTGAAATTACTTTCAGCTAAGGGGTATTGTCTGATATATAATTTATACGGCAATAAATCAGCACAGAGCATACGGCGCTCTGTGCTGATTTTTATTTTGTAAATAAAAATCAGTGGGAGAACCCCACTGATTAAAGTTTTACTTTTCTTTTTTGAATCGAACTGTTTTATCCCAGCCAATGACTTGTTTCTTGCTCTTTGCACGTAAGTATAAAATTAAGCTGCGAATGAATAAGTACGTAAAGAGCTGTGCGTACGTAAAGTACATGATAACACTAATAAAAATATTAGTTGGTGTAAAGGTTCGTTCCACACTCTGGGCACTAAATAATTGAGAAACATATGTAATATATGCGACATACCACATAAATAGTAGCGGAATGCTATATTGAATTTGGAATATCCCGAGTAACCCAATTACAAACCAAACGTTCGAAATGATTAAGAATAGCCAAAATACAACATACACTAAAACTTGTTGTAAGGAATGGACGAGAAGTTTTCCTTTAAAGAAACTTAAGGAAGAAAACATTTTTTCTAAAATGTACAAGTTTCCTTGGAGCCAACGTGTACGCTGCTTAATAAGGATTTTTAAATGCTCAGGTTCTTGTTCCCATGTAATCGATTCTGGAACGATTGGTAAGAGATAGCCTTTTTGTGTAATTCGTAATGTTAATTCAGCGTCTTCTGCAATTGCATACGGGTCATAGCCGCCAAGTTCTTCTAATGCAGAGCGACGAAGAAGCATATTTGTTCCTGTTAGTGAACCTGTTTGGAATAGTAACCAGCGTCCGGATTGCATAAGGAGCTGGAAGATTTGAAATTCTAATGAAATCATTCGTGTTAGCCAGTTTCTATTTTCATTTACAGTACGAACGTGACCAACAGCTCCAACGGCATCCTCGGTTGTTTCAGCGTGTTCTACAAGCATTCGCAGAGCATGTGGTTCAGGCTGGTTATCTGCATCATACACACAGAAGTATTCACCATCTGAAATACTAAGACCATAGTTTAATACACGTGATTTCCCTTTTGGCTCACCTGCCGGAACACGAATGTGACGAATATGAGCATAAGCTTTGTCAAAATCGTCACCAATTTCAGGTGTCTCATCTTGCGAATTATCGTTTAATAAATAAACAGTTAGTTTACCTGGATATTCAATCTTCGCCATCGCCTCTAAAGTATCTTTAATAACGACACCTTCATTGTGGGCAGGTATTAAAATGTCGACGCTTGGATAATGTTCTAGCGTACGATCTTTTCGTTTACTATTTCGGTGAACTAAACCTGCGAGTGTTAAGAAAGAATAGTAAACAAGTAAGGCAGAGAATAGAAAGGCTGTAAAAATAAGTATATACTTAATCGAAAATGTGATGCTAATCCAAAACACGAGTACGCAAAATAGAAGGAATAAAAGAAGTATAACGAGTGTCATCATAATAACGTCTGTCCTTTGTTCCCAATTTGCTCGCGTGAAATTTTTATATCTTGGATCGCTTCAGCAGCAAGCCATTTCTCCATTTTTGGCTTTAGGCGATTCATTACAATGTCAGCACCGGCTTCATTTGTGTTTTGTAATAAAATAACGAGCTTATTATTATCATATTCAGCAGCAAGGTCAAAGTCAGCTCTTATCGTTTCAACTAATAATGAAGCTACACGGTCCATAACACTTTCCTTCGTATATTTACTAAAGGAAGTGAAGTCAAAATAAATAATAACGCCTGTTTCATTACGGCGATTCATTGCATTTATTAATAATGCTTGTCGTCTTTCGAATTCTTTTCTTGTTAATAATTTTGATTCTCCAATGTATTGTTCTAACGTTCTCACACGTTCGGTTAATTCTTTATTTTCATGAATAACCTTCTTTAATAAATGAGTTGAGATATATACGATGAAGAAGTTTGCTGCCATTAGGAAGTGAGTAATAATGTATTCCCATTGTTCTGATGTACTCCATAAGTAAAGCCATGCTTGGTAGAACAGGTAGAATACCGAAATAATGGTTCCTAATATAAAGAGAACAAATGCGGTTTTATCAGTCAATAATAGAAATAGTACATTAACAATTACATATATAATTGTAAAAATGAGAGCATGCTCATATTGCGTTACATGTACAGTTGTAAAATAAAATAAAATTTGTAAAATCCACATAGAGAGGACTTTATAGAAGTTATCTTTCACAAAATTTTCCTCCTTAAAGGTAATTCATGCAAGGATACTTGTAGTATGCGCAATTATTAAGAAATAGACCGGATGACTAGGTTATTTTGGAGAGCAACCACAAGTAGTATCTCTCTTTTGTAAGAAAAAATAAACAGACTTACTAATTATTGTATCATAATGTTCTTATATTTAAGCATAAAGTATTTAATATATACCGAAAAAATATACAACATATAATAAAAAGCCCCCTCTTTAGAAAGAGGAGACTTTGCATCATTTTATAGGAACATCATACCTGCAACTGCTGCATTTAAGAAGTTTGCTAATGTACCAGCGATAACTGCTTTAATCCCTAACTGTGCAATTTGTTTACGGCGAGTAGGAGCTAACGTTCCTGTTACACCTAATTGAATTGCGATAGAAGAGAAGTTTGCGAATCCACAGATTGCAAATGTTAAAATTAAGTTTGTTTTTGCAGAGAACTCTGCCATGTGTGGTCCTAAGTTTGCGTATGCAACGAATTCGTTGATTGCAAGTTTTTGACCGATAAAGCTTGCTGCTTGTACAGCTTCACCAGGAGAAACCCCGATTAAGATTGCAAATGGTGATAGTAAGTAACCGAAGATTAAATCAAGGCTAAGTTTAATATGGAACAGAGAGCCAATTAATCCTAATAGACCATTTAATAAAGCGATTAATGCGATGAAAGCCATTAACATTGCTGCTACGTTAATAACAAGTTGCATACCTTCAGATGCACCACGTGCAGCTGCATCAATAACGTTTGCATCTTCACGTTCTGTAGAAAGTTCAACGTTATTATCTACTTTTTCTGTTTCTGGCATAATTAATTTCGCAATTAATAAACTTGATGGAGCTGCCATAATTGCTGCTGCTAATAAGTGTTCTAACGGAATACCCATTGCTGCATAGCCGACAAGAACCGATCCGGCAACAGCTGTCATACCGCTTACCATAATAGTGAAGAATTCACTATTTGTTAAACGTGCTAAGTAAGGTTTGATTAAGATTGGAGCTTCAGTTTGTCCTAAAAATACAGTTGTTACTGAGTTTAAACTTTCTGCTTTAGAAGTTCCAAGAAGTTTACTTAATGCGCCACCAACGACACTAACAAATTTCTGCATAATACCGAAATGATATAAGATTGCTACTAATGAACTAATAAATACGATTGGAAGTAGTGCTTGAATAAAGAAGACAAATCCCCAAGGGCCTTTTGCGTTGACTAAATCCCCAGCAACGAACTTAATTCCCTCGTAAGAAAAATTAATTAATCCTTGAACACCATCAGCAGCGTATTTTAAACCTGCTTTTCCGGCATCCCATCGTAATACGATAAATGAAAATGACATTTGTAATGCTAGCGCGATTAAAATTGTGCGCCAATTAATAGCTTTGCGGTTGGAAGATAGTAAAAAAGCAATTGCTAATACTCCAATCACGCCGCCAATTCCCCATAAAAGATTCATGCAGTGTATGCTCCTTCCTCATAGTAAAAAAGTGTATAAACCAGTTGTCTATACTTTTGCGAATATAACATCTTAAGTAACTTATCATAATGGACATCGGAGGTCAAACGTCTAACAAAAAGTTTAAATAAAAAGAAAATTCTTCAAAAAAACACATATAAAATGATTAGACATGAAATAGGTTATGTTTTTTATGTGAAAATATACATTATGATAACGTTATGGAGTGTTTTTGTAGAATATAGTGTATGAAATAGGGAAATAGATACACTATTTTTTCGGGGATATAGGTGACATATACTAAAAAGAGCCTTCTAGTAATCTAGAAGGCTCTAAAATATAACTTAAGGTGCTTTCGTATAACCTAAGAAGTGCTTACTCCAATAAGAATTGCTTAATGAAGCGATTGCGACACCTTTATCTCCAGATTGGATAAATGATCCGCCGCCAAGGTAAATACCCATATGAGAAGGACCTGCTTTATAAGTGTCTTTGAAATAAATTAAGTCACCTGGTTGTGGACTTGAAGTTTGTGGTAAGCTGCTCCAATATCCTGCAACACTTTGACGACTAATGTTATGACCAAATTTCTTAAATACGTGGTAGATGTAACCACTGCAGTCAACACCAGTAGCAGAAGTACCGCCCCAAACGTATGGTACACCTTGCATTGATTTTGCATATGCAAGTATGGAAGAACTATCACCACTATTATTGCCTGTATTATTGTTGTTATTGTTTTGATTGTTATTTTGGTTGTTGTTAGGCTTATTATCTACTGCGCCCCCAACCGGTGTTTTAGAAAGGTAACGTGTTCCGATGTAACCATTTTGACCGTTGTAGTTAATTTTGCTCCATCCAGAGTTTTCAGAGATTACTTGAACCTTCTGTCCTTGTGGAAGTGCCCCTATGATTCTATAATTTGTACCTTCGCCGCTACGTACGTTTAGTGCAGAAGCATTAATGTAGTAGTCACCAATTGCACCATGATTCGGTTGTTCAGGCTGTTTCGGTTGTTCAGGAGTAGCAGTGCCACCTTTAACGAATTTTACAAATTCGCTACTAACGAAGCCTGTTTTCCCTTGATAGTTTACTTTAAACCAACCGTTTTCAGATCCAACTACGTTTAATGTAGTACCATTTAACACGCCACCAATTACACTATGGTAAGCAGCAGGGCCTGTACGAACGCGTAGAGATGTTGCGTTAACAACGTAAGTACCACCAGTTTGAACAGTTACATTATTGTTTTGTTCTTGTTTGTTATCTTGGTTGTTACCTTGTGTAACGTTGTCGCTAGAACCGCCTTTTGTTACGTAGTCTTTGCTTACGTATGCAGTTTGTCCAGCGTAATTGATTTTGAACCAATCTTGAACTTCGCCAACTACTTGTACAACTTGTCCTTTTGTAACAGAAGCTACAGTTGTGTGAGAAGTGCTAGGACCTGTACGAACACGAAGGGAAGATACATTTACTGTATAGTTTCCGCTTGCTGGTTTTACAGATTCTTGGTTGTTATTATTCGTATTGTTGTTTGAAGAACCTGCATTAGAAGAAACACCAGATACGAATTCGCCACTTACATAGCCAACCTGTCCATTATGGTTGATTTTCACCCAACCATTTTCTTGACCAATTACGTTTAATGTTTGTCCTGCATATACACGTCCTGAAACAGAACTAGAAGTGTTCGGAGCAGTACGTACACGTAATACATCAGCAGTAACTTTATTGTTTCCACCTGTTGTACTTACATTGGAATTGCTTGCTCCATTTTTTGATACAAATTCGCCACTAACAAATCCTGTTTTCCCATTAATGTTAATTTTGAACCAACCATTTTCTTCGCCAATCACATTTAATGATTGACCGTTATAAACACGCGAGATGATATCGTGAGAAGTACTTGATCCTGCACGAACATGTAATACGCTAGTGTTTACCGTATAAGATGAGCTGTTTGATGCAGAAGCTTGGACAGTTGTAGCAGCTTTTTGTGTATTTTGTTCAGGGGCAGCTTGAACACTATCAAGTGTAGGTGCTGCTCCTCCTGCTACAGACACTGCCGCAAGACCGGCAAGGTATTTTTTCATAATTTGTCGATTCCTTTCTGTCTGTAATGTAGTGAAGAAATATTTACCAACTGTTAAAAATTCTAAAGAGCATGTCGATTACTGTCAAGACTTATGCGGTAATCTGAATATGACAAAAAGATTACAAAAAAAAATCAAGGCATAAATCTATACCTTGATTTCCATTTAAATACATATATTGAATGTAGAAAGGTTAGAAATTATACGTGTTTAAGAAGATGACATATTGGATTGTAACAAGCTTTGAGAAAATGATCTTTGCAGAATTTTTGTGATAGGGCCAACTTGACCATCTTGAATTGCAGTTCCATCAAGGTGAGTCATCGGCAAAATTTCAATCGTCGTTCCTGTAAAGAAGCATTCATCTGCTTGATAAACATCACGAATGCTGAAAAGTTCTTCTTGTACCGGAATGCGAAGGGTTTTCGCTAAAGAAAGGACATATTGACGAATGATTCCATTTAAAATAAGGTGATTGGCTGGATGTGTATAGAGAGTTCCGTTTTTTATGAGAAAGAAATTAGAACAGCTGCCCTCAGTTACGGTACCATTTCGTACGAAAAGGGCCTCTTTACAACCTTTGCGTTCAGCTTTCGTAGCAGCTAATACATTTGGTAATAAATTTAATGATTTGATATCACAGCGTAGCCAGCGTGTATCTGGTTCTGATATAGCACGTACACCATATTCAATCCATAACGCTGGTCTTTCTTTCTTTGTAATATAGGCATAGATTGTCGGAGGGACGTCATATGAGAATGTATGGGTACGAGCTTGTACACCACGAGATACTTGTAAATAAATCGTTCCATCCTCGTGGAAATTATTATTTTCGATTAGTTTATAGAGTAGGATAATCAGTTCTGCTTTTGAGAAAGGGAGTGTTAATTCTATTTCTTCCATGGAGCGATATAATCTTGTGATATGCGGATCTAATAAGTGAAAGTTCCCTTTATATAAGCGAATAACTTCGTAGACACCATCTCCAAACTGCAAGCCTCTTTCTTCAAAATCTATGTACGCGTGATGTTTTGTTGTATCAATAACTGCATCATTCCATAGTACAAATTTTTCGTATGCCAATTTTCGTCCCATCCTTTCGTAAGTGCATAAGTAAAATGAAGCTTTAATTCGTTTGGTCTGTGTACAAATAGCGGAATAAAGTCCTTATAGTAATTTTTATGTGAGTAATTCTTTACATATGACGTATATGTATTTGTAAATGGTAGAGAAGTAGTAATGATTTACCCCGCTATTTGTGGGCAGTAAAACTCCTGTTAAAAATTCGGCTGGAGTAAAGAAGTGAAGTGGGCGAATAACGGCCCGTAAATGCCCGATTGGTGAGGGCTGATTAAAGTTTCACTTTTACAGCATTTTGTATATACAAATTCGAAAATGAGAAATAAGAATCCTGCTTTTGAATAAAAAAAAGCAACATTCTTATGGAATGCTGCACAAGGAGGGTAGCTATCTTTCATAGGGACATCGTCTTATTGAATGTTTTGTGTATGGAAACAAAACACATTGAAAGACAATTATAAGAAAGTAGAAATAAACGATTCAAATATTTCTTTAAGGGATCTTATTACAGATGAGAGATAAGAAATATAGAGAACCTCGTTTACATATTTTATTATAGAGATGTTTCATTAATTCTATGTGAATATTTGGTAAAGGTTATGTAATGTTAAAGTTAATGAATATAAGTGATTGTATGGAGAAATATAAAAAAAAGAGGCTGAGATTACTCAGCGCTCTTCTTTTCTTCTTTAATAGCCGTCTTTACTTCACCAGTTTTGGTCTTGTTACTTTCAGAGAAGCGAAGTAAGTCACCTTCAATGATTTTGTCAGACATGTTCAATTCATTTTGGGCACGATCAATGAGTGGTTGAGATTCTTCTTTTGGTAATTGTACAACTTCGCCAGTATTACGGTCGTAGAATGTACTGTTCGTGTACATGTACTTATCTGTAACGAAGCTACCGTCACGAAGAACAACGAATCCTTTATTGTCTGGTGAGAATACATCATGACCGAATTGAACTTGATTCGTAGAATCTACACCAAGTAAGTTTAGAATTGTTGGTTTAATGTCAATTTCACCAGTTGGTTTTGAAATTGTTTTACCTTCTTTTTGACCTGGAACGTGAATAAACATCGGTGTTTTTTGTAAGTTCATATGGTCAAATGTAGTGATTTCTTCTTTTCCTAAGAACTGTGCCATTGCACGGTTATGGTTTTCAGAAATACCGTAGTGATCACCGTAGAATACGATAACTGAGTTGTCGTAAATACCTTCTGCTTTTAGACGCTCAATAAAGTGTTTCATTGCTTCGTCTAAATAGCGAGCAGTTACCATGTAACGGTCAAATACGCCATCACCAGAATTGTATTCATCGATTAATTTCGTACTGTCATCATAAGTGAATGGGTAATGGTTTGTTAAAGTAAGGAAGCGAGTATAGAACGGTTGCTTCACTTCTTTTAACATATCGATAGATTGATCGAAGTATTCGATATCTTTTAATCCCCAATTTAATTTCGTTTCTGGCGTAATCTTGTAGTCAAGCTCGTTGTAATAACGATCATAACCAAGTGCCGGATACATAATGTTACGGTTCCAGAATGTTGCGTTGTTCGCGTGGAATACTGATGTGTGGTATCCTTGCTCACGTAAAATTTCTGGAGTTGCTGTATATTCGTTATTACCGTGTGTGAAGAATACAGCACCACGGTCTAGTGGATACATTGAAGTATCTACTAAGAATTCAGCATCAGATGTTTTTCCTTGCCCAGTTTGATGGAAGAAGTTATCAAAGTAATAACTTTCTTTCGTAAATTGGTTTAAGAATGGTGTAACTTCTTGTCCGTTAACTGTTGCACCAATTAAGAATGTTTGTAATGACTCAAGAGAGACAACAATTACGTTTTTCCCTTTTGCAGTACCAAACATATTTGGATCTGGTTTGCTTTGCGTTGTTTTTACGTAGTTTTCTGTTTCCTGTAATTTACTACCGTCAGCAAAAGCTTTTTGTGAACTTGATTTTGCTTGTAAGCCAAGATCATATACTTGGTGTACATATAAACCTAAGTTTTTAACAAGCATAACGCGGTCGAATGAGCGTGTTAATAGTTCAGGACGCTCAGCTTCTGCAAGTCCTAAGTTTGCGAAGAAAATAGCAACTGTTGACACGAAGTATAGGGAACGCATTGGGCGTGCTACACGCTCTGTCGGTGCAAAATTCTTCATCTTCTTCAATAAAATGAAGAATACAATAATATCAGCAAATGCAAGGATAATTTTGTAGTTAAACAATTCTTTCACACTAGAACCTAAACTTCCAAAGTTAGATGTTTGTCCTAGTACTGGTAAAGTAACGAAGTCATTGTAGAATCCGTAGAACATTACGTTACCAACAAGAACGATTGTTAAAACAAAATTAATTCCAAGTGCTATATAGTTACGTTTTTTCCCTTTTGCAAATAATGCAAGACCAACAAGCAGTAATGATGCTGCTAATGGACTAAGGAATAAAATGAATTCTTGCATGAAAGATTCAAGTTTTAAATCAAAGCTTGTGCGTGTAATAAGGTACGTCTTTAGCCATAAAGCTAAAGCTACGAATACAGTGAAACGCACATTTTGAAATTGTGATTTCAAGGTTTCTTTCATTCATTTCCACCCTTTCTCTATCAGGCTTGGTCGATTTTGGAGCGAAAAATGCTAAAATAAAAAATACATAGTTTTCTTGGCCATAATTAGAGGTTCTATATTCACCCATATACGACTATAACTATGCATACCCTTTTGGTTTCTTGTGTTGCTCATAAGCATAACGTCATTTCTGTATTATACAACAAAATTCATTTCTGAGAAACACTATAACATTTTACATTTTTTGTATAAGATTTGTCACTACCAGAGAAAACTTTAACATTCGTTTTTATGTCCGTCAACTAGAAAATATAACAAAGGTAGAGCAGAATGTTAAGTGAAAGTGAAAATTTTCTTTGTTGAGAAATAAGAAATGACAATGGGTAAGCGGCTATCTAGAAACCTATTATATGATGAGAAATATGTAAAAATTAACGAACACTTGTTCTTTTTTCGTTTGTTTGTTACAATGAAAGTTCATTGATAGATTATGTGTAATTTTGATGAACTTTTACTGATAACATATTGTAGCTTATTTCTTTTAAAAAATAGGGAGGCTTTTACATGGAACAAAAATTTTCAGTTGAAGCGTTTTGGAAGAAAGCAAAACATGTTGCAAAGCAAGCAGGACAGTCGGTTATTTATGCAAGTTTATTATTGTTTTACGTTTTGCAAAGACCTGATGTTCCAAAGCGAGTGAAAATTATTGTGATTGGAGCACTTGCTTATTTTATTGCACCAATTGATGCCATCCCAGATTTTATTGCTGGAGTTGGTTATACAGATGATTTAGGGGCGTTAATGGCTGCTCTATTACAAACGTCGTTATACGTCAATGAAGAGGTGAAAGATAAGGCACGAGTGAAGTTGGCAGAATGGTTTGGTTCGGATATAGACACATCCTTTATCGATCAGAAATTAGATCAATAGGTGAGAACTGTCATATGGTGACAGGGCGAACGTAAGCGAGGAAGTGCATTATGCCATCAGGAAGAACGCATACGAAAATAAACTTAATATCCCTTCCGGTTGTTTTGTTTATGCTCTTTTCGTATGGATTAACAAACTTGGATTTTTTATTAACTTTTGCAATTGGCTTTTTAGTAGGTACTTCATTTTTAACGCCGGATTTAGATACATATAGTAATGCGTATAATAAATGGGGATTCCTACGTATATTTTGGTATCCGTATAAGAAGGTCATGCCGCATCGCTCCTTCTTTACACATACAATTATACTTGGTGATGTGATTCGTATTGCATACATGTTAATTGTGTTTTCTCCGTTTTTATTCCTATTAAATGTAATCGCGCTTGATGGGAATTTAATAGAAATTGCGAAGGAACATGAGGTTGAAATTGTAACGTTCTTAATGGGAATTGTTGTGGCAAGCACGCTTCACATTATAGCGGATAAAGTGAATACGCGCCGCAAAAAAATGATGAGAAAAAAGAAGAAACGCAGAAGATAAAAAAACCGTCCCAAAAGGTATTTTGGGACGGTTTTTTTCTTATTAAAAGATTGTCGTATCGCCGATAAAATTTCATTTATTATGATGCGTGCTGTTTTAATCAAACGTTTGTTTAAACTTAAGCTTTCAGCACTTTAATACCTTTTACGATGTTCCAAATGAAGTAGTATAAGCTAATAATGCCGCAAATACATAAGACAATTATTGCTCCAATTCCAAGTGTTACGTCTGGTTGATCCGATCCGATACCCATAATTCCTAAAATAGTTACGCCAATGAATGTAGCGATACTTGGAATAATGTGTGTCCATAGAGCACGTTTTGCATGTGGTTTTGTTTCAGCATCGCCTACAATCCACACAATAATAGGGAATAAGATAGGGGCAAATAATACACTAAAGTAAGATAAAGCTGCTAATATTTTGTTTCCGTTCATATATATCACCTCATAAATAATGTCCGTTGCTATACTATTATTATGCAATAGTTTTGGCAAGCTTACTATCGATGAACATTACAAGAACGTGACGATTTTGTAAGATTTTCTAGTGAAATAATAAAATTTTCAAAAAAATCTTTTTAAATGAAAATTGTTGTGATAGAATTAATGAAAACGTTTTCTTGGACGTTTTTTTATTTTAGGTTTAAAGGTATGATGACCTGATAGTCTATTGATGAGGTTATTCTATTTAAAAGGGGATTCTTTAGGGGGAGAGAACAATGAACACATGGACACAAGTTTATGATCCGTTCGGAAACATTTGGATTTCGGCAGCGGTCGCACTTATTCCGATTATCTTTTTTTTCTTAGCTTTAGCAGTTTTCCGCATGAAGGGGTATGTGGCAGGATTTATTACAGTTGTACTTACAATTTTAGTGGCGTTATTCGCTTATAAGATGCCGTTCACGATGGCGATGGCAGCGACGGGATATGGTTTCTTATACGGACTATGGCCAATTGCTTGGATTATCATTATGTCGGTATTTTTATATAAAATATCTGTGAAAACAGGTCAATTCGATGTGATTCGTGCATCTGTATTATCAATTACAAATGACCATCGTTTACTCGTTATTTTAATCGGTTTTTCATTTGGAGCATTTTTGGAAGGGGCAGCAGGATTTGGTGCACCAGTAGCGATTACCGCAGCGCTTCTTGCAGGTCTTGGGTTAAATCCTTTATATGCAGCGGGTCTTTGTTTAATCGCAAATACGGCACCAGTAGCGTTCGGAGCGATGGGAATTCCGATTACAGTTGCTGGACAAGTAACAGGTATTGATCCACATAAAATTGGACAAATGGCTGGACATCAATTACCGTTTCTATCATTATTTGTTCCGTTCTTTATCGTATTTTTAATGGATGGATTTAAAGGAGTAAGACAAACATGGCCAGCTCTATTTGTAGCCGGTAGCTCATTTGCAATTACGCAATTCATTACAGCGACGTTCTTAGGGCCAGAACTTCCGGATATTACGTCAGCACTTGTAAGTTTAGTGAGTTTATCGCTATTCTTAAAAGTTTGGCAGCCGAAAGAAATCTATCAGTCTAAAGAAGCAAATAGTGAAGTAGCAGCAACGGCGATATCTATGCCGAAACTAACGGTAGGAAAAGTAGTAAAAGCATGGTCTCCATTCATTATTTTAACTGTGATGGTAGTCATTTGGAGCCAAAGTTTCTTTAAAGCGTTATTTGCTTCAGGTGGTGCTTTGGAAAGCCTTGTGTTTAAGTTTGAAGTTCCAGGCTTACACAATTTAGTAATGAAAGCAGAGCCAATTGTAAATAAACCGACGCCTTATGAAGCAATCTTGAAATTAGATATTTTATCAGCGACGGGAACAGCCATTTTAATTGCTTGTATCATTTCTATCTTTATTTTGAAAATGAGTGCAAAAGATGCAGTAGTAACATTTAAAGAAACGTTACATGAGCTTAAGATGCCAATTCTGTCTATCGGATTCGTATTAGGATTCGCGTTTATCGCAAACTATTCTGGTCTATCTTCTACATTAGCATTAGCACTTGCAGGCACTGGAGGACTATTCCCGTTCTTCTCACCATTCCTAGGCTGGATCGGTGTATTTTTAACAGGATCCGATACGTCAGCAAATGCACTGTTCTCGAATTTACAAGCGATTACAGCGCAGCAAGTCGGTGTATCTGAAGTACTTCTCGTTGCAGCAAATACAACGGGCGGTGTAACAGGAAAAATGATTTCTCCGCAATCAATTGCGATTGCTTGTGCGGCAGTTGGACTTGCTGGAAAAGAATCAGATTTATTCCGCTTTACAGTGAAGCATAGTTTATTCTTCGTAATTATTGTTGGTATTATGACGTATGTACAGGCATATTATTTAACGTGGATGATTCCATAAACAACAAAAGAAATAAACTTTGCATTTTTCAGATTATCGTGTATGATGGGAAAGTATTGAAAATTAAATCAGTGATAAACTAGGGGTGCCTAACGTATGCGTAGGCTGAGAGAGAAGCGTGTGAACTTCTTAACCCTTTGGACCTGATCTGGCTCGTACCAGCGTAGGGAAGTTAACGGCTTTACATAATGATGTCTTTATGAGCCAGGTCCTTATTTTTTTATGGACCTGGCTCTTTTTATTTTGGCATACGCTGGCCATATCTCGTCCTTGTCACGTACAGGGGGGCAACAAAGGTTATGAAACAGTCTGTTTCAGCTGAGCAAATTGAATTGAAATCGAGTTTACCAGGAAGTAAGAAAGTGTATGTGGATGGACCACGCGCGGGTATGAAAGTGCCGATGCGCGAGATTGAACAAAGCGAAACGAACGGTATTCCGAATTCGCCAATTCGTGTATATGATACGAGCGGTCCTTATACAGATCCTGCTTATAAAGTGGAACTGGAAAAGGGGCTGCAGGCGCCGCGCCACTCTTGGATCCTGGAGCGCGGAGATGTAGAAGCATACGAAGGGCGCGAAGTAAAACCAGAGGATGACGGTGTGAAAGTGGCTTTGAAACATACGCCTGTTTTCCCGCAAATGGATCGTCAGCCGCTTAGAGCAAAGCATGGTGCAAATGTTACGCAAATGCATTATGCACGTAATGGTATCATTACGTCTGAGATGGAATATGTTGCGATTCGTGAAGGAGTAGAGCCTGAGTTTGTTCGTAAGGAAATCGCGGAAGGTCGTGCCATTTTACCAGCGAATATTAACCATCCGGAAGCAGAACCGATGATTATCGGCCGTAACTTTCACGTGAAGGTCAATGCAAATATCGGAAACTCTGCTGTATCTTCTTCAATTGCAGAAGAAGTAGAGAAGATGACGTGGGCAACGCGTTGGGGTGCGGATACGATTATGGATTTATCTACAGGTAAAAATATTCATACGACGCGTGAGTGGATTATTCGTAACGCGCCTGTACCAGTTGGGACTGTACCGATCTATCAAGCGCTTGAAAAGGTAAACGGAATTGCAGAAGATTTAACGTGGGAAGTGTATCGTGATACGTTAATTGAGCAAGCTGAGCAAGGTGTTGATTACTTTACGATTCACGCGGGCGTATTACTTCGTTACATTCCGATTACTGCAAAGCGTACGACAGGTATCGTTTCACGTGGTGGTTCAATTATGGCACAGTGGTGTTTATTCCATCATAAAGAAAACTTCTTATACACTCATTTTGAAGAGATATGTGAAATTATGAAGCAGTACGACGTTTCGTTCTCTCTTGGAGATGGATTACGTCCAGGTTCGATTGCAGATGCAAATGACGAAGCACAGTTTTCTGAGCTTGAAACACTTGGTGAATTAACGAAGATTGCTTGGAAACATGATGTGCAAGTGATGATTGAAGGGCCTGGGCATGTACCGATGCATTTAATTAAAGAGAATATGGAGAAAGAGCTTGATATTTGTCAGGGCGCGCCGTTCTATACACTTGGGCCGTTAACGACAGATATTGCACCAGGTTATGACCATATTACATCGGCAATTGGAGCGGCGATGATTGGCTGGTTTGGAACGGCGATGCTTTGTTATGTAACGCCGAAAGAACATTTAGGTTTACCGAATAAAGATGATGTTCGCACGGGGGTTATTACGTACAAAATCGCTGCACATGCAGCTGATCTTGCGAAAGGGCACAAAACGGCTCATCAGCGTGATGATGCACTTTCAAAAGCTCGCTTTGAATTCCGTTGGCGCGATCAATTTAATTTATCTTTAGACCCTGAACGTGCGATGGAATATCACGATGAAACATTGCCAGCAGAAGGCGCGAAAACGGCTCATTTCTGTTCAATGTGTGGACCGAAGTTTTGTAGTATGAGAATTTCACATGATATTCGTGAATATGCAAAAGACAATGATTTAGAAACGACAGAAGCAATTGAAAAAGGGATGAAAGAGAAAGCGAAAGAATTTAAAGACACTGGTAGTCATTTATACCAATAATACGTTACACCTCTTTACTTGATTGATCACACTGTAGTACCTAACTTAAATATAGAAGAAGCCCCCTTTGCTAAGACGGTAGCAAAGGGGGCTTCTGTTGTTTATCCCGCTTTAATGGGCAGTAAGACCCCCAACTCAAAATTCAGCGAAAGCAAAGAAGTTAGGTGGGGGATCAACTGCCCATAAAAGTCCGATTGGTTCAACTAATAATCAGTGGGGGATGAAGAAAACCCCCACTGATTAAAGTTTCACTTTATAAGGCGAAGAAAAGGTGTACCCAGTAGTATAAGAGGAATAATGTGACGACTGTTGTGAGAGGAATAACGATAAGGGATACACTTAAATAGTCTTTCCATTTTACTTTAATTTTGTTTTGTTTCAGGATATACATCCAAATGAGGGAAGCTAACGTACCGATTGGTAATAATAGTGAACCGATGTCACTACCAATAATGTTTGCCAGGTAGATAGTTTTTAATGTGACTGGGTCTAGTCCCATTTCTGTTAATGTGATTGTACCAATCATAAGTGCAGGATGGTTATTGAAGACGTTAGAGAGGAGAGAAACGAGTCCTCCCATTGCAAAGCTAGCATAGAGTAGATGTTGACTTACAACTGGTTCAAGCCAATTTACAAGCACCGTTGTTAACCCTGCGTTGTGAAGCCCGTAAATAATTACATACATAGAGAATGCGAAAATTAAAATGTGCCACGGTGTCTTTTTTAAAATGTCGACAGGGTTTGTTCGTAAGTAGTACCATCTCCAGATGAGAAGAACGAGTGAACCGAGTACGGCAACAATTTCGATTGGGATGGATAAGAAGGATGCAACGAAAAGTAGACAGCGCATAAGGAAGACGAAACCTAATACTTTTAGCATGAATTTTGTCCGTTTTTGTTTCGTATCAACAGAATTTTTTCCTTTTAACGGATGGAAGTTTTTCGTGAAGAACATTTCTTCGATATCATATGAAGAAACAGGTAATTTCTCTGGTAGTTTTTTCTTTAAAACTGTGTACATAAGCCATGACATAAATAATAATCCTAATGTTGCAGGTACAAACATCATAGCAGTATGCATATAAAGAGTCATATTCACAATATTTAATGCGATTAAGTTTACGATATTACTTACACCAATGGGGGCACTAGAGGCAGTGGCGATTAAAGCACCACTTAATAAATAAGGGATTTGTTGATGAGGTTTTAATTTAAGGTTTCTCAGTAGTAAAATTAGGATTGGAGTTGTAATTAAAATACTACCGTCGTTATTAAATAAAAGAGTCATAAGAAAACATAATAATTGAATATACCAGTATAAACGGCGACCGGAGCCTTTTGCTAAGTTTGCAAGTTTTGCTGCGGACCAGTGGAAGAAGCCGAAGCTTTCTAATATAACCGCCATAACGATGGTCGCTAATATTGTTATGGAGGCACCGCCAATTTTACTGATAATGTCCATGACGTCTGGCTTTGATACAAGTCCAGTAATCAGGATAATGCCAGCACCAATTGCTGCTGGCCACGCCTCATTTAAGCCACGAGGCCGCCAAAAGACAACAATCATTGTTAAGAAGAATACAATAATAGTAATCCATATTTCAATGCTCATATTTTGCCTACCTTTCTATTTTCCCTTGAACAAATGTAGCTTGTCTCAAGTTTGTATTGATAGTATATTCAGCAAAAAATAAGAAGAACTAGACATATAATGGAATAAAGCCAATATGTGTTTTTCAAGCTAAAGGACAAGTGTCACGAATAGTGAAATAACTATTGTGAGAGGAGTCTATAAATTGTTGGGGGCAGTAAGATAGTAAATGAAATTTTCATCAGTGATTTTTGAAATATATCAACTTATCGACAAAACATGAAAAAAGGAGTCCATCCCAAAATGCCTTTTGGAACAGACTCCCCCGAATATATTATTTTTCCTTCAAAAAAGTTCGATCCTTCAAGAATAAATTCCAGAAGAAAATAAATCCTGGTAGTAAAATTGCGATTCCAATTGCGTATAGGATAAGCAATGCATAGAATGTTTCTGGCGTTGTAAAACTTGTAAATACAGTTACATCAGGATAAATAATATAAGGTAAATGCGCGACACCGTAAGCGTAACTTGCAAATGCATATTGAGCGACGACTGCTAAAACGGCAATGCGAGGGTATCCTAGTGTGCCATACTTCTTGTTTGTCCACCAAAGAGAAGAGTATCCGATAACGAATAAAACGATAGAAACTGTAAACCATGGGAATTGCTTTATGAGTCCTTGCATAAGCCAGTGTGTTTCCGGATCCATTACAACGAGGGCGATAATTGCCGTAACGAGTGTTGCAGGACCGAGGATGATGGCGTTTCTTCTATAAACTCTATACGAATCTTCTGAACCTTGCTCTCTCGCAAAATCTGCGAGAAAGAGAGAGGAGAGAAATAGTTCCGAAGTTAGCCCAAAGAGCATATAGCAGTAGATAACTGGGCTAGAAAGAAGTTTTCCATACAGGAGTACTTCTTTTCCTTCAGTCATTGTAATATAAGCCCCCTCTGTAACGGGTAACACGGTAATTAATAAGGCTGGAATTAAGAGCCCAGTAATACCTGAAATAACCCGAAGGAGGAATTGATACTTTGGCAGAGAGTAAGCAAATACCATGAATGTACTGCGAATTGCAATGAGTATTAAAATTAACATAACTGGCACGAACATCACTGTCGCAAGGGTGAAAGCAGCTTTCGGAAAGAAACCGAGAAAAGCGACAACGACAAAGACGAGAAATGTATTTGTTACTTCCCAAGTGGGTGATAAGTATCGATTGGCAAGCTTGGCAGCAAGCGTTGGATGTTTTGCGTATACCATGCCCCAAAAACCTGCTCCAAAATCAATGGACCCTAATATACTATATACGAAAATAAGAGCCCATAAGATGATGATTGCAATACTTTCCTCATGCACGAGAATCGCCTCCTTCGTGATGTAAATCATTTGTAAGCGGATGTTTCTTAAAGAATGTCCGTAGTACAAAAACTGTTAAAATGCCGAGTCCAATATATAAAATGATGAATAGAATAAATAAAGGACCGACAAAATCAGCGCGTGTAGAAGCGTCGACTGTCCGTTGCATACCATAAATTGTCCACGGTTGACGACCACTACAGCTGAAAATCCATCCGAATTCAATACCGAGCATCATAATTGGTCCACATGCGGCAGCTCCCCAAAGAAGCCACTTCGGTAATTCTGCACCTTTTTTTCGGTAAACAAAGTACCAATATAAGAGGGCGATTGCTGCAACTGCAAAAGTAAAGGCAGCAGTGCCGACCATTAAGTTGAATAGTGTATGTGTGTAAAATGGTGGCCATGTTTCTTGTGGGAATTCCTTTAGTCCTTTTACGACGGTGCTAGGGTCGAGTCCCACTAATAGGCTAAGCATGTTCGGAATTTCTAGTGCATAGTTTAGTTCAAGTGTGTTAGGATCTACAACTCCGCCAATTGATAACGGTGCATGTGATGTCGTTTCAAATAAAGCTTCAGCAGATGCAAGTTTTTCAGGGGAATGCTTATGTAAGGCAATCGCCGATTCGTGTCCCGAAAGCCACATCGTAGCACCTGTAATAAATGTCACGACGAGTCCTAACAGTAGTCCTTTTTTATGATACGCTACTTCACGTTCACTTAAATTCTTCTTTAATAATTTAAATCCAGCGATAGAGGCAATGACGGCAGCTCCAGTTGCGTAGGCTGTAATCACAACATGGAATGCGCTTGTGCCAAAACTCGGATTAAAGAAAGCTTTCCATGGATCAACGTTAAAAACTGATCCATCTGGTCCCATTGAAAAGCCTGCGGGTGTATTCATCCATGTATTTGCTGATGTAATAAGCACGGCAGATGCCGTGGCACCAATCATGACGAAGAATAGCGAGATTAATCTCATGAATGGAGGTAGTTTGTCAGCTGCATATACATAAATAGACATGAACAAAGCCTCTAAAAAGAAGGCGAAAATCTCAATTTGAAAGGGAACAGAAATAACCTGTCCAACAATTTTGGCAAAACCAGGCCAAAGAAGTGAGATTTGCACACCAACAATTGTTCCAGTTGGAATTGCTACACCGAGAAGGATGGCAAAAGCCTTCGTCCATCTTTTCGCCATAATGGCGTAATCGGAATCTTTCTTCCAGTGATAGAGTATTTCACTTATAAAAATCATTAATGAAAGTCCGACACCAAGTGTTGCAAAGATAATGTGGAATGCTAATGAAGAACCAAAAAATGCTCTTGCTAATGTTACCGTATCCATATGTAAACTCCTCTTCTTTTTGCCATTATTTTCTGATTGAATTGGAAGATTTATTCAAAAAAACTACCAAAAATATATATGTATTTAAAAAGTGGATATGGTAATATAATGTTTGAATATTCTAAATAGAAAGAAGTTAATTTTTAATAATATTTTGTTTGTTTTTTAGTAAGGAATATTTTATAATCTTTTATGCGAACATAAGTTCTGTTTTTCAAGGTGAAGAAGTTTATGTGAAATGGAGAGGATGTTTTATGTATCCTGAAGTCATTAAAAAGATGGCATTTTCAAAAGAGCATAGAGATTTATTATTGAAGCTGTATAATAAAGAGATTACGCGTCGTGAATATGATCGACTTGTGGCATCGCTATATAGACCTTCTAAAGAGGCTTGTGAGGGATAGAGGCACGGGAGACAATCTAATAGATTGTCTTTTTTAATTTTACGTATGTTCTGGTAAAATTAAGGCTAGCCTTATTAGGGAGGTGAAAAGATTGCGGAAACGTTTATATATAGGGATTGGAGTTATTCTCTTAATCGCTTTAGGTGGCATTGTATTTTGGTCAGCTATACAAGGAAACCGTACAGAACATTTTATTTTAAGACATATGGTGAATGAAAATGGGACGCTTGCCACATATCGTTTAGCGGATACAAAGGCAGGTACGGGTGAAGCGAAAGGCCGTGAAGCTTTATCGGAATCAGCAGGACTATGGCTACAATATACATTGGATAAAGACGATCAAGCGTTATTCGATGAACAAGTTAAGGTTATTCAAAATAGCTTTGTACATAAGGATCATATTGTTATATGGAAAATCTCTGAAAAGGGAGAAATGCAGTCAGCTACAAATGCACTTATAGATGATCTTCGTATTATAGAACAATTATATCGTGCTTATGATATGTACAAGGAAGAGCGTTATAAAAATTTGGCAGATCAATTGAGTGACGCTGTAATTCGTTATAATAGGAAAGATAATTATTACGTTGATTATTATGATGCAGATGCAGGTAAACAAAATAATTTTGCAACTACATCATACATAAATCCACACGCATTCTCGTATATGAAAAAGTACGGCAAAGTTTCTGCTCAGCAATATCAGGAAGGCGTTCAATTTTTAGCGGATTATCCAAGGCATGGCTGGGCATTCCCAAAAGAGTATAAAGAAGATGGTACATTTACGTACGATAAAGAAGTAAATCTTATTGACCAATCATACGTTGCATATCATCGAAGTTTAGGTGGCCTTTCATCAGATGCTTATTTGGAATTTATCAAGAAGAAGTTCCAGAAGGATGGAAAGCTATACGGTCGTTACAATTTAGAAACGGGAAAACAAACTGTGAATTATGAATCGCCAGCCGCATACGGACTAACGATCTTGTACGTACTACAAACAGGTGATACAAAGTTTGCAAAGGAATTATATGATCATATGGCCACATTCCGAAATGACAATATATTTAGTAGATATTACGGTGGATATGTAACAGGTGAAAATAATAATACGCATATTTTCGATAACGTATTGCCGCTTTTAGCGGAAATGGAATTGGAGAAGAGTAAGAAATAAAAGGTGTCACCCTTTGGGGGTGGCACCTTTTATTTTTTACTAAGTCAATATAATTTTACGTTCTAATATTGGAGAAGTAGTCAATTACGAATTTACGGAATTGTTGAGCGGTTTTTGATAAGTAGCGTTTCTTCGACCAACTTAATCCGATAGTTCTCTCGCAATGCGGTTCAATAATACGTAACTTATTTAATGCTAAAGTAGAGTTTTTTAATAAAGTTAAACTTGGGACAAAGGCGATGCCGAGACCTTGCTTAATAAGGTCGCTAATCACGGTCGGTTCATCTACTTCAAAAGCAATATGTGGAGTGAAGCCAGCTTCTTTACAAAATTCATCCGTTAAGTGCCGAAATCCGTAACCAGTGTTCATACTAATAAATGGTTCGTCTTTTACTTCATGCAGATGGATACTTTCGCGTCCTGATAAACGATGACCTGAAGGGACAACTAAGAAAATTTCTTCTGTAATAAGTGGTTCCCACATAATTTCCTCGGCTTCAATTGGCACAGAAGAAATGCAAAAGTCAATTTCTATATTATCTAGTTGTCGCTTCATAGAAGGAGTAGATGCGAGAAATTGTTGGAATCGAACGTTAGGATGTTCTAGTAAAAAAGAACCGAGTAGTTCTGGTAATATTCTCGGAATAGAAACGGCCAGTGTAATAGAGCATTGTTGTAATTCAGCTAAATCTTTAATTTCTCGTTCGCCTTCACTTAATTCATGAAAAATGCGCTCTACTCGTTTTAAAAATACTTTCCCAAAAGAGTTTAATGTAATCTGTCGGCCTTGGCGATCAAATAGCGGGACGCCTAAGTCCTTTTCTAATCTAGCGATTGTTTTGCTAAGTGAAGGTTGTGCGATATGCAGTTCTTCAGCGGCTTTTGTCATATGTTCTAATCGTGCGACTGTCTGAAAGTATTTTAATTGAAGAAGTTCCATTTTGACTCTCCTTTCTATAGACCAAAAGGAATGAATTGATAATTAAAGATGTATTATACAGTATGAAAATGGGCGTGTATAGTAAATCTGTTAAACCATTCTAATGGTGTTAAATTAGGAGAAGGAGTATGTTTCATGAAGGGAATTCAACTTATATTTAAAGATTGGAAAGCGATGTGGCATCATAAACATGGACGTATCGCTTTAATTTTTTTAATAATCGTTCCTTTAATTTATTCAGGATTCTTTTTAGCTGGATATTGGGATCCATACGGACGATTAGATAAATTACCTGTTGCAATTGTAAATTTAGATAAAGGTGCTGCGATGGATGAAAAAACAATTCATGCAGGAGACGATTTTGTCAAAAATTTAAAAGAGAATAAGGAACTAGCTTTTCATTTCGTGTCAGAAAAAAATGCTGATGAAGGGTTAAAAGAAGATAAGTATTATATGGTCGTTACGATTCCAGAGGATTTCTCTAAGAAGGTAAGTACACTTATGGATGAGAAACCAGAGCCAGCGCAGCTTCAGTACAAAGTAAATCCGGGTAAAAACTTTGTAGCAGCTCAAATTGGAACGACAGCTGTTGAAAATATGAAAACAAAAATTTCAAATAGTATTACGAAATCTTATACAGAAGGTGTCTTTTCAAAGTTTCAAGATTTGGCACAAGGATTGAGTGATGCAAGTAATGGTGCTGAGAAGCTGCATGAAGGAACGACAGATGCAAAAAATGGGGCGAATCAGCTTGCAGATGGTATTCATCGTTTAAGTGACGGGGCATCAAAAGTGAAAGAGGGAAGTGAAAAACTTGCTTCTAGCCAATCTGCCTTAAGTGGCGGCGCAAATGAGCTGAGTGAAGGGGCAACCTCACTTCATAGTGGTATGGCGTTATTAGCTCAAGGTGAAAAAACTTTACAATCAGGGGTTAGTGAATTAAGTGCTGGTACAAATGAATGGGTGAACGGAAGTGAGAAACTTGCTGAAGGGCAAGTGAAAGCGGACAATGCAGCAAATAGTGTAAAACAACAATTAGAAGAGTACGTGAAAAGTCATCCGGAAGTGCAGCAAGATCCTGCTTTTCAAAAGATGATTGCTACTTCTAACGGATTAGCTAAAGCAGTAAACACTTTAAATAATAGCCAACAACAATTGACACAAGGAGCGAAGAAGCTCGCTGAAGGTCAGAATAAGATTGAAGAAGGTATGAATACATTCGGAGTTAAGTTAAGCGAAGCTACTGCTGGAACGAAAAAGATAGCAGATGGTGCAGCAAATGTAGCAGATGGATTTACGAAGTGGGGAAATGGATTTACATCCCTGCAAGAAGGTGTAAATCATCTTGCAAGTGGCGGAACAGAGCTGAATCACGGGGCTGATCAGTTAACGAACGGACTTGTTAAACTTGACGATGGTGCGAAAGAACTTTCTACAAAATTAGGAGAGGGCGCAGAGAAGATAGCGGATGTTCGCAATGATGATGCCCGTAATACGATGTTCTCAGAGCCGGTTCAGTTAGTGAAGTCGACAGTTTCTGATGTGCCTAACTACGGTTCAGGCATTGCACCATACTTTTTATCACTGGCATTTTATGTTGGTGGAATTATGGCATCGAATATTTTACCTCTTGGCCGTAGACAAAATATGAAGGTAAGCGGAACAGTACATTTTATTAATAAACTAGGATTGGTATATTTAATTGGACTTATTCAAGCATTACTTGTGGATGTGGCTGTGCTAGGAGTTATGAAATTAGAAGTTGCAAGTGTGCCACTCTTTGTTTTATCAAGTATCGTTATTTCCTTTACGTTCATGACATTTATTCTTATGTTAGTAACGGTATTTGGTCTCGTTGGAAAGTTCTTAGCAGTAACACTTCTCGTCCTGCAATTAGCGACGAGCGGAGGGACTTTCCCAGGAGAATTAAATATAGCTGTTCTTAGCAAAATTGGACAGTTTCTCCCAATGTCCCATTCTCTTAGAGGATTACAAGATGTTATCTCTTTAGGAGATTGGTCACAATTACAAATGCAAATTTTAATATTGTTATGCTATCTCGTTGTTGCTGGCGGAATTGCTTGGATCACGAGTCATATACAACATAGGGAAACGAATGCAGAACAAGTTTCTTAAAATGAAAGAAGCTATCCGTTTTTTTAGGATAGCTCCTTTTTTATTTACGTTCCATTACCGCAAAGTAATTATTTTCATTATCAGCAAAGTTGAATGCTCTACCTGTAGGTAAATCTACAACTTGTCCAACTATAACGTTTTTCTCAGAAAGATCTTTATACAGTTGATCTAAGTTATTAGAGAAGAACATAAGTGAAGGCGTATGTAAGTTTAATTCAGGTTGCATCTTCGCAATTAACGCTTTATCGTGAAGGACGATGCTTGTGCCTGCTTCCTTCGTTGGTGCAATTTCAATCCAGCGAAACCCTTGTCCGTTATTTTCTTCTGCAATCATTTGGAATCCTACTGTCTCAGTCCAAAATTGTACTGCTTCATCTTGATTATTTACATATAACATAATTTGTCCAATTTGATTAATCATAGGTGTGTGTCCTACTTTCTTTTCTTGTATGGAATTCTATTATATCAAAGATATGGTTTGAATACTTTTTCTTGATTTTTCCGAAGTACAATCTTAGCCCATTTCATATTTGTCGTAGGGGAAGGCCCTGTAATCCATGTGTGAAATGGTAGTGTACTGCAAATGACCATTGCTGAAATCGAGATTGTGGCCGTTATTGTAAATAATAATAGGCTATATAATATTGTGTTTTCTTGCAGTGTAAATAAAGAAAGAAATTTTGTACATAGTTGTAAGAAGAAAAAGTGAGCTAAATAAGCACCATATGTGTAATTCCCGATAAATCGTAAAGCTTTATACAAGAAACCGCGTCGCTGTACGATTGTAATAGACAGAACGTAAAGTATGATAATTTCGCATACAATATATAAAAACATAGACGGTTTTAAATAAGTCGAAACGGTTAAATGAATAGAGTTTGCTCCGTAAAAACTAAATAACTCATAATTGATGAATAGAAATAAGACGAAAAATAACATTGTTATAAGCGGGATATGTTTCATGACAAATAAACGCCAAGTTTTTAGTGCGACAGCAGCGATTCCTCCCATGACGAAATAGAATGAGTAGAAGAAGAAGGAACGATCTGTATAATGTAAAATGGTTGAGCTAGTCAATTTCTCTCCATTAAAAATGTAGTGAGAAGAATACCACATTAAGAGGAAATATAGAGAAGCAAAGATGGTCATATATTTATATATGTCTTTTTTATTTTCTGTTCGTTTTTGAAACCAATAAAATAGTGTGCACAGCAAAGGGAACAATAAATGAATTTGGAACATCATAATCACGTACCAAAGATGGGGCGCGGCTGTTCCGAGTAATAAACTTTTTATTCCGCTTTGTAGTGTAATCATATCGTTTGTTGTTAATAAGTAAAGAATAGACCAGAAGAAATAAGGAATGAGTAAATGTGCGGCTTTTTCATAAATATATTCTGTATAGGCTAGTTGCTTTGTATATTGCCGAATTAAGTGAAAGCCAACGATAAATATGAATGCAGGTGCTGAAAATTTTGCAAGGTTGAATAGCATGCCCATAATGAGGGATTGCTCAAGTAAGACATTTCCTTGATGCATTGTGTATAATAAGGAACTTTGCAAAACGACAGCAAGGAATGCAATGCTTTGCAAAATTTTAAATTCTGGTGCGCTTTGAGTCATTATGTCCATCTCCTTTTCCATACATGATTATAGTACGGAGAATGGATAATAGGTGTGGAATATTTGTGAAGATTATAACAAATTTGTGGCGGAATGGATTATTTCGATATATTTATCACAACAAAAAAGAGGATGCTCGTTTGGAGCATCCTCTTTCCATTTTATTAAGCAAATTTATTTTTGATCCAGTTTTTACCTTCTACAAGGCGAGCTGTCATTACGGCACAAGCGTTATCTGCTGTTACGTTTAACATCGTTGCAGGAGGATCAATGATTGTACTAATTGCTGCGATAATTGGCAATGCTTCTGGCGGGAAGCCGTATAGAGAAACGATTAACATTTCACCAATCATACCACCACCTGGAATGGCGCCCATTACTGTTCCTACTAATAGAGAAACAACAAGTGCAATTGCTAATGTTTTCGGTCCTTCGAATTCCATGTTGAAAATACCGAATAAGAAAGCAATTTTTAATACGCCACCTAAAACAGATCCGTCTTTATGAAGTGTAGATCCAAGAAGGACAACTGTTTCACGAACGTCAGAAGAGATACCCATTTTCTTCGTTGCTTCTAAGTTCGCTGGAATACTTGCGGCACTACTACAAGTTGCAAGAGATGTAACTGTAGGAGAGACCATGTTCTTCCAAAATAATTGTACACCTTGTTTGCGACCCGCAAGGTATGCATAGAACGTGAAGAATACAAAGAAGTAAATGAGAGACGCTGGATAGTATACCATTGCTGCTCGGAAATAAGTTCCAAGAAGTTGTGGTCCGAATTCACCAACTAATGCCGCGAAGTAAGCAGCAAGTCCGATTGGAGCGTAGTACATAATGAAAGATACAACTTTCATTGAAATTTCTGCACCAGCTTGTAAGAATGTAGCGAATGGTTTTCCTTTTTCACCAACTGCTGAAGTTGCAACCCCCATTAAAATAGAGAAGAAAATAAGAGCTAACATATTTTCACGAGATAGTAACTTCGAGAAATCAGATACTGTTATAATACCAACAATTTGATCCGCAACACTAACAGCTTTTTCAGCTTTATCGGGCTGCGTTAGTTCTAATACAACACCTTGTGCTGGCGGAAATACTTTCACGACAATAATCATAAAAATAGCAGCTAAAATACTTGTAAATAAGAAAGTTCCAGCCATACTAGACATAATTTTACCGAAACGTTTTAATCCATCCATATTAGCAATAGATGACGCGATGCTAAAGAACACTAAAGGTACAACAATCGTAAACATTAAGTTTAAGAAAATGTCACCAAGCGGCTTTAAAGCAACGGCATCGGCACCCATGAAATAACCAATGAAACCACCAATTAGGATAGAAGATAATAAAATAAGCGGAAAGCGATATGCCTTCATAAATATATCCTCCTATCAATTAAAAAAATCATACTGAATTATTATAGCGAGTTAGAGCCCTCTTTACTAGGAAAATACCGATAGATGGAATAGCGTGAAAAACGAGAAATTTTTGTTTTTGAGCTCGGCATACAGCAGGAAATCTAGACATATATATTTGTAACCTAGTGGTGGCAAAGGATGCACCGTAACTTAGGTTTGGAAAAAGGGGGGAGGGAAAAGGGATGAATATTTTACTTTGCTGTGCAGCGGGAATGTCTTCCAGTTTGATTGTTACTAAAATGGAGAAAGCAGCAGAGGCAAAAGGGATAGAGGTAAAGATTTGGGCAGTATCAGGTTCTGAAGTAAATAGTCACATAGATGAAGCTGACGTACTTTTACTTGGACCACAAGTACGTTATTTATTACCGAAAATGAAAGAGTTATGTAAGGAGAAGGGAGTACCTGTTGATGTCATTCAATCTGTCCATTACGGGCTTTGTAATGGAGAAGCTATCTTACAAGCAGCTTTGTCAATGAAACCATGAGGAGAGTGGGATAGATGATACGGTTTTTAGAGAAATATGTAATGCCAGTAGCGGGAAAGGTTGCAGAACAGAGGCATTTGCTAGCAATTCGTGATGGACTTGTATTGACGATGCCTTTCTTAATTATAGGATCATTTTTCCTCATCATTAGTGCTTTACCAATACCAGGTTATAATGATTTTATGGCAGGTTTGTTTGGGGAGAATTGGCAGAGGGCTTTGGGGTATCCAGTTAGTGCAACTTTTAATATAATGGCTTTAATAGCTGTTTTTGGAATCGCTTACAGACTTGGAGAATATTATAAAGTGGACGCTTTAGCATCCGGGGCATTGTCGCTTGTGACGTTTTTACTTGCGACGCCATTTCAAGTTGCATATATTATACCAAGTACAAAAGAGAGTGTACTTGTAGAAGGTGCTATCCCAGCTGCGTTAATGGGAAGCCAAGGGTTATTTGTAGCAATGATTATTGCACTTATATCTACTGAACTTTATCGGTTTATTGTACAAAAAAAGATAATTATAAAGATGCCAGAGACAGTTCCGCCAGCTGTGACACGTTCATTTGCCGCGCTTGTTCCAGGATTTATTGTTGTAACGGTTATTTGGATTTTACGCTTAATTATAGAAAATACTTCTTTTGGCAGTATCCATAATATTGTGGGGCAAATTTTACAGGAACCACTTAGTGTACTTGGTGCTAGTCTTTGGGGCGCAATAATAGCTGTTATTCTCGTTCATGTTCTTTGGTCATGTGGAATTCATGGAGCTACTATTGTTGGTGGTGTAATGAGTCCGGTTTGGTTGTCGTTAATGGATCAAAACCGAGTTGCTTACCAAGCAGGGCAAGATATACCAAATACGATTACTGCACAGTTTTTTGATTTATGGATTTATATGGGCGGATCTGGTGCGACACTTGCTTTAGTTATTGGAATGTTATTGTTTGCACGAAGTCAGCAATTAAAAAGTTTAGGTAGATTGTCAATTGCACCTGGTATATTTAACATTAATGAGATGGTAACTTTTGGTATGCCGATTGTCATGAACCCAATTTTACTAATTCCATTTATATTGGTTCCAGTTGTGTTAACAATTGTTTCTTACTTTGCAATGGAATGGGGATTAGTTGCTCGTCCGAGCGGGGCTGCTGTTCCTTGGACGACACCGATTCTGTTTAGCGGATATTTAGGATCGGGTGGGAAAATTTCAGGTGTTGTGTTACAACTTGTTAATTTTGCGCTTGCATTCTTCATTTATTTACCGTTCTTAAAAATATGGGATAAACAAAAAGTAGCGGAAGAAAAGGGGGAGTAAAGAAGTAAAATGGATACGATAGAGACGAAAGCTTTTCATTTAATTTTGCATGGGGGAAATGCGAGAAGTTGTTCAATGGAAGCAATTGATTGCGCAAAGCGTGGGGAATTTACAGAAGCAGAAGCTAAATTACAAGAAGCGTTAGATGAATTAAAAGAGGCACACCGTGTACAAACGGATCTCATACAGAAAGAAGCTGGTGGTGAAAAGACCGAAGTTACCCTTCTGATGGTGCACGCGCAAGATCATTTAATGAATGCAATTACGGTGAAGGAATTAGCGAGTGAATTTGTAGAATTATATAGGAAGATGTCGATGTCTGAATGAACCTTGCGTATGCAAGGTTTTTTTATGTTGTATTAAGAGACAGTTATGACGAAACAAAAACCACTTACGCAGGATTATATTTATTATTTCCAGGTTTATGTAAAAATGAATAGGAACATTTTTGCCTACAGCCATTTGGATTGGATGGGTTTCAAATCGTTTCGGTCCGATTCTTGTTTGTATAGGAAGTTTTATTGTTATTTACTTCATTATATGGTTTATGATGATGTTATACTGGAAGCGAAAAATCGAGAGATTAAACCATCAATTAAGGTGAAAAAATATGTATGTTTCTGTACCATCAGTGGAATGGTCGTTCCACTGATGGTATTTACAATCCTCCTTTTTCACAAATGAGTAAGAGTGATAATTAATCGGTTGTAACAATCTCTCCTATACCACGAATTAGTTTTTTTATATTCATCTCATTTGGTTTTAATATACTTACGATATAATCAATCGCTATTTGCGGTTCAACGGTCGTACCACACGTATAACAGTCAACGGCTGCAAAGTTTTTTTCTGGATAAGTGTGAATAGAAAGGTGGCTTTCTGATAGTAAAACTAAGACAGTAACACCGTACGGTTCGAATTCTTTTGCACTTACGTTTAAAACATGGGCACCTGAGTGATCAGCAGCGGTAACTAAATGATATTCTAAAAAGTGAACATCATCTAATAGGGAAAAGTCCACTCCCCATAAATCTACTATTATATGCTTACCGAAAGTAGAGTATTCCATAAGATAGCACTCCTCACTATAATATCGTTAAAACTCCATTTCTTTTTTATAACACTGATGTAGGATAAGGTTTGATTCTGAATTTAAAAGGGCAAGGTTACGCTGTTCGAGATGTTCTTCTTTAAATTGAAATAAGGGAGAAAGAAGAGAAGGTAATGTTTGAGGAGTTGGTACAACATATAATTGCTCAATTTGATCAAGTACATATTCAGAATTAGCCGCAATATGAAATCCCCAGTCAGTTCCAAAAGAAGGAACGATTGTATGATAACTTTTCACAGTTAATCCAGCATGTTCAATTGTGTTACCGATACTCCAATATACAAGGGGTGCATCAGCAGGTGAATTAGATTGACAGACGAACGCGCCATCTTCTGTTAAAAACGTAGCGATACGAGCAAAAAGTTCACTTGTATATAAAGTACTTAACAACTCTGTCGCTGGGTCTGGAAAATCAATAATGATTACATCGTATAAAGAGGAAGGAGAATTCAGAAATTTCTTTGCATCGCATACGTGTGCATTCACACGATTATCAAAAAATGCGCTTTTGTTCAAAGAAACTAATTCAGGAACATTACGAGCCATATCAATCATCGATCCATCTAAGTCAACAAGGTCTACATGTAGCACAGTTTCATACTTCAAAACTTCTCGTAAGGCAAGGCCATCGCCACCACCTAATATGAGAACACGTTTTGGATCAATTACTTTTGACATAATCGGATGCACAAGGGCTTCATGATAAATTTGTTCGTCAACGGAACTGAATTGTAGTTGTTTGTCTAAATATAAACGGACATCGCTTACTTGTAACAAAGTAATATTTTGATAATTACTTTGTTCTGCAAATAAACTCGTATGCTCGCCATTTTGTATCTGTTGTAGAGAAATTGCATCCCATACATCTAAGTTGTGTGAACTTGTTTCTATTATAGGTTCCAATTGTTCTTGTTTGTCCTGTTTATCTTGTTTATTTTGCTTGTCCTGCTTGTCTTGTTTATTTTGCTTGTCCTGTTTGTCCTGTTTATTTTGCTTGTCCTGTTTGTCCTGCTTGTCTTGTTTATTTTGCTTGTCCTGTTTGTCTTGTTTGTTTTGCTTGTCTTGTTTGTCCTGTTTGTCCTGTTTGTTTTGCTTGTCCTGTTTGTTTTGCTTATCCTGCTTATTTTCTATTTCCTGTTGTTCTAGTTCAAATTTGTCAGAGTCTAATTCAGAACGCTTGTCTTTTTTATAGCTTGTTATTCTATAAATCTTTATTTTGTTCTGTTTTCTATGTTTTGGCATAGGAATCCCCTTTCGAATTTTGTTATTTTATTCTATTCTATGTAATTTAGTAGAGGTGGCTTGGACAATAGATAGAAGAATGTGTTTAAGAGAGGTTTATTTTTTCAATAGATTTTCACGCTAAAAAAATTTTAGTGTTTTTTTGTTTTGAATACAACTAGACAACTAAACACTAATCTATTTTCATACAGTTATGTGTTAAAAGCGTGTTGTTTTATAACACACTGTGTGTTTTTTTGGTGACACACTAATTGAAAGCGTTAACACACAAAGAAAACAGTCGGAAAAGTGCTGATTTTAGTGGTTTTAAAAAGTTGGCACGCTAATTGCATTAATAAATAGCGTAAAGAAAAATAAATAAACATAAATTTTTTATACTACACAAGGGGGATTTTTAAATGAATATTTTATTATGTTGCTCAGCAGGGATGTCTACAAGTTTACTAGTTACAAAAATGGAAGCGGCTGCAAAAGCTCGCGGTCTAGAAGGAAAGATTTGGGCTGTATCTGGGGATGCAGTAAAAACAAATATCGATCAAGCAGATGTATTATTACTAGGACCACAAGTTCGTTACATGCTTTCTTCAATGAAAACGCTTGCTGATGAGAGAAACGTTGGAATCGACGTTATTAATCCAATGCACTACGGCATGATGAATGGAGAAGCAGTTTTAGATCACGCATTAACACTTAAAAAATAATTAGGGGGGAAGCGAAATGCAAAAGTTTATTGCATTCATGGAGAAATATATTGTTCCTGTAGCTGGTAAAATCGGATCGCAACGTCACTTAGCTGCGATCCGTGATGGATTTATTGCAGTTATGCCACTTATTTTAGTTGGTGCACTGGCATCACTAATTAATGGTTTTCCGTCTGAAGCTTTCCAAGAGTTCATGAAAGGTTTGTTTGGTGAAACGTGGAAACAAGTTGGCGGTGGAATGTGGACTGGTTCTTTCGCAATTTTAGCACTAATCATAGCATTTACAACAAGTTATAACTTAGCAAAATCTTACGGCGTTGATGGTTTGTCAGCAGGTATTATTTCATTTGGTGCGTTAATTATTCTTACGCCAACAACACCGAAAGAAGGCGGATTGAACTTAGCTTGGACAGGGGCACAAGGGCTATTCGTAGCAATTATCGTGGCACTCCTTGTTACTGAAGTATTCCGTTTCTTTGTACAAAGAAACATTACTTTTAAAATGCCTGATGGAGTACCGCCAGCAGTTTTAAGATCTTTCGCAGCTATAGTTCCAGCATTTGTTATCTTAACAGTAGTTGCAGGTATTCAATTAGCAGTGAAATTAGCTGGTACAAGTGTTCATGAATTTATCTTTAATACGATTCAATCACCACTGCAAAGTTTAGCAGGGACATTACCAAGTGCAATTATCATTGTACTCCTTGTTCATCTTCTTTGGTTCTTCGGTTTACATGGGCCAAATATCGTTGGTGGTATTATTGAGCCATTATACTTACCGGCATTAGAGAAAAATATGAAGTTATTCCAAGGTGGTACATCTGCATTTGATGTTCCAAACATTATTACAAAACCATTCTTTGATACTTTCGTATATCTTGGTGGTTCTGGTGCAACATTAGCGTTCTTAGTGGTCGTATTAATTGTAGCAAAAAGTGCACAATTACGCGGTGTATCTCGCTTATCAATTGGACCAGGTGCATTCAATATTAACGAACCAGTAATCTTTGGTACACCAATTATTTTAAATCCAATTTTATTCTTACCGTTTATCCTAACACCAATTGTATTAGTAATTACTTCTTATACAGCAATATCTATTGGTTGGGTACCAAAAACAGTTGTGATGATTCCATGGGCAACACCACCAATTATTAGTGGTTATCTTGTAACAGGTGGACATCTTTCAGGTGCAATTCTACAGTTATTCAACTTTGTAATTGCGATGGTAATCTACTATCCATTCGTTGTATTATCTGACCGTTCTGTTGTTCGTACTGAAAAAGCAGCAGCACAAGGAAATAACAACTCTGTACCTATGTAACATAGTAATTGTTCTCACGGGTAACATTATCTGTGAGAACAATCACCTTTATATCATGTTCAGAAAGATGAGACCCATCTACAAGAACACCAAACTATCATTCATAAAATAATAATTTAATAGAAATGTTCAAACTGAAGGGGTATTTCAATCGGTTGAACCATAATAGAGAGGGCGGTAATTATGATGACTACAGCAGAACAAATTCCATTCCAATTAATTTTAAATAGTGGTAATGCACGAAGCTTTGCGATGGAGGCACTTCAATTTGCCAAACAGGGGAAAATGGCAGAGGCTGATGAAGCGATGGTAAAGGCGAAAGAAGCGATTAATGAAGCGCATCATTTCCAAACAGAGCTCATACAATCAGAAGCAAGAGGAGAAAAAACAGAGATTAGTGTTCTTTTAATTCATGCACAGGATCATTTAATGAATGCGATTACAGTAAAAGAATTAGCAGCTGAATTTATTGACCTTTATAAAAAGTTAGAAGCGAAAGGGGAATAAAGCATGACTGGAATTAAAATTGCTACAATCGGCGGTGGATCTAGTTATACACCAGAGTTAATTGAAGGATTTATTAAGCGTTATGATGAGCTTCCTGTTCGTGAAATTTGGTTAGTAGATATTGAGGCAGGAAAAGAAAAGTTAGAAATCGTTGGTAACTTAGCGAAACGTATGGTGAAAAAATCTGGTTTACCAATCGAGGTACATTTAACACTTGATCGCCGTGAAGCATTAAAAGATGCTGACTTCGTAACAACGCAGCTTCGCGTAGGTTTATTAGAAGCTCGTGCAAAAGATGAAGCAATCCCATTAAAATATGATGTAATCGGTCAGGAAACGAATGGTCCTGGTGGTTTATTCAAAGCACTGAGAACGATTCCTGTTATTTTAGATATTTGTAAGGATATGGAGGAGCTTTGTCCGAATGCATGGTTAATTAACTTCGCGAACCCAGCTGGTATGGTAACGGAAGCTGTGCTTCGTTATACAAATATTCAAAGAGTAGTTGGTCTATGTAACGTTCCAATCGGAATCCGTATGGGTCTTGCAAGATTACTTGAAGTAGATGCAAGTCGTGTCCACGTTGATTTCGCAGGTTTAAATCATATGGTATACGGACTAGATGTATATTTAGATGGCGTAAGTGTAATGGATCGTGTGTTAGAGCTTGTAACAGATCCAGAAAAGCAAATTACGATGGAAAATATTGCAGCGCTTAACTGGGAGCCAGACTTTATTCGCGGCCTTCGTGCAATTCCATGCCCATACCACCGTTATTACTACAAAACACGTGAAATGTTAGAAGAAGAGAAAGAAGCTTCTGTTGAAAAAGGTACACGTGCAGAAGTAGTAAAACAATTAGAAGATGATTTATTCGAGTTATATAAAGACCCGAACTTAGATATTAAACCACCACAATTAGAAAAACGTGGCGGCGCTTATTATAGTGACGCAGCATGTAGCTTAATTACGTCAATTTACAATAATAAAGGTGATATTCAGCCTGTTAATACACGAAACAACGGAACAATTGCAAGCTTACCACATGATTCGGCTGTTGAAGTGAACTGTATTATTACGAAAGAAGGTCCAAAACCAATTGCAGTTGGAGATCTTCCCGTACCAGTTCGCGGTTTAGTACAACAAATTAAATCATTTGAGCGCACAACAATTGAAGCTGCTGTTACAGGGGATTATCATAAAGCGCTGCTTGCTATGACAATTAATCCACTTGTACCATCAGATAAAGTTGCAAAACAAATTTTAGATGAAATGTTGGAAGCACATAAAGAATATCTTCCACAGTTCTTCAAAAAGGTAGAGAAATAAAGCGGCGCTATTTAGCCCGCTTTTTTTATTCTATTAGGAGGTATTATGATGATTAAGTTAATTGTAAATGCAGATGATTTCGGTCTTACAGAAGGTACAAATTACGGCATTATTGATGGACATATAAATGGACTTGTAAATTCAACGACAATGATGATGAATATGCCAGGAACAGAGCATGCGGTACGCTTAGCAAAAGAGTATAACCTACTCGGAGTAGGCGTACATCTCGTATTAACAGCAGGGAAACCACTTCTTAGAGACGTACCATCACTTGTAAGTAGTGATGGATTGTTTCATAAACAAAGCGTCGTATGGAAAGGGAATGTAAATCCAGAAGAAGTAGAGAGAGAGTGGACTGCTCAAATTGAGAAATTCCTATCTTACGGATTATCGCCAACTCATTTAGATAGTCATCATCATGTGCATGGATTACCAATCTTGCACGATGTTCTTGAGAGGTTAGCGGCTACATATAATGTTCCAATTCGTCGTTGTGAGGAAGAGCGAGCAGTACGCCCGTTTTCTGACGTGTTTTACAGTGATTTTTACGCGGATGGTGTGACGGAAGATTACTTTGTGAAGTTAAAAGAAAGAGTACAAGGTGAACAAACGGTAGAAATTATGGTTCATCCAGCTTATATTGATCCAGAGCTTGTGAAGCGTTCTTCTTACGTAATGGATCGTGTGAAAGAATTGCGTATTTTAACAGAGAGCGAGTTGCCTGAAGGAATAGAACTTGTGAAGTTTTAATAGAAAAACGACGGCTATATAATGCCGTCGTTTTTTGCTTACAAGATGGATAGAACATACCCGCCAAAGGCTCCGAGTATAACGATAACCCAAGGTGGTGTTTTCCAAAAAGCGAGCAGGCAAAATAGAAGAGACGCAAAAACAAAATCTACAGCGTTTATAATTGTGCTTGTCCAAATAGGATCATAAAAAGCTGCTAATAAAATACCGACAACGGCTGCATTGACTCCAAGTAGTGCACCTTGTATGTAAGAGATTTTTCTCACAATGTCCCAAAATGGTAAAACACCAATAACGAGCAAGAAAGCAGGAAGAAAGATCGCAATTGTTGCGAGTATGGCTCCAAGCGTCCCGTTTAAAACTGCTCCTATATAAGAGGCGAATGTAAATAGTGGACCTGGTACCGCTTGTGTTAATCCGTATCCAGCTAGGAACTGTTCTTTCGTCATCATTCCGTTTTGTACGAACTCACCTTCAAGAAGGGGTAGCACGACGTGTCCGCCTCCAAATACAAGTGCACCAGAGCGATAGAAACTATCAAATAAAGCGATGTAATAAGAGAACGGTCTTACTATTGGTAGCAGTATTAATAGTCCGAAGAATAAGATGAGACAAGAAACTGCTATTTTTTTTGAAATAGGTACTTTTATATTTTGAGATTGGCTAATTGGTTGGTTGCGATATAAAAACCAGCCTATAAAGCCCGATATTATAATAAGGGTGACTTGTGTCCAGCTGCTTGGCCATAATAAGGCGATTGCGGCAGTTACAATCGCAATCGTCGCACGATTTCGGTCTGGCGTTAATTTTTGTGCCATTCCCCATATGGCATGAGCAACAATGGCGACTGCTACAAGTTTTAGTCCGTGAATCCAGCCAGCACTTCCAAGATCGAACTGATTAAGGAATGAGGCGAAGAAAACTAAAACAAGCACAGACGGTAAAGTGAATCCAATCCATGAAATAATAGCTCCTAATACCCCGCCTCTTAATAATCCAACCCCCATACCGACTTGGCTGCTAGCAGGACCAGGGAGGAATTGGCATAGTGCTACTAAATCACCATAGCTTCGTTCATCCATCCATTTTCTTTTTTGTACATATTCGTGGTGGAAATAGCCGAGATGGGCGACGGGGCCACCAAATGAAGTAATTCCTAATTTAAATGAAACGAGAAAAATCTCTAATAATGTGTGAAAAGTGTATTTGTTATTTTTCAAAACGACCTCCGAGAATGTTTTTCTATGTGCATTATACAAAAGATAGTGAAGCAAAAGGAACGATTCTAATGTAAAGATTGTGTGAATCTTTTCTTCGTAATTAAAATTTGAAAAAGTCATAAATGATTATGTATAAACCATAAAGTAGTAGAAGTAGTGCTGGGAAATTTATATGAGGAGAATGCCCGTATGACAACACATTTCTTTGCGAGGTTAACAGGAAAGAGGGAAATACCTCCTGTAAATACAGAAGCTTATGGTGTAACAGAGTTTATATTTAGTGATGATTTAAAGAAATTACAATATCGGATCATATTGAAAAACATCGAAAAAGTTACATCATGCCAAATTCATTTAGGAAAAGCGGATCAAATAGGTCCAGTGATTTTAAATTTGTTTGGTCCAATAAAGCAAGGTATTAGTGTAAATGAAGGAGTCGTGACCGGTGTAGTCAATGTGGAAGATTTTGAAGGCCCTTTACAGGGAAGAGCGTTTGATAGCCTACTTCAAGAAATCATTCAGACAAATGTATATGTAAATGTTTATACAAAGTCCAATAAGAAGGGCGAAATCAGGGGGAGAATCAGAAAAGTAAAGAAGTAGAAAAAAGGCTGTCCATATTTTGGAACAGCCTTTTTTTCTATAAGGTGCAAATTTTAGCGTTTATTATCGTTAAATCGATATATTTAAAAAACTGCTTCGATTAATTTTTTACAGGCTGATTTTTAATGAAGAAGTCCATGATATAAAACACTTCATCATCAGGTATTTGTATTTCAAATGTATTTTCAATTGGTTGTAATGCTTTTTTCACTTTCATATACATCCAGTACTCATCTTGTCTTCGTTTCTCTTTATCTGGATGAGGGAGGAGGCTTTCTCCTTTTTGAAGACGGTCAACCATACAGCTCATATGCAGAATCACACCCATTAAGCTGTCAGGAGTTAGCTGTAAGGAAATTAATTCTTGAATTGTATTTAATGCGTAACGAATTGTTTTAATAAGTAATGCTCCGTCGTTCCGCTGCATTTGTTGTTCCAGAATATCAGCCATTTTTGCATATGTTTCTTCATACGTAATTAATTCTTGAATTGGCTGAATCGCTGTGTAGTTTACAATGTCTTGGAAATGGTATGTTAAGCATGGCACCTGCACATCGAAATTTGTGACGATACAAATGATATTCCGTTCTTTTTTTATATTCTCAATCATTTTCGTTAAATCTTTTTCATGGACGATACTAATCGGAATAACTTCAATTAAGTCTTTGTCAAATCGCAAATAGTTCTCTAACATTTTTTGAATAGCTAAAGCACTGCCTTCCCCAGTTAAACAAGCTGTTAAAATAACAGACTTCATTGGTGATAGTGGCTTTTTCTTTTCTTCTTGTACGTTTAAGTAAAACGGTGTTAAGTTCTTCACTGTTTCATATAATGCATCTAACGAGTAGCCAAGTTGAGCTTTTCGAGCTGCTTCTAGTGCATGTGGAGTGCTTGTCATGGAAAGAACACGTACCGGAATTTTGAACTCAGTTTCTAATATATCACCAATATAAGCGAGCGAGCCCATATCGACGAGTAAGAGAAGTCCATTTACATTTTGGAGTGTTTTCATATACACTTTCACACGCTCTAAGAAATCTTTCGGCGATTCATGTAACGGCATATCGATACCGGTTACTTCCTCAATGCCGAGCAGTTCGTTTGCGACGTTTGCCATTTCTGTTGCGATGCCGTTGCCGTGCGCTAATATTAATACCTTTACTTCTGTTTGTGAGGCAGGAATTGGATCAACAACGAAGAACATTGTTAAAAAGCCTGCTTCATCAATAGGCATTGTTATGTGTAATTCGTCCTCCAGTAGTTGAATACATTGCATGGCTACGGAAAAAGCGTCTTTATATTTCGTACGAATTTGATTTAATTGTGGGTGATGAATTTGTTTCCCAGCTTGTAAACGTTGTAGAGTTGTCTGTACATGTAAGCTTAAAGCGAGAAATACTTTTTCATCAAACGTCTTAGATAAATGCTTTTCAGCAAGTTCCGCAATTCTTTCACATACGGAAACGATATTACGATCCACAATTTTAAAAACATTTTCATGACTTGTTTTTTTGGAAATTTGGTTAAAATATTGTACGAAAAAGCTTTGAATATCATTTTCTATTAGTAATTCTAATTCGTCTTCTTCAATACCGCGAGCTTGAAGTTCTTCGTATTTATAATCAATATAATCGTAAATAGAAGACCGTTTTTCATTCTCTATTTTATGATTACTCCAACCTTCATCACCTGTAAATATAAATGTTTCATTTGGTATTTGGTATAGATGACGGCTCTTTCTTTCAATGAATAGTCCTTCTTTCATATACCAAGGTAAATCTGTACTTGAAACATAGACAGAATCACGTTTCTTTGTCACAAATTCAGAGTAGGCTTTCGCACAGGCAATTTGTACATCCGTTTTTAATTGCCCGATGTTATTGGGGCAATTGTAAAAGACGAAAGCGCGCATTGCATTCGGACTAACGTGAATTTCTTTTCGCAGACGGATTGCTTCATTTGTGAAAAATAGTTGCAGTAAAGCAAATCGTTCTTTATGTGTACGCTCACGAAGTGGTGGTAGCGTAACAGTCATTGGTATACGTCTTGTAAATGTTTTTAATAAAAATGAATTTGGTTCTTCTGTTGTTGCAGTAATGATTAATACTTGTGCTGTACGCTCATTTTCTGTTTCTCCAAGGCGGCGGTATACCCCGCGGTCAATAAAGGTGAAAAGCATTTCTTGTCCCTCGGGAGGAAGGCGATGTACTTCATCTAAGAAAAGGATCCCTTCATGTGCTTTTTCAATTAACCCTTTTTGATCACTTGCCCCTGTATAAGCTCCTTTTTTAATCCCAAATAATTGCCCCAGTAGTAGCTGTGGATTATTTGCGTAATCGGCACAGTTAAAGACGATAAATGGTGCATTTTTAGGAAGCTGTTCAACTTCAATTGCATATTCGTGCATTAAAGAAGCGAACATAGATTTTCCGACCCCTGTTTCTCCTAGCAGTAAAGTATGCATACCGTTTGGAGGATAGAGAATAGAAGCTTTCGCTTTTTCGATTGCGATTTTAAGGCTTGTATTTTCAATTGCAAATGTATCTAATGAAGTCATTTCCTTTGAATGCGTTTCCAACGAAGCGTTCGTTTCTATATAAAAACGAACAGGACGCGTATTTGTTTTTAATAAACGTTTATCTTTTACAAGTTTGTTTAAGTCGCTACTTACATTGGCGCGATCTAGTTGTAGAAGGCTAGCGAGTTCTGATGCGGTTACACCTTCTATATAATTACCTTCTTGTATTGCGTTAAAAATGAGATCTATTCGTTTCATTTCTATTCACCTCGAAAATTCATCGCTATTTAAAATTTTACACAAAAATGGGAAGGGTGGGAAGAGAAAAATAAAACAGCTTTAGCACATAGGCACTAAAGCTGTTACAATCTTGTGTCTTTCCAAAAGTTCACTTCGAGGTGAGAAGATGGATTATAGGGAAGAAGTTTGTATCCTTGTGACTGTAAGTAATCAATTACTTTGGGCAGTATTTGTACGGTTACACTCGAGTCATGCATTAAAATCACTTCGACTTGTTCATCGCTCTGATTACGTACTCTTTCTAGTATGGCAGAAGGAGTGTCATAGCTTTTCCAGTCATATGTATCGATTGTCCAATCCCACATTTTATACTGGGCGGATACAAGTGCATCACGGTAATTCTTTTTTAAGTAAGGCATGCTACCGTACGGGACACGAACGAGATGTGTATTTAATTTTGTAACTTGCTGAACAATATTTTGTGTTTGTTCCATTTCTGTAATTAAAGCGGATGGATCACCAGTGTAAAGGCGTTTTACATCGTGTGACATACTGTGAAGTCCGATATAATGCCCCTCTTTAATTAATCGTTGCATTGTTTTTTTATAATGTGGCACTTTTCCACCAATAACAAAGAAAGTTGCTTTTCCGTTCTTTTCTTTTAAGATGTTTAAAATTTGCGTAGTATATTTGTTTGGTCCGTCATCAAATGTTAAGTACGCGATTTTTTGGATAGGAGAGGTAGTTTCAGTATTTGGATGATGTTCAGCAGGGGGCATTGTAGTTGCTCCTGCATGAGATGACGCGTACATAGTAATCGTTAAAAATAAAATAATGTATTGAGATACTCGCTTGATCATAACATTCACCCTCAGTTTGACAATCAAGATGTAAAAAAGAAAATATAATCCTTTTCTTATTATGTATATCTTTCTCCAATAGTGGGACTCTCAAACAAACTATATTTTGGAAATATGAAATGAGGAGTAAAAAATAAAAAATAGCACCCTCTTATAAGAAAGAGGGTGCTATTTGAATATTTCATAATTGTAAAGGCTATACTACAATTAGTCTTCGCGTTTTTTCACTTTTTTATAGAAGGAAATAAGTGGTTTGTAACGTTCATGTACAAGCCCAATTACTTCAGCAATGATTTCTGTAAAGAAGATTAAAACGAAAAGAAGAATAATGGATAACCATAATGTCGCACTAGAGAAAATGATTGCATTTACACTAAAGAAAATACCGAATGCGTATATAATTAGTACCGTTTTACGATGAGAGAAGCCCATTGCAAGTAAACGGTGATGTAAATGCGATTTATCTGGTGCTGAAATAGGTTTTTTATTTACGATACGGCGGATAATTGCAAATGTCGTATCAAATACAGGTACGCCTAAAATGATAACTGGAACGATAAAGCTGAATAACGTTACACTTTTGTATAATCCAAGTAACGATATAACAGAAATACAGTATCCTAAAAATAGTGCGCCTGTATCTCCCATGAAAATTTTTGCTGGATGGAAGTTGTAGAATAAAAATCCAATTGTACTTGCTAATGTAATTAATGCTAGCGGTAAGATAATAGCGGCTCCAGTGCCCCATGGGCTAGTGAAGGCCATATATGCTAGCGTTGCAAGTACGATAGATGAAATACCAGCAGATAACCCATCTAAGCCATCAATTAAGTTGATTGCATTTGTAATACCTACAATCCAAAATACTGTAATTGGATAAGCAAGCCATCCGAGTTCAGTATCCCCGAGGATTGGAATATATAATACTTGCACTAATAATCCACTTTTTACAATCATTATGGCAACTAATAGTTGTCCACCGAATTTTACCTTCGCAGATAACTCGTACATATCATCTAAAATACCGATGATTACAATGATAATCGCACCTAGCGTTATCGATAACATTCTTTGTTCATATAAGCCGCCGACAACAAATCCTACAGCTACACCAATAAATATCGCTAATCCGCCAAGACGAGGCATAATCTTTTGGTGTACTTTACGAGCGTTTGGCTTATCTGTTGCTCCTATTTTAAAAGCTAACTTAATAACTAAAGGAGTAACGACGAGTACAGTGATGAAAGATGCCAAAATGGCATAAATCACTTGTGAGTCCATTAATACCCCACCCTTTTATAGTCTAACGTAAATTTTTTAATACATTTATCTGAAAATTATGATGTTTATTTACAGGCTCATAACATATGGTATCACAAAAAGATTAGAATTCAATCTTTTTTTCTGTTTACGGTAAATGGAAGCAGATAGAATATATGACAATTGTATACAGAATGTTGAATCATTTGAGAAGGTTAATCGTATTGGGCTTTGGAATATGACATTTTCTCTTTTTCTTCGATAGTGAATACTTTTATTTCAGTATTATAAGTGTTACACGTAGAAATGAGTAAGTTCCGTGTTAAAATGTGGGAATTTATCTGCATGAACGGGCAGTAAGGTTCGCACCTCAAAATTCAGTTGGAGAAAAGAAGTAGGTGGCGATCTTAATTCCTGTAAAAGGCCGATTGGTTTAACTAATAATTAGTCGATGATGGATGCCCCTCACTGAATAAAGTTTCATTTTATATTCTTACATGTAATTTTACAAAAACTTAAAAAAGAATGGAAAAAGTAATTCATATAATAAAGAAGTAAAAGAGTTTTCTCATTTTTAATGTGAGAGGGGGAAGCACAGGGAGAATTCTATGTATTCGTATATTTCCTATTGTATATTCCTGTGCGAAAAGGAAATGAAAATTACGATAATAGGTACCGGATACGTTGGATTAATTACAGGAGTAGGATTGGCAATGTTAGGCCATTCAGTCACATGTTTTGATATAAATGATGAGAAAATGGAACGGATAAAGCAAGGAGATTTGCCTATTTATGAAGCGGGTTTATATGAATTAATAAATGATGCATGTGAGAATGATTGTTTAACTTTTACAACAAGTAGAGTAAAAGCATTTTACGATGCAGAATTTATATTTATTGCAGTTGGAACGCCATCTTTATTAGATGGGACAGCGGATTTAACATATATTCGAAGTGCTTGTGACGATATTGGAACATATGCGACGAACGACATTATTGTCGTTACGAAAAGTACGGTTCCTGTAGGTACAAATGATGTTATGAGGGGATGGATTGAGGAGAAATTACAAAATAGATATGAATTACATATCGTATCGAATCCGGAATTTTTACGGGAAGGTTCAGGGATTTACGATTTTTTTCAGGGAGATCGTATTGTAATTGGAGCAGATAATGAGGAAGCGGCACGAAAAGTGGAGAATTTGTATAGTGAATTACGCTTAAAAACGTATGTTACAGATATAAAAAGTGCAGAGATGATTAAATATGCATCGAATGCTTTTTTAGCGACAAAAATTAGTTTTATCAATGAAATCTCAAATATATGTGAGAAGGTAGGAGCCAATGTATTAGACGTTGCACAAGGGATGGGAATGGATAAGAGAATTGGGGCGTCTTTTTTAAATGCTGGCATTGGTTATGGGGGTTCGTGTTTTCCGAAAGATACGAAAGCCCTTGTGCAAATTGCAGGGAATGTGGCGCATGATTTTCGCTTGTTAAAAGCAGTCATTGAAGTGAATAATAAACAACAGTTGTTATTGATTGAGAAAGCGAAGAAAGTATTAAATATGAACAAGAAGCGGATTGCGGTGCTGGGAGCGGCATTTAAACCGAATACTGATGATATAAGAGACGCACCGTCCCTTATTATGATACAAGAATTAATTCATATAGGTGCGGATGTAGTTCTATATGACCCAAAAGCGATTCCAAATATGAAAAATATCTTTGGAGAGACTATACAATATAGCGAATGTATAGATGAATCGATTAGAGGAGCGAGTGCGGCTTTTATCATGACAGAATGGGAGGCTATCCGAGCTTATCCGTTAGAAAAGTACGCACAACTTATGAGAGAGCCTATTTTATTAGATGGAAGAAATTGTTATACTATTGAGGATGTCAAGAAGCAAGAAATAGATTATTATTCGGTTGGAAGAGAAAGTATTTGTAAAAGGGACTTTTCCGTTATTCGTTAAAAAGGCATGTATTCATGTATATTCTTATATGTCATAATAGAATTTGTAACTAGTGAAAGAAAAGAGGCAATGAAATGACTGAACGTTTAAAAGTAATGACAATTTTCGGGACACGTCCAGAAGCAATTAAAATGGCACCTCTTGTGTTAGAGTTGCAAAAGCATCCAGACAAAATTGAATCGATTGTGACTGTAACAGCACAACATCGTCAAATGTTAGACCAAGTATTAAGTATCTTTGGAATTACGCCAGATTTCGATTTGAATATTATGAAAGACCGCCAAACTTTAATTGATATTACAACGCGTGGTTTAGAAGGTTTGGATAAAGTAATGAAAGAAGCAAAGCCGGATATTGTACTTGTACATGGTGATACAACGACAACATTTATTGCAAGTTTAGCTGCTTTCTACAATCAAATTCCAGTAGGGCATGTTGAAGCAGGACTTCGTACATGGGATAAATATTCTCCATACCCAGAAGAGATGAATCGCCAATTAACAGGCGTCATGGCAGATCTTCATTTCTCACCTACAACAAAATCAGCAACGAACTTACAGAAAGAAAATAAAGACGAGTCACGCATTTTCATAACAGGAAATACAGCGATTGACGCACTAAAAACGACTGTAAAAGAAACATATAGTCATCCTGTACTAGAGAAACTTGGAAACGATCGTCTTGTACTTATGACAGCTCACCGTCGTGAAAATTTAGGAGAGCCAATGCGTAACATGTTCCGTGCAATTAAACGTCTTGTTGATAAGCATGAAGACGTACAAGTTGTGTATCCTGTTCATATGAACCCTGTTGTTCGTGAAACAGCGAATGATATTTTAGGCGATCATAGCCGCATTCATTTAATTGAGCCGCTAGATGTAATTGATTTCCACAATGTTGCAGCTCGTTCATACTTAATGTTAACTGATTCTGGTGGTGTACAAGAAGAAGCGCCGTCATTAGGTGTACCGGTTCTTGTTCTTCGTGATACAACAGAACGCCCAGAAGGTATTGACGCAGGTACATTGAAATTAGCAGGAACAGACGAAGAGACAATCTTTGGTCTTGCTGATGAGTTGTTATCAGATAAAGCAGCTCATGATAAGATGTCAAAAGCATCTAATCCTTACGGTGATGGCCGTGCATCAGAGCGTATTGTAGAAGCAATTTTGCAACACTTTAATAAGTAAATAAAAAAGAGCCAAATCATATGCGATTTGGCTCTTTTTGTTATTGCTGATTTCTCATAATCCACTCTGCATGAGCATTTGTGGATGGAGGAGGTTCAGTTGGTGTTTGGTTCTGATTCTGATTCGTTTCTTTCTTCGCTTTTTCGTTAGAGTTAGCATTTGAAGAAGGATTTGATTGGGTTTTTGTAGTTGGATTTTCTTGAGTGTTTGCTGTTTCTCCTAATTCTTTTTTAATTTCGTTACGTACTGTCTCTACACCGATTGGGTCTGGAAGGAAGTAATAAATCCCACCTATTTTTTTGTCTTCTCCTTCAAGTTTGAACGTTTGTATTGTAGAAGGATCAAACCCAGATAGTTTATTGTAAAGTGCAAGTCCGTCAGAAATAGGAATGTCAGTTTTTATATATTTTCCAACGACGGCCGTTAAATCTTTAATTTTAAATACGGTAGAGGCTGAATTTAGTTTTTGAGCAACAGCGGCTAGTAATTGTCTTTGTCTAGCGGCCCGACCATAATCGCCGTTTGGATCCTGCTTTCGCATACGTACATATGCGAGTGCTTCTTCCCCATTTAAGTCTTGTTGTCCTTGCTTAAATTCGATTTTTTTGTAGTAATCCACGTCCGAACGCTCCCAAAAATCGAATGGGACATCAACAGTAACACCGCCAACAGCATCAACAATACCTTTAAAGCCTTGGAAATCAATTTTAAGATAATGGTCTACAGGCACTTTTAGAAAACCTTCGACAGTTTTGATTGCCATTTCTTCTCCACCGTAAGCGTGCGCAGCGTTAATTTTGTCCTCTTTGTTCTTACCAACAATTGGAACGCGACTATCACGAGGGATACTCATAAGCGAAATCTTTTTAGTTTTAGGGTTGACGGTCGCAAACATTAATGAATCTGTACGACCGTTTTGACCGTCCGTTGCGTAATCTTCTATACCCATAATGAGGAGTGTAAAAGGCTCCTTTGTAATTTCTACATCTTCGGTTCTCAAGTCCGATTTTTCACGAGTAAAACCACTATACATCCCCATGAGAGAAGAGTAGGAATTTAATATATAAAGTCCTACACCACCAAATAAAAATACGAAAATAAGGAAGTAGAAAAACTTTCTTCTTCGTTTCTTTTTTATTCTGCTATTTTGGAGATGATAATAACGTTCTTCCATATATAATCTCCTTAGTTCATTTGTAGGAAAGTAATTCACTACATTAATCTTTAAAGGTGAGGATGTAGTTATTCTTAGATAACATCTTGTTCTAAGTACAACATATCTCCTTCTGTAATTGTACATTTCCCATTTGTTAACTCAATCATCCAATCTGTGAATGCTTGTTTTCCGTCTTCTTCTACATACGTATCAAATGTGACATTTTCGAGATAATGTATATCTTTAATGGCATATTTCGAATTACGTAATTCATTTTCAATTTTGCCAAGTAATGTGTAATCAATTTCGGTCTGCATAACACGCATTAGTTTTCGCTGAACAACACCGACATGATTAATGCCTTCGCTTGTACATTTTCCATATGCGCGAATTAATCCACCTGCGCCAAGTTTGATGCCACCAAAATAGCGTGTAACGACAACGACGGTATCTTTTAAACCGCGTTTTTTTAGTACCTCTAACATAGGTACGCCAGCTGTGCCGCTAGGTTCTCCATCATCATTTGCTTTTTGGATTTGATCTTGTTCGCCAATCAAATACGCAGAACAATTATGTGTGGCATTCCAATTTTGTTTTTTTATTTTTTGTATAAATTCTTGAGCTTCTGCTTCGGTTGTAGCTCTGCTAACGTAACAAATAAATCTTGATTTTTGAATGACAATTTCGTGCTCACCGTAGTCTTTGATTGTTAAATATTGTAATAACACTCGTATACGCCCCTATCTACCAAAATGACTAGTACTTTACATTTTAAAAGCGAGCGTTTTTATATTCAAACATTTTTTATAAATAAGTTGAAATTTTTGGTGAGTATTTCACCTTCTTGTTGTAATTTGTCGAGATGGTAAGTATGATTTCAAATCGGCATTTTCATGTATGGATGCACCATTTTTAGTTTTCGTGTAAACTTAGGGAATAAAAACTTTTTTATAAGGCAGGTACGCAAATGAAAACAGCTATTGTTACTGATAGTACAGCATATATACCGAAGCATATTCGTGATGAACTCAATATATATATGATTCCATTAAACGTTGTGTTTGGAACGGAATCTTATCAAGAAGAAGCTGAAATTTCAGTAGATGATTTCTATGTAAAAGTACGTGAGCAAGAAGAACTTCCGAAAACTTCTCAGCCAGCAATCGGAAAGTTTGTTGAGTTATTTGAAGAACTATCTAAGGATTATGATGCGGTTATTAGCATTCATCTTTCAAGTGGGATTAGTGGTACATATCAAACGGCAACGACAGCCGGGCAAATGGTAGAGGGTATTGATGTATATACGTACGACTCTGAAATTAGTTGTGAAGTACAAGGATTCTATGTACGTGAAGGTGCAAAGCTAGCAAGCGAAGGAAAGGATCCGAAAGAGATCGTTGCCCGTTTTGATGAAATGAAGAAAACGATGGACGCTTATTTTGTAGTGGATGATTTACATCATTTACAACGTGGAGGACGATTAAATAGTGCACAAGCTTTCATTGGTAGTTTGTTACAAGTGAAGCCTGTTTTATATTTTAGAGATAAAATCATTATTCCATTTGAAAAGATTCGTACACGTAAAAAAGCGTTAAAACGAATTGTTGAAATTTTTGATGAGCAAGCAAGTCAAGGTGTACCTATGGAAGCAGTTATCATTCATGCACAACGTGAAGAGGAAGCGAATGAATGGAAGGCAGAATTAGAAGCAAAATATCCTCATGTTACAATCCGCACAGGCTATTTCGGTGCTGTAATTGGTACGCATTTAGGTGAAGGTGCACTAGGTCTTGGATGGTATACGAAGTAATAAGATATAAAAAGCTCTCTTTTTGAAGAGGGTTTTTTTACGGATATTTTACGTGTAGTTGACAAGTTAATATTTGGAAATGGTAAAATGTACGTAAAATAAAATAATGAGGAAAGTTTTATAACTTACTTTTTACAAGAAACTATATTATAATGGAAGAGAGGTGAAACATATGGAGCATAATTCTTGTTTATGTCCAAAGTTTGAGTCAGCTTTTACTTTGCTTAGTAAAAAATGGACTGGCTTAATTATTAAATCTTTGCTTGAAGAGTCAAAACGTTTTAGAGAAATCGCAGATATTATACCGAATATGAGCGATCGTATGTTATCAGAGCGTTTAAAGGAATTGGAAAGCGAAGGCATTGTAGTGCGTAATGTTTATCCAGAAGTACCAGTTCGAATCGAGTACGGCTTAACTGAAAAAGGGAAAGCATTAGAAAGTGTTATGGATGAAGTCCAAAATTGGGCTGAGAAATGGATGAAATAACGTTTTGATTTCATTCGTATTAGTGTATGTAACAAAACGTAAGGGAAACCTTGCGTTTTTTCTTTGCTTATAAAAAGCTTTTAGAATTCTACACATATATACAAAAATATGCATATTTTGCGATAGAGTTACATATAATATTACATTTGTTTTACAATAGCGTAACATTAGCAAAAAAAATCCCGAATTATGGTATAAATTTTATAGGTTATATACGGAAAAAGACAAAAGAAAGCGGTGTAAAAAATAAAATGAAAAAGCTAAAAATGGCATCTTGCGCATTAGTTGCAGGGTTAATGTTTTCAGGACTAACACCAAATGTATTTGCAGAAGATAAAATTTCTGACGTGAAATCACAAATTAATACACAAAATGACACTTTACATAAACAACAACAAGAACGTGATGAATTACAAAAACAAATGAATGACTTAAACAAAACAATTCAAGGTTTGGATAAATCTGTTCAAGCGAATGCTTCTAAACTTGATGAAACAACGAAAAAAGTTGCGGATACTGAGCAATTAATCGAAAATAAAAATAAAGATATTGCAGAACTACAAACGAAAATTGCAAAACGTGAAGAGTTATTAAGAAAACGTTTAGTTGCACTTCAAGAACAACCAAATACAAACGTTGTAACAGAAGTTCTTGTAAACTCTAAAAACGTTGCAGATTTAGTTGATCGTTTAACTTCTGTTTCTAAAATTCTTGAGTCTGATGAAGATATCATGAAAACACAACAAGAAGATCAAGCGAACGTGAAAAAAGATGTTGAAACGGTAAAAACAAAGCAAAAAGAATTAAAAGAAGCACAAGCCCAAATTGAAACTGCTAAGAAAGAACTTGACGCTGAAAAAGCGAAAAAATCAACAGCAGTAAATGATTTAAGCGGTAAAATGGATACAGTTGTAACTTCAATGACAAGTACGGAAAGTCAATTGAAAGATCTTGAAAAACAAGCACTACAATTACAACGTATTGCTGAACAAGAAGCACAAGAAAAAGCTGCACAAGAAGCTGCTGCTCAAAAACAAGCAGAACAAGCTGCTAAAGCTGCGCAAGCTCAGCCAGCACCTGCAGAGCAAGCTGCACCAGCAAATAATGGTGGACAAGCTCAAAAAGAAGAGCCTAAAAAGGAAGAACCTAAAAAAGAAGAACCTAAAAAAGAAGAGAAAAAACCAGCACCAACACCAGCTCCAGCTCCTGGCGTAATTGGTAAAGCACAACAATATTTAGGTATGCCATATGTTTGGGGAAGTGCATCTCCATCAAACGGTGGTTTTGACTGTAGTGGATTTATTTCTTACATCTATGGTGTAGGACGTCAAGACGTTGCAGGTTACTGGAATTCAGTTTCTAAAGTAAGTAGCCCACAACCTGGAGATTTAGTATTCTTCCAAGGTACTTATAAACCAGGTCCATCTCACATCGGTATTTACGTTGGGAATGGCCAAATGATTCATGCTGGTGATAAAGGGATTGCTTACGCTAGCTTAAGCAGTAGTTATAACCAAAAACACTTCTTAGGTTACGGAAGATTATAGGATTACAATTCAATAAAAAAATGTATATAAAGTCGATAGCTTACTATTTTATAAGTAGGTTATCGGCTTTTTTGAGTTTTTACGAGATTATGAGAAGGGTTTATAGTAGTGCTGGAGGTGCTTGCTGATGTTGGCAGGGAAACAGTTACTATTAGAGGAACTCTCTTCAGATTTACGGGATACATTACATGATTTGAAAAAGAAGGGGGAGGTCGTATGTGTACAAGGTGTAATAAAGAAGGCTTCTAAATATATATGTCAGCGCTGCGGAAATATAGAGCAGCGACTATTTGCATCATTTTTATGTAAAAGGTGCAGTAAAGTATGTACGTATTGCCGGAAGTGTATAACGATGGGGAGGGTAAGTGAATGTGCTGTACTTGTTCGTGGGATTGCTGAAAGAAAAGGAGAAAAAGGTGTAAATTCGTTACAGTGGAACGGGGCCTTGTCTACTGGTCAGGAGTTGGCGGCGCAAGGTGTTATAGAAGCTATTAAGAAGAAAGACTCTTTTTTTATTTGGGCTGTGTGCGGGGCTGGAAAGACAGAAATGTTATTTTACGGTATGGAAGAGGCATTGCGAAAAGGAGAAAGGGTTTGTATCGCAACGCCAAGAACAGACGTTGTACTAGAATTAGCGCCGAGATTACAAAAAGTGTTTCCAAATGTAAATGTAGCGTCCTTATACGGAGGAAGTGAAGATAGGGACAAAGATGCAGCTTTAGTCGTTGCAACTACGCATCAACTGTTACGTTACTATAGAACGTTTCATGTCATGATTGTAGATGAGATAGATGCCTTCCCGTATCATGCAGATCAAATGCTACAGTATGCAGTAGAACAAGCGATGAAAGAGAAAGCGGCGCGTATTTATTTAACGGCAACTCCCGATGAAAAGTGGAAGCGCAATTTCAGAAGGGGTAAACAAAAAGGTGTCATTGTCTCTGGGCGATATCACCGGCACCCGTTACCAGTTCCTCTATTTTGCTGGTGCGGAAATTGGAAGAAAAGTCTCCACCATAAAAGAATTCCTCGAGTGTTACTACAATGGTTAAAAATGTACGTAAGCAAAAAGTATCCCATTTTTTTATTTGTTCCCCATGTGCGATATATAGAAGAATTGAGCCTGATATTGAAAACGTTGTATCCTAGAATCGATGGTGTACATGCAGAAGATCCGATGAGAAAAGAAAAAGTAGCAGCTTTCAGAAAGGGAGAAATTCCGTTATTAGTTACAACGACAATTTTAGAGAGAGGAGTAACTGTGAAGAATTTACAAGTTGCGGTGTTAGGGGCAGAAGAAGCAATCTTTTCAGAAAGTGCGCTCGTACAAATTGCAGGCCGAGCAGGTCGTAGTTTTGAAGAACCTTATGGTGAGGTCGTTTATTTTCATTATGGTAAGACAGAGGCGATGGTACGCGCGAAAAGGCATATTCAAAGTATGAACAAAAAGGCGAAAGAACAAGGGTTAATCGATTAATGTATTGTCTACTTTGCGATGAGTATATGTTGGAAACAGTTAGTTGGTACACCTTCTTTGTAAAGCCTCTTAAAAAATATATATGTGATAGGTGTGAGCGGAAACTTTCCTATATTATAGGAGAGATTTGCATAGAGTGTGGGCGACCTTTAGAGGACTTGCCTTCCGAATATAAAGAAAATGATATTTGTATGGATTGCGTAAGGTGGATAAATGTGGAGAAGTATCGTCCTTTTAAAAATCGTTCTTTGCACGTGTACGATGATGAGATGAAAGAAATATTAGCACAGTTTAAGTTCCGGGGGGATGCGGAGTTGGTTCGTATTTTTCATCGATCCTTTCGGGAACTATTTCAAAAGTATTTTACGGATGTTTCAAGTGTTATTGCTGTTCCGCTTAGTAGGGAACGGGAATATGAACGTGGTTTTAATCAGGCAGAGTTATTAGCAGCTTGTTTGCCTGTCAAAATTTCTTATCCCTCATTAAGAAGAAGGGAAACAGAAAAGCAAAGTAAGAAGACACGTAAAGAAAGGCTTTCGGGAAGTAATCCTTTTTATTTTCAGGGAGAAGAGATGTTTCAGGGCCAACATATCTTACTCGTTGATGATGTATATACGACAGGAATTACAGTTAGACAAATTGGAAGTCTTTTATACGATAGAGGAGCAAGGGAAGTTTCTAGTTTGACGCTCTGTAGAAGTTGATCTGTAACTGTCGAAAGGGATAATAAAAAGACGATAAGTCTTCTTTGACTTCGTAAGTTGTCATTCGTTATAGTCAAAGTATGGGGCGAATGCCCTGATTTTAAGAGTGAAGGGAATGGAATGAACATGCAAGGAAGAGTGAAATGGTTCAATGCAGAAAAGGGATTTGGGTTTATTGAGCGTGAAGATGGTGATGATGTGTTTGTTCATTTTTCTGCGATTCAACAAGATGGATATAAGTCATTAGAAGAAGGGCAACAAGTTGAGTTTGACATTGTAGATGGAGCACGTGGACCACAAGCAGCTAATGTTGTAAAACTGTAGGAATATTGTTTTTGGGAAGAGAAAGCTGCGTTTGTGGCAACGTTATATATATGGTAGAACCTCTTGTTTTTGCAAGGGGTTTTTGTTACGAATCAAGTTGTCAAAAAGTTGTTTCTTTTCTGTAACGAATTGTCCACAGTTATATTCGTTATTCACGATGTTAATAGGATAAAATAAAGATAGAAACGATGCATCTTTTCATTTCAACAAAAAACGATAAAAAAATCGCAATTCCACTAATTTTTTTAAAAAAGTTAGAAGGAGTTTTTAAGCCAATGTCGAAATTATAGTACATAGGCTTGAAAGGAGGAATTCATCTATGAAATTCAACATTCGTGGTGAAAATATTGAAGTAACTCCAGCATTAAAGGAATATGTAGAGAAAAAACTAAGTAAGTTAGAGCGTTATTTTGATACATTCCCAGAGATTAAAGTTAATTTAAAAGTATACTCTGACAAGCAACGTGTCGAGGTAACAATTCCATTTACTGATTTATTACTTCGTGCAGAAGAAACTAATAGCGATATGTACGCTGCTATCGATTTAGTAGTTGATAAACTTGAGCGACAAATTCGTAAACATAAAACAAAGGTAAATCGTAAGTTACGTGAGAAAGGTTCTGTGAAAACGAACTTTATCCTTCCAGAAGCAGTAGCTGTTCTGGATGCGGTAGAAGAGGATGAATTAGAACTTGTACGTACAAAGCGATTTGATTTAAAACCGATGGACGTTGAAGAAGCGATCCTACAAATGGATATGCTAGGACATAATTTCTTCGTCTTCACAAATGCTGATACAAATGAAACTAATGTTGTATATGGCCGTAAAGACGGGAAATATGGTTTAATCGAAACTAAATAATAATTCAAAAGCGCAGCCGAAATGGCTGCGCTTTTTTTGCTGAAAATAGATTTTTTTAAAAAGTTTCCTTAATTTAGAACGAGACATTCGGCCGATTGTTGTCATAGTTATAAGACAAGTGTTACAATTATCATTAGGTATATACATTTTAGTTTTTTTAATTAGGAGAAAAATTGGCATAACATACATTTGATTTTTACAACGACTGATTGTAATAGAGAAAAAGAAAAACAATCGGAAGTTTTATTTTAATAAAAAAGAGGAGCGTATTTCCTATGATCGGTATTTTAAAAAAGGTATTTGATGTAAATCAACGCCAAATTAAACGTATGCAGAAGACAGTTGAGCAAATTGATGCATTAGAATCATCTATTAAGCCACTAACAGATGAACAATTAAAAGGAAAGACGCTTGAATTTAAAGAACGTCTAACAAAAGGTGAGACAGTAGATGATCTACTTCCTGAAGCTTTTGCAGTTGTTCGCGAAGCTGCGACTCGTGTTCTTGGAATGCGTCCGTATGGTGTGCAGTTAATGGGTGGTATTGCCTTACATGAAGGGAATATCTCTGAGATGAAAACGGGTGAAGGTAAAACGTTAACATCTACATTACCTGTATATTTAAATGCTTTAACAGGAAAAGGTGTTCACGTTGTTACGGTCAATGAATACTTAGCACAACGTGATGCGAGCGAAATGGGACAACTTCATGAGTTCCTTGGCTTAACAGTAGGAATTAACTTAAACAGTATGTCACGCGAAGAGAAACAAGAGGCTTATGCTGCTGATATTACGTATAGCACAAATAATGAGCTTGGATTCGATTACTTACGTGACAACATGGTTTTATATAGAGAACAGTGCGTTCAGCGTCCACTTCATTTTGCTATTATCGATGAAGTCGATTCTATTTTAGTCGATGAAGCACGTACGCCGCTTATTATTTCGGGACAAGCTCAAAAATCAACAGAGCTATACATGTTTGCAAATGCATTCGTTCGTACATTAGAAAATGAAAAAGAGTATTCATTTGATGTGAAAACGAAAAATGTAATGTTAACTGAAGATGGTATTACGAAAGCAGAGAAAGCTTTCCATATTGAAAACTTATTCGATTTAAAACATGTCGCACTTCTTCACCATATTAATCAGGCGCTTCGTGCACACGTTGTCATGCACCTTGATACAGATTATGTTGTACAAGAAGGCGAAATCGTAATTGTAGACCAATTTACTGGTCGTCTTATGAAAGGTCGTCGTTATAGCGAAGGTTTGCACCAAGCTATTGAAGCAAAAGAAGGCGTAGAAATTCAAAATGAAAGTATGACACTCGCAACAATTACGTTCCAGAACTATTTCCGTATGTATGAAAAGTTATCTGGTATGACTGGTACAGCGAAAACGGAAGAAGAAGAATTCCGTAGTATTTACAATATGAATGTTATCGTAATTCCAACGAACAAAGATATTATTCGTGATGACCGTGCTGATTTAATCTTCAAATCAATGGAAGGCAAATTCAATGCAGTTGTTGAGGATATTGTAAATCGTCATAAACAAGGGCAACCTATTCTTGTTGGTACAGTTGCAATTGAAACGTCAGAGCTTATTTCAAAAATGTTAACACGTAAAGGTGTACGCCATAACATTTTAAATGCGAAAAACCATGCGCGAGAAGCAGATATCATTGCAGAAGCTGGTATGAAAGGTGCTGTAACGATTGCGACGAATATGGCTGGTCGTGGTACGGATATTAAGCTTGGAGACGATATTAAAAACGTTGGTCTAGCAGTTATCGGTACAGAGCGTCACGAAAGCCGTCGTATTGATAATCAGTTACGTGGTCGTGCTGGTCGTCAAGGGGACCCTGGTGTAACGCAGTTCTACTTGTCTATGGAAGATGAACTAATGCGCCGCTTCGGTTCTGACAATATGAAAGCGATGATGGATCGTCTTGGTATGGATGATTCACAGCCGATTGAAAGTAAAATGGTTTCTCGTGCGGTAGAATCTGCGCAAAAACGTGTAGAAGGAAATAACTATGATGCACGTAAGCAGTTACTGCAGTACGATGATGTACTTCGTCAGCAACGTGAAGTTATTTACAAACAGCGTCAAGAAGTAATGGATTCTGAGAACTTACGCAGTATTATTGAAGGTATGATGAAATCTACAGTAGAACGTGCTGTTGCGCTTCATACACAAGAGGAAATTGAAGAAGATTGGAACATTAAAGGTCTTGTTGACTACTTAAATACAAACCTTCTGCAAGAAGGCGATATAAAAGAAGAAGAGTTACGTCGTCTTGCTCCAGAGGAAATGAGCGAGCCAATTATCGCGAAATTAATAGAGCGTTACAACGACAAAGAAAAGCTTCTGCCAGAAGAGCAAATGCGTGAGTTTGAAAAAGTTGTTGTATTCCGTGTAGTAGATACGAAATGGACAGAGCATATTGATGCGATGGATCACCTTCGTGAAGGTATTCATTTACGTGCTTACGGTCAAATTGATCCACTTCGTGAGTATCAAATGGAAGGATTCGCAATGTTCGAGTCGATGATTGCTTCTATTGAAGAGGAAATCTCTCGTTACATTATGAAAGCTGAAATTGAACAAAACTTAGAGCGTCAAGAAGTTGTTCAAGGTGAAGCTGTTCATCCATCTAGTGATGGCGAAGAAGCGAAGAAAAAACCAGTTGTAAAAGGTGACCAAGTAGGCCGCAACGATTTATGTAAATGTGGTAGCGGCAAAAAATATAAAAACTGCTGTGGTATCGGGAAGTAATACAGGGCGATAGCCCAGATTGCTTTGCAAAATTTTACATCAAAAATGTATAATTAAGAAAGATTAAACTCTCTCCGTCATAAGTGGAGAGAGTTTCCCTTGTTTTCATAAGAAAGTAACAGCAATTACATAGAGGTGAAGGAAATGGAATTAGTAGAAATTAGACAAGAATTAGAGAAAATGGCTAAGAGATTAGCGGCTTTTAGGGGGTCTCTTTGACCTTCCTACTAAGGAGAAACAAATTGCAGAGTTAGAAGAGACAATGATGGGTGCAGGATTTTGGGATGACCAACAAGGCGCACAAGCTGTAATTAACGAAGCTAATGCACTGAAAGAGATGGTTGGAAAGTTCCGTCAGTTAGATGAGACATTCGAAAATTTAGAAATCACACATGAGCTTTTAAAAGAAGAGTATGATGAAGATTTACATGAGGAACTTGAATCTGAAGTGAAAGGCTTAATTCAAGAAATGAATGAGTATGAGCTTCAGTTACTACTAAGCGATCCTTATGATAAAAATAACGCTATTTTAGAATTACACCCAGGTGCTGGTGGAACAGAGTCACAAGACTGGGGTTCTATGTTATTACGTATGTACACACGTTGGGCTGAAAAACGTGGGTTTAAAGTAGAAACGGTTGACTACTTACCAGGTGATGAAGCTGGTATTAAGAGTGTTACTTTATTAATTAAAGGTCATAACGCTTACGGTTATTTAAAGGCAGAGAAAGGTGTACATCGTCTTGTACGTATTTCGCCATTCGATTCTTCAGGCCGTCGTCATACATCGTTCGTATCTTGTGAAGTTGTACCTGAGTTCAATGATGAAGTTGAAATCGAAATACGTTCAGAAGACTTAAAAGTTGATACGTACCGTGCAAGTGGTGCAGGTGGACAGCATATTAATACGACAGACTCAGCAGTTCGTATTACACATACACCAACAAACACAGTTGTAACATGTCAGTCAGAGCGTTCACAAATTAAAAACCGTGAGCACGCGATGAAAATGTTAAAAGCGAAATTGTACCAAAAGAAATTAGAAGAGCAACAAGCGGAGTTAGATGAAATTCGCGGTGAACAAAAAGAAATCGGATGGGGTAGCCAAATTCGTTCTTACGTATTCCACCCGTATTCTCTTGTGAAAGACCACCGTACAAATACAGAGGTTGGTAACGTACAAGCGGTTATGGATGGAGAAATTGATCCATTTATTGATGCTTACTTACGTTCTCGCATCTAATAAGCGAAAAAAAGCCAACAAAGTTGTTGGCGTATGCTGAGGATAGTCGAGGAGATAAAGAATTTGATTTTATTTCTATAGATGAAGTAAAGAGGAAGAGAAGTTGGAAACGACAACTTCTCTTTTTGATGGGATTATATGTAGCATACAATGTTGTATATTGTATTGTAAAAAGTAGAGAATAGTAAAACAGAGCGGCAATAGAGTAAGACTTGAACAGAACTTTTCTGATTTTCTGTTCAACAAGAATTCTTTATAGAAGTTTTTATGTTGTTCACAGAATTGAAACAACTTATGAAAGCTTTATATTATCAGGGTTCTTACTGTATTTTTGAAAAATATGAAATATACCTTAGTTTTTCTATATAAAGATAATGCTTATAATGAAAATGAGTGTGTTAGGAATGAAAAGAATATCAACAATGGGGAGCGATAGAAGTGAAAAAGAAATTGTTGGCTATTGCGTTAGGAACATCAGTCGTTTTTGCTTTAGGAGCATGTGGAAATAAAGAAGAGAGTAAGCCTTCGAAACAATCTGCAAGCACAGATAGCGCAGAGCAAATTTACCAAAAAAGTTGTATAGGCTGTCACGCGAAAGATTTATCGGGAGCAACTGGACCGGATTTACGAAAAGTGGGGCAGAAATATGATGCAGCAGAGATTGAAAAGATTATTGAAAAAGGTCGCGGTTCTATGTCACCAGGAATTATTCAAGGTGAAGATGCGAAAAAAGTAGCTGAGTGGTTAGCTGAACATAAATAAAAAGGATAAAATGGACGAGTTGGTTATATAATCTTATCCCAAAATGATTTTGGGTAAGAACTATGACGACTCGTTTCCTTTTTCTGGAGTGTAACATAACTGTAACAAAAATGTATCCGAACTGGAAACCGTTTGATGTTACAATGGGGTTTGTAGAATTTTGCTGAAATATATTACATAGAGTAGCGCTGCTAATAAAAAGCATGAATGGAAGCTACCTTCAACAAGAGTGGTTAAGTGAGAATAAAGTTTTTATTTTCAGATGTACAGAAAAGTATTTCGAAAAAAATCATTAAGTATTGGGTGATAAATAATGATAAAAATGACGAATGTTTATAAGGAGTACCCGAATGGTATGAAAGCCATTGCTGGTCTCACAGTTAACATTAAACAAGGTGAGTTTGTATACGTAGTTGGACCGAGTGGAGCCGGGAAATCTACATTTATTAAAATGATGTATCGTGAAGAGAAGCCATCTACAGGATCGATTAATGTAAATGGACTTGTTATTGAAACATTAGCAGAAAGAGATGTTCCATATTTCCGTCGTCAATTAGGCGTAATTTTCCAAGATTTTAAATTACTACCTAAGTTAACGGTATATGAGAATGTTGCGTTTGCCTTAGAAGTAATTGAAGAAGAAAAAGAAGCCATTCGTGAGCGTGTAACAGAAGTTTTAGGTCTTGTAGGTCTTGAGGATCGTGCAGACGCACTACCAAGTGAACTTTCGGGCGGAGAGCAGCAACGTGTTGCGATTGCGAGAGCAATTGTTAATAGACCAAAGGTTGTAATTGCCGATGAGCCAACAGGTAACTTAGATATTGAAACAGCTCTTGATATTATGAAGATTTTTACGCGTATTAACGAGCGTGGTACAACGATTGTTATGGCGACACATAACTCAGATATCGTAAATACAATTCGTCATCGTGTAATCGCGATTGAAGGCGGAAAAATTGTTCGAGATGAGATTGAGGGAGGATACGGATATGAAGGCTAAGACCCTTAGTCGACATTTGCGAGAAGGTGTAAAGAATCTATCACGTAACGGATGGATGACATTTGCTTCTGTTAGTGCAGTAACAGTTACATTATTACTTGTAGGTGTCTTTTTAACAGCGATAATGAATATGAACCATTTTGCGACGAAAGTAGAGCAAGATGTAGAAATTCGTGTACACATTGATCCAGCAGCAAAAGAAGCTGATCAAAAGAAATTAGAAGATGATATGAGTAAGATTGCGAAAGTAGAATCTATTAAATATTCTTCTAAAGAAGAAGAGCTAAAACGCTTAATTAAAAGCTTAGGTGATAGCGGAAAAACGTTTGAGTTATTTGAACAAGATAACCCACTTAAAAACGTATTCATTGTAAAAGCAAAAGAACCAACAGATACAGCGACAATCGCGAAAAAGATTGAGAAAATGCAGTTTGTAAGTAATGTTCAATACGGTAAAGGCCAAGTTGAAAAATTATTTGATACTGTAAAAACAGGACGTAATATCGGGATTGCGTTAATTGCTGGTCTTTTATTCACAGCAATGTTCTTAATCTCTAATACAATTAAAATTACAATTTATGCTCGTAGTACAGAAATCGAAATTATGAAACTGGTAGGTGCAACAAACTGGTTTATTCGTTGGCCGTTCTTATTAGAGGGATTATTCCTAGGAGTATTAGGATCAATTATTCCAATTGGCTTAATTCTAGTTACGTATAATTCACTACAAAGTGTGTTTAACGAAAAACTTGGCGGAACAATTTTCGAACTTCTACCATACAGTCCTTTCGTATTCCAATTAGCTGGTTTACTAGTGTTAATCGGGGCTTTAATCGGTATGTGGGGAAGTGTAATGTCAATTCGTCGCTTCTTAAAAGTATAAAAAGTTGCAAACATAATTCGTACAAGCTTATCATATAGTAGAAATAGGTAAAGGCATCACACACTGTGTGATGCCTTTTGCTACACCACCTGTGTGTTTTGGAAAGGGGAATTCCGCATTGAAACGTAGAGCTGCAATTATTGGAATGGTTGTTGCATTTTTAATTGGTGCTGGCGGAATGTTTGCAGGTATGTCTTTATTTGGGGTTAACCCAGCAGAAGTAACGCAAACAATTTCGAGTGGAAACGCTAGCACCGCGCAAGGGAATTTGGCAAAAATTAATGAGGCGTATGCACTAATTGATTCACGTTATGTGGAAGACGTGAAGGATGACAAGTTAGTCGAAGGTGCAATACAAGGCATGTTGTCTACGCTGAAGGACCCTTATTCCACGTATATGGATAAAGAAACGGCTAAACAGTTTAGTGAATCACTTGATCCTGAGTTAGAGGGGATCGGGGCTGAGGTGAACAAAACGGACGGTAAGCTTATTATCGTATCTCCAATTAAAGGCTCACCGGCAGAAAAGATTGGAATTAAACCGAATGACCAAATTTTATCTGTAGATGGAAATAGTGTGAAAGATTTATCACGTGAAGAAGCAGTATTAAAGATTCGTGGTAAAAAAGGAACGACTGTCGCGATTGAAATTAAGCGTGCAGGAGTAGCTGATCCGATTGTATTTAAAATTAAGCGTGAAAAAATTCCAATCTTCACAGTGTTTAGTTCTGTGAAACAAGAGAGTGGAAAAGATATCGGTTATATGCAAATTACTTCTTTTGCTGAAAATACGGCGAAAGAATTTAAGGATCAGTTAAAAGAGTTAGAGAAGAAAAATATAAAAGGCTTAGTTATTGATGTGCGTGGTAATCCTGGTGGCTACTTAAATAGTGTAGAAGAGATACTAGGGGAAATTATGACGGATAAAAAGCCGATGCTACAAGTAGAGCAACGAAATGGTGAGAAAAAGAAATTCTCTACGGAACTGAAAGAGAAAAAGCCATATCCAATTTCAGTATTAATTGATAACGGAAGTGCTTCTGCTTCAGAGATTTTAGCGGGTGCGCTAAAAGAGGGAGAAGGATACGATTTAATTGGTGAAAAAACGTTTGGTAAAGGTACTGTTCAGCAAGCCGTTCCATTTAAAGATGGTAGCAATATTAAATTAACGATGTTTAAATGGTTAACACCGGATGGAAACTGGATTCATAAAAAAGGAATCGCGCCAACAGTAGAAGTGAAGCAACCAGATTATTATCATGCGACACCAATTCAAATTGAAAAAACACTTTCATACAATTCAAATGATGTGCAAGTAAAACACGCGCAAGAAATGCTTAAGAGTTTAGGATATGTACCGGGGCGTGAAGATGGATACTTTAGTAAAGAGACAGAATCAGCGCTGAAAGCATTCCAAAATGCGAATGAGATGGAAGCGACGGGACAGCTGGATAAAAAGACAGCTGAGGCGATTCAAACTAAAATTATTGAAAAAATCCGTTCTGGAGAAAATGATTTACAATTACAGTCCGCATTAAAATTAATAGCGAAATAAAGTGAAACTTTAATCAGTGGGGGTTTTCTTCATCCCCCACTGATTATTAGTTGAACCAATCGGACTTTAATGGGCAGTTGATCCCCCACCTAAATTCTTTGCTTTCGCTGAATTTTGAGGTGGGGGTCTTACTGCCCATTAAAGCGGGATAAAAAGAAATACAGGCAGTTTGCTGCCTGTATTTTTTTGTGTTAAACAAACGTTTGTCCAGTTATGATAATATAAAAAGAAAGAATGATATAAATGGTGGTGAATGGGTTCGTGGAGGCATGGATTTTTGAAATAATGCGGGCAGTTGGACGTTTTTTCTTACACCCTGCTGTCTATGTATTTTTAATAAGTAGTATCTTCGTTGGATACTTACGTATGTTACGAGAACGAAAGAATTTTTCCTTTAAAGTTTATGATATTTGGTTTGAACTGCGAACATCTCTATTTGCGGGAGTTGGATACGGATTAATCGTATCTATTATTACAATTGGACTTGGCCTTGTCGTTTCCAAAGCGAGCTTATGGGTCATCTTACTTTGGACGTTATTATTTGGATTAACTGCTATGTATCGATATTTATCAGCAGCTTATACATTTAGTATCGCAATTGTATGCGTTCTATTATCTTCTAAGCTACCAGTTTCCTTCTTACAGCTTGGAGAAGGTGAAGAGAGTACGATTGTATCTCTTGCTATTTTACTAGGCGTCATGCTTGTTGTAGAGGGCTTGTTGATTTCTAAAAATGCAGTAGGATATTCTACGCCGAAGATTAAGAAGGGTAAGCGTGGGCTAAAGATTGGTTTACACGAATCAAAGCGTTTATGGATCGTGCCTATTTTTATTCTTGTACCAGGTGATGCAGTAACGCAGTTTATTTCATGGTGGCCTGTCGTTTCAATCGGTTCAGATACCTATTCTTTATTCCTCGTTCCATTTTTAATTGGATTTATGAGAAAGATTAGAAGTTATGAGCCAACGGAAGCTTTATTATTTACAGGAAGACGGGTCTACGGATTAGCAGGAATTGTACTTGTTTTAGGAATCGCAAGTTATTGGTGGCACGTACTTGCCATTATCGCAATGGGAGTCGCAATGCTTGGGCGTTTCACAATTTCCATGCAAGAAAAAATTGCGGATGAGACAAGACCGGCTTATTTCGCTGCACGTAATGATGGGCTTGTTGTATTAGATACAATCCCGAATACAATTGGGGCAGAGCTGAATTTACTGCCTGGAGAAGTAATTACGAAAGTAAATGGAGTCATTCCAGGAAGCGCTGAGGAATTTTATGATGCGCTTCAAACGAAGACGACAGGAGCATTTTGTAAGTTAGAAGTATTAGATACAAATGGAGAGCTTCGTCTTGCTCAAACGGCATTATACGCCGGAGGACATCACGAATTAGGAATTGTGTTTGTTCAGCAGGAGCATGAGTGGGATTCGGAAGCGATGTAATAGAAGAAAGGGTATCACCTTGTGGTGATACCTTTTTTTGTTGTGGGGGGCGGAATGGGTAGTAAATAGGATTTGTATCGGCGATTATTCAAATATATCGACTTTCCGGAAAAAAACGACAACTATCGCAAACATTCTTTTTAGTTTCATAGACGGATAACTTGAATAATTATTTGATAATGGTTATCATTTAGAGGGTGTTTTAATTTTGGAAAATGGAGGTAAGATATGCTACGTAAATTTTTTTCTTACTATAAACCGTATAAAGGTTTATTTATACTCGACTTTTCTTGCGCGGTTGTCGCAGGGTTACTAGAACTTGGCTTCCCGCTTATCGTAAATCAATTTATTGATAAGTTATTGCCAGGACAAAACTGGACGCTTATTTTATGGGCTTGTTTCGGTTTACTTGCAGTGTATATATTAAATGCAGGCTTACAATATGTCGTTACATATTGGGGACATATGCTTGGTGTTAACATTGAAACGGATATGAGGCAGAAATTATTTGGTCACATTCAAAAGCTATCATTCAGATTTTTTGACAATAATAAAACAGGTCATTTAATTTCACGTCTTACAAACGACTTAATGGAAATTGGGGAAATTGCTCACCATGGACCAGAAGATTTATTTATCGCTGTTATGACTTTAGTTGGGGCATTCTCATTTATGATGATGATCAACTGGAAGTTAGCGCTATTAACGTTCTTCGTTATTCCATTCCTATTATGGTTGGCACTTTACTTCAATAAAAAAATGACAGGTACGTTTAGACGTTTATTCTCAGACGTTGCTGATTTTAATGCATGTATTGAGAATAACGTTGGTGGTATCCGTGTTGTACAAGCATTCGGAAATGAAAGGTTTGAGAAAGATCAATTTGCTGTAAACAATGCTCGTTTCCGTACAACGAAATTAATGGCATATAAAATTATGGCGTTAAATTCATCGATTAGTTATATGCTCATGCGTCTCGTAACGCTCTTCGTCTTAATATGCGGTACATGGTTTGTTCTGCAAGGTGAATTAACGTACGGTGGATTTATCGGATTCGTTCTATTAACGAATATTTTCTTCCGCCCAATTGAAAAAATTAATGCGGTAATCGAAAGCTATCCGAAAGGGATCGCTGGTTTTAAGAGATATGTAGAGCTTCTTGAAACAGAGCCAGATATTGTAGACTCTAAAGATGCAATGGAAGTTAAACATGTACATGGTGATATTCAATATAGCAACATTACATTCGGATATGAAAATAAAGAACCGATTTTAAATGATATTAGTTTGAAAATACATGCAGGTGAAACTGTTGCTTTCGTAGGACCATCAGGAGCTGGAAAAACGACGTTATGTAGTCTATTACCACGTTTTTATGAACAAGCGTCAGGATCGATTCAAATTGATGGTATTGATACGAAAGATATGACGTTATCTTCACTTCGTAAGCAAATTGGAATTGTGCAGCAAGATGTGTTCTTATTCTCAGGAACAATTCGTGAAAATATCGCTTACGGAAACTTAAAGGCGTCAGAAGCTGAAATTTGGCAGGCAGTAAAACGTGCACAGTTAGAAGACTTAATTTACTCACAACCAGACGGTTTAGATACGGTTATTGGTGAGCGTGGTGTGAAACTTTCTGGTGGACAGAAGCAACGTCTAGCGATTGCTCGTATGTTCTTGAAAAACCCGCCAATTTTAATATTAGATGAAGCGACTTCCGCATTAGATACAGAGACGGAACTTGCGATTCAAAAATCACTTGCTGAACTATCTGTCGGCCGTACAACATTAGTTATCGCTCACAGACTTGCAACGATTAAAAATGCAGATCGTATCGTCGTTGTAAATAAAGATGGTATTGCAGAACAAGGTTCACATGAGGAACTAATTGAGCAAGGCGGAGGATATAGCCGTTTATACGAAGCTCAGTTCAGTTCGTAAATATAATTTCTGCTGAATTAGTGCACCATAAGTAAGTGAAAATCTTATATGGGAGGCTATGAAGCATGATTGTAACAACAACGTCTACAATTCAAGGAAAAGAAATTATTGAGTATATCGATATCGTCAATGGAGAAGCGATTATGGGCGCGAATATCGTTCGTGACCTTTTCGCCTCTGTCCGTGATGTTGTCGGCGGTCGTGCGGGCGCTTATGAAAGTAAATTAAAAGAAGCGCGCGACATTGCAATGGAAGAGATGAAAACTTTCGCAAGACAAAAAAATGCAAATGCAATTGTTGGTATCGACGTGGATTACGAAGTAGTTCGCGAAGGAATGCTAATGGTTGCAGTGAGCGGGACTGCCGTCCGTATTTAAAGTGAAAAAGCCGTGCTGATGCACGGCTTTTTCACTTTTATTAATGCTATTCTATGTCGAAGTTTCAATATTTCTTGGGAAATGCGGAAGGCCTTGTCGATATATAGGGAAGACATTAGAGCGCTTCTTTACATTTTCGGATTTGAACTAATAATGTTTCGTATTCTTGTTCGAGAGATGTGATGTCATCGTTTTTGTCAAACTAATTTCTATTTACTATTTTTGAATTTATCATTATACAATTGTGCTTTTGCCAGCGCCTCAGCATCATTTTTGATTTCATCCAATCCATTTGCATTCCCAATAACATACCCTTCAAATGATGAACCAACAAAATCAAAGATGTATTGGAACTGAGCAATAAGCGGTAATGCTTTCAGTTTCGGGTTGTCTCCGCCAACGATGACAACATACATTTTTTTGCCTTTCATTTTCTCTTTGAAATGAAGAGATGTATCACGCAAGCTTTGTGACCAGCGATCGACGAAGTTTTTCATATGACCGCTCATTCCGTACCAGTATAGTGGTGTAGAGAAGATAATTGTGTCGTGCTCTAGCATGCGTTCAATTAAATGTTGATAGTCATCGTTTACAGCTTGGAATCCTTCTGCATCATGACGTTGGTCTGTAATAGGATGGACTGTATGGTCTCGTAAGTAAATTTGTTCTGTTTCAATGCCCTCTATCATCATATGTGTTAAAGCCTCTGTATTTCCGTTTTGTCTTGAACTGCCATGTATAACAAACATGTAATCATCCCTTTTCATTTGCTTGTTTTAGGAGTGAAACGTGTTTTTGCAAATTCGTTTGAATGCTAGAAAGTAATGAGATTTGCTTCGTTACTTCATTAAGTTTATCTTCATAAAGCGTAAGGATACTGCTGCAAGGATTTTCGTACAGGTGCGGCTCTATTTCGAGGCAGCGCAGCATCCTTGCCGTCTCTTCTAAATTTAAGCCAATTTGTAAGTACATTTGAATAAGCTCCACTTTTTCGATGGCACCTTCATCAAAATCACGGTAGCCATTTGCGAGGCGCTTAGAAGGGAGTAATCCTTTTTCTTCATAATGTCTTAGTGATCTTTCGCTAACCCCGGTTTCTTTTGATAACTCTCCAATTCGCAATGTGTTTCACTCCTTTTACATGTATTGTAAACCTTCACACTAATGTGAAGGTCAATGCTGTTTTTTCGCAAAAGAGTCTACATGATTTAAAAACACCTGAATGGCTTTAGACAGGATGAAGTATTTGCCGCGCACGATGGAGAATGGACGAATTAGTTGTTCATTTGGAACTTCGACGTGGAATAGCTCTTTTGCCAGTAGCTCTTTTCGTACAGTCCAATCAGAAAGTATAGCGATGCCAAGCCCGGCACTAACTGCTTCCTTTACGCTTTGGATACTACTAAATGTAAAGAATCGCTTCATTTTCAAATGGTGTTGATGAATAAAGCGGTCACTATAAGCGCGTGTACCAGAACCACTTTCTCTTAATACCCATACTTGATCTTGGAGTGTACTTTCATTTATTTCATTTGTGCAGAGCAGTGGATGATTTGGAGGGACGACGAGCTTCATTTCATCTTGCATAAACGTTTCAACGTCAACGTCGGCGTATACGACTTGCCCTTCCACTAAGCCGATATCGATTTGATTAGAGCGAAGGCTTTGTAAAACGTCTTCTGTATTTGAGATAAAGGTATGAACTTCGACGTGTGGATTTTCATTCGCATAGTTAGCCAGTATTTTTGGAAGTAAGTATTCGCCAATTGTGAAACTAGCACCGATGCGAAGAGTTCCTGTTACAACGTTATGTAGTTCGTTAATTTCTTGTTTGGCTTCTTCGTAAAGAGAGAGCATTTGCTTTGCATGTATATATAGTATGTTTCCAGCCTCCGTCACTTGGACGTGCTTTGGGGAGCGCTGAATAAGAGTGGTGCCAAATTCGTTTTCTAAGTTGCGTATATGCATACTTACGCCAGGTTGTGAAAGGTTTAATAATTCTGCTGCACGGGAGAAGTGCTTCTGTTCAACGACAGTAACAAATATTTTTAAAATGTCTACGTTCATGTAATGGGCTCCTTTCTTTTTCTATCATCTTATCATAAGTATTTCTGATGATAGAGATTTAATATTGATATTAAACTTATTATAGAAACTCTCTTATAATGTAAGTAGAAAGAACATGCATGTTCCAATACGATTATTGGAGTGGTTCAAAGTGGAACAAACACTTGTTATACAAAAGAAGAAGGGCTTTGGATTTTCGCAAGGAATTGGGATTACACTATTAATCGCAATTGCTGCGAAATATTTAGCAGAGCTTCCATTTTTAAATATTATGGGACAATTAGTAATTGCTATTCTAATTGGGATGGTTTGGCGTGCAGCAATTGGAGTTCCTCATGATGCGATTGCCGGGACGAACTTTGCGAGTAAGAAGTTGCTGCGCTTTGGGATCATCTTACTTGGAATGCGGTTAAATCTTGTTGATATTGCGAAGGCAGGGCCGAAAGTATTGGTCATCGCTGCGGTTGTTATTGCATTTACGATTTTCGTTGTATATGGACTAACGAAAGTATTTAAAGTAGAAAAGAAACTCGGAATTTTAACAGCGTGCGGAACAGCAATTTGCGGTGCGGCAGCGGTCGTGGCAATTGCACCGCAAGTGAAAGCGAAGGATGAAGAAACGGCAGTTGGGGCAGCGATTATTGCAATTTTAGGTACAATATTTACACTTATTTATACGCTATTATACCCAGTGCTTGGCTTCTCACAGTACGGTTACGGTGTATTCTCAGGTGCCACGCTGCATGAGATCGCCCATGTCATCGCAGCTGCGGCACCAGGAGGAAGTACGGCTGTAGACATCGCAGTTATCGTGAAATTAACGCGCGTTGCAATGCTTGTGCCAGTAGCGATTTTAATTGGATTATGGTTTGGTAAGAGTGAAGGTAGCGAGGAAAAAAAATCGTGGCGCGATCTTCCAATTCCGTGGTTCATCTTCGGATTTTTAGCGATGAGTGCAGTGCATTCGCTCGGGGTTATACCAGAAGTTGTTGCCGGCTATATTGTTGTCATTGCTTACATGCTGATTGCAATGGCGATGGCGGGGCTTGGTTTAAATGTAGAGTTTAAAACGTTCCGTAAGTTAGGAAGTAAGGCATTCGTGGCGGGGCTGATCGGCTCGGTTTGCCTTTCTATTCTTGGATACGTTCTTGTATATGCATTAGGATTTATGTAGTAGGACGAAGAAGCTGTTCCAAAAGATATTTTGGGACAGCTTTTTTCTTATGATTATAGTGCTACGGATGTCGATATATTTAAAAAATCGCTGATATAAATTGAATTACTCTTGTACTTGGTTAGAGAAGATGTTCAGTGAAATGTTTTACTAAAATTTGTAAAGATATCTTTACTTGAAATTGGAAAATATTTATAATTAAAGTAAAGATATCTTTACTTTCGAAGGTGGAGCCTATGGGTGTGAAAAATAAAATAAAAGAGTTAAGAAAGCAAAATCATATAACGCAAGTTGAAATGGCAAAGGCGATGCAGGTGACACGGCAGACGATTGTGGCGATTGAAAACCATCATTATAACCCGAGTCTAGAGTTATCCCTAAAAATCGCCAAATATTTTGGGGTGAAGGTTGAGGAAATATTTACGCTAGAGTAAGGGGAGAAAAAATGGAAGATACTAAAAAGTTATTGATTGGTGCGACTATTGGATTGTTTTTGGGAGACATTGTAGTTCATATTATGAATCCGGCTATACCAATTTTACCGCTCGTAGTGAGTAACGTTTTAGCAATTGTATTTTTGATAGTGTATGCGTATTACAAAAAGCGTAAGTATAAAAAAGAAGAACTTCCAGATATAGATGAGCGAGTAAATGAAAATATAAAAAAATATGTAAATGTCTCATTTGTATTCGCGTTTCTATTGCTTATTGTTTATATTGTTGCGAGTAAATCAATAGGCAGAGCTGTTATACCAGTGCAAGAAATATTTATGATATGTAGTTCCTTATTTGCGGGTAGTCTCATCATAGGAGTCATGATAGGGAAACGAGCATAGAGATAGGAGGAATGAAAAATGCAAGATGAGTTTGAGAGATTCCAGTCAGATAAAGCGTTTAAATATGTAGGGTTATTTTTTACGATTAGTTTAGCGATATGGAGTTTATATAATTTAATTGTTGATGGAAATGCTGGTATGCCGTTTGTTTTATTTGTACTAGGGCAGTTTGTTTATTTCTTTGTGAACTATTGGCCGAAGTGGAAATATAGAAATCAAAAAGAGGTTGATCATGTATGAGTAAGCAAGATGTTATACGGTTTATAGGAAGTTTATTTTTAGCGGGTCTTATTTTAAATGCGAGTTTAATGATTTTAAGTATTTCGTGGGGAACGATCTTCATATCGAATGTAGCACTAGTCATTTTATATAGTATTTCGGAATATAGAGAACAGAAGCGTTTGAAAGAAGAGGGAGTTCCGTCGATTGATGAGCGAGTTGTGAATAAGATGAAGTCGTATTTTACGATTTGTATTACAAGCTTCATTTTCCTGTTCATTGTGTATCTTTGTGTAAATAAGCATTTAGATAGGCAAGCAGTACATGTAAATGAGTTATTATATATTGCTATTTTTGGTTTATTAATAAGTATGGCATCGACGAGTGTGTTAGCAACAAGGAATAGATAGAAAAAGGGGAACTGGGATGGGATTACCGGTATTATGTGTCGCTACGGCTATTTTTGCTTTGTTTTGGGGAATGCAGAACTTCTCTCGTAATCCAGTGCCAAGCGTTTGTATTATGATTGGTACTGTCGGTTTATCATATTATTTATTAGTTTCAGCTCATTATCATAAAACAGCAACGAGTGTTGTTGTTGGAGCACTTATTTTATTTTGTGGGCGTGCTGTACAAAAAGGATTATTCCCGTAAAAGCTGTTTATACGAAGAGTATAAACAGCTTTTTGTATTTTTTTTACAAAAGACTTGAAAGTGACGTAACGTCATCTTTTATAATGAAGGGGAAGAGGTGATGGTAGTGATTTCCATACAACAATTGACGAGAGAGACAGGGGTAACAGTACGTACATTACGTTATTATGATCAAATAGATTTATTAAAGCCGAGCGGGAAAACAGAAGGCGGGCATCGTTTATATAGTGAAGCTGACGTAATACGGCTGCAACAAATTTTATTTTTAAAGGAAATGGGATTTTCGTTAAAAGAATCTGCGAATATGTTAGTAAAAGATGAGCTTAATTTAAAGGATTCACTTGAAAAACAACTTCGATTTGTACAGGAAGAACAAAAGAAATTCAATCGAATGGAGCGTGTTTTACAAGCAGTTGTTTATTCGGTGGATGTGGAGGGAGAGCTCGATTGGAAAGTTATGTTTGAACTTATCCAGCTTTCGAAACAGTCGTCTCGCATACGTGAAATATTTCAAAATGAAGTATTTTCAAAGGAAGAACAAAAATTGCTTCATAACTTGCCAAATATGAGTGAAGAAGATCCGAATGTTTTAGAATGGGTAGATTTATTAAAGCAATTACGTATTTTTATGAAAGACGGCAAAGAAGCCGCGAGTAATGAGGTACAAGAGGCAACGAAGAGATTAATGCAGAAGTGTTTAGAAATGGCTAATGGTGATGAAGCATTTTTAGATAAGTTATGGGAAGTTAGAAAATCGAAGGAAGATTCGCAGAAAATGAGCATGTATCCAATTGAAGAAGAACTTTTATTATATATGGATGAAGCTTTTCGTATATATGATGAAAAGGAGATGGATAAATGAGTATACTTGCAGAATATCGTTGGTATTTTTTAATTGGGGCAGAGATTGTATTTTGGTTATCGGCTATCGGCTTCTTTTTACTCCGTTACGGATTCCGTTTGAAGAAAGCGAGCTTTATTATGGGGATTGTACTCCTCGTAAATGAAGTATTTATTTTAACATTAGGGGTAGTGGACTATTATCAAACAGGGAATTTCTCTAATTTTCAAATCATTACTGTAATTATTTTATTGTATGCAGTTTTCTACGGGAAAAAGGATTTGAAGAAGCTTGATATATTTGCGCAAAAGCTAGTTGCGAAATGGCGGAATGAACCAGCGCCTATTATTGAAGAACATATAGAATTAACAGGTATGGCCTATGCGAAGCAGGAAATAAAAAATTTGGTATTGCATCTTGTTTTATTCATTGTTGTGCATATTTTCTTTTTCTTTCTGTACGGTTTTGTCCCGTTTGACCAATGGCATAATTGGTTAGAAACTGGGATTGTTTTAAATGAACCAGCTAGTCGCGTTAGTCAAGTTTGGGCGATTATACTTTTAGTGGATACAGTTATTTCATTTTCATATGTGATTTTTCCGAAGAAAGAGAAAGGAAAAGAGAAGCTACTTTCGTAGAGGAAAGTAGCTTTTGCGGTATACAAAGAATTTTTATAGGAGAGGATGACAATAGGAAAAAGAAGTGGTTTTATATGTCTATTTCTCTTTTTCTTTAGCTTAGTAGCATGCTCACAACCTAACATTGAAATTGATAGGAAGAATGATGTCATTGTAAAGAGAGCGGGAATTTCCAATCTAGATAAATTTGAAAAATTCATTTTGAATGTTGACCAAGGGAAGGTTGATAAAATAAGGATTGTACAGTATACCCATGAAGGTGACCCGATCTTTCAAACGCTAGAGCATAGTGAGAACGATATACTTTATGTGTCAGATAATAGAAAAGACCAATTTGCTGGTGAGGATAAAGGGTTACATAAAGATAACTGTAAAAGGATTGTTAAAGAGCAGCGTGAATCACAAACGGCTTATAGGTTAATAGACTGTGTGAATGAAAATGGGCGCAATGGATATGATTTATTATATGTACCTAAAAAATAGAGTTAGTAGAGGAAGGAAGTTTTGACTCCTTCCTTTTTCTATGTATATATTGTCGAAAGTTTTACCGAATATCTGTTCGTTTTTTTAGGTTTTTTATGGGCATTCGTGGTAAAATAATAATACAGATTTTTATGAGGAGGTCGGATTTTACTTGGAACATCAATTTGAAATTATCTCAGCGTATTCCCCGCAAGGTGATCAGCCGGTAGCTATAGAGAAGCTTGTAGAGGGAATTAATAGTGGAAAGAAAAAGCAAGTGTTGCTTGGGGCGACAGGAACGGGTAAGACATTTACGATTTCAAATGTCATTAAAGAAGTGCAGAAGCCAACACTTGTCATGGCTCATAATAAAACGTTAGCAGGACAGTTATATAGTGAGCTGAAAGATTTTTTCCCTAACAATTCAGTGGAGTATTTTGTTAGTTATTACGATTATTATCAGCCAGAAGCGTATGTGCCGCAAACAGATACTTTTATTGAAAAAGATGCGCAGATTAATGATGAAATCGATAAATTGCGTCACTCAGCAACGTCTTCCTTATTTGAAAGAGACGATGTTATTATCGTTGCGAGTGTTTCGTGTATATATGGTTTAGGTTCTCCAGAAGAATACCGCGAGTTAGTTGTTTCGCTTCGAGTTGGTATGGAAAAGGACCGCAATCAATTGCTTCGTGAACTTGTTGATGTGCAGTATGGGCGTAATGACATTGATTTCAAGCGTGGTACATTCCGTGTGCGCGGAGATGTAGTTGAAATCTTCCCGGCATCACTTGATGAGCATTGTATTCGAATTGAATTTTTCGGCGATGAAATAGATCGTATTCGCGAAGTAAATGCGTTAACAGGTGAAGTATTAGCAGAACGTGATCATGTAGCAATCTTCCCAGCATCTCACTTCGTTACACGTGAAGAAAAGATGAAGGTCGCTATTGAAAATATCGAAAAAGAATTAGAAGAGCGTTTAAAGGAATTAAATGATAATGGCAAGTTGTTAGAAGCGCAGCGTATAGAGCAACGTACACGTTATGATTTAGAAATGATGCGTGAGATGGGCTTTTGCTCAGGTATTGAAAATTATTCCCGTCATTTAACACTTCGTCCAGCGGGTGCAACACCGTATACGTTATTAGACTATTTCCCGGAAGATTTCTTAATTGTTATGGATGAGTCACACGTATCAGTACCGCAAGTAAGAGCGATGTATAACGGGGACCAAGCACGTAAGCAAGTACTTGTGGATCATGGGTTCCGTTTGCCATCAGCTTTAGATAATAGACCGCTTACGTTTGATGAGTTTGAAGGGAAAACGAATCAAGTTATTTACGTTTCGGCAACGCCAGGACCGTACGAGTTAGAGCAGGCACCGGAGGTAATAGAACAAATTATTCGTCCAACAGGGCTTTTAGATCCACCAATTGATATACGACCAATTGAAGGGCAAATTGATGATTTATTAGGAGAAATTCAAGATCGCATTGCAAAAAATGAACGTGTATTAATTACGACTTTAACGAAGAAAATGTCAGAGGATTTAACAGACTACTTAAAGGATGTAGGAATTAAAGTAAACTATCTTCACTCTGAAATTAAAACGTTAGAACGTATTGAAATTATCCGTGACCTTCGCCTTGGTAAGTTTGATGTACTGGTCGGTATTAACTTATTACGAGAAGGATTAGATATTCCAGAAGTATCACTTGTAGCTATTTTAGATGCTGATAAGGAAGGATTCTTGCGTTCGGAGCGTTCATTAATTCAAACAATTGGTCGTGCGGCACGTAATGAAAACGGCCGCGTTATTATGTACGCAGATCGTATAACGAGATCGATGGGAATTGCGATTGAAGAAACGCAACGTCGTCGTACTATACAAGAAGCTTATAATAAAGAGCATGGTATTACGCCGAAAACGATTCAAAAAGGCGTGCGTGATGTTATCCGTGCAACGACAGCTGCTGAAGAGCCGGAAACATATGAAGCAGTACCAGCCAAGAAGATGACGAAAAAAGAGCGTGAAAAGACAATTACGAAGATGGAAGCAGAGATGAAAGAAGCAGCAAAAGCGTTAGATTTCGAGCGTGCAGCTGAATTAAGAGATTTACTATTAGAATTAAAAGCGGAAGGGTGAACAGAGTGAGCATAAGCAAGGATTTTATTGTCGTAAAAGGTGCTAGAGCACATAACTTAAAAAATATTGATGTAACCATTCCGAGAAATCAGCTTGTTGTTGTGACGGGATTGTCTGGTTCAGGGAAATCATCATTAGCGTTTGATACGATTTATGCAGAAGGGCAACGCAGATACGTAGAATCGTTATCTGCGTATGCGCGCCAGTTTTTAGGACAAATGGATAAACCTGACGTGGATACAATTGAAGGCTTATCTCCAGCGATTTCAATCGATCAAAAAACAACGAGTCGTAATCCACGTTCAACTGTCGGAACGGTAACGGAGATTTATGATTATTTACGTTTACTATTCGCACGAATTGGTACGCCGATTTGCCCGAATCATGGTATTGAAATTACATCACAAACAGTAGAGCAGATGGTAGACCGTGTACTTGAATATCCTGAACGTACGAAATTACAAGTGTTAGCTCCTATCGTTTCTGGGCGTAAAGGTGCACATGTGAAAGTGCTTGAAGACATTAAGAAGCAAGGATATGTTCGTGTACGTGTTGATGGTGAAATGCTTGATGTATCTGAAGATATTGCGTTAGATAAAAATAAGAAGCATTCCATTGAAGTTGTAATTGACCGTATTGTTGTAAAAGAAGGGATTGCAAGCCGTCTTGCGGATTCACTTGAAAGTGCATTAAAGCTTGGCGGGGGCCGAGTGTTAATTGATGTAATGGGAGAAGAGGAACTTCTATTTAGTGAACATCATGCTTGTCCGCATTGTGGCTTTTCAATCGGAGAATTAGAGCCGCGCATGTTCTCATTCAATAGTCCATTCGGGGCGTGTCCTTCTTGTGATGGACTTGGTTCAAAGTTAGAGGTAGATTTAGAACTTGTCATTCCGAATTGGGATTTATCATTAAATGAACATGCGATTGCGCCTTGGGAACCGACAAGCTCACAATATTACCCACAGCTTTTACAATCTGTATGTAATCATTACGGCGTTGATATGGATGTCCCTGTGAAAGATATACCGAAAGATTTATTTGATAAAGTGTTGTACGGAAGCGGTGAAGAGAAAGTTTATTTCCGCTATGTAAATGAATTTGGTCAAGTAAAGGAAAATGAGATTTTATTTGAAGGTGTTATTCCAAATATCGAACGTCGTTATCGTGAAACGAGTTCTGATTATGTCCGTGAGCAAATGGAAAAGTATATGGCAGAGCAAGCTTGTCCGAAGTGTAAAGGTGGACGCTTAAAGCCTGAGAGTTTAGCTGTTTTCGTTGGTGATAAAACGATTGCTGATGTAACGAAGTATTCTGTTCAAGAAGTACAGGAATTCTTCTCGAATGTAGAGCTAACGGAGAAGCAACAAAAAATTGCTCATTTAATTTTAAGAGAAATCCAGGAGCGCGTTGGATTCTTAGTGAACGTCGGGTTAGATTATTTAACGTTAAGTCGTGCTGCAGGAACTTTATCAGGTGGTGAGGCGCAGCGTATTCGTTTAGCGACGCAAATCGGTTCTCGTCTGACTGGCGTACTTTACATTCTTGATGAGCCTTCTATCGGTTTACATCAGCGCGATAACGATCGTCTTATTCGTACGTTGCAAGAGATGCGTGATTTAGGTAATACGTTAATTGTCGTTGAACATGATGAAGATACGATGATGGCTGCTGATTATTTACTTGATATCGGACCTGGTGCAGGTATTCATGGTGGTCAAGTTGTATCAGCGGGGACGCCAGCTGAAGTGATGCAAGATGATAATTCGCTAACAGGGAAGTATTTAAGCGGTAAAGAGTTTATTCCGGTTCCACTTGAAAGACGTAAAGGTGACGGACGTAAAGTGGAAATTATCGGTGCAAAAGAGAATAACTTAAAGAATGCAAAGATGTCATTCCCGCTTGGTACGTTTGTAGCGATAACGGGTGTATCTGGTTCCGGTAAAAGTACGATGATTAATGAAGTACTATATAAATCATTAGCGCAAAAGTTATATAAAGCGAAAGCGAAGCCAGGTACTCATAAAGAAATTAAAGGTCTTGAGCATTTAGATAAAGTAATCGATATTGATCAATCGCCAATCGGGCGTACACCACGTTCTAATCCAGCGACGTATACAGGTGTATTCGATGATATTCGTGATGTGTTTGCACAAACGAATGAAGCGAAAGTGCGTGGATATCAAAAAGGACGTTTCAGCTTTAATGTAAAAGGTGGACGTTGTGAAGCGTGCCGTGGTGATGGAATTATTAAAATTGAAATGCACTTCCTACCAGACGTATACGTTCCGTGTGAAGTTTGTCACGGTAAACGTTACAACCGTGAAACGTTAGAAGTGAAATATAAAGATAAAAACATTTCTGAAGTGTTAGGTATGACAATTGAAGATGGAGTAGAGTTCTTCGCTAATATCCCAAAAATTAAGCGTAAACTTCAAACGCTTGTAGATGTAGGGCTTGGTTATATGAAATTAGGACAGCCAGCTACGACGTTATCTGGAGGAGAAGCACAGCGCGTGAAATTAGCTTCTGAATTACACCGTCGTTCTACAGGGCGTACGTTATATATTTTAGATGAGCCAACGACTGGTTTACATGCACATGATATAGCGCGTCTTCTGGAAGTTCTGCAACGCCTTGTTGAAAGTGGCGAGACAGTTCTTGTTATTGAGCATAATTTAGATGTAATTAAAACAGCTGATTATATCGTTGACCTTGGACCAGAAGGTGGAGACAAAGGTGGACAAATCGTTGCTTCCGGAACGCCAGAGCAAGTAGTGAAAGAAGAGCGCTCGTATACAGGTAAGTATTTAAAAGATATTTTAGTTCGTGATAAAGCAAGAATGAAAGAGAAAATAAAAGAAGTAGAATTATCGCAATAAGTGTATTACTAAAAAACCGAGTGGGAATGACACTCGGTTTTTCGTTCATAGGGGGAGAAAATGGAGTTTGTAGATATTTTAAGAAAGAAAAATATGAAGGTAAGAGAGTTTCAAAATTGGGGTGTTTATTTTCGCAAACGCTGGGAGGGTCATTTTGCAAACCATTTAAGTGATGAGGAAAAAGAAGACATTTTCCTGTATGGAGATAAGTATGCATGTGGGTATCTTTGGCACATATTTAGTTATGAGAAAAAGAAGTGTTTAGAGGGTGAAGAAGCGGAGAACGCATTTCATAATGAAGTGAAAAAGAATTGTTACATATTCTATCAACATTGTGATGATGTACTGCTAATAAAAGATACGAGTTTATTACATATGGAGGATATATTGTGTGAGAGGGACGATATGTATAAAGGCGATATTTATATTGTAGATAAAGAGTTCACTTGGACTTTTGTAAAAACTCATGAACATAGATGGTGTGGTCCTTATTTTGCGAGGGAATGTTAGTAGGTATACAAGCATGGAGAATAGAATAAGTTGATATAAGTGTTTGTATGATACTTGCGTTTCTTATCTATTAGCGTATGATGAAATATATATGTCAAAAGGATGTGTAAGAAAATGAGATGGATTGTATCACTTCTTGTAAATAGCGTTGTGTTAATCGCTGTATCGGGACTTTTAAAAGGGATTGCGCCAGACGCGTTTTACGTAGCAAATATACAAACTGCAATTATTGCGAGTATTATCTTGGCTGTTTTAAATGTGTTCGTAAAACCGTTTTTAATTTTAATTACGCTACCAATTACTCTTGTAACTTTCGGGTTCTTCTTAATTGTTATTAATGCGATTACGTTAAAAATAGCAGATTCATTATTAGGAGATGCATTTAATATATCAGGATTCGGTGTAGCGATTGTAGCGGCAATTTGTATTTCAATTTTTAATATGATTATTGAAAAGGCAATTGTGGAGCCACTGTATGAAAAAAAGAGAAAATGACAAAAAGAAAAACATTTCATGATGTATATGAAATGTTTTTTTCTATTTATTAGAAACCGTATTTCTTGTTTCCAGAAAAAAATGGTACAATATCCGGTAGAATGGAATTTTACATCAAATGAGACTGAACCCGCAGCGGAGTGGAGGTTTATACATATGCCGAAAGTAAGGACAAAAGATTTAATTGAACAATTTCAATTGGAGTTAATAAGTGGTGAAGAAGGAATTCATCGTCCGATTGATACAAGTGATTTATCACGACCTGGAATTGAAATGGCAGGATTTTTCACATATTATCCAGCTGATCGTGTGCAGCTTCTTGGAAAGACGGAGCTTACGTTCTTTGACACATTAACGTCAGAGCAAAAGCAAGAGAGAATGAAAGCGCTTTGTACTGAGGAGACGCCATGTATTATTATAACTCGTAATCAAGATGTACCAGATGAGTTACTGCATGCATCGCGTGAATCAGGTATGCCTTTATTACGTTCTTCTCAAACGACAACAAGATTATCAAGTCGTTTAACTAATTATTTAGAAGGTAAGTTAGCACCAACAACAGCTGTACATGGTGTGTTAGTAGATATTTACGGTGTTGGTGTTTTAATTACAGGTCAAAGTGGTGTCGGTAAAAGTGAGACAGCTCTTGAGCTTGTAAAACGTGGTCATCGCCTTGTTGCGGATGATAGTGTAGAAATTCGCCAAGAAGATGAAGACATGTTAGTCGGAAGCTCACCAGATTTAATTGAGCATTTATTAGAAATTCGTGGTCTAGGTATCATTAACGTGATGACGTTATTCGGTGCAGGGGCAGTGCGAAATTATAAGCGTATTACACTTGTTATTAATCTTGAAATTTGGGATCAAAAGAAAAATTACGATCGCTTAGGTCTTGATGAAGAGAAGATGAAGATTATTGATACAGAGCTTACAAAGATTACACTTCCAGTTCGTCCTGGTCGAAACTTGGCTGTTATTATTGAAGTAGCAGCGATGAACTTCCGTTTAAAACGTATGGGAGTCAATGCAGCACAACAGTTCTCTGAACGATTAATGAGTGCGATTGAGTTAGGAAATCAGGAGTAAACTTTGGAGAGGGAGGTCATACATATGCTGTTAGGTTCTGTACCACAGCTTGACCGCGTAGCTGTCCAACTTGGGCCGTTTCCTGTTTATTGGTACGGGATTATTATCGGTACGGGTGTGCTATTAGGTCTTTGGCTAGCAACTCGCGAGGGAGAAAGGCTAGGTATTCCAAAAGATACATTTGTTGACCTTGTATTAATTGCAGTACCGATCGCTATTCTATTTGCGAGAATGTACTATGTTATTTTTGAATGGGAATATTACGCGCAAAACCCGAGTCAAATTATTAATATTCGTCAAGGTGGCTTGGCGATTCATGGTGGTTTAATCGGGGCTGTTATTACAGGAATTCTTTTTGCAAAACGACGCGGGGTTTCATTCTGGAAGTTGGCTGATATTGCTGCGCCAAGTATTTTACTAGGACAAGCAATTGGTCGATGGGGAAACTTTATGAACCAAGAGGCGCATGGTGATGAAGTAACGAGACAGTTTTTAGAAGGACTTCATTTACCGGATTTCATTATTAATCAAATGTATATTGAGGGTGTGTACTATCACCCAACGTTTTTATATGAATCATTATGGAATTTTGCAGGTGTCATTTTATTACTTTCATTACGAAAAGTGAATTTACGACGCGGGGAATTATTCTTCACATATTTAATTTGGTATTCAATAGGGCGCTTCTTCGTAGAAGGCTTACGTACAGATAGTTTAATGTTAGGACCACTTCGTATCGCACAAGTAATGTCAATTGGACTTGTTGTTATTTCTATTGTTTTCATTATTGTGAGACGGAAAATGGGGCAAGCTGATAAAAGATATTCGGAAAATTAGAGAAAAGTAGCATCTTATTATAAGGTGCTGCTTCTTTCATATTCAGGAAAGAGAAGGGACTAAGGCAATGAGAATAAATACAGTGTTATTTGATTTAGATGGAACTTTAATTAATACAAACGAACTTATTATTTCTTCTTTTTTACATACGTTACATACATATTATCCAAATCAATATAAGCGTGAAGATGTATTGCCATTTATCGGCCCTTCTTTACATGATACTTTCAGCAAGATTGATGACAACAAGGTTGAAGAGATGATTACATGTTATCGTCAATTTAACCATGATCATCACGATGAATTAGTGGAAGAATATGAAACTGTATATGAAACAGTTCAAGAGTTGAAGAAGCAAGGCTATAAAGTTGGTATTGTTACAACGAAAGCGAGACAAACAGTTGAGATGGGATTAAGGTTATCAAAGCTTGATGAATTTTTTGATGTTGTCGTGACAATTGATGATGTAGAGCATGTGAAACCACATCCAGAACCACTTCAAAAAGCGCTTGAGTTATTAGATGCGAAACCGGAAGAAGCATTGATGGTTGGGGATAACCATCATGATATTGTTGGTGGACAAAATGCGGGTACGAAAACAGCTGCTGTCTCATGGACGTTGAAAGGTAGAGCGTATTTAGAGGCTTACAAGCCGGACTTTATGCTAGATAAAATGAGTGATTTGCTACCAATTTTGTCTAATATGAACCGTTTATAAAGGTCCAAGTAAGTTAGTGGGGGTGTATTTCCCTATTAACTTACAGTTTCACTTTTTAGTAGAGGAGCGAGTTAAGTGCGACGGACAACGCGCTATCCTGTTTCGGGAGAAAATTCATTATGGAATGTGTATAAAACAGTGTCTTTTTGGAAGGTAATGAAGAACTTTATTATTATCCAAATTGCGCGTTATACACCATTTTTATCCGTCAAGAATTGGTTGTACCGTACATTTTTACGGATGAAAGTCGGAAAGAAAACATCATTTGCGCTTATGGTAATGCCGGATATTATGTTCCCAGAAAAGATAACTGTGGGAGAGAATTCGATTATCGGCTATAATACAACGCTTTTAGCACATGAATATTTAATTCGCGAATATCGACTTGGAGAGGTCATCATAGGAAATGAAGTGATGATTGGAGCAAATACGACTATATTACCAGGTGTGAAAATTGGGGATGGCGCGATTATTTCAGCTGGCACACTTGTTCATAGAGATGTCCAAAGTGGTGCTTTCGTGGGTGGAAATCCAATGCGTGTTATTTATACGAAAGAAGAAATGGATGCTAGAGAAGGTTGATGCTAAAAATGTAACATTTCTCTTCTTTTTTAATGAATAAAAAGGAAATAATTGAGTATAATATACTGTTTTGTTTTTTACGGAATCGTTTATACTTATAGATAGAAGAATGTGTGAACGAAGAAAACAAAAAACTGGAGGATATATGGGGAAAAATCAAGGAATATATAAGGAGAACGGACAAGTTATCTCTTTTAATCAATTAGCGGAATTCTTTTATAAAAAAGGGATGAGGGCTTACAAAGGGCAGAAATTGCAAGATGCAATTAAATATTTTCGAAGAGCGGCACAAAGTGAGAAGGAGCCGTTTATTTTATGTCAATTAGCAACAGTATTATCTGAGGCTGGTGAATATCAAGAGTCGAATCAAATCTTCTTTAAGCTTGTTAGATCTAATCCAGAACTTGAACAATGCTATTATTTTATTGCAAATAATTATGCATATATGGGGCTATTTCAGCAGGCGAAAAAGTATGCGGATCGCTATTTAGAAGTTGCAGAAGAGAAGGAATTTGTAGAAGATACATTAGAATTACTTGAAATTATGGAAGAAGAAGCGATGGGCGAGGAAGAGATTGAGGATGAAGATGATCTAATTGTTATGCAGGAAGAAGCGAATCGTTATATTCGTAACGGACAATTGGAAGAAGCAATTGCTACATTAGAAATTGTTACAAAAGATTATCCGGAATTTTGGTCGGGTCATAATAATTTAGCCATTGCACATTTTCAATCTGGTAATGTAGATAAAGCTCTGAAGTTAACGGAAATGATTTTAGAGAAAAATCCTGGTAATATACATGCGCTTTGTAATACGCTTATTTTCCTATATTCAATTGGAGAGCATAAACAAGTAGAAGCGTTAGCGGAGCAGTTAGTTTCAGTATATCCGATTTCGTTCGAGCATCGTTTGAAACTAGGAACGACACTTGCAACAATTGGTCATTTTGAGCCTGCATATAAATGGTTCAAAGTATTAAAGCGTCAAGGATACGAGGGAGACGTTAGTTTTTATTATTGGTTTGCATATTCTGCTTATATGGTGAAAGATCAGCAAGTAGCTGAAAAAATGTGGCAGCATGTTGTAGAATTGCACCCTGATAAAAAGGGAAAAGAACCGTGGAATGCGCTGAATTTAGCAGATGAAGGACAAAACGTATTATTTGAAGAATTACGAAAATCATTTCAACAAAGTGCGACGCTAGAGGAACAAATGCTAGCTTTATATTTAATGAATGAATTGTCAACGCCAGAGAAGGTGGGATTCTTCTTTGATGTAACGCAGGCGAAAAACGGTGTTCCAATCGTATCGCAACTTGCAAAGTATTTCTTTTTACTTAATAGCCATAAGAGCATTCCAGCGGATTTACAGCAATTTGAACAGTGCGCGCAAATTGCGGATGCTTTATATAATTATACGAAAAAAGATGATGAATTAATCGAAGAGTGTTTACAATTTTGGTTTTGTACGTTCATACGTTTATATACATCTGGGGCAGTTTTTACAAATGTATACGGCTGGTCAGCTGCGGTTGAATATATTGTGCGCGGCGAACAAGGAAATAAGATGACACAGTCGGAGCTTGGAGATGTATATAATGTATCTGTAGCGACTGTTCGAAAGTATGTGCAGGCTGTTAAGCGTACGCACACATAGGGTAAGCAAATCATTGGGAAAAAAATGATGCTAACAGTATAATGAGGGTAACTTAATTGTGTAGGAATGAATAGGAGTGAATGATGTGTCAGAAGAAAAAATTTATGATGTCATTATTATTGGTGCAGGACCAGCTGGTATGACAGCTGCAGTATATACATCTCGTGCGAATTTAAGCACATTAATGCTTGAGCGTGGTATTCCAGGTGGCCAAATGGCAAACACAGAAGATGTAGAAAACTACCCAGGTTATGAGTCCATTTTAGGACCAGACTTATCAAATAAAATGTTTGAGCATGCGAAGAAATTTGGTGCTGAATATGCATACGGTGATGTGAAAGCAGTCATCGATGGTAAAGAATACAAAACAATTATTGCTGGTAAAAAAGAATATAAAGCACGTGCAATTATCGTTGCAAGCGGTGCAGAATATAAAAAAATTGGTGTGCCAGGCGAAACAGAGCTTGGCGGCCGTGGTGTATCATATTGTGCAGTATGTGATGGGGCTTTCTTTAAAGGAAAAGAACTTGTAGTTATTGGTGGTGGAGATTCTGCTGTTGAAGAGGGTGTGTTCTTAACACGCTTCGCATCAAAGGTAACAATCGTTCACCGTCGTGACACTCTTCGTGCACAGAAAATTTTACAAGATCGTGCTTTCCAAAACGAGAAAGTAGATTTCATTTGGAATCACACTATTAAAGAAATTAACGATGCAAATGGTAAAGTAGGAAGCGTGACACTTGTAGACGTAAACAGTGGAGAAGAGAAAGAAGTCAAAACTGACGGCGTATTCATATACATCGGTATGTTACCACTTTCAAAACCATTTGTTGAACTAGGTATTACAAATGAAAATGGTTACCTTGAAACAAATGAGCGTATGGAAACGAAAGTTCCTGGTATTTTCGCAGCTGGAGATGTTCGTGAAAAAATGCTACGTCAAATTGTAACGGCAACAGGTGATGGTAGTATCGCAGCACAAAGTGCTCAACATTATGTAGAAGAATTATTAGAAGAACTAAAAACTGTATCAGAAAAATAAGGGATAATATGCCTTTTGAGAAGAAAGCTACCAATAGGAGCTTTCTTCTTTTTTTATGAAAATGTCAAAGTTTTGTCAAAAAATATTAAGATTATAAGCTTTCTTATTGATATACTGGACTTTACGGAAAAATCACTATAAGAAATGAGGAATTTATTCAGTATGGAATGGCGTAATATATATCGTGGATTTTGTATGGGCGTTAGTGATTTAATTCCTGGTGTGAGCGGCGGTACAATCGCTGTTGTGTTAGGGATTTATGAACAATTGCTTGCGGCAATTAGTGGATTCTTTAGTCGCGAATGGAAAAAACATTTAGGCTTTTTAATTCCCCTTGCAGCTGGTGTGGCAGCAGCGTTTTTAACGTTAAGTCACGTTATTAAATATTTACTTGCAAATCATTATGAACCGACTCAATTTTTCTTCCTCGGTTTAATTATTAGTATATTACCGATGTTAATGAGAGAAGCTGATGCAAAGTCGTCGTTTAAAGGTAAGCACATTGTTTTATTAATAGTTGCAGCAATTCTTGTTGCGATCACAGCTTTCTTTAAACCAGATAAGGCAGCAGATCCAATTACGACGTTAACAATTTTAAATGCAATTGGTTTATTTTTCGCGGGCTGGATGGCTAGTATGGCTATGTTGCTTCCTGGAATTAGCGGATCATTTATTTTATTAATTATTGGTGTGTATCCGACAGCAATTAATGCTTTAACTACACTGAACTTACCTTTAATCGTAGTTATCGGTGCTGGTGTTATGGCGGGGTTTGTTGTAAGTAGTAAAGGAATTAGTTTCTTGTTAGATCGTTATAAAAGTATGACATTTGCGGCAATTATTGGACTTGTTATCGGCTCGATTGTAATTGTGTTCCCTGGTATTCCAACTGGAGGATTTTCAATTATAAGTTCAATTATTACCTTTATTTTAGGATTTGCGATTGTTACTTATTTCGGTAAGAAATAAGGACTTTAATCCCCTTGGCGATAAAAATCGTTAAGGGGATTTTTTATGCTATTCATTGAAAGTCTAGGCATTTACATTGCTTGTTCTAGAAAGCTTTTTTAAAATTGTTGAGTAGCATGTGCTTAGCGAAAGAGGACTGGCTCCTTCGTTGTAGCAAACTGTTTTTGATAGTATAATGAAATGAGTATGCAGTGAGAAATTTACTGCAAGTAGCTGAGGTGAAGAAACATGCAAAGAGTGACAAACTGTGTGTTAATTAGAGATAATGAAGTACTCTTACTCCAAAAACCTCGCCGAAATTGGTGGGTTGCACCAGGCGGGAAAATGGAGCGTGGTGAGACAGTAAGAGATTCCGTTGTTCGCGAGTATCGTGAAGAAACAGGTATTTATTTAAAGAACCCAGCGTTAAAAGGGGTCTTCACCTTTGTCATCCAAGAAGGTGATAAAGTTGTTTCTGAATGGATGATGTTCTCCTTTTTAGCGACAGATTTTGCAGGAGAAAACAAACTAGAGAGCGAAGAAGGCATCATTGGTTGGCATACATTTGACAAAATTGATGATTTAGCAATGGCACCAGGAGATTATCACATTATTGATTATTTAATTAAAGGAAATGGCATAATCTACGGTACATTTGTATATACCCCAGATTTTGAGTTGCTTTCATATCGATTAGATCCGAGTTAAACCGTCAAGGAGAGGATACGATGACAGAGAATAATGATATAAAAATGGTAATTATTACAGGAATGTCTGGAGCTGGAAAGACAGTAGCTTTACAAAGTTTTGAAGATTTAGGATATTTCTGTGTAGATAATTTACCACCGATGTTATTGCCGAAGTTTATTGAGCTTATGGCAGATTCAAAAGGGAAAATGAATAAAGTGGCACTTGGCGTTGATTTACGTGGCCGAGAGTTTTTCGAACATTTATGGGGAGCACTTGATGATTTATCAGAACGTACATGGATTATTCCTCATATTTTATTCTTAGATGCGAAAGATGGCACGCTTGTAACTCGTTATAAAGAAACGAGACGTTCGCATCCACTTGCACCAACTGGTTTGCCGTTAAAGGGAATCGAGATGGAGCGTGGCTTATTAACTGATATGAAGGCGCGAGCGAATATTGTGCTGGATACATCGGATTTAAAACCGAAAGAATTACGTGAAAAAATTGTTCATCTGTTTTCAACTGAAACTGAGCAAGCATTTCGTGTAAATGTTATGTCATTTGGATTTAAGTACGGTATTCCAATTGATGCAGATTTAGTATTTGATGTTCGTTTTTTACCAAATCCATATTACATTCCACATATGAAGCCATTAACAGGACTAGATGAAGAAGTTTCATCGTATGTGCTGAAATTTAATGAGACACATAAGTTTTTAGAGAAATTGACGGATCTTATTACTTTCATGCTGCCTCATTATAAAAGAGAAGGCAAGAGTCAACTTGTAATTGCAATTGGATGTACAGGTGGACAGCACCGTTCTGTTACGCTTACAGAATACCTTGGGAAACATTTGAAACCAGAGTATAGCGTTCATGTATCTCATCGTGATGTGGAGAAGAGAAAGGGCCATTAAGGGATGAAAAAAGAGAGAAAACCTAAAATTGTTATTATGGGAGGCGGTACTGGACTCTCTGTTTTATTACGAGGATTAAAACAATATCCGGTTGATATTACAGCAGTTGTTACAATCGCTGATGATGGTGGCAGTTCAGGTAGATTACGTGATGAGCTCGAAATTCCACCCCCAGGTGACATTCGTAACGTACTTGTTGCGTTATCAGATGTAGAGCCGCTGGTGGAAGCTTTATTTCAGCATCGTTTCACAACGGGAGACGGGCTGAAAGGTCATGCGTTAGGAAATTTATTATTAGCGGGTATGACCTCGATTACAGGAGACTTCTTCCATGCGATTACGGAAACGAGTAAAGTGTTAAATGTCAGAGGACGTGTGTTACCGGCAGCGAACCAAAGTGCGGTACTTCATGCGGAACTAGAAGATGGAGAAATTGTAACAGGTGAATCAAAGATTCCTTATTCCGGGAAGAAGATTAACCGCGTCTTTTTAACTCCAGAAGATGTAGAGCCGTTACATGAAACGTTGGCTGAAATTAAACGAGCTGATTTACTTGTTTTTGGTCCAGGAAGTTTGTATACGAGTATATTACCGAATTTAGTTGTTAACAAAATCGGGGACGCTGTTCTTGCTGCAAAAGCGAAGAAGGTATATGTGTGTAATGTTATGACGCAAGCTGGTGAAACGATGGGATATACTGCGTTTGACCATGTGCAGGCGTTACATGATCATTTAGGTAAACCATTTATCGATACTGCAATTGTAAATAACCGTGATATTCCTTGTGAATTACGTCAGTTATATGAGGAAGAAATGTCGGCACCAGTTGTAGTAGATGAAGAGCGTTTTACAGAGAGCAATATTGATGTCATTCAAGATCAATTAGCGAAGTATGATGATCGTGTTGTAAGGCACGATACATTAAAACTAGCTTCTATTTTATATTCACTCTTGTAGATGTGCGTTGCCTCGTTTGAGGTAACGCTCATCATTTCATATAGGACAAGATTTTTGTTCCAAAGTAATCGTATAAGGAGGTGTTGACTGTGTCATTTGCATCAGAAACAAAGAAAGAGCTAACGAATCTTGAGATGAAGGAATGCTGTGAGAAAGCAGAATTATCAGCGTTACTTCGAATGAACGGATCGCTTTCTTTTTCAAATCGTCGTCTATCTATCGATATTCAAACGGAGAATGCGGCAATTGCAAGAAGGATTTATACGCTTTTGAAAAAAGGATATGACGTGACGGTAGAATTACTTGTTCGTAAAAAAATGCGATTGAAGAAAAATAATGTATATATTGTGCGGCTTGTTGAGAAGTCTCGCGAAATATTAGCTGATCTTCATATTGTTCGAGACGACTTTTCGTTGATTCGAAATATATCACAAGAATTGATTGAGAAGAAATGTTGTAAACGATCGTATTTACGCGGTGCATTTTTAGCAGGTGGTTCAGTAAATAACCCAGAAACATCATCTTATCATTTAGAGGTCTTTTCGTTATATAAGGAACATAATGATGCTATATGTGAATTGATGAACGGATTTGATTTAAATAGTAAGACGTTGGAAAGAAGAAAAGGGTACATTACGTATTTGAAAGAAGCAGAAAAGATTACGGAGTTTTTAAATATTATAGGCGCTCATAATGCACTTTTAAGATTTGAAGACATTCGAATTGTTCGTGATATGCGTAATTCAGTAAATCGTTTAGTGAACTGCGAAACAGCCAATTTAAATAAAACAATTGGTGCAGCGCTAAGGCAGATTGAAAATATCCGTTATATTGATGAGACGGTTGGTCTTGATATATTACCAGATAAACTGCGAGAAATTGCACAATTACGAAGAGATTATCAAGATGTAACATTGAAAGAGTTAGGCGAGATGGTATCCGGGGGGAAAATTAGTAAATCGGGTATTAATCATCGTTTGCGTAAAATCGATGAGATTGCAGAGAAATTACGCGCGGGGGAAACGGTAGCAAAAAAATAAGAGGTTAAAGGGGAAATGGAGCTGTGGTTCAAAAACGAGTTAAGGTTTCATTAAAAAACGGTTTACAAGCACGTCCGGCTGCGTTGTTTGTACAAGAGGCTAATCGCTTTCATGCGGATATCTTCATCGAGAAAGATGGAAAGACAGTGAATGCAAAGAGCATAATGGGGATTATGAGCTTAGCAATTGGAACTGGTAGCATGATAACAATTACAACAGAAGGTTCAGATGCAGAAGAAGCTTTAGAAGCATTAGCTGCATATATACAATAAGAAGCTATCGCGCATGTGCGATAGCTTTTTTGTTTTGTTGTTGGGGGGCGGGTATGTAGGGCGCACGTGCGGAGGTTTAATTATAAAAAAGCGCCCTGTAAGAGGGCGCTTTCGTTTTAGATCTATCTAGCTCCAGCGGCTAGAATCTCCGGTTGTTTCGCTTTTACATTCGAGGCAAAAAGCGTCTCGGATGTAAAAGCTCCAACACCCTGCGATTCTGAACGAGCCGCTTCCACCTTTAGTTATTAACGATTTGTAAAGATCTTATCGATTAAGCCGTATTCTAGAGCTCTTTCAGCTGTCATGAAGTTGTCGCGGTCTGTGTCGCGTTGTAGTACTTCAAGTGGTTGACCTGTGCGGTCAGCAAGAATTTGGTTTAGTTTTTCACGTAAGAATAGGATACGTTTTGCAGCGATTTCGATTTCAGTCGCTTGACCTTGTGCTCCGCCAAGTGGTTGGTGAATCATTACTTCACTGTTTGGAAGTGCATAACGTTTTCCTTTTTCACCTGCTGCAAGTAAGAATGCACCCATAGATGCAGCCATACCGATACAGATTGTTGATACTTGTGGTTTAATAAATTGCATTGTATCGTAAATTGCCATACCTGCTGTGATAGAACCACCAGGGCTATTGATGTAGATGTGAATATCTTTTTCTGGATCTTGAGATTCCAAGAATAAAAGCTGGGAAACGATTGAGTTAGCTACGTTGTCATCAATTGCACTACCAAGCATAATGATGCGGTCTTTTAATAGTCGAGAGTAAATATCGTAAGCGCGTTCTCCACGATTTGTTTGTTCAATTACTGTAGGAATTAAATTCATCTGTTATTTCCTCCTTCTAAAGCTTTCTTAGTCTTATAATACAATTATGGTCAATAAAGGTCAAACGAAACCACTTTAAATCAAAAAAATATGTAGTTGTACCATGAATTATTCGCTATGTTTTTGAAATTCCCTGCTTATGTATCTTCAACATCATAACCGAATTACATAAATTTAAACGTCATGAAAGTTGTAGAAAAAAGAAAAGAACGCCTTTTTACTGAAGCGTTCTTTCGATATCTATTCTTTTAAAAGATAGGTTACTTTATTTAAAATCTTTTCGATGTGTTTCGCGTTTTTACTATACATTTCGCTTGCTGATTTCGACTTTGTTTCTAGGGAAAATAGTTCAAGATCAGCATGACATTTTTTTAAAGATGCTAATAATAAAGGCTTGTTTTGAGGAGAAGGCATTTGTAGTTTGTCATTATAAATGTCGATAGTAAGTTGTCCGTATGAATCCACTTGACCGAGAAAGACATTTTCAATAACAACACCGAGCTTTTCTAGTTCAGAATGTAACCAAGCACGGTTATGTCCACTAGAGGATAGAGGTTCATCTAAGACATTGCCATCCATAATAACAGTTTGCGGTTCTTTTTCATTAGGTACTTTTAACCCGATGTCTTTTGCTGTAAGTGGCTGAGAATCTTTCTTTAATAATACATTTAATTCTCCGCTCGGTTCTAAGACAGCAAATTCGACTTCAGCTATACTGAATGCACCATTTCCTCTAAGAAGTTCAAGTAATTCATCACTTGTATATTTCTCTTTCTTTAAATTATCCTCAAGTACTTTGCCGTCCTTTATTAAAACGGTAGACTTTCCTTCAAAAAAGTCTCTAGCAGTTTTGTTTTTTAAGGAAAGAATTCCAACGAAAAAAGGTACCGAGGCGAAAATAAGTATGGCAAAGACACCATGGAAAAACTTTTGATCAAGCCCTGTAGATATTTGAGCAGCGATATCACCGATTGTCATTCCCGCTATGTATTCAAAAAAGGAAAGTTGAGAGATTTGTCTTTTTCCTAAGCATTTTGTAATAGTGAATAAAATAATTAATATGAATACAGAGCGAAGGATGACAAGTGTCCATTCCGGCAGGTGAGACATAGTCATTTCCTCCAGTCTACTTAAAACCCTTTATATTGAGGTTCTTCGCGTTCTAATACTGAAACTCTATTCTGTAAATCAGCGATGATGCTGTCCATTTCTAACATACATTCATGAAATAAGCGTTTTGATTCCGCGTCCTGTGAATTTAGTGAAAGGGAGCTTAAACTTGCTTGAGCGCCCCTTACACTAGCAAGGCAGGTTTTAACGCTAGCGATAACTGTCATACAAACACCTCTTATCCTTTTGGTTTGAATAGTAATGCACCAATGAATCCGAATATGATAGCAGCAGAAATACCAGCGCTTGTTACTTTAAACATTCCCGTAATGACACCGACGATGCCGTGTTTTGCAGCTTCTTCCATTGCGCCGTGAACGAGGGCATTACCGAAACTTGTAATAGGTACAGTTGCCCCGGCTCCAGCAAAGTCGATTAATGGTTCATACAGGTTGAATCCGTCCAGTATAGCACCGGCAACAACGAGTGTTGCCATTGTATGAGCGGGTGTTAGCTTGCCAACATCAAACATAAGTTGGCCAATTACACATATGAGTCCGCCGATGACGAAAGCCCAGAAAAAAATCATTGCGTTGCACCTCCAAATTCAATCGAAACGGCGTGAGCGATACATGGAATCGTTTCTTCTTGTTGGAATGTAAGTGGAGATAGTAAAGCGCCTGTCGCAACGACAAGTATTTTTTTGAACTCTCCTCTTTTCATTCGGTTTAATAAATGACCGTATACAACTGTTGCGGAACATCCTGGTCCGCTAGCGCCAGCTATGACAGGTTGTCCTTCTCTATAGATGAGTAGCCCGCAATCTTGAAACTGTTCGCTTGTCACTTTTGTTCCGTGTTTATGTAGTAAGTCATAAGCAATTTCGCGTCCGACATGTCCTAGGTCGCCTGTTACGATTAAATCGTAGTAAGAGGCATCAATTTGGCGTTCGCGTAAGTGGGCTTCAATTGTATCGACGGCAGCTGGAGCCATCGCACCGCCCATATTAAACGGATCCGTTAGTCCCATATCAACCACTCGTCCGATTGTTGCAGATGTTACCCTAGGACCATGTCCAGTGTCACTTAAAATAGCCGCGCCTGCCCCGGTTACTGTCCATTGTGCGGTAGGAGGCTTTTGACCCCCGTATTCAGTTGGATAGCGGAATTGTTTTTCTACCGCGGTGTTATGACTTGATGCCCCAGTTAATAAATATTTTGCACCTTTTGCATTTACGATACTTGCCCCAAGTGCTAAACCTTCCATAGAAGTAGAACAAGCACCGAATAATCCAAGATAAGGAGTGCCGAGTGTACGACAAGCAAAGCTTGTAGGAGTAATTTGATTAATTAAATCTCCTGCAAGTACGAATTGGATATCATCTTTACGAAGTTCTGCTTTTTCAGTAGCTCGGCTACAAGCTTCTTCGAATAAAATTTTATGTGCTTTTTCATAGGAATCCTGTCCGAGCCATAAATCTTCATGAAGGATATCGAAGTCTTCTGGGATTTTCCCTTTCGCTTCAAATGGTCCGCCAACGACTCCTGTCGAAATAATAACTGGTTTGTTTTCAAATACCCACGTTCGGTGTCCTTGTAACATTTATAGCCCTCCCCATTGAACGAGAATCGTTTTAATAAGTGCGATGACGAAAGCTGAAAATACGCCAAATAAGATGACCGATCCTGCTAGTTTAAACATGTTGCCACCAACGCCGAGAACGAATCCTTCTGTACGGTGTTCGATACATGCGGCAATAACAGAGTTACCAAATCCAGTGACAGGTACAGCTGTACCTGCTCCGGCAAACTGTCCAAACCGATCGTATATACCGAATCCAGTTAGTAACATGGAAATGAAAATGAGAGTTGCGACTGTCGGATTTCCTGCTGAACGCTCAGTGAAATCAAAATATGTGATATAAAACGTAGAAATGAGTTGTCCGATGAAGCAAATAAAACCACCGACGAAAAAGGCTTTAATACAATTTTTCAAGACAGGGCGCTTCGGTTCGCGTTCTTGCTCGAATTTTTTATACTCTTGTTGCACAGGGGTTAAGTTCTTATCTTTACTAGACATTGCGATCCTTCCTTTTCTATTAAAAAGCGTTAAGTGTTAGACTCCATTTTTTTCCCAATGAGTTTTAATTGCTTATTGATCTCGTCTTTAGATACTTCTTTTTTCTTAATTTTGCTCTCAAGCTTTTCGAGTAACATAAAGATTTTTTTATCAGTACTTACACGAACATCGAAAGTAGGATGCTCATCACTTAGCTGCTTTTGAAGCTTCTTACGCAAAGCTTTTAGCCCAAACCTTTCGTGATGCTCAGGTGTAACTGCTATGTAGAGATCTAAATTTGAATTCACTGCTGTGCTTTTTATAATTTCATCCATAGCGAGAGCACTTTTCTTGGCTCCTTGTGATATAGATTGATTAAAGGATTCCGTACTCGTCTTTGTTAGTTTGGGACCTTTTTCTTTCTCCGTTCGTTTTGCTTCTTCTTTCACTTTTTTATCTAAGGGACTATTATCACATCCGGAAAAAGAGCTACATAGAAGGGCAAATAACGCGGTTATGAGGCCGAGTTTTCGCATGATTATCATTCCATTTCTATTGCAATATGTAATGTGATAGAAAAAGGATGACTGCATATCATCCTTTTTCTATTTCACAGCATGACGAATCTGTTATTGCTGTGAGTATTGTGGTTCTTCTTGTTGGACTTCTTCAACGCGTGGGTTTAAAGAATCGATAATCGTTTGCGTTTGCTCTGCAGCTGTTTGGAAAAGTTGCTTTGCTTGTTGGTTATCCGTATCAAGAGCGAATCCCTCTAAGCTAGCTTGTGCACTTTTTAATCCAGAAACAGTTTGCTTTAGTTTTGTAATTACAGTCATTGAATGAAGCCCCCTTTGGAATATCAATTCAAAGATTATAATTTGTGAGTTGGGGTGAATTTATGATTGGAAAATTTAGGAGAGAGTGCTTAGTTAATATACTACTAACTAAGGTGCATAAAGGATTACGGGGATATTTTTATTGATTTAGATGGATTTTATTGCTATTATTATGGAAAGAAAATGAAGTGTCTTTATAATCATGCGCCCATAGCTCAGTCGGATAGAGCGGTGGTTTCCGGTACCACGTCTGCCGGGGGTTCGAATCCCTCTGGGCGCGTTTTTTATTGTTGGTGTTCCGTGTTGAAAATGAATAATAAATTTAAAACAACCTCTTGTATGTGATTAGAAATAATCGTGTATAGGGGGTTTTTGTTATGGGCTTACAAGGTACTTCTGTTAATTCTGCAATGAGTTTATACTAAAATTATTTAAAACTTATAGTATGAGGGGATTGCAGGTGCGTAAAATTAGTGGGAATTTAAGCATTTTAGGGGATAACGAACGTAGAACCGTTGCTGTATCTGATTCTGGTGAAATTACAGGCGATGAAATGTTGAAATTCATGTTAAATATGGAATTGTACTATAAAGAAATTGATAGGGATTGTTTTGGACCTAGTCACTATTTGCCTAGCGGAGACTACCATAAGGATTTAATAGCGATTGTCTTTACGGCTGAAATGATGTTAGACGACATGGAATTAGAAGGTGAATGGCCTGCTGAAGAAGGGGATGTTATATTTAACGAAGCATAATGAATCTATCTGCATAAAAAGGTCTGCACTTACAAATATAAGTGCAGACCTTTTTATTAATACTTGTTATATCTAGTAATAAGATTTACTATTAGTATGTGGTAATAATTTTTATCGCGCTATTATTTTCTTTCAATATTATTCAAATTTCGGTTGTAAGTTGTAAATCTCATTAATACATATAAATTAATAATATTTTGGAATGGGTGTCTGTGATAGCATTCTCCTTTTACCAAACTTATTGTACAATAGAAACAAGGGGGAGATTAGTTTGAAGGCAAGTCTTTTACAAGAACAAAGCTTACGTTTGGCAATGACACAAGAGTTAAGGCAAGCGATTACAATGCTCCAGTATAATGTACAAGAATTATCGGAGTTTTTGTATGAGCAATCGTTAGAGAATCCCCTTATTGAGTTAGGTGGTTTTGAGAGGGAGAAGAAAAAGAGCTCTAACACAAGTAAAAGTACCAGCAAACAAGTCGAGAATCAGATGGAAATCTACAGTGTGGATTCAACAACGATTCAGCAACATTTATTAAATCAAATACAGTATTATAAAATAGAAGAAGAAGAGCGAAAAATAGCTTCTTTCATTATTATGAACATGGATGGAAATGGGTATTTACAAGAAACGAACGAAGAGTTAGCGGATCTCCTTTCCGCACCAATTCATGTAGTCGACCGCTCTGTAGAGCTTGTCCAATCGCTCGAGCCAGCAGGGGTAGGAGCGCGTAATATTCAGGAATGTCTAACTTTGCAATTGAAGCGCTTACAAAGACGGAATGGATTAGCGGAAGAGGTTATAGAGGATCAATTTGCTTATTTCGTGAAGAAAGATTGGCGAAAGCTCGTCCAAGTGTTGAAGTGTAGTAATGAGGAATTGCAATCGGCGGTGAACTGTATTACGTCATTACAGCCGAAACCAGGTCTTGCGTTTTCTTCTGATAAACCACTTTATATTGTACCTGATATGGCGGTGAAAAAAGATGGTGATCGTCTCGTTTTACAAATGAACGAGAGAAATATGCCGAGAATTGAAATTCATTCTGAGTATAGTGCGCTTCTGAATAATAGTGAAAGTGAAGTAGCATCTTACGTCTCAGAAAAGTATCAGCATGTGCAGTGGATTATGCGCAGTTTAAAACAGAGAAAACAAACGCTTCTGCAAGTGATGACTATTATTATGGAAAAACAACGTGATTTCTTCTGGGAAGGTCCAGAATATTTAAAACCGCTTGCTTTAAAAGAGGTAGCGGAAGAGTTAAGTGTGCATGAATCTACAATTAGTCGTGCAACGCGAAATAAATATGTGCAAACACCACATGGTTTATTTGAGATGAAATCGTTCTTTAGTAATGCTGTTTCGACTACTGAAGATGAAGTAGTTTCTACAAAGCGTGTGAAACGATTTATCCAAACGCTTGTTGAGGCGGAGAATAAGAAAAAGCCACTTTCAGATCAAAAGATTTCAAAATTATTAGAAGAAGAGCATGAAATCGTTATTTCTCGAAGAACAGTGGCGAAGTATAGAGAACAAATGCACATTCCAGCTTCATCATTACGAAAAACGATCGGATAGGTGAAGAATATGAAAGTTGTACTGTATACAAAAAAAGATTGTGGCCTTTGCGTGCAGGCGAAACAAGTTTTACAGGAAGTACAATGTGAATATTCTTTTCAAATCGAGGAAATAGATATATATGAAGATAATGACCTTTTGGAGAAGTATCATTTAATGATTCCGGTTGTAGAAATAGGCGGGAAACAGGTAGAATATGGTAACATTCACAAAGGTGTCATAATAAACTATATAAACAATGCAGTTAAGAGTTGAATAAGTTTCTATCTCCTGTTACAATAATACACGTAGCAGGGATTATTTTTTTAACCTACGTGGGACATAAAATGTCACTACGGGACACAAAGTGACCACTAGGGAAAATGAACCAATGTAGTGAGGAGAAAAGATATGCGCTCATGGATTCAGAACACAAAAAAATTATTACCTGATCTGCTACCTGTTATGCAAACGAGAATGCAAATTCTTCAATACATTAGGCTCATGCAGCCTATTGGAAGAAGAAACTTGTCAGCAAGTCTCGGTATGACAGAACGAGTATTGCGAAGTGAAGTCCAAGTTTTGAAAGAACAAAACTTAGTTCACGTCGCTTCTTCTGGAATGACTTTGACAGAAGAAGGAACAGCTTTAGTTCTTGCTTTGGAAGACTTTATGAAAGAAATTTCCGGGTTAAAGGTTTTAGAAAAGCAACTTAAGGAAACATTAGACTTGGATGAAGTTTTCGTTGTCCCTGGTGATAGTGATGAATCGCCGTGGGTCAAACTGGAGATGGGCCGTGCTTGTGTGACTTGTATAAAAGACCGTCTGACAGCGAATAATATCGTTGCTGTGGCTGGAGGAACTACGCTAGCTGCTGCTGCGGACATGATGCAGCTTGATTGCAAAGATTTACATATGCTATTTGTCCCAGCGCGTGGTGGAATTGGAGAGGGCGTCGAATTAGAAGCCAATACCATTTGTGCCAAGATGGCGCAAAATACGATGAGTAATTATCGCTTATTGTATGTTCCAGACCATGTTAGTAGCGAAGCATATGCGTCTATTGTGACAGAGCCTTCCGTGAAAGAAGTTCTTGAGTTGATTCGATCTTCCAATATCGTCATTCATGGAATAGGTGATGCGTTAACAATGGCACGTCGCAGAAATACTTCAGAAGCAGATTGGTTAAAGATTCAAGCAAGCGAAGCAGTAGGCGAAGCTTTCGGTTACTACTTTAATGAACAAGGAAATGTTGTTCATAAAGTAAGAACAGTTGGTATGCAACTTGAGGATTTACAACATGTATCTCACGTTGTTGCAGTCGCTGGAGGTTCTTCAAAGGCAAAGGCAATACAGGCTGTAATTAAACAAGGGCACACTTCAATTCTAATTACAGATGAAGGTGCAGCAAAACAGTTAACAAAGGGTATTACCCTTTAATATAATCCCCCAAGGAGGAAATTCAAATGACTAAAATTGGTATTAATGGATTTGGACGTATCGGACGTAACGTATTCCGCGCAGCTCTTAACAACTCTGAGGTAGAAGTAGTAGCAATCAACGACTTAACAGATGCTAAAACATTAGCTCACCTTTTAAAATATGACACAGTTCACGGAACTTTAAATGCAGAAGTATCTGCTAACGAAAACAGCATCGTTGTTAACGGTAAAGAAATTAAAGTTATCGCTGAGCGTGACCCAGCTCAATTACCATGGAGCGACTACGGAGTAGAAGTAGTAGTAGAATCTACTGGCCGTTTCACTAAAAAATCAGACGCTGAAAAACACTTAGGTGGATCAGTTAAGAAAGTTATCATCTCAGCTCCAGCTTCTGACGAAGATATCACTGTAGTTATGGGTGTTAACCACGAACAATACGATGCAGCTAACCACAACGTAGTATCTAACGCTTCTTGTACTACAAACTGTCTAGCTCCATTCGCTAAAGTATTAAACGAAAAATTCGGCGTAAAACGCGGAATGATGACAACAATTCACTCTTACACTAACGACCAACAAATCTTAGACTTACCACACAAAGATTTACGTCGTGCTCGTGCAGCAGCTGAAAACATGATCCCAACATCTACTGGTGCAGCTAAAGCTGTAGCATTAGTATTACCAGAACTTAAAGGTAAATTAAACGGTGGCGCTGTACGTGTTCCAACTGCTAACGTTTCTCTTGTTGACTTAGTTGTTGAACTTGACAAAGAAGTAACAGTTGAAGATGTAAACGCAGCATTCAAAGCAGCAGCTGAAGGCGAATTAAAAGGTATCCTTGGATACAGCGAAGAGCCATTAGTATCTATCGACTATAACGGATGTACAGCTTCTTCTACAATCGATGCATTATCTACAATGGTAATGGAAGGTAACATGGTTAAAGTACTTTCTTGGTACGATAACGAAACTGGTTACTCTAACCGTGTAGTAGACCTAGCAGCATACATGACTTCTAAAGGTCTTTAATTCTTAATTATATAAGTAATCAATGACAAAACGAGGGAGAGGGTTTGTTCCCTCTCTCTCTTCTTTCGTTTTAAAAGCAAATGTGTTAAGCTTTTGAGTGGGTTTTGTCAATCCTAACTAGTAGTCGGAGGGAAATCCAATGAACAAAAAATCAATTCGTGACGTAGATTTAAAAGGTAAGCGTGTATTTTGCCGCGTTGATTTCAACGTACCTATGAAAGAAGGCAAAATTACAGATGAAACTCGTATCCGTGCAGCTCTTCCTACAATTCAATATTTAGTAGAGCAAGGTGCGAAAGTTATTTTAGCAAGTCATTTAGGCCGTCCAAAAGGTCAAGCAGTAGAAGAATTACGTCTTACTCCAGTAGCAGCACGTTTAGGCGAGCTTCTTGGTAAAGATGTTAAAAAAGCAGACGAAGCATTCGGACCAGTTGCACAAGAAATGGTTGCAGCAATGAACGAAGGCGACGTATTAGTTCTTGAAAACGTACGTTTCTATGCGGGCGAAGAAAAGAACGATGCAGAACTTGCGAAAGAATTTGCAGCTCTTGCTGATATCTTCGTAAATGATGCATTCGGTGCAGCTCACCGTGCTCACGCTTCTACAGCAGGTATCGCAGACTACCTACCAGCAGTATCTGGTCTATTAATGGAAAAAGAGTTAGATGTACTTGGAAAAGCACTTTCTAACCCAGAACGTCCATTCACAGCTATCATTGGTGGTGCGAAAGTAAAAGATAAAATCGGTGTAATTCGTCATCTATTAGACAAAGTAGATAACTTAATCATCGGTGGCGGACTTGCTTACACATTCGTTAAAGCTTTAGGTCATGAAATTGGTCTATCTCTATGTGAAAACGACAAAATTGAACTAGCTAAAGAATTTATGCAACTTGCAAAAGAAAAAGGCGTAAACTTCTACATGCCAGTTGATGTTGTAATCACAGAGGAATTCTCTGAAACTGCAACAACTCAAATCGTAGGTATCGACTCTATTCCTTCTACATGGGAAGGCGTGGACATCGGTCCTAAAACACGTGAAATTTATGCAGATGTAATTAAAAATTCTAAGCTTGTTGTATGGAATGGACCAATGGGTGTATTCGAAATGACTCCATTCGCAGAAGGTACAAAAGCAGTAGGACAAGCATTAGCAGATGCAGAAGATACATACTCTGTTATCGGCGGTGGTGACTCTGCAGCAGCTGTTGAAAAATTCGGTATGGCTGATAAAATGAGCCACATTTCTACTGGCGGCGGTGCGTCATTAGAATTCATGGAAGGTAAAGAGCTTCCAGGTGTAGTTTGTCTTAACGACAAATAAGTAGCAGCCAAAGAAAAAGGACGGTGTAAAGCATGCGTAAACCAATTATCGCAGGTAACTGGAAAATGAATAAAACTCTATCTGAAGCAGTTAGCTTCGTAGAGGAAGTTAAAGGTCAAATCCCAGCAGCTTCAGCTGTTGATGCAGTAGTTTGCTCTCCAGCTCTATTCTTAGAGCGTTTAGTAGCAGCAACTGAAGGAACTGATTTACAAGTAGGTGCACAAAACATGCACTTCGAAAAAAATGGTGCATTCACTGGCGAAATTAGCCCAGTAGCACTTAGCGATTTAAAAGTAGGCTACGTAGTACTTGGCCACTCTGAGCGTCGTGAAATGTTTGCTGAAACAGACGAGTCAGTAAACAAAAAGACTCTTGCAGCATTTGAACATGGTTTAACACCAATCGTATGTTGTGGTGAGACTTTAGAAGAGCGCGAAAGCGGAAAAACATTTGATCTAGTAGCAGGTCAAGTGACAAAAGCACTTGCAGGTTTAACAGAAGAGCAAGTTAAAGCAACTGTTATCGCTTATGAGCCAATCTGGGCTATCGGTACAGGTAAATCTTCTTCTTCTGCAGATGCAAACGAAGTATGTGCGCACATCCGTAAAGTTGTTGCAGAAGCTGTTTCTCCAGAAGCTGCAGAAGCTGTTCGTATTCAATACGGCGGTAGCGTAAAACCAGAAAACATTAAAGAGTATATGGCACAATCTGACATCGACGGCGCTTTAGTTGGCGGTGCTAGCTTAGAGCCTGCTTCGTTCTTAGGTCTTCTGGGGGCGGTAAAATGAGAAAGCCAACAGCTTTAATCATTCTTGATGGTTTCGGACTACGTGAAGAAACTCACGGGAATGCTGTAGCACAAGCTAAGAAACCTAATTTTGATGGTTACTGGAACAAATTCCCTCACACAACGCTTACAGCTTGTGGTGAGGAAGTAGGTCTTCCAGAAGGTCAAATGGGTAACTCTGAGGTTGGTCACTTAAATATCGGTGCAGGCCGCATCGTATATCAAAGCTTAACACGCGTAAACGTTGCAATTCGTGAAGGTGAGTTCGATCAGAACGAAACTTTCCAAAATGCAATTAAAAGCGTAAAAGAAAAAGGTACTGCTCTTCATTTATTCGGCTTACTTTCTGATGGTGGTGTGCACAGTCACATGAACCATATGTTTGCTCTTCTTCGCTTAGCAGCAAAAGAAGGCGTGGAGAAAGTTTATATCCATGCATTCTTAGACGGCCGCGATGTTGGACCACAAACAGCAAAAGGTTATATCGATGCAACAAATGAAGTAATTAAAGAAACAGGAGTAGGACAATTCGCGACTATCTCTGGTCGTTATTACTCCATGGACCGTGACAAGCGTTGGGATCGCGTAGAAAAATGTTACAGTGCTATGGTGAATGGTGAAGGCCCTACTTATAAATCAGCAGAAGAGTGTGTAGAAGACTCTTATGCAAATGGTATCTACGATGAATTCGTATTGCCGTCTGTAATTGTTAACGAAGATAACACGCCAGTTGCAACAATCAATGATGATGATGCAGTTATCTTCTATAACTTCCGTCCAGACCGTGCAATTCAAATTGCTCGTGTATTTACAAACAAAGACTTCCGTGAGTTCGATCGTGGTGAAAAAGTACCTCACATTCCTGAATTCGTTTGTATGACACATTTCAGTGAAACTGTAGATGGTTACGTGGCATTCAAGCCAATGAACCTTGATAACACATTAGGTGAAGTTGTTGCGCAAGCGGGATTAAAGCAACTTCGCATCGCGGAAACTGAAAAGTATCCGCACGTTACATTCTTCTTTAGCGGTGGTCGTGAGGCTGAATTCCCAGGAGAAGAGCGTATTTTAATTAACTCACCGAAGGTTGCAACGTATGACTTGAAACCTGAAATGAGCATTTACGAAGTAACGGACGCTTTAGTAAATGAAATCGAAAATGATAAACATGATGTTATCATTCTTAACTTTGCAAACTGTGATATGGTTGGCCATTCTGGGATGATGGAACCAACAATTAAAGCAGTAGAAGCAACTGACGAATGTTTAGGAAAAGTTGTAGAAGCGATTCTTGCAAAAGATGGTGTAGCACTTATTACTGCTGACCATGGTAATGCTGATCAGGAGTTAACTGCTGATGGCGGACCAATGACAGCTCATACAACTAACCCGGTTCCTTTCATCGTTACAAAAAATGATGTAGAGCTTCGTGAAGGTGGTATTTTAGGAGATATCGCTCCAACAATGCTTACGCTTTTAAATGTGGAACAACCGAAAGAAATGACAGGTAAAACAATTATTAAATAATTTGCTTATATAAAAAGGAGAGAATTTATTATGTCAACAATTATTGATGTTTATGCTCGCGAAGTCCTTGACTCTCGTGGTAACCCAACTGTAGAAGTAGAAGTTTACACAGAAAGCGGCGCTTTCGGACGCGCTATCGTACCAAGTGGTGCATCTACTGGTGAGCACGAAGCAGTAGAATTACGTGACGGTGACAAATCTCGTTACCTTGGTAAAGGTGTTCTAAATGCAGTAAACAACGTTAACGAAGCAATCGCTCCAGAAATCGTTGGTTTCGACGTAACTGACCAAGCTGGTATCGACCGTGCTATGATCGAATTAGATGGCACTCCAAACAAAGGTAAACTAGGCGCTAACGCTATCCTTGGTGTATCTATGGCAGTAGCTCACGCAGCAGCTGACTTCGTAGGTCTTCCATTATACCGTTACCTTGGTGGATTCAATGCAAAACAATTACCAACTCCAATGATGAACATCATCAACGGTGGTTCTCACGCTGATAACAACGTAGACTTCCAAGAGTTCATGATCTTACCAGTTGGTGCTCCAACATTCAAAGAATCAATCCGTATGGGTGCTGAAGTATTCCATGCACTTAAAGCTGTATTACATGACAAAGGTCTTAACACTGCAGTAGGTGACGAAGGTGGATTCGCTCCAAACCTTGGTTCTAACCGTGAAGCATTAGAAGTAATCATCGAAGCTATCGAAAAAGCTGGTTACAAAGCTGGCGAGAACGTATTCTTAGGAATGGACGTTGCTTCTTCTGAGTTCTACAACAAAGAAACTGGTAAATATGACCTTGCAGGCGAAGGCCGTACTGGCTTAACTTCTGCAGAAATGGTTGATTTCTACGAAGAGCTTTGCAAAGACTTCCCAATCATCTCTATTGAAGATGGTTTAGACGAAAACGACTGGGATGGTCACAAATTATTAACTGAGCGTATCGGTGATAAAGTACAATTAGTTGGTGACGACTTATTCGTAACTAACACTCAAAAACTTGCTGAAGGTATCGAAAAAGGTATCTCTAACTCAATCTTAATTAAAGTTAACCAAATCGGTACTTTAACTGAGACTTTCGAAGCTATCGAAATGGCTAAACGTGCTGGTTACACAGCAGTTGTATCTCACCGTTCTGGTGAAACTGAAGATGCTACAATCGCTGACATCGCAGTTGCAACTAACGCTGGCCAAATCAAAACTGGTTCTATGAGCCGTACTGACCGTATTGCTAAGTACAACCAATTATTACGCATCGAAGACGAACTAGGCGAAATCGCTGTTTACGATGGTATCAAATCTTTCTACAACATTAAACGATAATTGTAGAAAATAACGACAGACCGTGAGAAATCACGGTCTGTTTTTTTATGCTAAAATTGCTCACCCGTCATAAGTGACATGAAATATTTAAAGAAGCGGTTATAATCAAAATCAATTGCGATTTGATGACTCGGCCAATCAATAAATGGCTTAGATTCTCCTAAAGAACGAAATTCTCCTATGCTTGCTCCTTGTGCATAAGATTCTGTCATGACAACGATAGGTGACTTGTGATACGTAAACATAGAGTTATCAAGTAAAGCGAGTATTGGCATTGTGTCATGGAAGGGGCTCCCCTTTAAATGCGGTAAGGCGTCTTTATAATAGCCGTAGTAATAATGATCGAATAACGGTTTGACGAGTGGGGCTTTTCCTTTTGCTTCAATGTATTCAGCCATTTCTGGTGTAATGATGGAATACTGAGTGACGTTTAATGGATAGATGTACATGTTAGGTGAGGATTGAAGGACTATATTAGCGGCAGTAGGATCGCCATAAAAGTTCGCTTCGGAAATAGGGGTCACATTACCAGGATGTAAAAAGGCGCCGCCCATTACGTAGTAAGATGTAATTTGCTTCATGAGCTGTTTACATACAATGAATAAAATTGCTAGGGAGGTAAGTCTTCCTAAACTTACAATGATTAATTCATCTTTATACTGTTCAATAAGAGGAATAACTTCGAAAAAATTCTCCATCTCCCCGTTAGTCACATGTCCCTTTGGAATAATTGGCCCGAGCCCTTGTTTCCCGTGTACTTCCGTAAAGAAAGCTGGAGGGGCACCAGTAAGTGGACGTTCTGAACCACCAAATATCTTGATATTTCTATCCTTTGCTTCGCTCTTAAGAAAATGAGCGTTTTGTACGGCCATTTCTTTTGGGACATTGCCGTAATCAGCAACAATACCGACGATTTCTATTTCATCGATAAAGAATGCTAAGAGGAGAGCCATCGTATCATCAATCCCAGGATCACAAAAAATAAGAACTTTTTTTGGCATATGCTCACCACCTATCTTGTTTATCCCGTAAAAGTCCGATTGTGGGGAGGAAGAAAACCGCCACTAATGAAAGTTTCACTTTATATATATGTAAGCTTAAGGATAAAAAGATTATTTTATTGAAATAACAACGTTACAAATTCAGAAAATAAAAACTTTTTATATTAGGTCAAGGTTTTTGACTTAATTTTTGTTTAGAAATGCAGTCATATCAAGGGTGTAAGCGTATAACATAGGCTGTTTTTGCTGTCAAGTTGATAAATTGCAGCTTTTTACAATTTATACTATGATAAAGATATTAAGAGAAGATCGTATAAACATGAGGGATGATGAACATGAAATTTACAAAGATTCTTGTCCAAATTGCAGCTCTTTACGTTTTTTATATGGTTGGAAATTGGGTACAAGAAGTGTTAAATATTCCGATTCCAGGAAGTTTGATTGGAATGTTCCTCTTACTTGTTTTACTTAGCCTAAAAGTCCTTCCAGTGAAATGGTTCGATTTAGGAGCAGAAACACTCGTTGCTATTATGCCGTTTTTATTAATTCCGCCAACGCTTGGCCTAATGAATTACGGTGCTTTTTTTATGAGTAAAGGAATTTCTCTTTTCATTACAATTGTAGCGAGTACATTTTTAATTATTATTGTCGCAGGACATACAGGACAATATCTTGCGAATAGAAAGGAAAGAGAGTCGAGATGAGCCAAATATTAATCGGAATCGGTTGGGTTCTTTTTACGGTGCTATTATACCAATTATCTAAAAAAATCTATAAATTATTTCCAACACCATTCACCATTCCAATGCTTGTAGCAACAGGATTAATGGCTTTCTTATTTATCATGCTTGATATACCATATCAACATTATATGGAAAGCGGTGGTGGCTGGATTGCAAAACTGCTGGGGCCCGGTGTTGTAGCATTTGCAATTCCTCTTTATAAACAACGTCACGTTCTGCAAAAATATGTTGTACCGATTGCCGGCGGGGTATTAGTAGGAACAACAGTTGCAATCGCCAGTGATTTTGCCATTGCATCACTTATGGGAACAGATAAAAGCTTAATTTTATCTTCTTTACCAAAATCGGTGACAATGCCAGTTGCGATGAGTGTTTCAGAGCAAGTTGGTGGTGTACCGTCATTAACAGCAGCTTTCGTTGTTATCGCAGGTATTACTGGAACGATTACCGGCCCACTTTTATTAAAATGGAGCCGTGTTACAAACTCAGTTGGTAAAGGTATCGGATTTGGATGTGCTTCTCATATTATGGGTGTAATGAGAGCGATGAAAAATAATGAACATGAAGGTGTTATTGGATCGGTAACAATGACATTAACAGCAATTTTGACATGTTTGCTCGGGCCGTTATTTGCAATGATGTTTATGTAATAGAAGAAAAGCGAGAGCGACTCTATAGCTCTCGCTTTTCTATAGGATTTATGCTACAGTTAAAATAACTGAATCTTTGTAGGAGGTACGCCAAGTGCATACGTTATTATCCGTTTTACTTATTATTGTATCGATTTTAATGATTGTTATGGTACTTATGCAGTCTAGTAATAGCTCAGGCCTTTCAGGTGCAATTTCAGGCGGTGCAGAGCAATTATTTGGTAAGCAAAAAGCACGTGGAATTGAAGCAGTATTAAACCGTATTACAATTGTTTTAGCTGTTCTATTCTTCGTATTAACAATTGCTGTTACGTACTTAAATTTATAGAATTGAAAGAAGAAGCGTTAGTAAGATGTACTAATGGTTCTTCTTTTTTTATTTTGCTATTTGAAAGATGTTTCTAATTAGATTATAGAAATATAAATATGGTACACTAGATATAGAAAGAATACGACTAGATTACAGAAGAGAAAGAGGAGAAGTACATGATGAAATTAGCATCTCCGAAACCATTTACATTTGAGGGTGGAGACCGCGCTGTTTTATTACTACATGGTTTCACAGGAAACTCAGCTGATGTACGTATGTTAGGGCGTTTCTTAGAGAAGAAAGGCTACACTTGTCATGCGCCAATTTATAAAGGGCACGGTGTACCACCAGAAGAGCTTGTTCATACAGGTCCTGAAGATTGGTGGCAAGACGTAATGGAGGCATATCAGCTTTTAAAAGATAAAGGCTTTGAGAAAATTGCTGTTGTTGGATTATCACTTGGCGGCGTATTTTCTTTAAAATTAGGTTATACAGTACCTGTTTTAGGTGTAGTACCAATGTGTGCACCAATGTATATTAAGAGTGAAGAAACGATGTACCAAGGTATATTGGCATATGCCCGCGAATATAAAAACCGTGAGCAAAAATCACCAGAGCAAATCGAACAAGAAATGTTGGAATTCCAAAAGACACCGATGAATACATTAAAAGCATTACAACAATTAATTGCTGACGTACGTAACAATGTGGATATGATTTATGCACCGACATTTGTTGTACAAGCACGTCATGATGAAATGATTAATACAGATAGTGCTAACATTATTTATAACGGTGTAGAATCTACGTTAAAAGACATTAAATGGTATGAAGACTCTACGCATGTCATTACACTTGATAAGCAACGTGACGAGCTACATGAGGATGTATATAACTTCTTGGAGCAACTAGATTGGTAAGATCTAGTTGCCTCTTTTTTTCATAAGGAATTTTTTGTGAAAACTGTAAAAATCATTAGGGGAGTATTAAAGTTTCGCTTTATACATCCCCAGTCTTTCGGATACACTAAATAATATAAGGGTTTAAAGGAGGTATTTCTGCTTGGAAGAAATCATACAAGAAAATATTGATAAGTTGTTATTATTTATGAGAGAAGAAGCGTATAAACCGTTAACAATACAAGAGTTAGAAGAGGCATTTGGAATTGAAGGGTCTGAGGGCTTTAAAGATTTTGTAAAGGCACTTGTAATGATGGAAGAGAAGGGGCTTGTTATTCGCACACGTAGTAACCGTTACGGTCTTCCTGAAAAGATGAATTTAGTACGCGGTAAATTAATTGGACATGCACGTGGCTTTGCATTCGTTGTACCAGAAGAGAAGAAAACGGGAGATGATGATCTTTTCATCCCGCCTACAGAGTTAAACGGTGCACTTCATGGTGATACAGTATTAGCGCGTGTTAGCGCACAATCAAGTGGATCACGCCAAGAAGGTTCAATTGTACGTATTTTAGAGCGCGGCACGAAAGAACTAGTTGGTACATATACAGAATCGAAAAACTTTGGATTTGTTATACCTGACAATAAGCGCTGGACGAGTGATATATTTATCTTGAAAAGTGCATCAATGGGTGCTGTAGAAGGCCATAAAGTAGTTGTGAAAATTACGAGCTATCCAGAGAATCGTTTAAGTGCAGAAGGTGAAGTTATTCAAATTCTAGGTCATAAAAATGATCCAGGAGTAGATATTTTATCAGTTATCCATAAACATCATCTACCTTTAGCGTTCCCTGAAGAAGTGATGGAGCATGCAAACAGTGTACCAGAAACGATTTCAGAAGAAGATTTAAAAGATCGCCGTGACCTGCGTGACCAAATGATCGTAACGATTGACGGTGCAGACGCGAAAGATTTAGATGACGCTGTTACAGTAACGAAGCTCGAGAACGGTAACTACAAGCTTGGCGTTCATATTGCGGATGTAAGTCATTACGTTCAAGAAGGTTCTCCAATTGATGTAGAAGCAGCGGAAAGAGCAACGAGTGTATATCTTGTTGACCGTGTAATTCCGATGATTCCGCATCGTCTATCTAACGGTATTTGTTCGTTAAACCCGAAAGTAGACCGTCTGACGTTATCTTGTGAAATGGAAATCAACAACTTAGGTGATGTTGTAAAGCATGAGATTTTCCAAAGTGTGATTAAAACGACAGAGCGTATGACGTATGCTGACGTAAGAAGCATTTTAGAAGATGAGGACGAAGAGTTAATCAAACGCTATGAGCCGCTAGTACCGATGTTTAAAGAGATGGGTCAATTGGCACAGATTTTACGTGAAAAACGTATGCGCCGTGGTGCAATTGACTTTGACTTTAAAGAAGCGAAAGTATTAGTAGATGAAGAAGGAAAACCGACAGATGTTGTCATGCGTGATCGTTCTGTATCAGAGAAGTTAATTGAAGAATTTATGCTTGTTGCGAACGAAACAGTAGCAGAGCATTTCCACTGGATGAACGTACCATTCATGTACCGTGTCCATGAAGATCCGAAAGAAGATAAGCTGGAACGTTTCTTCGAGTTTGTAACGAACTTCGGATATGCAGTAAAAGGACGTGCGAATGAAATACATCCTCGTGCGTTGCAACAAATTCTTGAAATGGTTCAAGGACAGCCGGAAGAAGTAGTTATTTCAACAGTAATGCTTCGTTCAATGAAGCAAGCGCGTTACGATGCGGATAGCTTAGGACATTTCGGTTTATCAACTGAGTTCTACACACATTTCACATCACCAATTCGTCGTTACCCAGATACAATCGTTCATAGATTAATTCGTGAATACATCATTAACGGTAAAGTCGACAACGAAACACAAGCAAAATGGCGTGAAAACTTACCTGAAATTGCAGAGCATTCTTCTAATATGGAACGCCGTGCTGTTGAAGCAGAACGTGAAACAGACGAAATGAAAAAAGCAGAGTATATGGTTGATAAGATCGGCGAAGAGTATGACGGTATGATTAGCTCTGTAACAAACTTCGGTTTATTCGTAGAGCTTCCAAATACAATTGAAGGTCTTGTACACGTTAGCTACTTAACGGATGATTACTACCGTTATGATGAGAAACATTTCGCAATGATCGGAGAACGTACAGGTAACGTATTCCGCATCGGAGACGAAATTACAATTCGCGTTATTAACGTAAACAAAGACGAGCGTGCAATCGACTTTGAAATCGTTGGCATGAAAGGTACGCCTCGTCGTAAGTTCAAAGATCGTCCAGTCGTTATCGAACAGCCAAGAACAGGCAGAAAGAAACGCGGTGGACGTAGCGAGCGCAGTAATGAGCGCGGCGGAGAACGTGGCACAGGTAGAAAATTTGACCGTGGTGGCAAAGGAAATGGAAGAGGATCAGCGTCTGCGTCCTCATCTGCATCCTCATCTGCTAGTCAGCCAGGGAAAAAAGATGGTAACGGCAAGAAGAAAAAAGCATTCTTCGAAAATGTACCAGGATTCAAGAAGAAAAAGAAAAAGCGTAAGTAAGAAAAGGAGGGCTTCGCTTTGATGAAAAGCGGGGCTTTTTCTTTTTTATTGGTGGCTTGAGAGCGAGCCACTTTCGCTTTTTAATGGAATCCAGCTACAGTGGCTAGAATCTATTGGCCATTTCACCCCCTCGGACGAAGCAAAAAGCGCTTCTCTGTCGGGAGTTCCAATGTCCAACGATTCTGAGCGAGCCACTTTCGCTTTTTATTAACATTTGTTACAATAGTAAAAATAGAGGAGGGACGTTATATGCCAAAGGGTACAGGTAAGGTTATTGCACAAAATAAAAAAGCATTTCATGATTATTTCATTGAAGAAACATACGAGGCAGGGCTTGTCCTTCAAGGAACTGAAATTAAGTCGATTCGCGCTGGACGCGTGAACTTGAAAGATGCGTTTGCACGTGTACATAATGGTGAAGTATGGGTACATAATATGCATATTAGTACATATGAGCAAGGGAATCGTTTCAACCATGATCCGCTTCGCACAAGAAAGTTACTTCTTCATAAAAAAGAAATTGAGAAGTTAACGGGTGCTTCAAAAGAAACAGGCTATGCATTAGTTCCAGTTAGAATTTATTTAAAAAATGGATTCGCGAAAATGGCACTTGGTTTAGCAAAAGGTAAAAAGCAATATGATAAGCGTAACGATTTAAAAGAGAAGGAAGCAAAACGTGAAATTGCACGCGCGTTCCGTGATCGTCAAAAGATGTAATACAGATATTTACATTTGTAAAACGACGCGCGTATGTTATAATAACTTATGTAAGATTGTTGCACATTGAAAAACAGCTCTTAGTAGTTATCACGATATTTCTTCGTATGCTCCATTTTTATCATGGGGACGTTACGGATTCGACAGGGATAGTTCGAGCTTAGGTTGCGAGTCGAGGGGATCGGCCTCGTTAAAACGTCAAAGCCTATAATTGGCAAACAAAACAATCTTTCTTTAGCTGCTTAATTGCACTAAAGGTTCCTCCCTCCATCGTCCATGTGGTAGGGTAAGGGACTCAAACTAAGTGGACTACGCCGGAGTTCGCCGTCTGAGGGCGAAGGAAGAGAACAATCAGACTAGCAACTTGGAAGCCTGTCGATAGGCCGAAGAGTTCGCGAAATGCTAATATATCGACTACACTCGTAGAAGCTTAAGTGCCGATATTTTTGGACGTGGGTTCGACTCCCACCGTCTCCACCAATACATATTTGGTGGTTTTTTATTTTGTATGATATGAACCATAACTTTGCCAGATTGGCGAGGTTATGGTTCTTTTTGTTTGCGGCAAAGATATGCTTTCTCTATACAAATAGATACATCGACTATTCCTAACAGCAAGAAATATCTATTTTAACAGTAATTATTTGATAGCAGACTCAATTTACACTCATTTTTTTCAATAAAGAGTGAATCGTATCATCAAGACAGGTATATTAAAAAGCCCCTTCAAATTCTGAAGGGACTTTTTAGTATATAATTGGTTTAAACCCGATATAACATTTCTTAGAAGGGGGCATTGTTATGTTATTCAGGTTCATTGAGGAGCTTTCGTTTGAAGCAACTTTAACCCCATACCAATAAAAATCATTCCTGTTACCTTATTTAGAATCATTTCTACCTTTTGGTTTCCTCTTAGTTTTTTTGTAACATATGAAGAGAAATAAGCCACAAATAAACACCACAATAATCCAGTGGCTGTAAAAGTAAGTCCTAAAATGATAAAGGGAATAGGACCTGAAGCCTTTGTATCTATAAATTGCGGAAGAAACGCAATAAAGAATAAAGAGACTTTTGGATTCGTAAGACTTGTTAAAAGCCCTTGTATATATATCTTTCTAATGTTTAATTTATTGGATGAAGCTTGGAAATCTACATTCGTCTTATCAAGTACCATTTTAATCCCTAGATATACGAGATAGATAACACCAATAATCTTAATGATGTTAAATAATACAACGGATTTTGTAAGTATAATAGATAAACCAAAAGCAACAAATAACGTATGAACTAAAGAGGCAGTAATAATACCAAAAACAGAATACACACCTGCTTTTCTGCCTTGTGAAATACTTCTTCCCACAATATACATGGTGTCCGCACCAGGAATTAAATTTAATAAAATCCCTGTTAGTAAAAACACTTCATAATTAATAATTCCGTACATTTTAGCACCTCTATCTATTTTTTTGGTGCCCTTATTGATATTAAAGTAAATAAAAGAAAAACAAAAGTATTTTTTATTTAATCAAAAAGATTAATACCTTTTCAGCTTACAACCATTTTTTAATGGTCTAATACTTTATTCTATAGTCTAAAACAACAAGATATTCCCAATGAAAAATATTTGATTTTAAATGTTGGAGATGGACCACTACTATTTTTTGTGGCAAGCTTATGGTTCTTTTTGTTTTGTAGTTTTATAAAATGTTTAAGTTGATGGGGGAAAGGTGGTACCCCTGAAAAAGAAAATGAAGAAATAGTTATTGACGATAAACAGGTAGATACTATAGCTACCTTTAATGATTACATAATATGTATTTAAATCTTCATATCCTTTGTGTTTCTATTCATATTTATTGTAAGATTATATAGAGTTCTCCTAATAAGCTGTTACAATGGCCTTTTTTAGGGGTTCATATTTATAAATTTTAAAATGTTTTTTTGAGATAATTTTTTATCTAACTAAGTTATATTGAAGTAGAGGTGAACCATCGGTGAAGCAGGTGTTAGTAATTAAGAATGAACGGTCTTTTGCGAAGAAAATCGTAAGCGGTCTAAAGCAAGAGGGCTATTTCATTTTAAAACTTCACAATGAAAACCAAGGTTTAAATATAGTATATGAACAAGATTGGGATATTATCATATTGGATTGGGATTCATTAAGTATATCGGGGCCAGAAATTTGTAGACAAATACGAATTGTTAAAACGACACCGATCATTATTGTGACCGACAATATTTCTAGTAAGGATTGCATAGCAGGGCTACAAGCAGGAGCAGATGATTATATTAGAAAACCATTTGCGAAAGAAGAATTAGTAGCAAGGGTTCAAGCTATTTTAAGGAGAACTGACTATACTCAGCAAAATGAGACAAACTTTTTTCAGTTTAAAGATCTCTTTGTTGATGCATCTAGCAATATTGTGAAAAAAGGTAGCGAAAATCTCTCGCTTACGAAGCGCGAGTACGATTTACTTGTATTTTTAATCAAGAATAAAAATACAATATTGAGCCGTGAAATGCTTTTGAATCAGGTTTGGGGATATAACGTAGTAGTAAATCCAAATGTAGTAGACTTATATATTGGGTATGTAAGAAAAAAGTTAAAGTGCGAGAAGAAAGACAGATATATTCAAACGATACATGGCAGAGGCTATTCAATGGTTGAATGATAAAAATAAGATAATAAAATAGTTTCTGTGAAATATTAAAAGACGGAACTAGAATATTTCTATCAGGCAATGGATCATGGTTTATAAGGTGCTCATATATTTGGTTAGTGTGGAGGGGAAGATTCTAGCGCGACCGTATCTAATGCAAGTACCTACTTGAAAAGAAAATCAAGATTTTCTCATGTATTCTCTGTAAAATAAAGGTTAATCAACACGCCTGACTGCACATATTACTTTTCGTATACAAAGTATGCTTAATTCTATTAACTCACACCATTCACAAGATTTTCACAGAATTAATGACTATACTAATTAACAGGATATTCAAATGAAAATGATTATCAATATTGGTTTAGGTGAATAGCAGTTACTATCTAATTCAATCTATGGACGTCATCATTTTCGAACTAAATTACATAATAAGGAGTATACGTATGAAAAAAACTATGCTTTTAAAATTAGTAAGTATTCTAGCGATTTTCACTTTAATGTTAGTAGCTTGCTCAGATTCAGGTAAGGAAACTTCGAAAGCTAATAAAGGTGATAGTAGTGATAAGCCAAAAACGGTTGAAATTACTGATGCACATGGAACTGTTAAAGTCCCTGTAAATCCAAAGAATGTAGTTGCTTTAGATAATAGAACTTTTGAAACTTTAGCTGATTGGGGAATTAAATTAGCGGCTGCTCCAAAGGATGTAATGCCTGCAGATTCAGCATATAAAAAAGATGATTCAGTTAAAAATATTGGGAATCACCGCGAACCAAATCTTGAAATTATAGCGGCGGCAAACCCTGACCTTGTAATCGTTGGTCAAAGATTTGCTGGCCATTACGAAGAAATCAAAAAATTAGTGCCAAATGCAGCTGTTATTGATCTTAATGTTGATGTTTCTGAGAAAGCTACTAAGCCTGGAGAAAATTTAGTAAAAGGACTTAAAGATTCTACAATTTCTTTAGGAAAAATCTTTGATAAAGATAAAGAGGCTAAAAAATTAGTAGCTGATTTTGATAAATCTATTGAAAATGCAAAATCTGCTTATAATGGAAAAGATAAAGTTATGAGTGTTATCGTTACTGGTGGGAATATTGGTTTTGCTGCGCCTCACTCTGGTCGCGTTTGGGGACCAATGTATGAAATTTTCGGTTGGACTCCAGCACTAGAAGTGTCTAATTCTACTGCCGGTCATAAAGGTGATGACGTTTCTGTTGAAGCTATTGCACAAACAAATCCTGATTGGCTTTTCGTATTAGATCGTGATGCTGCAACATCTGATGCTGCTACTTCAGCTCCTGCTCAAGATGTTATTTCTAAATCACCTGCTCTTCAAAACACAACTGCTGTTTCTAAAAAACAAGTTATTTATGCACCAGCAGATACTTACACAAATGAATCAATTGAGACTTATATAGAGTTATTTGGAAATATCGCAAAAACTTTAGCTAAGTAGTGTAAAGGAGTACGAAACAGTGTCAAAAAATATGATTTCTAGGGTTGAGAATATTTCTCAACCCCAGTTTTATAATCACAATAAAATATGGACAAAACCTTTTATAATAGCGATTATAGTTGTTATAATTTTAGGGATTATATCACTGTTTACTGGAGTTTATGATATACGTGGACAAGAGGACGGAATGGAGATGTTTTTCATCACTCGTGTTCCGAGAACAGTTGCATTAATGCTTACTGGAGCTGCAATGGCGATGGCAGGGCTCGTAATGCAATTAATTACACAGAATCGTTTTGTTGAACCTACTACAACGGGGACTATTGAATGGTCAGGCTTAGGCCTGCTTTTTGTATATTTATTATTTCCTGCCCCGACTTTAGTTCAAAGAATGACTGGTGCAATCATTTTTTCTTTTATAGGAACTATGATTTTCTTTCTGTTTTTAAGAAGAGTTAAACTTCGTTCGTCTTTAATTGTCCCTATTATTGGATTGATGCTTGGAGCAGTTATTTCTGCAGTGTCTACTTTTTTGGGACTCCTTTTTCAAATGACGCAAAGTATTGAAACTTGGTTCGTAGGTTCATTTGCTACCGTTCAGGTGGGAAGATATGAATATTTATGGCTAATTGTTATCGTTACTTTGCTTATTTTTATGTATGCAAATAGATTGACTTTAGCTGGGCTAGGAGAAGATGTCGCAACAAGCCTTGGAGTTAATTACAATAGAATTGTTCTTTTTGGGACTGGCCTTATCTCTGTTGCAGTTGGAATTGTTGCAGCTGTTATTGGAAACTTACCTTTCTTGGGATTAATTGTTCCAAACATTGTTTCCATGTTTAGAGGGGATGATCTTAGGAGTAATTTACCTTGGGTATGTGTGATCGGAATGGGGACAATAACTACCTGTGACATCATTTCTCGAACAATTATAAAGCCTTTTGAAGTACCTGTTTCTTTAATACTTGCAACAGTGGGAGCAGTCGTGTTTATTACTATTTTATTGAGACGAAGAAAACCAAGGAGGCTACGATGATCACATTAGACTATAAAAATAAAGAAAATGTCGAAATCGATTCTAGCCTTCATAATGAAAGTAGATCAGCTAGTGCTTTTCGTTCTAAGAAGGAAGCAAGACGTTATTGGATTGTACTGATAACATTGATTGCTTTAGGTCTCCTTTCTTCATATGGACTTTTAGTTTATAACAATCCAGTTCCGATAGATTCACCTTCTTTTATCCCAGTTGTTAAGAGAAGGATAATAGCTATTGTTGCGATGATTATTGCTGCAGTTTGCCATAGCTTGTCGACAGTTGCTTTCCAATCTATTACGAACAATAAGATTATTACTCCTTCGCTTTTAGGTTTCGAATCACTTTATTCAGCAATTCATACGAGTACAATATTCTTCTTTGGTGCTAGTGCATTAATAAACTTTAATGGAATTGGATCATTTTTATTCCAAGTTGTTGCTATGGTCTTGATGAGTTTGATACTTTATGGATGGTTACTTTCCGGTAAATACGGGAATTTACAACTTATGCTTTTAGTTGGAATTATTATTGGTACTGGACTGAATTCCGTATCAACTTTTATGAGAAAGCTACTTGCGCCTTCAGAGTTTGATATTTTACAAGCGAAATTATTTGGTTCTGTTAATCATGCAGATCCTGCATATTTTCCTGTTGTAATTCCTATGATTATAATTGTAGCGGTATTAATTTTTGTTCATTCTAAGAAGTTGAATATTTTATCACTTGGAAAGGATGTTGCTACTTCCTTTGGGGTTAAATATCAACCTAGTGTAATTTATACGCTTGTATTAGTTGCTATTTTGATGTCCATTTCAACAGCTCTAATTGGGCCACTTACTTTCTACGGCTTTTTAGTAGCAACTTTGAGTTATCAGGCGGCGTCAACTTATGATCATAGATATATTTTTCCAATGGCTTTTGCAATAGGATTTTTGATAATGACGAGTGCATACTTTTTAATGTATCATGTATTCAATGCTCAAGGTGTAGTTTCAGTTATTATTGAATTATTTGGTGGAATCATATTCTTAACTATTGTTTTAAGGAAGAGGGCTTTATGATAAAAATTGATAATGTTAAAAAGTTCTATACTGATAAGGTAAAAATAGGACCTTTGGATATTGAAATACCAAAAGCGGGCTTTACTTCTTTAATTGGACCAAATGGTGCTGGAAAGTCTACGACACTATTGATGATTGGAAGACTCTTAGATATGGATGAAGGCCAAATTCAAGTAGCGAATATGGATGTTTCTGAATCCAAATCAAAAGACTTAGCAAAAATTTTGACTATATTGCGACAAGAAAATCATTTTGTAACGAGGCTTACTATTAGACAACTAGTTGGATTTGGGCGCTTTCCTTATTCAAAGGGAAGATTAACTAAAGAAGATGAGGTTATCATTTCTAAATATATCGATTTCTTAGATTTAACTAGTTTAGAGAATAGATATTTAGATGAGCTTTCTGGTGGTCAAAGACAAAGGGCATATGTAGCGATGGTATTGTGCCAAGAGACTGAATATGTGCTTTTGGACGAGCCTCTGAACAACCTTGATGTTGCTCGTTCTGTTCAAATGATGGAGCATTTGAGACGTGCAGCTAATGAATTCGGAAGAACAATTTTGACTGTTATGCATGACATAAATTTTGCAGCTAAATACTCTGATAAAATTTGTGCTATGAAAGATGGACAAATTGCTGCTTTTGGAACAGTAGAAGAGGTTATGGACCCAACACTTTTGACAGATATTTTTGAAACAAAAATAGAAATTATTAAAGGTCCTTATGGGCCCATCGCTGTTTATTAGTTACAAAATGAGTATGTAAAAAAGCTGCTGTCTATATTTTATAGGCAGCAGCTTTTTTTATGCAATTGCCGATGATAGCTCTGTCCCACAGGTATTTCATTACTTCCGGTCCTGCGATGCTTCAAACAATAAACTTGTAAATTACTCATAAAATGCAAAGGAATGCTTCACCTATTCAAGTATGTACCAAACGAAAAAATATCTCTGTATAACTTTTTAAAAGAATTCAGCTTGGTTTTTTATATGTAATATTGCATATCAGAGTGTATTGATAAAAGTGTAAGGGGTCACTATAATGAGGGCATAAAGATAAATCACATTATCGTAGCAAGAAAAAGGAGGAAATAATATGGAAATCGCAATGGCAGTTTTGAAATTTGTAGGTGGCGTAATCCCGTTAATTCAAGAACTTTTAAAAGCATTTATGTAAGTTTATTAGTTAGCTATCATTTATCAATCATTATCATATCTTACTAAAAAAAGAACGGGGTGATTTTTCTGAATATTAAGAAAAACACTAAAAGAAGAAAATTCCTTACATGTTTATTAGTTAGTTTATGCACTATTAATTATTCATCTATTTCCTTCGCAGAAACACAAGTAGGTAATGCAACTGATGTAATCAAAAATGCTAGTGGCATTGATACCGGCATAGCAAATCTTAAATATAATAATCAAGAAGTTTTAGCTGTAAATGGTGATAAGGTAGAGAGTTTTGTTCCGAAAGAAAGTATCAATTCAAATGGTAAATTTGTAGTAGTGGAACGCGAGAAAAAATCACTTACAACTTCACCAGTCGATATTTCGATTATTGATTCTGTGGTGAATCGTACGTATCCAGGAGCGGTACAACTTGCAAATAAAGCTTTTGCAGACAATCAACCGAGTTTATTAGTGGCTAAGAGAAAGCCTTTGAATATTAGTATAGACTTACCTGGCATGAGAAAAGAAAATACAATTACTGTCCAAAATCCGACATATGGTAATGTGGCTGGAGCAGTAGATGATTTAGTATCTACTTGGAATGAAAAGTATTCTAAAACACATACGTTACCTGCAAGAATGCAGTATACAGAATCTATGGTTTATAGTAAATCACAAATCGCAAGTGCCCTTAACGTTAACGCTAAATATCTCGATAACAGTCTAAACATCGATTTTAATGCGGTTGCAAATGGAGAGAAGAAAGTGATGGTAGCGGCATATAAGCAAATATTTTATACCGTAAGTGCTGAACTACCTAACAATCCATCCGATCTTTTTGATAATAGTGTTACTTTTGGTGAGTTAACTCGTAAAGGTATAAGTAATTCGGCTCCACCTGTTATGGTTTCAAATGTAGCTTATGGTAGAACTGTTTATGTAAAATTAGAAACAACATCTAAGAGTAAAGATGTACAAGCTGCTTTTAAAGCCTTACTTAAGAATAACAGCGTCGAAACGAGTGGACAGTATAAAGATATTTTTGAAGAAAGTACCTTTACTGCTGTAGTATTAGGCGGAGATGCGAAAGAGCATAACAAGGTTGTTACTAAAGATTTCAATGAAATCCGAAATATCATTAAAGATAATGCTGAATTAAGTCTTAAAAATCCAGCATATCCAATTTCATATACAAGCACTTTCTTAAAAGATAATGCAACTGCTGCTGTTCATAACAATACAGATTATATTGAGACGACAACTACAGAATATTCAAGTGCTAAAATGAAACTTGATCATTACGGTGCTTACGTTGCTCAATTTGATGTATCTTGGGATGAATTCACATTTGATCAAAATGGGAAAGAAGTACTAACACATAAAACATGGGATGGTAGCGGCAGAGACAAAACAGCTCATTACTCTACAGTTATCCCTCTTCCACCAAATTCAAAAAATATAAAAATCGTAGCTAGAGAATGTACTGGTCTTGCATGGGAATGGTGGAGAACAATTATTAATGAACAAAATGTTCCATTAACAAATGAAATAAAAGTTTCAATTGGAGGAACAACATTATACCCAACGGCTAGTATTAGTCATTAGGTATAAAAAAGCGCCCTGTAATCAGGGCGCTTTTTTACTTAGTCACAAATTTTACTCTTTCCAAAACTGCTCTAGCAAAATAACGATCATAGTACCTACGAGTAATCCGTTACTTAAAACATATTGTAAGGAAGAAGGAACTCCACTAAATGCACTTTCTGGAAGAAACATTATTCCCAAACTGATTAATAATGAAATTCCTAATATAGTTAATCGGCGTTGCTTTAATTCTTCACGTAAAATGGATTGAAATGAAATGCCTATTACTTGGACAAATGTAGCTAAAAGTGCAGAATTAGCAATAGGACCTGGTAGCAAGGATATAAAGTTTACAATTGAGGGGATAAAAGAAATACCTGCTAATATAAGACTTGCTATAAGAAACGACTTCACCTTTTTTTGACCTGTTAGTTGAATAAATCCTGCTGATGCAGGTAATGGTACAATTCCAATTGTAGAGAACAATGATGAAATAATATGTGATATACCTCCGACCCATACACCACGGTTCAGTGTTTGCTTTTCATTTTCTTTAGATAGGGGAGCCACTTGTTTTACAGCCGAAATAGCAGCAATTGTATTTGCAACTAAAAGAAAGGTAAATAAAGTTGCAGTTAGAGTCATTCCAATATCGAATCTAGGTGTGCCCCAAGCAAATATCGCTGGTAACTTGACTAGCGTTGTATGTGAAGGCATATGAGATGATTTTCCTAATACTGCATACAAAAGCCAACCACATGAAATTCCAAGTAACACAGCGTAACTTTTCATCCATCCTTTCCCTTTAATTGATAAGAAAGTAATAAGGGCAAAAACAAAGAGCGCAATAGTAGCTGTTGTATAGTCAGGATGAGTTGCAGGTCCTTGTAATCCCATCATTCCTTTTAGTAACACACCACTAAGCTGAAGAGATAATATTAAAAGAAAGGTTCCTGTAACCAAGGGTGTAAATAAACGTAAGATTCGATGAACAAGCCCTGTTATACCAAGAACGAAGAGTAATATACCTGCAATAATTAATCCGCCTTCTAAAAGTTGCAACACGTCTTTTGCGCTTTGTCCCTGATGCATAGCAACTTGTCCCAATATGACAAATATACTTACCCATGAACCGGCTGGCCCGTCCGCAATGGGGTAGCGATGCCCAAACCACGCTTGTAGAAACGAGCTTACTCCCACGACTAAAAAAGTCCGCTGCATTAATGTTGAGATATCTTCTATTGGTAAATGGAATATGCCACCAATAATGATAGGTAATGCAATTGCATTTGCTAATAGAAACACAAACCATTGTAGAATACTAAAACTCGTATCAAAGTGTTTTTTATTCATATTATTCTCCTTTGCCGAAAAAGAATATCATAGTAAAAATCCATCCTTTCTACACAGTTAGATTAAAAAGGATGGATTTATTAAATCTATAAAATTATTTTAATTATATAGATAGATTTTTAATTAATTACCATGTACGGAATGGTAAGAATTTCCCATTAAGTGTAATCACGATACGAGGATCGCCACCTTTTGGATCTTCTTGTGTATCCACACCTAGGTTGAAGTTAATCGCACTCATTACACCTTCGCCCGCTTTTTCTAAGATTAACTCTCTAATAGTTGGTGCATATTGTAACATCATTTCATATAAACGATATGCAATCGGGTCAGTAGGAGGCATTTCCATTACTTGGCCGCGAAGTGGAACTACTGTTAATGCTTGAACTACTTCTTCATCTAATTCTAATAGTTTACCGATTTTTTCTGCTTCTGGACGTGTCATTGTAGCTTGTCCTAATAACGCTGTTACAACCCAAGTCTCAGAGTTTTCACTTACTTTTGCAATTTCTTCCCATGTTAAACCTTTTGCAATTTTTGCTTCTAAAATTTTTTTTGTAGCTTCCGGTCGATTCATATCTAATACTTGTCTTTTCATATCTAATAACTTCCCTTCGTGTAAGTAATATTAATTATTTTGTTTCACCATGTAATGCTTTATATCCATCTACCACTACATCTAATTTCCCTGTATGTGGATCAATAACTAAACCGTGTACAGGAACATCTTTTGGAATAAGTGGGTGATTTCTTACTAAATCAACATTAGCTTGTGTTGAATCGCAAACATCATCGAATCCGAATAACCATTTTTTAAGGTCAACACCAGCATATTCAATCGCTGATAAAATTTCTGGTGAAGCTACTCCACGATCTAATATTTTTTGAAGTGTTCCTTTTGGATTCGTTTGGCTCGCACCACATCTATGGTGTCCAATAAGGAAGATTTCATCTGCATTTAAATCGTATACTGACGCGACAACACTTTGCATAACACTATCGAAAGCAGAAGCAATTTTACCACCTGCATTTCTGATGACTTTTGCATCACCATCGTGTATATCTAAAGCTTTTGGAAGTAGCTCAATTAAACGAGCATCCATGCAAGAAACAACAACCATACGTTTTTTAGGCATTTTTGTCGCTTCACGAGGAGCGTATTCCTTATTTTCTACAAATTGTTCATTGAACGATAGAATTTCTTGTAATAACATATTTGTAACCTCCTTTAAATCTAGATGTATTTTTTGTTGCGTCCTCTGTGTTATAAGTAAATATAACTGATAAATAATGTGATGTAAGAGGATAAACTAAGTATAGTGAATTGTATTGATAAGCAGAATAAGTTGGCGAAACACTTTCGGGCTTTCTACTTTCACGGTGAAAGGATTGGTTTATATCATTGATCAAACAGATTTTGAGATACTGAAATTATTAGGAGAAAACTCAAGAATACAATGGAAAGAGCTTGGCCAAAAAATACATATGACGGGGCAGGCCGTAGGAAATCGAATTCGAAGATTAGAGGATTTAGGGATTATTGAACAGTATACAATTGCAATAAACCGAATCAAATTAGGACAAGTAGTGACTGCATTTGTTACTTTGTTCGTAACAACAGCTAATCACCAAGAGTTTATGAATTTCTTTCAAGGAGAAGAAGGGATTTCTGAAGTACACCGTATAAGTGGTGAGGGGTGTTATTTATTAAAAACACATTTTGCGTCCAATGAAGACTTAGATAACTTTCTAGGACGACTATTAAAATACGGGAATTATCGTGTTAACTTATCAATAGGAAAGTTGAAATAAGGTTTCTTTTCCTTGGAGGGGATGGCAACATTATTTGCTAAACTTTATTTGTATAGAGATAATGAAGTCGTTTCATGTTTATCTTAAATAGTCAGAGCCTTACTACAATTTATTTGTAGTAAGGCTTTTTAAAGTTGTTAAAAAATATATTGTAAGGAAGAAGGAAAGCCGTTAACAATAATGTAATTTCTAATAGAGTTAATTGATTGTATTGTAAAATTTTTTGAGATGAATTGTAGGGGAAATGAAGATCTTATAGAAGGGATTCTTATAGGAAGGGGATGTCCATGTTCGATTCAACAGATTTTAAAATTATAAAGTTACTACAAGAAAACGCTAGAATGAACTGGAAGGAAATTGGAGAGAGAGTACATTTGACTGGCCAGGCTGTTGGGAAACGAATTAATAAATTAGAAGAGGCAGGTGTCATTCAAAAATATACGATAGATATCGATAGGGCTAAGTTAGAAGGGGCTATTATGACGTTTGTTACACTATTTCTGCATGCACCACATTATCATAATCAAATTCAAACCTTTTTTGAAAAAACGGACGTAATTACTGAAATGTATCGTATAAGTGGCGATGGCTGTTATATCATGATTCTTCACACATCTTCACATCAACAATTAGAAGAGACTCTTGCAGATGTTTTACATTATGGTGATTATCGTATAAATACTGTCATTAAGACAATTGAAAAAAAGAAAGAATAAGATATTTATCCTTTCTTTTTTTATATGGAAATGGAATTCTTTATTTATTTTTGTTTATAAAACTGTTTGCTGACATGACTTTTGCATAAATATCACCAAACTCTAATGCGCTCATGAATGACTGATGAGCGTGTACTGCGGGGATTAGATTTCCTTGAAATTCTAAATCTTTTGTTGTACAAGCATCTTCAATTACAACACATTGAAATCCTAAATCACTGGCAGCACGTACTGTTGCATCAATACATACGTGAGTCATCATACCGCAAATGACTAGTTGATCTATTTTTTCTTTTTTTAATGTTTCAAATAAATTGGTTCTTAAAAAACTATTAGGATGATGTTTTTGTATGACTCTTTCGTTAGCAATCGGTTGTACATCATCATGAATTTGAACACCTACTGTTTCAGGTAAGAAGAAAGTAGCTCCTTCATTGTTCGCAATATGTTGTACGTGAATAACTGTGTTATATTTTTCACGAAATACTTTCAAGACTTCTTTCGCTTTTTGTGCGGCTTTTTCAGGTTGATGCAATTCCATATTGCCGCCTTCAAAGTAATCATTTTGCATGTCGATTAATAGTAACGCTTCGTTCATAGTTAATCCCCCCACATATATTTGTACAGTACGTTGTTTGTACTGTACCGTTATTATATAAAGTGTAGGTATGTGCAGGTAATAATGTCATGAAACGATTTTGACGCATATAGTTTCAGTGTGAAAAAGCTAAAAGATACAAAGTAAAGATTGGGGAAACGGCTATATTAAGCGTAAATATCAGGATGGTGAAGTGATAGTGAAAGAGGACGATCATATTTGATTTAACACTTTTGCTAGTATAATTTTGCTATAATAAATGCGTACTTACACGAAGGGGAGTTTAAAGATAAAATGAAGTCGTTTAATATCGATCATCTTATAGCTAGTGTTTTGCAATGGATATTAAATATAGCTTTAATTATATTATCCATTGTGTTATCGATTTTCTTAGTGAATGAGACAATCACATTTGTGCAGTATATCTTTTCGGAAAAGGAGTATACATCGTATAAATTGGTTGAAAGTATTATCGTCTACTTCTTATACTTCGAGTTCATCGCATTGATTATTAAGTATTTTAAGTCGAATTATCATTTTCCGTTACGTTATTTTATTTATATCGGAATTACGGCTTTAATTCGATTAATTATTGTATCTCATGAGGAACCGATGGAGACGTTGTTATATGCGGGATCCATTCTTGTTTTAGTTATTGCTTTATACATATCGAATATGAGAGATTTGAGAAAAGAGTAGTGCAGACATAAGTTTGCGCTATTTTTCATTTTTTCGTTAATAAGTTGTAAATTTCGACATGAAATTTTTATATTAGTTTATCATGTTTTTGTAATAAGGAAATCTAAAAAGGAGTGATGTGATTCATGTTTAATAAATTTTTGGGGAATTCAAGAGCAAAAAAGATTTGTGGAATTGGGGCATTAGCAACTTTAATAGGTTTTTCGTCGTTAGGGTCAGTTAGTGCAGGCGTAGCTTGCACTAACTTTTTATGTCTTGACCTTCAAGTGGCTTGAAAGTTTACAATGTAAATAGGGCGTTTGAAATTGAAAAAAATTGAGAAATTAAGTGAAGAGGTTTCTTTTACTTGGAGGTTATAACAATGAGTCAGGAATTGAAGTTACGTCCTTTAGAACGGGAAGATTTAAAGTTTGTACACGAACTTAATAATAATGCCCATATTATGTCGTATTGGTTTGAAGAGCCGTATGAGGCATTTGTGGAGCTGCAGGATTTATACGATAAACATATACATGATCAAAGTGAACGCCGGTTTATCGTTGAGAAAAATAATGAGATGGTTGGATTGGTCGAATTAGTGGAAATCGATTATATTCACCGAAGAACTGAATTCCAAATTATTATTGATCCTAATTATCAAGGGCATGGCTACGCAGCAGAAGCGACGCGTTTAGCGATGGATTACGCTTTTTCTGTATTAAATATGCATAAGATTTATTTAGTTGTGGATAAAGAAAATGAGAAAGCAGTCCATGTGTATAAAAAGGTTGGATTTATAGTGGAAGGCGAGCTTTTAGACGAGTTTTTCGTTGATGGTAACTATCATAATGCGATAAGAATGTGTATGTTCCAGAAGGAATATTTTAAAAATAAGTAGTTGAATGATTTGGAGGTAATGTTGACGCTTCGTAAAACTGTATGCTAAAATCCCTTTTAAGTATTAAGGAAGGTGCAGAACATGCTTTATATAAAATTTGTAAAACTCATTAGAAAACTTTGCTCCGCACAAATGTATACGGTGAAGCGTTGTACGGAGCTTAATCAAGGGGCATAAATCCCTATATTCATCGACTGAATAACTTTTCTAAAAAAGTATAGTTTATCTATGCTTATTTGGTTATGGTTTTTCAGTTGATGTATAAAATAGATTAAGGGGCCATAGACAATGCTTTGTCTATGGCCCTTTGTGTATATTATTCCAATGAGCTTTTACTGTAAATTGGAGTAGTATGGGAAAAACCACGAAGCAGAGGGCTAGTGTCGAATGACGCTATCTCTCTGCTTTTTTTAATTTCAGGAAAAGAGGAATAAAAATGAGTTTACTTAAAGTTGAACGTTTATCACATAGTTTTATAGATAAAGTATTATACGAAAATGCTTCTTTTGATTTGTATAAAGGGGAACATATGGGGATTGTTGGACAGAATGGTGCAGGGAAAAGCACATTAATGAAAATATTGGTGGGGGAAATTATTTCTGATAAGGGGAGCATTAAGTGGCAACCTAATATTCAAATTGGACATCTTGATCAATATGCAGAAATTGATGGGAGCTATACCATTTCACAATATGCAAAGCGAGCCTTTTATGATTTGTTTGAAATGGAAAAGAGAATGAATAAGTTATATGAAGAAAGTACGATGACTGGAGATGAGAATCAACTATTGAAAGCAGCTGAAATACAAGAACAGCTTGAGGCTCGTGATTTTTATTCAGTAGACAGCGTAATAAATAAGGTGGCAGCCGGTTTAGGTATTGATGCGATTGGGATGGATCGTGTTATTGATGAATTAAGCGGAGGACAACGGGCAAAGGTAATTTTAGCAAAGCTTTTATTAGAAGAGCCTACTATTTTATTACTAGATGAACCGACAAACTTTCTTGATAAAGAGCATGTTGAATGGCTTGCTAATTATTTAGTGAATTTTGAAGGGGCGTTTATTGTCGTGTCACATGATTTTGACTTTCTAGAAAAAGTGACTTCTTGCATATGTGATATAGAGTTTGGAACGGTGAAGAAGTATTACGGCAAATACTCAGATTTTGTAAGACAAAAGGAGCATTTGCGAAAAGATTATATGCGCCAATACTATGCACAGCAAAAGAAAATTGAAAAAACGGAAGAGTATATTCGTAGAAATATTGCTGGAGTGAATTCAAAAATAGCACAAGGACGTAGAAAGCAGTTGCAACGTATGGAAAAAATTGCGCCACCAAGTTTTACTCATAAACCGTCTATTCATTTTCAGGAACTTCCTATTTCGGTTCAGACAGTTCTGGAAGTAAATAATCTTGAAGTTGGTTACGATTTTGCTCTCTTAGCAAAATTGAATTTTTCAGTGATGGGTGGGCAAAAACTTGTTATTACAGGGTTCAACGGAGTAGGGAAATCTACTTTATTAAAAACAATCGTTGGAACTATTTCTAGTATTGCCGGAGAATTTCACTTCTCAGAGCAAATAAAGATTGGATATTATGAGCAAGATCTGAATTGGAGCAACGATTCTTTAACGCCGCTGCAAATTATTTCAGAACAGTTTCCTAAACTAAACGTGAAGGAGATACGTCATCATTTAGCTGCATGTGGTGTGAAGGATACTCATGTTTCACAAGAAATTCGTACGTTGAGTGGTGGTGAACAATCAAAGGTTAAATTATGCGGATTATTATTATCACCTTGTAATTTCTTAATTTTAGATGAGCCGACAAATCATTTAGATGCAGAAGCGAAGGGAGCTTTGCAAAAGGCACTCATTCAGTTTAAAGGTAGCATTATACTCGTATCTCACGAAGCAAGTTTTTATCTTGATTGGGCAGATAGTATTTTTAATATAGAGACAGGATTAGTTAAGGGGGTGTGAAACATATGAGTAGAAATGATTGGAAAAAGAAAATTATTTTATTTTTGACCGCTCAAACGATCTCTTTGTTCGGTTCCTCTCTCGTGCAATACGCGATTATATGGTATATCACCTTAACAACATCGTCAGGGTTAATGTTGACCATTTCAACTGTTTGCGGATTCCTACCACAAATTGCAATATCTTTATTTGCAGGTGTTTGGATTGATCGTTACGACCGTAAAAAGATGATTATGTTATCGGACGGGAGTATAGCAATTGCTACGTTAGTTTTAGCAGTTTTATTTTTAACAGGATATAAAAGTATTTGGTTACTTTTTATAGTACTACTCATTCGTTCAGCTGGGACAGGGGTACAAACGCCAGCTGTGAATGCGTTAATCCCACAAATCGTTCCGAAAGATTATCTTATGAAAGTAAATGGGATAAATAGCGGTATTACATCTTTAATTATGTTTCTTTCTCCAGCAGCAAGTGCTGCAATTCTTTCTATTGCTAGCATTGAAACGACATTTTTTATTGATGTTATTACGGCTATGATTGGAATTAGTATTATGTTTATCATTCAAGTGGAGAGACATGTGAATACAGAGAGTAAGCAAAAATCTAATTTACAAGGTATAAAAGAAGGCTTTGCTTACTTAAAAGAAAATGTATTTATTAAGAGGCTACTCTTTTTATTAATCATTGTCATGATTTTAATAAGTCCAGCCGCCTTTTTAACACCTTTAATGGTAACTCGTTCTTTCGGTGCAGAAATGTGGAGACTTACTGCTAGTGAGATGACTTTTAGTGCGGGGGCGGCAGCTGGTGGCGTATTGATTGCGGCATGGGGTGGTTTCCGTAATCGTATGCATACAACAGCGCTAGCTTGTGCGTTGTATGGACTGCTTATGATTGGACTAGGGATTGCTCCGGTATTTATTGTGTATTTAGTATTTAACTTTTTAATTGGTATAACAATGCCGTGCTTCAATACACCGGTTACCGTGTTATTGCAGGAAAAAGTAGAACCTTCTATGCACGGACGAATGTTTAGTCTTGTACAAATCGCTAATTCATGCGCGTTTCCTTTAGGAATGATAATATTTGGTCCATTGGCTGATATGTTTAGTGTAGAAATTTTGTTAATTTATGCTGGGATATTCGTGCTATTGTGTGCGATTTATGTTGTAGTAAGCAAGAGGTTTGAAGTGTAAATATTTATGTTTGAAAAGGTTTGTGAGGCGATTTAAGGTGCTTCATAAACCTTTTTCTATTTATAATAATCAATAATTTTTTATTGTAAAACAATAAAAAATTATTGACGAATGATTTTGTTTTAGGTAATATGATGTTAATAATCTAAGGGTAATTATATGAATAGAGGAGAATGTGAAATGATAAATAAATACGTAGTAGCTATTTCTTTCATGATTTTAGCGATCATTTCTTTAGCTATACATGCTTCAAACAGTAAAGTGGGAGCGAATGGATTCCTTGAAGAACCTTTCTTTTTCTTAGTACCGATAAGTTATGTATTGTTCTTGAGTGGTATTGGTGTATTACTATTTGGATTTATTACTTCAAAGCTGAAAAAAAGTAATAGATAAAATGAAGTTTAAGTAGTGAGGGATTCATTAATCGGGACAAAACACTCACCATGAAATAGAAACATACTATATGGAAGAAAAATAATAAGTGAGCTGAATCATGATGAATCATTATTTTTATAGTGGTAGACAAGTGGGAGCAGCTATTACACTGGCAGGAGCACAGGGGACAATTCATGCTGTGAATCAAGCGATTCAAATGCAGCAGCAAGCATATTTTGCACAAATGATGCAAGGGCAGTATATGTCGTACTCACAGCCTCCGATGCAAATTGTACATTACGATGTGCATCCAGCGGGTTTATTCTCCATTCCATATGGCGGGACATACTTCTTATGAAAGAAAGCGACTGATAAGAGTCGCTTTCTTTTTTTATATTCCGCCTAGCTTCATTCCAAGGAATGCAAAAAGGATACCGATTATATAAGTAGCACTTAAATATAGAAATAGTATGCAAAAGTTTTTACGATTGAAGAGCTGAATGGACTCTAGTTTAAATGTTGAAAATGTCGTGAAGGCACCCATAAATCCAGTACCTAATAATAATTGCCAACCTGTAGTGACGCCATTGCCAATTATATATCCGAGTAAAAACGCCCCTGTTATATTAATGAGAAATGTAGCAATTGGAAAGGAAGTTTTATTTCTTTTTTTAAACCAATTGCTAATTGCAAATCGTGTAATAGCACCGAAGAAACCTCCAGTTGCCACTAATAAAGCTTCCATCATAAGTGATCACCTTTCGTAAGATGTTTCTTAAGTAAGAAATCACCTAATGTATAGCCAAGACCAGACATAATGAGTCCACCAAGTATGCTGCATGATACATATAAGAAAGCCGTATTCCATTCAGAATGATTGATTAATTGCACAGTTTCTACACTAAATGTCGAAAACGTCGTAAAGGAACCGATGAATCCAGTTCCAACGCCTGTGATAATTTCTGAAGGCAAGATATTTCTTCGAGCGATATACGTAGTTAGCCACGCTAATAAGAAGCAGCCGGCTAAGTTAATAAGTAACGTAGCTAATGGAAATGAATGATGCCATGAAGTATGAATAGTAAGACCTAAATAATAACGAGAGAGGGCTCCTAATATACCGGCTATGCCAACGATAATATAAATCAATTTCTTCACCTCTTTAAATAGCTTGCTCAAAAAAATAGACTCCTACCAGTAGTTATACTGGTAGGAGTCATTAGCTAAGCAGCAGTTATGGCGAACTCCATCGCCTATAATTATTACATATAGTGTACTAAAAATTGCGTAGAATTTCCAGTGAAGAAGTGGAGCTGTTTTGTATGTATGTGATGCTTTAAGATAGGGAACTTCTGTTTATAAACTAAATATAGTGATATAAGGTTTTTGATGTGATAAAATGTTTCTTATGTCTGTCATTTGTTTTTAGTTAACTGAAAATAAAGAAAAGTAAAATTGGTAGTTTTAGAAAAGGAGTCGTTCGTTTGAAAAAATTATTAAAAATAGTACTTATATGTATTTTAGTAGGATTGGGAGTTGTAGGTGGTTTTTTAGCGTATATGACACTTACAAAAGAACAGCCGGCTAATGTTATAAGTTTGAAGGTGGAGAATAATAAGGAACGCGTGTTAGCGCTTGGAAATGAATTTAAAGTTACAACATTTAATATTGGCTATGCTGGATTAGATAAGGATCAAGACTTCTTTATGGATGGTGGAAAGAGATCTGGTTCAAGTAGTAAAGAGCAAACGGAAACGAATTTAAAGAATATGCTTTCGTTTTTACAAAATGAGAATAGTGATTTTACGTTATTACAAGAGGTTGATATAAAATCACTGCGATCTTTTGATGTAAATGGACATGAATTTTTGAAAAAAGGATTACCTGATTATGCTTCGTCGTTCGGAAAGAACTATGATACAAAATGGGTCCCTGTACCAATTACAAGTCCAATGGGATATGCGGAGGCTGGACTAAGTACGTTTTCTAAATATACAGTCCAAACAGCGCAGAGGTTCCAACTTCCTGGAATGGAGCCTTGGCCAAAGCGTTTGTTTGATTTAGATCGAGCGATTGTTGAGCATAAAATACCTGTTAATAATGGGAAGTTTGTGAGACTCGTAAATTTACATTTGTCTGCGTATGATGAAGGCGGGAAAATTAGAAAACAGCAAGTAGAGTTTTTAAAAGAATATATGAACAAGCATTATGAAAATGGTGATTACGTAATAATGGGCGGAGATTGGAATCAATTACTTTCGAACGCTCAGTTAAGTGATCCGAAGTTTGTGAAAGAGCGCCCAGAGTGGTTAGTAGAGTTACCAAAGGACTTTACTGATGGTGGCTTTAAGTGGGCTGTAGATCCGTCTGTTATGACGGTGAGAGATGATGTGAAGAAATATGTGGAGGGTGAAAACTTCGTCACGATTATTGATGGTTTTATCGTTTCACCGAATGTGGAAATTGTAAATGTACAAGGGAAAGATTTAAAGTTTGAAAATAGCGATCATAACCCAGTAAGTGCGGTATTTAAGCTGAAGTAATCGATATGTATAAGTAGAAGGTGGGGCTTCATATATGGAGTGGTTAAAGAGAACTTGTTTTTCTAACCTTGAGAAAGAATCACAGAAAAATCATTTATTGCTGTTCATTACGATTTGTAGTTTCTTTCTTGGAATAATCGCGATTGGGTATTACGGATATATTTTTACAGAGAGAGCAATAGCGTTTTGGGTTTGTGGCATTTCAGTTGTTGTATTTGGAACGCTTCTTACTTTTATAGAAAGCATGGAAGCGATGTATAAATATATCATGACATTTATGTTGCTTATTATGTCTTTCATTATGGTACAAGCTTTTAACGAAAGTCCGGCTGTGTTTCAAATGATCTACTTTACACTAGCAGTTTCACTTATTTATTTAAGTGAACGTCTCGTTATCATTCTTGGCGGAGTGGCGGCTGTTATCACATTTATTCTTTGTAGTTATTGGCCGGAGCAATTTTTTGCTTATACAGCGGCATCTGAAGCTGCAAACTTCGCAAGCTTGTTAGCAATCGTAACGATCGCTATGTGGGGCGTAACGAAGATTGGCTCTAATCTGCTAGCTCGTTTAAGTGATGAGAAGCAAGAAGTGATGAGGAAAGCTCAGGAGCTAGAAGAGACTCAAAGACTTATTGAGGAAACTGTTGTGAAACTAGATAGTAATTTCAATCATTTAAGACAAAATATGAATACATCGATGGAGTCGATGAGTGAAATTAATTTTGCTTTTGAAGAGGTGGCAGTTGGTACTCAATCACAATCAGAGATGATGCATCGTTCAGTAGAAGTATTGAATGATATGGAAGGAAATATTGAACAAATCATTTCTCAAGTAAGAGGTGCATCGATTCGTGTTGATGAAAGTTTAGAGATTTCAAAGGGTAGTGTACATACTTTACGAAATTTTGAAGCGAATATGAGAAGTTTAAATGATGTTGTTTCACAATCAGGAATTATATTTAGAGATTTAATGATGCAGTCGAAGCAAATTAACGAAATTGTAGATGTAATAACGAATATTTCAAGTCAGACGAGTTTGCTAGCTTTAAATGCAAATATAGAAGCTGCAAGAGCAGGAGAGCATGGAAAAGGATTTGCTATTGTAGCGAATGAAGTATTAAAGCTTGCCGAAGAATCGAATCGTTCTGCGGGGAGAATTCAAGGTATTTTGAAGGAGTTTAGTAATCAAGCAAGTAAAGTGGAAGTGCAGGTAGAGAAATCAGAAAAAGTACAAGAAGAATGTAATGAAATGCTAGCAAGTGTTTTAACAAATGTAACGGATTTAGGGAAGTTTATTGATGCAATTAATGATGTAATGAGAGAGATTGTTGGTCATCAAGAAAACTTGCAGGTTAAAACGACGAATATCGTAAAGGATGTTACACATGCTTCTAATGTAATTCAGCAAACTTCTGCGGCTACGGAAGAAGTGTTAGCAAGTGTGGAAGAAGAAAAACATCGAAATGATATATCGGTGAAGACGTTACATACTGTTAGCGAGCAAGTGAAGTTACTAGAAGATATTTTAGAAAAGTAATATCTCTTGAAAAGGGCACACCATGTGTGCTCTTTTTTCATTTAAACGAATACTTAATAGTAATTTAATTGCTTTTCTGCGCGTTTTCTGCCAAGCTTAAGGAGATAAACTGAGACTTTAATTAGTGGGGCTATACGCTACTGATTATTAGTTGAACCCCGCAAATAGCGGAATAAAATACTTCAAAGAAAGAATTATATAGGTGACGCATATGATCGAAGTTAAGACTTCTGAACTTAGTGATGGAGAATTTAATAGAGGGGTATTTGCAACTCGTGATATTAAAAAGGGTGAGTTGATTCACTCAGCACCAGTTATCTCTTATCCGAATGAACAGCATGAACACATTGAGAAAACGTTACTTGCTGACTACGCATTTGAGTATGGGGTAAATCATACGGCATTCCTTTTAGGATACGGCATGTTATTTAATCATGCATATAATCCGAATGCAACGTATGATATTGTCTTCGAGAATCATACGTTTAACTTCTTTGCTTACAAAGATATAAAAGCGGGAGAAGAGATTCTAATCAATTATAATGGTGAAGTTGATGACGATGAGCTATTATGGTTTGATAAGGAAAAAGAAGAGAACGAAAAGTAAATTATAATAAGTAATAAAAAAGATGCTTTTACCTATGTAAAAGCATCTTTTTTATTGATGAAAATAAAGTAAAGGTTACAAAAAAATACCACTTTATTTTCGTATGGTATAGTAAGATACTGAAGGATAGTGTTTTGAAAAAGTAATATATTTTACAAATTGTTGTCTTTCTGATGACATGTCAAGTTTAGTAGCCCATTTGGGTTGCTTTATTATGCAATATATATTTTAATATGAGTGGCACCTCTTATAAATTAAGAGGTTTATAGGTGTCTCGAATTGATTTTGGGTACACTGTATCCACCACTTTAGGTTCGTTCATGTATGTGGGGATATTATGGGCCCGTATAACGGGATAAAAAGAATATAGAAATAGAGGAATCGTAAAATGAATATGCAAGAGGTTTATGAATATTTAAGTACGGTATTGCCTGAAGGTCATGTGAAACAAGATGAAATGTTAAAGAATCATACACATATTAAAGTTGGTGGAAAAGCAGATGTGTTCGTTGCGCCGACGAATTATGATGAAATTCAAGAAGTTATCAAATATGCTAACGAATATAATATTCCAGTTACGTTTTTAGGAAATGGATCGAATGTCATTATTAAAGACGGTGGAATTCGCGGGATTATAGTAAGTTTAATTCACATTACAGGTGTGACTGTAACAGGAACGACGATTGTAGCACAGTGTGGTGCAGCAATTATTGATGTATCACGTATTGCATTAGATCATAATTTAACGGGTCTTGAGTTTGCTTGTGGTATTCCAGGTTCAGTTGGCGGAGCATTATATATGAATGCTGGTGCTTACGGCGGTGAAGTATCGTTTGTATTAACAGAAGCTGTCGTAATGACAGGTGATGGAGAGCTACGTACTTTAACGAAAGAAGCATTTGAATTTGGATATCGTAAGAGTGTATTTGCAAACAACCATTACATTATTCTTGAAGCGAGATTTGAGCTTCAAGAAGGTGTGCGTGAAGAAATTAAAGAAAAAATGGATGATTTAACGTTTAAACGTGAATCAAAACAGCCTTTAGAATACCCTTCATGTGGTAGTGTATTTAAGCGCCCACCAAATAACTTTGCTGGTAAATTGATTCAAGAATCAGGTCTACAAGGTAAGCGAATTGGCGGAGTGGAAGTTTCTTTAAAACACGCTGGATTTATGGTGAATGTTGATAACGGAACAGCACAAGATTACATTGATTTAATCCATTTTGTACAAAAGACCGTTGAAGAGAAATTTGGCGTGAAGTTAGAGCGAGAAGTAAGGATTATTGGAGAAGATAAAGAGTAACGAAATCCGTATGAAAATGTGAATTATTTTAAAATAACATTTGGGTATTGTTGACAATTTGTTTTTAATTCAATATAATGGCTAATAATTTAACAAATAATATACGTTGAAAGAGCCCAGTAGCAGTTTGTCACTGTTAACGAGAGAGCTAGGGGTTGCTGGAACCTAGCACAAACAAACTTGCGAATTACACTCTGGAGTATCTTAGGTAATGCTAAGCGGATTGGCAATCGATATTATTGCTAAGAGTGGTATGAGTAGCTATGCTATTTATACAAACTGGGTGGTAACACGGTGAATAATCGTCCCTATGTCATAGACATAGGGACTTTTTGTTTTCAAAAAAGTAGAAGGGATGAAAAAGATGAATATTATTGATGAATTAGAATGGCGCGGTGCCATTAATCAACAGACGGACGAAGAAGGTTTACGTAAGCTAGTAGAAGAGAAAAAGATTTCACTATACTGCGGAGTTGATCCGACTGGTGATAGTATGCATGTTGGACATTTGATTCCGTTTATGATGATGAAGAGATTCCAGTTAGCTGGCCATCATCCAGTTATTTTAATTGGTGGGGCAACAGGAACAATTGGTGATCCGAGCGGACGTCAATCAGAACGTCAACTTCAAACGTTAGAAGTAGTTCAGCATAATGTGGATGCGTTAACAGCGCAAATGAAAAAGCTATTTGATTTTGGCGGAAATAGCGAAGTGAAGATGGTAAATAACTACGACTGGACACATGAAATAAACATTATTGAGTTTTTACGTGATTACGGGAAGAACTTTAGCATTAATAGCATGTTAGCGAAGGACATTGTAGCCAGTCGTTTAGATACAGGTATTTCTTTCACAGAATTTACGTACCAAATTTTGCAAGCGATGGACTTCCATCATTTATACACGAAAGAAGATGTTCAACTGCAAATTGGTGGTAGTGACCAATGGGGAAATATTACGAGTGGTTTAGATTTAATTCGTAAGTTAGAAGGGCACGAAGCGAAGGTATTCGGATTAACGATTCCATTATTATTGAAATCAGATGGTACGAAGTTTGGTAAATCTGCAGGTGGTGCGGTTTGGCTTGATCCTGAAAAAACAACACCATTTGAATTTTACCAGTTCTGGGTGAATACAGATGACCGTGATGTAGTGAAATACTTGAAATACTTTACGTTCTTAACGAAAGAGCGCATTGATGAATTGGCAGTGAAGGTAGAAACAGAGCCTCATAAACGTGAAGCGCAAAAAGTATTAGCGGAAGAAATGACGAAATTCGTTCATGGAGCAGAGGCACTACTGCAAGCTGAGAAGATTACAGCAGCGTTATTTAGCGGAGATATTAAATCGTTAACAGCTGATGAAATTGAACAAGGCTTTAAAGAGATGCCAACATTCCAGTCTTCAAAGGAGACGAAAAACATCGTAGAATGGCTAGTTGATTTAGGGATTGAACCATCTAGACGACAAGCACGTGAAGATATTAATAATGGAGCTATTTCGATGAATGGTGAAAAAGTAATGGATGTGGGTACAGATGTTACTGTAGAAAATTCATTTGATGGACGATTTATTATTATTCGTAAAGGGAAGAAGAACTACAGCTTAGTGAAATTGGGATAATAATTTTTGTGGAAGAGTGGAAGTAAGAAAGATGCTTTCACTCTTTTCATATACACAATTTCGACACAAAAAAGTCAGTATATTTAGATAATTGAAAAGGGTTATAGTAATTCTTTGCCGAATATAAGTAAGTAGAGAATGTTACGGATAAAAATAGCCCGAACCATGCAGGGCATGATTCGGGCTTATATTCAGATTAGTAAGCTAAGCTGAATAGACCTTTAATGTGTGATAAGTAACGAACGTTACTTGCTTCTTTCATTAATGATGCTGGTAAGCCTTTAAGTGGAGTATTGCTTGCTCCAATTGTAGCAACAGCATCTTTACGTCCTAGACTAGCAAGTGTTCCAGAGTTTACAGGTGCGAACTCTTCGAATGCTTTGCCTTCTAGTGCTGCGTATAAGTTGTATCCAATTAACTCACCCATTTGCCAAGCGATTTGTGCAGTTGGTGGGTATGGACGTCCGTCTGGAGCGAAGACAACAGCGCTGTCTCCAGCAACGAATACGTCTTTGTGAGAAGTAGATTGTAGGTATGCATCAACTGTTGCACGTCCACGGTTTACTTCAAGACCTGATTCACCGATTAATGGGTTACCTTGTACGCCGCCTGTCCAAACGAATGTGTTAGCAACAAGTTTTTGACCGTCTTTTAAGTCGATTTCATTGCCAGCAACGTTTGTTACAGGAAGACCTGTTAAGAATGTAACGCCGCGTGCTTCTAGGCTAGTAGTTGCACGTTCGATTAAGTGGTCTGGTAATACTGGAAGGATTTTTGGACCTGCTTCAACAAGAAGAAGTTTAACTTCTTTTGGATTTACGCCGTGGCTTTTTGCAAGTTTAGGCATAATGTCAGCAAGCTCACCAACTAGCTCAACGCCAGTTAATCCGCCACCACCGATTACGATTGTAGCATCAGCTTCGTTTTTCGTTTTTGCGTATTCACGAATACGGTCTTCAACGTGTTTGTAGATTTTGTTTGCATCAGCAGCAGATTTTAATACCATGCTGTTTTCTTCTAGTCCTGGAATACCGAAGTAAGCAGTTTTACTTCCTAAAGCAACTACAAGTGCATCGTAAGATAAAGTAGTGCCACCAGCTAGTTTAATTTCTTTGCTATCAACTGAGAATGACTCAACTGTTGCGATTTTAAGATCGATGTCTTTACCTTTGAAAAGCTTTGTAAGTGGCATTGCAATTGCTTGCTCAGCAACGTTACCAGCTGCAAGGCGGTGTAGTTCAGTGATGATTTGGTGTGTTGAGTATTGGTTAATCACTGTAACTTGTGCTTCTGATTTGCTGTAATATTTACGTACGTTTAAAGCGGCAAGAAGACCGCCATAACCAGCGCCTAAGATGACAATTTGTTTTGACATAGTATGATATCCCCCGTCTTTACTAATTGTTGTTATAAGTTAAATTATTTATTGTTACGTTCTGCACTAATTTGAAGGTATGCGTTCACAAAGCGGAACATTTTTTGTGCTTGTGGGTCTTTTAGTAATTTTAATAGACCGAACAGGCCGATAACTTCGTTGCTTTCGTCAGCACGATCTTTCGCTTCGATAGCAGTTGCAGCCATGCCTTTCACTGTATCTTTTACAGGTTCTACAAGCTCTGTGATTGCACTAACAGTGTCGCTTTTTAATACTTCATCAGTAGCAACAGTTTGAGCGAAGTCATAAGACTTAGTTAAAATATTAACAAGCTCAGTTAATTTTGGAAGCTGTTCTACTAGTGTTGTTAATGATTCTTGTACCTCAGGTTTTAACAACTGATCAAGTACATCAAGTTGTCCTTGGCTAGCAGAAATTTGTACAGTTTCTTGTTCTGGCTTTGTTTGAGTCATAGTTTCTGGCATCTCCAATTCTCCTTTACGATAGCAATACTCTTATTTTTGATAGGTAAGATAGTAAACGTTTGCGAAACTTTATACAAAGTTTCACAAAGCACAATAAAATGCCTTTAAATTTATGCCAGCAAGTCAGCTGAAATCATAAATCCAAAACCATAATGTCCTACCTATTATTTATGAACTGTCCGATACATGGCTTGTCCGCATAATGGAAAGTTCCTTTATCGGAAAGTGTATATAATATATATCCTATATTATATACTATATACACCTATGTTAACATAAAAATGATTCCTAATTATTTGATATTAAGCGTATAACGTAGTACTGACAAGGCGTGAAAGCGCATAAATTATTTTGATAAGGTAGGAAATGTACGTATATATAAATAAAAAAAGGAAAAAATGGACAAATTTATGTTCATTTTTTCCTTTTTTTATTGTTCACCTTCTGTAATTAGCATCGATGTGTTACCGCTTTTTTCAAGGTGGCATTCGCCCCAAGTACAAAGAGAATCGAGAATGGATTCTAAAGACCAACCGTAGTCTGTAAGAGAATATTCTACTTTCGGTGGTACTTGATTGTATACCTTTCTTTGAATAACTCCGTCTTCTTCTAATTCGCGTAATTGCTGTGTTAACATCTTTTGTGTAATACCAGGCATGAGACGTTTTAATTCACTCGTTCTCTTTGTACCTTTCGTTAAGTGGCAAAGAATAACGACTTTCCATTTTCCGCCGATAACCTCTAAAGTCGCTTCAACGGGAATATTATATTTCTTCATATAAAAAATCTCCTTTGATGAATATAGATTGCAGTTCTCCAACAAAAGAAGCTAAATAATTTAAATGTTACTAAAAAGTACCTATAGCACTTTAAAGTACGTACTTTTTATCATGTTGAATATGTTCCATAATAGCATATGTAAGAGGGAAATGAGTAGTACGGTACTAAAAAGTGCCTATGTTACTTTTTGGTACCTATCGTACTTTAAAGTGCGTTCTTCAAAAAAAGAGTGAAGCCATTCATAATAGCATATATCAGCAGTAAAGTTATGTTTGTAGAAGATAAAAAGGCCTTTTTATCACACTATTATGATTGGATTTCTCGCATTAAGGAGGAGTTCAATTGAATTCATATACAGTATCTTCTTCAGCGGTACAGACGAATCGAAGAAGTATGTTTGCTTTATTAGCACTAGCAATTAGTGCGTTTGGAATTGGTACAACCGAATTTATTAGTGTCGGTTTATTACCATCTATTTCAGAGGATTTACATGTTTCTGTTACAACAGCGGGTTTAACCGTTTCTTTATATGCATTAGGAGTAGCGTTTGGTGCCCCAGTATTAACGTCGTTAATAGCTAGTATGTCGCGAAAGACGTTATTAATGTGGATTATGATTATTTTCATTATTGGTAATGGAATTGCGGCAGTGGCAACAAGTTTTACTGTGTTACTTATCGCGAGGGTTGTATCTGCGTTTGCGCATGGTGTTTTTATGTCGATAGGATCCACAATTGCGGCTGCGCTTGTACCAGAGAATAAACGTGCAAGTGCAATTGCATTTATGTTTACTGGTTTAACTGTTGCGACCATTACAGGTGTACCGATTGGAACATTTATCGGTCAACAATTTGGTTGGAGAGCATCGTTTATGGTAATTGTGGCAATTGGAATCGTTGCCTTAATCGCTAACAGTATGCTGATTCCGTCTAACTTGAAAAAAGGTACATCCGTATCATTTCGTGATCAATTCAAACTGATTACGAATGGAAGACTATTACTTGTATTTACTATTACTGCATTAGGGTACGGGGGGACATTCGTAACATTTACGTATTTATCTCCGCTATTACAAGAAGTAACAGGATTTAAATCAAGTACCGTTACAATTATTTTGTTAGTGTACGGAATTGCAATTGCGATTGGGAATATGGTTGGCGGGAAATTATCAAATCATAATCCGATTCGAGCATTATTTTACATGTTCTTTATTCAAGCAATTGTATTATTTGTTTTAACATTTACAGCGCCATTTAAAGTCGCTGGACTCATCACAATTATTTTTATGGGACTATTTGCGTTTATGAATGTTCCAGGGCTACAAGTGTATGTCGTTATCTTGGCTGAGAGATTTGTTCCAAGTGCTGTTGATGTGGCATCAGCGATTAACATTGCAGCATTTAACGCAGGAATTGCTCTTGGTGCTTACTTGGGCGGTATTGTAACGAACTCGTTAGGGTTAATTCATACGGCCTGGGTAGGAGGCATTATGGTAGTAGGTGCTGTAATTTTAACAGCGTGGAGTATGACATTAGAAAAAAGAGATCAAGTGAAATAAGGGAGAGAAAATATAATGAAAAATTTACAAAGTACAACAACATTGCATAACGGTGTAGAAATGCCTTGGTTCGGTTTAGGTGTATTTAAAGTAGAAGATGGACCAGAACTTGTAGAAGCTGTAAAATCGGCGATTAAAGCAGGATACCGCAGTATCGATACAGCTGCGATTTATGGAAACGAGAAAGCTGTAGGAGAAGGAATTCGTGCTGGTATAAAAGAAGCAGGGATTTCTCGAGAAGATTTATTTATTACTTCAAAAGTGTGGAATGCAGATCAAGGATATGAAACGACACTTGCTGCATATGAAGAGAGCTTAAAAAAATTAGAGCTAGATTATTTAGACTTATATCTTGTTCATTGGCCTGTAGAAGGGAAATACAAAGATACGTGGAGAGCATTAGAAACACTTTATAAAGAAGAACGCGTACGTGCAATTGGCGTAAGTAACTTCCAAGTTCATCACTTACAAGATGTAATGAAAGATGCGGAAATCAAGCCAATGATTAACCAAGTAGAATACCACCCTCGTTTGACACAAAAAGAATTACAAGCTTTCTGTAAAGAACAAGGTATTCAAATGGAAGCATGGTCACCATTAATGCAAGGTCAATTGTTAGATAACGAAACATTACAAGCAATTGCTGAGAAACACGGTAAAACGACAGCTCAAGTTATTTTACGTTGGGATCTTCAAAATGGAGTAATCACAATTCCGAAATCAACGAAAGAACACCGTATCATTGCAAACGCTGATGTGTTTAACTTTGAATTAACGAAAGAAGATATGGAGAAAATCGATGCGTTAAATGAAAATCATCGTGTTGGTCCAGATCCTGATAACTTTGATTTCTAAACTTATAGTGGAGAGAAAGAGTGCAAACAGTTTGCACTCTTTTTTGTTTTGTTTATGCATAAAAAAAGTTTCTAACTAAATAATAAACAGAAGAAAATTTGTTATTTCATAAGGGGTTGTAAACATGAATATAAAAAGATCTTTCAAGCTAATGGCCGCTTTTTTGAGTGTTTTATTTGTATTTGCGAACTTATTATTTCCACTTCAACAAGCATTCGCGGAAGTTATGGATCATACAAAGTATGAAATGGATTGGAGTTATAGTAAGTCAAAGAAGAAACCAATTCGAACAGAGCTTATTAAAACAGCAGATGGTAAAATTGCCTTTTGCTTAAATGTAGATTTGAAATCTCCAAGCGGTCAAGATTTACCGGAAATGGGGAAAGTGGATATTAATGTGTATCGTGTACTATTAAATGGATATCCACAAAAGAGCCCACAAGAATTAGGTGTTTCTGATTGGAGAGAAGCGCATTATGCAACGCAGCTTGCAGTATGGAATGCGTTAAAACAAATTGATATTAATGATTTAGATTTTCGAAATAAAAATGTAGAAAAGGTAACGAAAGATATCGTTGCAAAGGCAAGCGCTAGTGAAGAATTACAAGAAATTACGATGAGTGTCGTGCCGTCAGAAGAGCAACAAGCAGTGTTGAAAAATGATTTCTTTGAAACAGGTTTATATACAGTAGAAACAAATGCGAAAAGCGGAACATATAAAGTGCAAGCAACAGGTGCACCAGAAGGCGCGAAATTTGTAAATGAAAAGGGCGAAGCAAAAACGGAATTTAATGTAGGAGAAAAGTTCCGCATCTTAATTCCGAAACAAACACCAGCTGGTGGGTTTAGCTTTAAAGTATTAGGGAATTTAACAAAGTTACAAGGGATTGCACATAAAGGGACACCGACTATTCAAAATGCAGTTGTATTACTTGAGCGTAGTGAAGAAAAAACAAGTCCGGAGTTATCGGTAAGTTGGAAAACAACAAATGGTCATGATAATAATAAACCACATACTCCAAATGAACCACATAAACCGAATCAAAAGAGATAATGAAAAAGCATTGGCTTGTGCCAGTGCTTTTTTATATGGCTGATAAAATTATATTGAAAAAATTAAATGCGGGATAAAATTACTGTTTATACAGTTTGAACTCTATTTAGAAATAATATAAATATACTAAAATTCAAACGTTACAATTAATAGATTGTATTCACAAAATCGTAACATTATTCTGATTGGAAAGGCTATCAAACAAAGTAGAAAGCGTGTAAAATTCAGTTGGAAAAACTACCTATTGATGGTCATATATGAAGAAAATGTAAGATTCTATTATTATTCACAATTTTAGATGTATAGATGACAATACTGAAATATATCTTTTACTATTCTCTTTTTATGTAGAGAGAAGTGAGGGGGATACAGTACATAAAAATTTTATAATGTAAGAAAGCGAATACATTGAGAGGAATGCGGTAGTAATTGATACAGGTGTGCGAGGTGTTAGTCTATTCGTTAAATGTTTTTATAAAAATAATAGGATGTCTTATTAAGTGAATATATAGGATAGTTTCTCTAAATAAAGGAATAGGGGACACAGATTATGTCGAAGAAAAAGACGAGTAGGGTATTAGTAGCTGGAATATGTATATCTACATTATTATCGCCAGTAGCTTTCGAAGCATCGAAAGGATATGCAGCACCTTTAGAAGAGGTTAAAGGTGGGAATTTGGAAGAGAACAAATTTGAGCAAAGGACGTTCCAGGTACCTGGAAAAGGGGATATAGACAAGGAAACAGAACGATTAAAAGTAACTTTTGATCTTTCTGTTAATGAACCGACTGGAATTTATGCAGCGGCAAATGAAAAAATTACAGTTGAAATAAAAGGAACACAGTCTATTCAAGCTTTCATAGGAACGAGATCTTATGATGAAGAGGCACCTGAAAAATTTGATTTAAAACCTGGAAAAAACGTTATTTCATCGCCAAGAGGTGGTATTTTATATTTTTACAATATGAATAACGAAGGTGAGGTAACTGCTTCAGTTACGAAGGGTGGTAGCCATTTTCCTTTGTTTATTTTAGGTAAGCATACGAAAAAAGATTGGGATGAAATGTTAAAGAAATATAAAGATCCTTATGCGGTTGAATTAAAAGGTGAGCGGAGTTTAGTTACTGCTAGTCCGAGCTCTATACAAAAGTTTATGAAAAACACAAGCCCGATAGAGTTAATGAAATTGCATGATAAGATTATTCGAATAGAAAATGCAGTAGCTGGTTTATCAGAGGGTGGAATTGGACTCGCGAAATCTCCAATTCATTATGTTCAGTTTGTTGAAAAACGGAAGCCTGCTGAAGATGATTTTATGTTTGCAACAAATTATCATACAGGATATATTCCAAGCGCAATGAATAGAGTTTTAGATATAGAAGTGCTTGAAAAGGATGGCTGGGGACCATGGCATGAAGTTGGACATCTACATCAGCAAAGTCCTTGGGATTGGGATGCTATTGGAGAAGTAACAGTCAATATTTATTCTTTAATGGTGCAAAAAGCATTAGGAAATGAATTAGAAATGGATGGGCACTATAAAAAGTCATTTGAGTACTTAGAGAAACCTATAGAAGAAAGAATAATTGATGAATTTGATCCTCTTACAATGTTTTGGCAATTAAATGTTGTTTACGGAGAACATTTTTATCCGAGACTGCATCAAGCTTATCGTATGTTACCTAAGGAGGAATTGCCTACTTCTGATGAAGAGAAAAAGCAAATGTTTGTTTATATGACATCAAAAGTGGCAGGACAAAATTTAGTTCCTTTCTTTAAAGAATGGGGATTAACTCCAAGTGATGAGACTAGAGAAAAAATAGAAAAATTAAATTTACCTAAATTAGAAAAAGAAATATGGAAAGCTACAGATAGTAATGATATTCGCGAGAAGCAAGTTGAACCGTATAAAGTTCCGTATGGTGAACCTGCTAATGAGGTAAAAAACCTTGTAGTTGGTACCAATTTTGATGAAGAGCAAGCGGGTAAACTTGTTCAAAATTTAGGTGAGAATGTAAAAGTAACAGGTAAGATTATATGGTCTAAATTAGAGAGTGGAAAACAGGAAGTGTTAGTAGAAATTGAGGATGAAAAAGGGAATGAAAATTTAATTACTGTTCCAGTCAATGCTGTTTATGGTGACAGTATGATTTTTCAAGGAATTTCAAATGATGTAATGTCGACAGTGGAGCTTCGTCACAATGAAAAAAAATTACATGTCGCTTTTATTAGTAATGAAATACATTACCTTTTTGATAAAGAAAAATATATAGGTTTAACAGTATATGATCAAAATGGGATTGAAAAGAAAAGTGTATCAGCAGAAGGGCAAGAAAGTGGAAAACGATTTGCGATGGAACTAAATGGATTGAATTTTGAATATGGTGATGTAGTAAAAGTATTCCATGCAGAACCGAGTCGTTTAAAATGGTACCGAAATAACGAACTTGTAGATCAAGGGAAAGCTAAAAATAAAAAAGAGAAATTCTTTAAAATTACTCCGCAAGGCTTTGAATTAAAAGATGGTTTGCAAGAAGTAACGGCACGATCACAAATGGTAGTAGTCGGAACGGACATTGCCCAGTTAGATGTGAAAAACTTTGTTGAGGTAAAAGAAGGAGAAGTAGTCGGGTTTGTGGAGAATCCTGATACAACGAAGATCGGAAAGCAAACAGTAAAAGTAGAAACGAAAGATCGTTTTGGGAATAAGCAAGTGACAGAGGTACCTGTAGAAGTGGTTTATGGAGATAGTATTGTATACGCAGGATATGGCGATGATATTGCTTCAATTGTAACTTTAAAGCACGAAGAGAAGAAATTCCATGTGACTGATATGGATAGCGAGATTCATGAGTATTTTAATAAAGAGTTATACATGGGTATCACGTTATACGATCGAGATGGAAAAGAGAAAAAACATGTAACAGCAGAGGGACAAGAAACATCAGAGAACTTTGCGAAGCAAGTGAATGGTATGCAATTCGAGTATGGAGATGTAGTAAAAGTATTCCACGCAGAACCGGATCGTTTGAAATGGTATCAAAATAATACCCTTACTGGTCAAGGTGAGAAAAAAGGGGCAAAAGAACTATTCTTCAAAGTGACAGAAAAAGGCTTTGAGAGAATGGATATGTTGCAAGAAGTAACAGCGAAACCGCAACAAGTAGTAGTCGGAACAGATGTTGAAAAGTTAGACGCGAAAAAATTTGTTGAAGTAAAAGATGGAGAAGTGGTAGGTTTTGTAGGGAAACCAGATACGACAAAAATTGGTCAGCAAACAGTGAAAGTAGAAACGAAAGATCGTTTTGGAAATAAGCAAGTAACAGAAGTAGCATTAGAAGTAACGTATGGAGACAGTTTTGTATACCAAGGGCTTAGTGACGTTATCCGTTCTATTGTAACGGTAAATCATGACGATAAGAAACTACATGTGACGTATACAAATGAACAAATTCATAGCTACTTTAAGAATGAATTATATATGGGAATTACGCTATATGATCAAAACGGAATGGGGAAAAAACATGTAACAGCAGAAGGACAAGAAACTTCAAAGAATTTTGCTGAGCAAGTAAATGGAACTTCATTCCAGTATGGAGATGTAGTGAAAGTGTATCATGCCGAATTAGGTCGTTTAATTTGGTATAAAAATAGTGAGTTAGTAGGAAAAGGAGATAAGAAAAAGTTTAAAGAAATTTCTTTCAAGATTACTCCAAATGGCTTAGAACAAGTGCAATAATAAGAAAAAGCTCGTAAAACATTATGTTTTACGAGCTTTTTTTATTACTCAGCTTCAGAAACTACTGTGAAGCGTTCGTTTACGTGTTTTGGATTTTCGATTTCATCAAGTGCTGCAACTGCGAAGTCTTCGTAACTTACGTAGCTATCACCTTTTGCGTTAACAAGAAGATTGTCTTGTCCAGCTGTATAAGAACCAGTACGTTTTCCTAATGCGAATAGTGCAGAAGGACTGATGAATGTCCAAGTAATATCGTTTGTTTGTTGCAGAATTTCTAAGTTTTTACCTTGGTTTTGAGCTGTTGCAAGGTATTCATTTGGGAAACCTGGCGTATCAAATACACGCGTTGTTTTCTCTTCGTCTACAAATAAGCTTCCAGCGCCGCCAACTACAAGTAATTTTGTGTTAGGTGCACCTTTCATAGCTTCAATTAGTACGTTTCCTGCATCTACGTGAAGATGTTCTTCTCCTGCTGGAGCGCCGAATGCATTTACAACTACATCAAATGCTTGTAGGTCATTAGATGTAAGAGCGAATACATCTTTCTCTAAAACTTTTATATTTTCTTCTGTAATTTTTGCAGCGTTTCTTACGATTGCAGTTACTTCATGTCCGCGATCTAATGCTTCTTTTAAAATACGACTTCCTGCTTTACCAGTTGCTCCGATGATTCCGATTTTCATAATAAATCCCTCCAAAGTGTTTTGTTAAAGTGTATATCTGAAAGTAAATGAATTTGTTGTAATAAGGTTTGTTACAACCTGATGTAATCATTATAGTTACAGGTTGGTGTTTTTGTCAATGGGATAGTTTGTAGATTTACTTTTTATTTTAGTATGCACAGTTAGAGGGAGGAGAGTCATAAAGATATTGTTACTTCGTGTCTGGCTAATATTTGGAAATTGCAAATTGTCGAAAAATGTTGATTTTTAAATGTTTTTTAAATATAATTCGTTTTATGGAGAAAAGGAGGGGTTAATTGTATGAATATTTTAGAGCAATTTGTTTCATCAACGAATACAATTCTTTGGTCATATATTCTTATTGCAATGTTAATTGGTTTAGGTCTTTATTTTTCTATTAAATTGAAATTCGTACAAATTACTCATTTAGGGGAAATGGTTCGACTAATGAGTGATGGATTAACTGGAAAGACGCGTAAAAAAGGTAGTGTATCTTCTTTCCAAGCGTTCTGTATGAGTTCAGCAGCTCGTATTGGAATCGGGAACTTAGCCGGTGTAGCGTTAGCTATTTCTATGGGAGGACCTGGAGCGGTATTTTGGATGTGGGTTATTGCGATTGTCGGAGCGTCTTCAAGTTTCGTGGAAAGTACGCTTGCGCAAATTTATAAAATAAAAGATGGCAGTGGCTTCCGTGGTGGTCCTGCTTATTATATGGAAAAAGGTTTAAATAAACGCTGGATGGGGATTTGGTTCTCTATTCTAATTACAATTAGTTACGGTTTAATTTTTAACTCCGTACAAGCGAATACAGTTACTTTAGCATTTAAAAATGCATTTGGTATTGAGCGTTACATTGTTGGGATTGCATTAGCTGCATTAGTGGCAGTTATTATTTTTGGCGGTGTGAAAAGTATTGCGCGTATGTCGGAAATGATCGTTCCACCAATGGCACTTATTTATATTGCAGTAGCAGTTTTCGTTGTTATTAAAAATTATTATTTAATACCGGACATGTTTACAGAAATCTTTAAAGGTGCATTTGGTTTAGATTCAGCTGTAGGTGGCGGTATTGGTGCTGCGATGAAATATGGTATTCAGCGCGGATTATTTGCGAATGAAGCAGGTATGGGTAGTGCGCCGAATGCGGCAGCAACAGCGGATGTAACACATCCAGCGAAACAAGGATTTATTCAAACAATTGGAGTATTAGTAGATACATTTTTAGTATGTACATCAACAGCATTTATCGTACTATGTTCTGGTGCATATAAGGCAACGAATTTAGAAGGTATTGAATTAACGCAAGTGGCGTTAAGTTCACAAATCGGTTCGTGGGCAAGTAGCTTCTTAGCGATTATTATTTTCTTATTTGCATTTAGTTCACTTCTAGGAAACTACTATTATGGTGAAACGAATATTGAATTCATTAAACAAAGTAAAACTTGGTTAACAATTTACCGTATTGCGGTGGTTGCAATGGTATTATTCGGTTCTGTTGCTACACTTCAAGTTGTATGGAATATGGCGGATTTATTTATGGGACTAATGGTAATCACAAACTTAATTGCGATTACGCTTCTTGGCCGATTTGCATATGCTGCTTTGGCAGACTATGTAAGGCAAAAGAAACAAGGGAAAGATCCAGTCTTCAGTGCAGATTCTATTCCTGGTTTAACGAATACAGAGTGTTGGGATAAGCCAACGGTAACGGATAAAGAAAAAGCAGTGTAATGAAAAGGCGAGCGTCGAGATAAAATCGATGCTCGTCTTTTTTGTTGTAGTGAATGATGAAAAGAGTGAGAGGGAATTATTAATATAATTTTGTTTGTTCATTATTCTCGTTATTTGTAGAGAACGCACTGTCTTAAAAGCATGACCGGTCGAATGTGATGAGTGATTGAGTATTGGATAAATGCACGTACTGGTTATATTTTTACGTAAAAAAAACATATATGTTAAGAAGTTTAACGTGCTCATGTCATAAAACCTAACATAAAGTTCTTGATTACTAAAAGTTTTTAGAATATAATTTTCTTATTGTTAGGAAGAGGGGGCAATGCAATTATGGATTTTTTAGCTAAGGTAATTGGGGATGTAAATAATGTCCTTTGGTCATATATCATTATTGCGATGTTAATTGGGTTAGGGCTTTACTTTTCATTTCGTGTGAAATTTGTCCAAGTTCGTTACTTCGGTGAAATGATTCGATTGCTTGGGGACGGGGCAAGTTCGAAAACGAGGAAAGAACAAAAAGAGAAGAGTGGTGTATCGTCGTTCCAGGCTTTTTGTATGAGTACAGCTTCTCGTGTAGGTACTGGTAACTTAGCTGGTGTAGCTATCGCAATCTCAGCAGGTGGACCAGGAGCAGTATTTTGGATGTGGTTAATTGCGGTAATTGGGGGTGCTTCTGCATTTGTAGAGAGCACATTAGCGCAAATTTATAAAGTAAAAGATGGGAATGCATTCCGTGGTGGTCCAGCTTATTATATGGAAAAGGGTTTAAAGAAACGCTGGCTAGGAGTTGTCTTCTCTGTTCTAATAACAGTTAGTTTCGGATTAATTTTCAACGCTGTGCAGTCAAACACAGTAGCAGCGGCTTTTGATGGAGCATTTAACACAGATGGTAAGTTTGTAGGTCTGTTTATGGCTGGTTTACTTGCAATCATTATCTTCGGCGGAGTAAAACGTATTGCACGTGCGGTTGAAATGATTGTTCCAGTAATGGCAATTATATATGTAGCAGTGGCATTATTCGTTGTTGTAACAAACATTACGGCAATTCCGTATGTATTTAAAGAAATTTTCTTACATGCTTTCGGAATTAAAGAAGTAGTAGGTGGGGGATTAGGAGCTGCGATTTTACTAGGGGTAAAACGTGGATTATTCTCAAATGAAGCAGGTATGGGTAGTGCGCCGAACGCAGCTGCGACTGCAAACGTAACGCACCCAGTTAAACAAGGTTTCATTCAAACTTTAGGGGTATTTACAGATACATTATTAATTTGTAGTTGTACAGCATTTATCATTTTATTATCAGATGTGCCTGGAGCGGCTGATTTAAACGGAATTCAATTAACGCAACAAGCATTAAGTCAACATATCGGACCGTGGGCTTCTATATTTGTAGCAGTTGCAATCTTCTTGTTTGCATTTAGTTCATTAGTAGGTAACTACTACTATGGTGAAACGAATATTGAATTCTTAAATGGAAGTAAAGTGTTATTAAATGCATACCGCATTGCTGTACTTGGTATGGTTGTTTTAGGATCTGTAGCAACAATTCAAATCGTTTGGGATTTAGCAGATTTATTTATGGGGATTATGGCTGTTATTAACTTAGTGGCGATCGTATTCCTTTCTAAGTACGCTTTTGCAGCGTTATCAGATTATATTAAGCAAAAGAAACAAGGAAAAGATCCAGTGTTCTATGCGGAGTCTATTCCAGGTTTGAGCAATACAGAGTGCTGGGATAAGCCAGCAGTAGCTGATAAAGAAAAAGCAGTATAATGAGGTGAGCATCAAGTGAAACTTGATGCTCATTTTTTTGTTTTATTCCGCTATTTGTGAACAGTAAAAATCTCGATTGATACGGGCTAATAATTAGTGGGGATGACACTGATTAAAGTTTCGCTATATAATGTAAAAGACGAACATTCATGAATGCTTTATAATAAAATGTATTTTTTTTAAGAAAAGTGCGGATATGAGTTGTGATTTGTGTTAGAATGGAAAATGCCTTTGAAACAAGAGGTTTTATGATCTTTCCTATCCGATTGAAGGTTTTAGAGGAGAAATGGAAAGTTCGGATTATTTCTTATTTCAAGTGGTCAGACGTTCAACGTTAATGAAGAGTTAAATGGAGGATTTTATTAATGAAGTTTGTTATGTTTCTTGTAGGATTGCTCGTTGTGTTCGTACTTGGTTTTCTTATAAGTGCCGATCGAAAGAAGATTAAGTATAAACCAATCGCAATTATGCTTGTTATTCAGCTAGCGTTAAGTTATTTCTTATTAAATACGCAAGTTGGTTATATTTTAGTAAAAGGAATTTCAGATGGATTTGGCGCGCTTCTTGGATATGCGGAAGCTGGAATCGTTTTCGTATTTGGCGGTCTTGTTAATAAAGGAGAGGTTTCATTCTTCTTAACAGCGTTATTACCAATCGTATTCTTTGCCGTTTTAATCGGAATTCTGCAACACTTTAAAATTTTGCCGATATTTATTCGTGCTATTGGTACTGCGCTAAGTAAAGTAAATGGTCTAGGAAAACTAGAATCATATAACGCAGTAGCGGCTGCCATTGTTGGGCAAGCGGAAGTATTTATTACAGTAAAAGATCAATTAAGTAAAATCCCAAAACATCGTTTATATACATTATGTGCATCTTCCATGTCGACAGTATCAATGTCAATCGTAGGTTCTTATATGAAAATGATCGAACCGAAATATGTAGTAACAGCACTTGTATTAAATTTATTTAGTGGTTTCATTATTATTCATATTATTAACCCGTACGATATTACAGAAGAAGAAGATACACTGAAATTAGAAAATAAGAAAAAACAGTCATTCTTTGAAATGCTAAGTGAATATATTATGCTTGGTTTCACGATTGCAATCACAGTAGCGGCAATGTTACTTGGTTTCGTAGCATTAATTACAGCAATTAATAGCTTGTTTGATTCCATGTTCGGTATTACATTCCAAGCTATTTTAGGATACATTTTCTCACCATTAGCATTCGTAATGGGTATCCCGCAAGCAGAGATGGTAACAGCGGGACAAATTATGGCAACAAAATTAGTATCAAACGAATTTGTTGCGATGCTGGATCTTGGAAAAGTAGCTGGTGATTTATCAGCTCGTACAGTTGGTATTCTTTCTGTATTTCTTGTATCATTTGCGAACTTCTCATCAATCGGAATTATCGCAGGTGCAACGAAAGGTATCGATGAAAACCAATCAAATGTTGTATCATCATTCGGTCTACGCCTTGTGTACGGTGCGACATTAGTAAGTATTCTATCAGCGATTATCGTTGGTGTTATGTTATAAACAAAGATGGCCCTAGCTCATAGCTAGGGCTATTTTTTTATGGTAAATCTGCATGAAAAAACCAATTATTTAGGAATATATTAACATATAAAAATCTTTTTAAATTTATATTGCATTTCGACTAGATAACGCTTACAATTTGATTTGTAGGTGGTATCAATTTCAGACTTTCAAGTATGGTAGGAGAGAAGAGGCTACCTTTTATAAATTGCAATTTATGTAAACGCTTACTGATTTTAGATAAAAGTTGAATAGTATTTAGGGGTTTTAAATTTTTTTAACACAAATGGTCAGACGTCATTCGTTATACGTTATACGACCGATAACTCGTGGGAGAAGTGGAGGATTCACATATGAAGATCGTAATGTTTCTAGTCGGTTTACTTGTAGTATTTGTACTAGGGTTCCTTATCAGTTCAGATCGTAAGAAAATTAAATATAAACCAATTGCACTTATGCTTGTCATCCAATTGGTACTTGCGTATTTCTTACTAAATACAAAGGTCGGATTTGTATTAGTAAAAGGGATTGCAGATGGGTTTGGCGCTATTTTAAAATTTGCGGAAGCAGGGGTTAATTTCGTATTTGGTGGTTTAGCAAATGATGGACAAGCACCATTCTTCTTAACAGTATTATTACCAATTATTTTCTTAGCAGTATTAATCGGGATCTTACAACATATTAAAGTTTTACCGATTATCATCCGTGCAGTCGGTTTCGTATTAAGTAAAATTAACGGCTTAGGAAAACTAGAATCATATAATGCAGTAGCAGCCGCAATTGTTGGTCAAGGTGAAGTATTCATTACAGTAAAAGATCAACTAAGCAAATTACCGAAAAATCGTTTATACACACTTTGTGCATCTTCAATGTCAACAGTATCGATGTCAATCGTCGGTTCTTACATGAAAATGATTGATCCAAAATATGTAGTAACAGCACTTGTATTAAACTTATTTAGCGGATTCATTATCGTTCATATCATTAATCCATATGAAGTGAAAGAAGAGGACGATATTTTAGAATTACAAGAAGATAAAAAACAAACATTCTTTGAAATGTTAGGCGAATATATTATGCTTGGTTTCTCTATCGCTGTAACAGTAGCGGCGATGTTAATCGGTTTCGTAGCATTGATTACAGCAATTAACGGTGTGTTTGATTCAATTTTCGGAATCACATTCCAAAGCATTTTAGGATATATCTTCTCACCATTAGCATTCGTAATGGGTATCCCAACATCTGAGATGCTAACGGCAGGACAAATTATGGCAACGAAATTAGTAACGAACGAATTTGTTGCAATGCTTGACCTTGGAAAAGTAGCTGGTGATTTATCAGCTCGTACAGTAGGTATTTTATCTATCTTCCTTGTATCATTTGCGAATTTCTCATCAATCGGAATTATCGCAGGTGCAACGAAGAGTATCGATGGCAAACAAGCAAACGTTGTATCTTCATTCGGATTAAAACTTGTATACGGTGCAACGTTAGTAAGTATATTATCAGCGATTATCGTTGGGGTTATGCTTTAATAAAAACAAACGAAGTCGTTTATCTCTCGCCTAGAGGGATGAACGACTTTTTTATTTTGGTATGATAAATAATATAGAGAGGGGGATTAAGTTGAAAGAACGGGATAGTTTAAGGGAGTCTGATGAGATTATGGAGAACATTGATCAATTAACTGGTGAAGATGCTAGAACCTTTTTGAAATTCATACATGGGTATTTAAGCATAGTAGAAGAAGGGGATGGGACTTTTACTCATAGTGATTTTGTTGAAAAGGTTTCAGCGCTTTATAAGAAGGATGTGGCTAAGGTTATTAAGCTTAGAGAAGAAATAAAAAAATCACCTTAATACATTCATTAAGGTGATTGAAATACTATTCAGCAGGAGGCGTAAATGTACGTTTCTCTAATTCAGCATCTAGCATAAATAGTGCGTTTGAATCGCTTGTAATACGTTTTAATTTTTGGATGATGCTATCGAATGAAGCTTCTTCTTCTACTTGCTCATCGACGAACCATTTTAAGAAGGTAATTGTTGCGTGCTCACGCTCATCCCAAGCGATATCAGATAAGTTGTAAATACGCTTCGTTACTTCACGCTCGTGCTCAAGTGCCACTTCAAAAGCGTTCAGTACAGATTCATATTCGTTATTCGGATTATCAAATCCAGTAACAATAGCGCGCTCACCGCGGTCGTTAATGTAGTTATAAAGCTTCATTGCGTGGAAACGTTCTTCCTCAGCTTGTACAAGGAAAAAGTTAGCGAATCCATCATAGCTCTCAGATGTACAGTAAGCAGCCATTGCCATATAAGCGTGGGCAGAGTAAAATTCAAAGTTCATTTGATCGTTTAATGCGTCGTGCAATTTTTTAGATAACATAAAATCCCCCTTAGTATTGTGACAAGAATATTATACCATAATTGATAATATTCTCATTTTGATGTCTCGAACCTTTTCGAAAGCTTTGTGACGTGAGCCTCCATAATGTCTTGTAAATCTAAATCATATTTTTTTGAAAGAATAATAAGGTTGGATAGTACATCACCAAGTTCTTCTTTTAGTTCCTGTTTTAGCTCTTCTTCTGTTTTCACTTTTTCGTCAGGACGATCACGACCAATTTCAATGGCGCGAACAACGCGTGAAACTTCTCCAACTTCCTCTGTTAAGAAATTTAAGCGAATAAAGGAATTATACTGTGACCAGCTTCGTTTTTCGTAAAATTCCTCCACCCATCTTTGAAATGCGACGATATCCATTTCTTCCTCATCCCTTCAATATGTTGTACAATGTTCATTGTATCATAACAATATATAGTTTCGGGGTGTAGGAATGAGAAAGATTTGTGTGTTTGCAGGTTCCAACTTAGGGGAGAGACCAGAATTTAAAGAGCAGGCAATAGCGTTAGGAAAAATGTTTGTTGAGAACGATTATGAGCTTGTATACGGTGGTTCTTGCGTTGGATTAATGGGAGAAGTGGCAAATGAAGTTCTTCGCTTAGGCGGACGTGTAACAGGTGTTATGCCACGCGGTCTATTCCGAGGAGAAATTGTTCATACAGGGCTAACAGAATTAATTGAAGTAGAAACGATGCACGAGCGCAAAGCGAAAATGGCAGAGCTTGCGGATGCTTTTATTGCATTACCAGGCGGATACGGAACGTTTGAAGAGCTATTTGAAGTAGTATGTTGGTCACAAATTGGTATACATAATAAGCCGGTTGGTTTATTGAACATAAAAGGCTTTTATGGGCCAATTTTGCAAATGGTTGAACGTGCAGCAGAAGAAGGATTTATGAATCCATCAAATAAAGAGTTGATCGTTTCAGCTGAGACGGCAGATAAACTAATTCATGCAATCCAAAATTATGAGCGTCCTGTTTTAGGAACGAAGTGGAAGCAGCTATCATAATACAATTTTATAGATGTTTTTGGAAACACATGTCATTTTATCTTGAAAAGGCATGTGTTTTTAATTTGGTTAAATATGTTAATGTTAAGATGTAATGTTTTTGGAAAAGGAGAAATAGATGGAGGAGTTTGTGTATTTACGTCCTGTTTTTAAAAATATTTTAGCAGCATCTATTCTTGTTATGCTAATTGTTTCAACACAGAAGAAAGAGCTAATTAATGAATTTTCGCTTTGGCTTATTTCGATATTGTGTATCGGTGTGGCCGCGATAACGTTGTTTATGTCTGGGTTTATCGTTGATGAGTATAGTCTAGCTGGTGATGTACAGAGTTTTAGCATGTTTATTGCAATTGGTTGTATTAGCGGTTTGAATTTTATTATTTATTATAGACGGCAATAAAAAGAAGGCATTCCATATTACTTCGGAATGCCTTTATCATTTTGATTTTTATATAGATTTTTGGAAACACATGTCTTTTTTATCGTAAAAAGGTATGTGTTTTTAATCTGGTTAAATATATTGATAGTGAGATGTGAAATCGTTGGAAGAGTGGAAGTATAGATGGAGGTATGTTTTGCTGACTAAAAAAAGAACATCTGAATAAAAGGTAAGTAAGGAATTATTGAGTGACATAGAACTGTTCCGTTAAAGGGGCAGATTGTGGAAGATAGGGAATGTTTTTTATGAAGTTAATAGAGGTTTTTTTAATCGAAATCAGAATAAATTTTATAGATGTAATCCTTTATGAATTTTTAATCAGCTATGTATCATAATCTAATCATTAAAATGAAAATTGGAGGAGAAATGAGCATGGGTCGTGCTGTATTAAAAATGTATAACTACCACTTATGGGCAAATGAAGTTATTTTAAATCGCTTAAAAGAACTACCGCAAGACATTTTCCATAAGGAAGTTAATAGTGGTTTTTCTTCGGTGGCAAAAGTAATGTCTCACATATACCTTACAGATTTAGCCTGGCTCGAGATTATTTCTGGTAAAAGCATGAGTGATGCAATGGTACACACAGATCAATTGAAAGAACAGCTGGAAACAAAAAATATTGAGGAAATGGAAACTAGTTTTTATGAATTATCTAAAAGATATAAAGAACTTTTAAGTAGTCAACAAGATTATGAAAAAGTGTTTGAGGTTGATAATCCATATGCTGGGTACCTGGATACGACGGTTTCTGAAACAATACTACACGTCGTCACCCACGGAGCATATCACCGTGGGAATATAGCCACAATGTTGCGGCAAATGGGTCATACCTCTGTTATGCAGGATTTTGGACTATTTCTATATTCAAAATGAATTTTTTTTATTTACCATAGAGTATGGGTTTATATGATGTTTTTTGTGGACGGCTTTTATTAGTGATTTAAGCTTAATTGTGTATTATACAAAAAAGGCATTCCATATTACTTCGGAATGCCTTTATCACTTTTATTATTTTGTTTCTTATACAGGTACCAGCCACCCCAGCCGCCACCAATTGCTACAACAACGAGGAAAGCATAGTCTTTCACCTCGACACGTATATTGAAAATATTAGCTATAAGTAAGACAATCCCAACTGTTATTAACGCAAAAAATGCTCTAATTAAGTAGTCTTTCAACTGAACCACTCCCGCCATTTAAGTAGTAAATGATGAATATGGAAAAGCTTTTTTGGGTCTATTTTACTAAAGGGTGTTACCTATATTTTAACATAAAAAAGATTGTAATATATTGATAAAAGTAGAGGAGAGAGGTGCTAATATTGTCGTGATTTGTCGGTAAGTCGATATATTGGGAAAATCGCTGATATAAATTTCATGTACTGATATGTGCGACCACTCCATAGAAAAAAAGCGACTCTGAACGAGCCGCTTCCGCTTTTAGGTGATATCCAGCTCCAGTAGCTAGAATCTCCGGTCATTTCGCTCTCTCGCTCGAAGCAAAAAGCGCTTCAAGGTCGAGAGCTCCAATGCCCTGCGATTCTGAGCAAGCCGCTTCCGCTTTTAGTTCTATTATTGATTCAAGAACGCACGTAGCATCCAAGCGTGTTTTTCTAGTTCTGTGTAGATGCCTAGTAGTAGGTCAGATGTCATTTCGTCATCAGAGTTTTGAGCGATTTCCATGCCTTTTTTCAGTTCGACTAGCATCATTTCGTAGTCTTTCATGATTGCTTCAACCATTCCTTCTGCAGTTTCGCCGTATGCTGCTTCTTGAATAGAAGATAGTTCTAAGTATTCTTTCATTGTTGCTACTGGTTTGCCACCAATTGCTAAAATGCGTTCTGCAATTTCGTCGATGTGAGTAGCTGATTCTGTGTAAAGTTCTTCGAATTTCTCGTGTAATGTGAAGAATTGAGGCCCTTTTACGTACCAATGGAAGTTGTGTAATTTTGTGAATAAAACGCTCCAGTCTGCTACTTGTTTGTTTAATACTTCGATTACTTGTTTGTTCATTATGATCAATCTCCTTTTGAGTTGTTATGTTATATCAATTACTAATTTATAATTATTATAATCTAGTAATTGATATAAATCAACCCTTTTGCTGGAATTAATTTGAACAAATTATGAACTGTTATAAATAAAAATCCCTATTACTGTGGAGTAATAGGGATTTTGTTTGATATATAGCTCTTGTTCTAAAAGAGCCGCTTTGGCTTTTAGATGTTATCCAGCTCTGGTGACCGATTGTTCTGAGCAAGTCACCAGAGCTTTTAATTGTTATACAGCCTTTTGCTTCTCTTCTATATCCTGTCCATCCCAGCACTCTGTATTCTGTAAACCAGGGATAGAACTTGCAATGAAGACAGGATCTTTTCCTTGTTTCTTTTGCTTTATATAGTCTACTAAGGCTGCGTATGCAAACTTGCTAAGGAATGAGATGGCAATTAAGTTTGTGAATACCATTAGTCCCATAAAGAAATCAGCTAAACTCCAAACCGTTTGAAGGGCAGCGATAGATCCGAAGAACACCATTCCGACAACTGCAACACGATAAATCAGTAACCATGTTTTGCTTTCTTTAATGAATGCGATGTTTGTTTCACCATAATAGTAGTTTCCTAGTAAAGAACTGAAAGCGAATAGGAAAATAATAATCGCTAAGAAAGTGCTTGCCCACGGTCCAATTTGTGAACTTAATGCTCGTTGTGTTAATTCAATACCTTCTAAAGTCGATCCTTTGTAAAGTCCAGAACATAATACGATAAACGCTGTTGATGTACATACTAAGAATGTATCTACGAAAACACCTAATGCTTGAACAAGTCCTTGTTTTACAGGGTGAGATACATCTGATGTTGCTGCTGCGTTAGGGGAGCTACCCATACCTGCTTCTGTCGCGAATAAACCGCGCTGAATTCCGAATTTGATTGCTGCTCCAATACCACCAGCGATAGCTTGGTCTAAACCGAATGCGCTGTTAAATATTTCTGTAAAAATGCTTGGTAACATATTGAAGTTGTTAATTACGACAAAAATAGCCACACCGATATAAATGATCGCCATTGGAGGGACAATCATTTCTGTAATACGTGAAATGCTCTTGATACCACCAAAAATAATAACTGCAACTAATAAAGCTAATAGAGCTCCTACGATCGTTCGCTCTAGTCCAAAAGCATTTTCAAACGCTATTGTTACTGTATTTGCTTGTACAGAATTGAAAATTAATCCGTACGCAACTGTAATAAGAAGTGAAAACCAAACACCCATCCAGCGTTTGTTTAATCCTTTTTCCATGTAATATGCTGGTCCACCACGGAACCTGCTTCCATCTTTTACTTTATAAATTTGCGCGAGCGTACATTCTACGAAACTAGTAGCTGCTCCAAGGATAGCGATAAACCACATCCAAAATATTGCGCCGGGTCCACCCATTGAAATGGCTAATGCTACACCAGCTAAGTTTCCGATACCGATACGTGCCGCTGCACTTAAGCAAAATGCTTGGAATGGAGAGATGCTATCTTTCTTTTTTTCTTTTCGATTAAACCCTTTACTAATTAAACTGACCATCTCACCGAAATGAGTAATTTGGACGAATTTTAATTTGAAAGAGAAATAAAGACCGAAGCCGATTAGCATTGCAATAAGAATATATGACCATAAAATATTATTCGTTACCTCAAGGAATCTGCTAAAGATATCAACCATATAATACACTTCCTTTTTTCCGTAATAAGAAAATTATATGCAAAAAATATACGAGAATCAATTTTTCTAAAAAATTATGTTACATAAACGTATTTTGTGTTATGATTATGTTACATCGTAATATTTTTAGAATTATTTACATTTTAAAAAACTAAATTTAAAACGAGAAAGAGGGGATAATTTGAAAGAAGAATCTTTATTGAATATAAGCCTTAAGAGTTTGAAAATGAGAAGTAATATATTTTTTATCATTACATCTTTAAGTATCTTTTTAGGAGCCACTTATTATTACAATAAAAGATTTCCAAGTCATAGGTATCCTGAATGGTTAGAATTTCTAAAATTGATTGGATGAACAAAAGACAGAAAAACAGAAAATTAAAATAAAGAAGTTATGGAGGAGCTAAATATGAATATTAGAGAAAGTGAACTTCCGGGTATTGGTTATAAGTTTCAAATCGTTACGAAAGGTAACGAAAAGATGGTGATTGTCATTCATGATGATGGGCGTAGAGAAATGTATCATTTTGATTCAGATCATGAAGAAAGTATCTCAAGTATTTCATTACGTGACTCAGAGGCGAGACAAATTGCAGCAATATTAGGTGGAATGGTATACAAACCTAGAGCATTAGAAAATGTTGAGATGGTCTTTGAAGGTTTAGCAATTGAGTGGTTTAAAGTGGAGAATGCAGCTCCGGCAATCGGAAAAACAATTGGCGACCTTGAAATAAGAAAAACATATAGCGTAACGATTATTGCAGTTATGAAAAAGAATATGAAAAAGCTGTTCAATCCAGGACCAGAAACGGTAATTGAAGAAGGCGATATGCTTGTAGTTTCAGGTGAGAGAGAAGAAATTAAAAAAATTATTAATGAGTTACTTTCGAATAGGGGGACTGACTAGATGGATACGTTAATTTTTGAAGTTGGTACAGCTTTAGTTTTAGTAGCAATTGCGGCGGTAATTGCTGGAAAGTTTAAATTCTCAGTAATTCCTTTTCTAATTGTTCTTGGAATGTTAGTAGGACCGCATGCACCGACAATAGGTGTTATTGATCTCAAATTTATTGAAAGTGCGAGTGTAATTTCCTTCCTTGGACGGATTGGCGTTCTGTTCCTTCTGTTCTACCTAGGACTAGAGTTTTCGATGAAAAAACTAATTAAATCTGGACGTTCCATTGCGATTGGCGGAACAATCTATATTTTAATTAACTTTTCACTTGGATTATTATACGGGTTTATAATGGGATTCCCTTTACTAGAAATCTTAATTATTGCGGGTATTATTACGATTTCTTCTAGTGCTATCGTTGCTAAAGTGTTAGTGGATTTAAGAAGAACTGGTAATAATGAAACCGAATTAATTTTAGGAATTATTATGTTTGAAGATATATTCCTTGCTGTATATTTATCAGTTGTCTCTGGTTTAGTTCTAGGGGATCATGCTTCCTTCCTAGGTGCTCTTACTTCAATTGGGATTGCTTTAGGATACATGCTTCTATTCTTTATTGTAGCTAGAAAAGCGACGCCGTTATTAAATAAATTGCTCAATATTAGTTCGGATGAAATTTTCATTATTGTAGTATTTGCTTCTTTATTCTTTATTGCAGGTTTCTCGGAAACAATTCACGTTGCTGAAGCAATTGGAGCACTTCTCTTAGGATTAGTTTTCTCTGAGACAGAGCATAGTGACAGAATTGAGCATCTCGTTGTTCCATTTAGAGACTTTTTCGGAGCTATTTTCTTCTTCAGTTTCGGATTAAGCATTGATCCGTTTTCATTAGGCGGAGCGATATGGTTAACGTTAGGTGCTGTCCTTCTTACAATCATCGGAAACTTTGTTGCAGGAATGATTGCAGGGCGACAAGCTGGATTATCTCATAAAGCGTCAACAAATATTGGATTAACAATCGTTTCAAGAGGAGAATTCTCCATCATTATGGCCAATATCGGCATCGCCGGTGGTTTAATGTCAGTCTTGAAACCATTCTCGGCACTATACGTGCTTATACTATCCATCTTAGGTCCACTTCTGACGAAAGAGTCAAAGAATGTATATAAATTTTTAAATAGAATCTTTAAGTGGGATACGAAGACTAACTAATTTTTAAAAATAAAAGTACAAGATATTTACTGCTTGTACTTTTATTTTTTGCAATGAAAACAGTAAAGAGAGGTACATGATGTTAGGAGAGTTGATTCATTCTGTTTTAGTTTTTCTAGAAGGACTTGGTTATTGGGGAATTATGCTTGGATTGATGTTAGAGGTTATTCCGAGTGAAATCGTATTGTCTTATGCAGGTTATTTAGTATCAACAGGAAGCATTACGTTTTGGGGCGCTGTCGCGTTCGGTACAATTGGTGGTGTAATCGCACAACTATTCATTTATTGGATCGGTCGGTACGGAGGAAGACCCGTCCTTGAGCGATATGGAAAATATATTTTAATTCAAAAGAAACATATTGATTATGCTGAAGATTGGTTTAATCGTTACGGAACTGGTGTTATTTTTACAGCGCGTTTTATTCCTGTTGTGCGTCATGCTATTTCGATACCAGCGGGTATTGCGAAAATGTCACATGCTAAGTTTATTACGCTAACTACATTAGCTGTTATTCCATGGTCAATTGTATTTGTATATTTAGGTTTTAAATTAGGAACAGAGTGGGAAAGTATTAATAAAGTAGCTGGGCCATATGTGAAATACTTTGCACTTGCAGCTATTGTTTGTGCAATTGGTTACTTTGTATTAAAAAAAATGATGAAAAAAAAGTGATTACGTAAAAAGAATCTATGCTGACATAGATTCTTTTTTTATTGTCATTTTTCGAAAGGGGAAAGAGTAGGTTTAATATTTTACATATTGTGGCATACATATAGGAAAAGGGAGTTTGGAAAGGGGATTATAGAGAAATGGAACTCCAGTTTCAAAATGTATATCAACAAGTTGAGAATTGGTATGTGTTGGATTCGGAGCTTCCTTGGGATGTCAAAAGGCTTAGAGATGATTTGTTTTCACTGATTGAAGTATGTAAAACACCAGTTGTTTTTTGTGATACGTGTGATGCGAATCATGTGCTTCTATCATTAGGAGAAGAAGAAGAGGAATTCTTATTCCCAGTAGGTGGTTTTTATCATAAAGAAAAACAATTAATTTTTGTTTGTATGTGGGAAGAGTACGAGCAGGTGCTCAAAACACTACTGCATGAGTTTCGTCATGCGATGCAGCATAAGAGAGAAGTATTGTATGTTGGAAGTGAAGTGTACGAAGATAGATGGATTGAGAAAGATGCGAGAAAGTTCGCGGAGAGGAAGTTAGATGAATATAAAAATAGAAAGTTAATGTAAAGCATAGTGGAGAAATGGCACTGTGCTTTCTTTATTGATTACTAAAAGTAAGTGATTGACTTTTATGAAGTTTAGTTCTAAACTAATGGTATGAAATGAGCGAGGTGATAGAATGAAGACAGAAGATAGACTCGGATTACTATTATGGTTTCGTTTATCACGTTTTTATAACAAAAGTATTCGTGAGACGAATCAGCATTTGAAAGAATGGAATGTATCTGCCGCTCAGTTTGATGTGCTAGCTCAAGTTGGAGGACATAATCGTCTAACGCAGCAAGAGCTCGGAAATAAACTATTTGTTACGAAGGGAAATATCACGCAGCTATTAAATAAAATGGAGCAGCTGGAGTGGATTCATCGTGAACAAGAAGGTACTACAAAATATATTTCGTTAACAGAAAAGGGAAAAGCTTTATATGAAGAAATCGTCCCGCCTCAAGAAACGTTCCAAGCGGAGCAGTTTCAAAATTTAAATGTAGAAGAACAACATCAATTATTACAATTACTAAAAAAATTACAGTGAGAAAAATTTTTAAAATAAATCTTGAATTCGAGATAATATGAGGTGAAGGATATGTTTAGAAAAGTTGATCATAAAAATATGGGAAGAGCAAATCACGGTTGGTTAAATACACATTTTCATTTTTCCTTTGCGAATTACTATAACCCGAATAACATGAACTTTGGAGCATTGCGTGTAATTAATGATGACCTAGTAGCGGCACAAACTGGTTTTGATATGCATCCGCACCGCGATATGGAAATCATTTCGTACGTTGTAGATGGTGCTTTAACACATGAGGATAGCATGGGGAATCGCGGAACAATTGAGCGAGGACATGTTCAATATATGAGTGCTGGCACAGGTGTATTTCATAGCGAGCATAATTTAGGAAATGAAACACTACGTTTATTACAAATTTGGATTTTACCAGATCGTGCGGATCATAAACCAAACTATGGTGAGTTTACATTTGATTGGAGCAAGCGTGAAAATGAATGGTTCCATATGGTATCTCCAGTAGAAGGAGAGGCACCAATTCGTATTCACCAAGATGCGAATTTATATTCTTTATCGTTAGATGCTGGAAAAGAAATTCATTTCCCGGTGCAAGAAGGCCGTCAATTGTACCTTGTACAAATTGAAGGGAGTAGTGTAATAAATGGTGAAAATCTTGTTATGCGTGATGCAGCAGAAGCAGTAGAAGATATTCATATTGAAGCGAAAGAGCAATCACACTATTTAGCAATCGAATTGAAAAGACAATAGAACGTTTATGGAAAAGAGGACATCGAATTGATGTCCTCTTTTTTTGAGTGGAATTGTCAGAAAAAAACTTTCTCAATATTTAGAAAAAGGTATTAGCCCGAAAAATAAGAATTGTATAAAAGTGTCAAAAATCTTTATGGGAATGGGGAATGTTATAGTGAAAAAGCAAGTCATTTCATCAGCATTAGCGTTAACTGTTATAGCCGGGGGATTTGGAACATTTGGAGCAACGACAACGAAAGCAGAAGAACAAAAAATTCAATATCATCAAGAATTTAAAACACCTGCATACATAGGTGAAGAATGGAAAGCACCAGAAGGACTAGATAAAAAAGAGACGGTCTTTCAATATTTAGAGAGTAAGAAAGATATGTTTAAATTAGCAGGAAATATTGATAAACACTTCAATGTCGTTGGGGAGGAAAAAGATGCTGAATCTGGTACGACACATGTGAAGTTAGTTGAAAAACATAATAATATTCCTGTGTATGGTTCAGATCAGACTGTTACACTAGATAAAGAAAATAATGTAAAAGCATTCTTCGGACAAGTTATTCCGAATTTAGAGGATAAAAATATTCCTGCGTTTGCAAATATTAGTGCAGAGCAAGCTGAAACGATTGCAAAGGCAGATATTGAAAAAGAAGTTGGTAAAGTAAAGAATTATGACGGTGTGAAAAAAGATTTATTTGTGTATGAAAAAGATGGGAAGTACTATCTTGCATACTTAGTTAAAGCATCGATTTCAAAACCAGCTCCAGGATACTGGCATTATTTTGTTGATGCAACGAATGGAAATGTGATTGAGAAATATAACGCTGTAGATCACATTACAGGATTTGGTTACGGAGTATTAGGCGATAGACAATCATTTGAAATTGCTCAAGATGAGAAAACAGGAGCGTTCAACTTGTTTGATGGTAAACGAGGACAAGGTGTTCATACATTTGATGCAGAAAATATGGATGAAAACTTGTTTAACTTATTCTCACAATGGCTTGGATACACAGGAGAAGAAGTTGAGAGTAAATCTAAGTTCTTCGAAGATAAAGCAGCGGTTGATGCGCATGTAAATGCAGGAAAAGTATATGATTACTACAAAAAGACATTTAATCGTAACTCTTTCGATGATAAAGGTGCGAAGCTTATTTCTACTGTTCACGTCGGAGAAAGCTGGAATAACGCAGCTTGGAACGGTGTACAAATGATGTATGGTGATGGAGACGGTACGACGTTTATTCCATTATCTGCTGGATTAGATGTTATCGGTCATGAATTAACGCATGCTGTAACTGAACATACAGCAAACCTTGTTTATAAAAATGAGTCAGGTGCGTTAAATGAATCGTTATCTGATATTATGGGTGTCATGGTTGAGAAGAAGAGCTGGGATTTAGGTGCTGACATTTATACACCTGGAAAACCTGGTGATGCACTTCGTTCTCTGAAAGATCCAGCATCTATTCCAAATCCATTAAAACCAGGTGAAGGTTACCCAGATCATTACAATAAACGCTACACTGGAACAGCTGATAATGGCGGCGTTCATATTAACAGTAGTATTAACAATAAAGCTGCATATTTAGTATCTGATGGCGGAGAGCATTACGGTGTGAAAGTAACTGGAGTAGGCCGTGAAGCGACAGAAAAAATTTATTACCGTGCTCTTACGAAATACTTAACTGCAAACTCTGACTTTAAGATGATGCGTCAAGCTGCTCTGCAGTCAGCTGAAGATTTATATGGTAAAAACTCTAAAGCTGTACAAGCTGTAACGAAAGCTTATGATGCAGTAGGCGTAAAATAATAAGAGAAAAAGACCTGACTAGGATGTCAGGTCTTTCTTTATTTAATCGCGAATACCTAATGCGATTTTCGCCATACGTGACATGCGTTCTTTAGACCAGGGCGGATTCCAAACGACATTTACTTCTATTTCATTGACTTCAGGTACGTTCGTTGATAATACTTTTTTTAAGTCTGATACAATTTGCCCAGCCATTGGACAACCAATAGAAGTCATCGTCATCGTAATGACAGCATTATTATTTTCATCTGCTGTAACGTCATAAACTAATCCAAGATTAACAATATCAACACCTAGTTCAGGATCAATAACAGCTTCTAAGTTTGCATATAACTTTTCTTCAAATGCTTGTTGTGACATGTGTAGCACCCCCTACATATTAATGATATCGGTTCTCATTATAACGGATATATATATATAATGCAGGGAATGAGCTCAAAAAAATATTCCTCTTGAAAGAGGAATATTTTTTGAAAGCTATTCAGTTTTGAAATGAGATACGAGTTGATCTAATTCTTCAACTGTTTGTTTCATTTGTTTAGCAGTTTGTGTCATCTCATTCATTGTAGTGACTTTTTTCTCAGCAGATTGTGCTGTTGCCGCTGTTTCACTAGACACTTCAGTCGAAATAGAAGCGATGTTATTCAGTGAAGCGTTCATTTCTTCAGCGCTTGCAGCCATTTCTTCAGCAGTTGCTGAGATGTCTTGCATTTGAGTAGATACTTTATTTACTTGTTCCACAATCGTTGTGAAAGAATTGCCAGCTTCACGAATGACATGAATGCCTTCAAATGCTTCAGAACGGCCTTGTGACATCATCGAACTAGCAGTTTCAGTGTCTTGTTGAATTTGATGTAGTAATTGGTTAATATCCGTTGCCGCTGTTTTAGATTGTTCAGCAAGTTTTCGAACTTCGTCAGCTACGACAGCGAAACCTTTTCCTTGTTCGCCAGCACGAGCTGCTTCGATAGATGCATTTAAAGCAAGTAAGTTTGTTTGTTCTGCGATATTAGAAATAGATTGTACAGCTGTATCAATATATTTCGTGTGGGTGATTAGACGTTCGACCACTTCTGACGTAGCATTTACCGCGTCGTGTATCGTTGTCATTTGTGAAACGGATTTTTGAATAACAGTACTTCCATCATTAGCTTGTTCCGATGTAGTTACAGCAAGTTCAGTTACAGATGAAGCTGATTCAGCAATACGCTGAACGCTTACTGCCATATCATCCATTGCAGTTGAGCTTTCTTCCATGCTAGCAGTTTGCGATTGAATACTTGCATTTAAGCTAGACATCGTGCTTTGAACTTTTATTGTTGCCTCACGTGATATATTCGTCTTTTCTAGCATATTTTCAGAAGCATTTTGTACTTCCACGGATGTTTTTTGAACACGATTGATGATATGTTGTAGGTTTTCTAACATTTTATTAAATGATGTTGCAATCGTACCAATTTCATCGTTACTATTTACTTGTAGGCGGGCTGTTAAGTCACCTTCTTGAGATGATAATTCTTTTAGTTTACTATCGATTTGTTGAATTGGTTTTACAAGTTTACCAGAGAACCACCATGCAAGAATCATAGCTACGATAATACAAATAACAAGTGATAAGAAGACAACATATTCAATTTGTAGTGAAGATTGATCAATTTTTTTGATAGATTGATCACGTAACTTAGCTTGTTCATTACTGTAATTTGTGAAGTCACCAATTACTTTATAAACAGTACCATTTTCTGCATAAGCTACTTGTAAAGCCTCTTCCCACTTTTGTTCTTTTGCAAGAGTGAAAACTTTTTCTTCAATAAATTTTCTCCAAGTCGATCCTGATTCCATTGTATTTTTCATGGACTGAGAAACATTTGGATTAGAAAGAAGTTTATCTTTTGAATCCTCCAGACGTTTACTCATCTCATTAAACTTGTCTAATTCGACTTGATCATGTTGTAATAAATAACCTCTTAAAGCAGAAAGTTGTACTTGATAAGCATCTCCACGTTCTTTCAATTCTGTTGCCAAAGGGGAAATTTCTTTTTGTAATGCTTGAGCTTGACGAGATTGATCAATAGTAAAAAATAAAATAAAAGCTAAGGCAATGCCAAATAAAGCGCAAATCGTTCCCATCATAAACATTAGTTTTTTTCGAATGCTAATAAAATTCATATGATAAAAAGCCTCCTCTGTGAAATCTTAGTATTAGAATTAATTGATGTAAAAAATTGAAAGAAAGCTTTACTCCTTCTGGAATAAAGCTTTCTTCTTTCCTTTAGGAATTATAGCAGACGGAATGAGAGATAGAAAGAGATATTTTAAAGTAAAAAAAGAGAGATTGTAAATCCCTCTTTTTAATAGTTTGTAGGTCCTAGAAGTATAAATGAAAGTTTCGCTTTAAACGTTTGTTTTGAAATGAGAAACGAGAACTTCAAGTTCTTGTACAGTCGTTTTCATTTCAGAAGCTTTTTTAGCAACGACACTCATTTTGTTTACTTGGTCACCAGCCGAAGTTGCTGTTTGTGATGTTTCGGCGGCAACTTCATTTGAAATAGAAGCGATGTTATTTAAAGCTGCATTCATTTCTTCTGAACTTGCGGCCATTTCTTCAGCAGTTGCAGACATTTCTTGTATTTGTGTAGAGACTTTGTTAATGTGGTTAACAATTTCCGAGAATGAAGATCCAGCGGTACGAATGACTGTAATTCCTTCCGAAGCCTCTGACTGACCTTGTGTCATCATTTCATTTGCTATTTTTGTGTCAGCTTGAATTTGATGAAGTAAATGGTTAATGTCAGTTGCTGCTAGCTGAGATTGTTCAGCAAGTTTTCGTACTTCATCGGCAACAACGGCGAATCCTTTTCCATGTTCGCCAGCACGAGCTGCTTCAATTGAAGCATTTAAAGCGAGTAAATTCGTTTGTTCCGCGATATTAGAAATGGATTGAAGTGCAGTATCAATATGATTCGTATGTGTAATGAGTCGCTCTACTACTTGTGATGTAGCGTTAACAGCTTCGTTAATTGTATGCATTTGTGTAATAGATTTCTCAATGACTTTATTCCCACTATCTGCTTTTTCTGAAGTTGTAACAGCTAGGCTAGCAACAGAGGAGGCAGATTCTGCAATACGCTGAACACTCGTTGTCATATCGTCCATTGCAGTTGAACTTTCTTCGATACTTGAAACTTGTGAACGAATATTATACGCAAGAGCATTCATAGTTTCTTCGGTTTTGGCTGTATTCTCCATAGAAGCAGTGGTTTCGATAAACACATTTTCAGACGCTTCTTTTACACTTGTTGATGTTTGTTGCACTTGTTTTATGATACGTTGTAAGTTAGCGAGCATTTGATTAAAGGAATTGGCGATATCACCAATTTCATCTTTACTCGTTACGTGTAATCTAGCAGTTAAATCGCCATCTTGAGAGGCTAATTCTTTTAATTTCTCATCAATTTGTCGTATCGGTTTAACGAGTTTACCAGAGAACCACCATGCTAATAAAATAGATGTTAACGTACATGTAATAAGAGAGAAGAAAATAATATATTGAATAAGAGATGAAGAAGACTCTACGTCAGCAATTAATGCGTCACGTTTATCATTTTCTTCATTTGCATATTTAGTAAAACGGCTTAAAAGATCGTTTACATAATCGGTTTGAGCTAAAGCGATTTTGGATGCTTCGTCCCATTTTCCTTCGCGAGCGAGAGGGAGGGCTTCATTATCTATGACGCTTCGCCATTTTGCTCCCATTAAAATCGCTTCTTTCATTCCTTCTGGGAGTTTTTTATCACTTGTTACTTTCTCTCTAGTATCAGCAAGTTTTTTTCCTTCTCGGTTGAATTTATCCAATCCTTTTTGATCATGTGACAGTAAATATTCTTGTAAACCGGCAACTTGTGCTTGGAACCAATCACCACGTTCTTTTAAAATTGTTGCTCGTTTAGATACATCATTTTTTAACGTTTCAATTTCGCTTGCTTGGTTCATAGCGAATGAAAGAATAACAATAAGAGCAATACTAAATAAAGAAGAAATGCTTAAGAGTGTGAACAGTAGTTTTTTGCGAATACTAACATATTTCATCGTTATCCCTACCTTTAAAAACTATTTATTATGATTTATAAATATTAAGAACGACATTAATAAAAACACCATTATGAAGTTATTAATCTGTTCAATGAAAATTATAGCAGATAATGGAAGATGGCAGATTGATAAGAGGAAATGTTCTTAAAATGTATACATTTGTATATCAAAAAATTCATAAATAAAAATGAGAAATGCTATTGTAATTTGAAATAACATCATGTATACTTCTAATTAGTTGATAACGATTATCAGTATCAACTACGAACATTACTCTTCGTTATGTTGGTCATACCCCTTTTTGACGACGTAAGTCAGAGACGAAATGTTGAAATATCTTGTGTCCTATTCTACAGAATTATGGTAATCTCCAACCTCAACTTATATGCGTGAGCATGCAAAAAGGATCCTATCCGTGAAGGGATCCTTTTTTGCATGCTGTCGCAATTAATGTATATAGACCTGGTATATGTTCTTCAATTCCTTCCGGTGCAGTAGGAGGGAAGACCCACCTTTGATGAGACCCGTGTTCTTCAATTAGTTTTTCAACTTTAAAATGTTCTTGTGCAAGTGTTGTAATAATTTCTCCTAGCGTCCAGCGACGGATGGTTGTTTTAGGCAATGATTCTTTCTGCGCTTCTGTAAGAAGGATGCTATAAGCCACATCATCTTCAATCAATTCTTCATCGAAATAATTTCCATTGGCCCGAAATGATGGGTGGTCTACTCCTAATAATTTCGTGTAAACAGGATGATAGTCACGAAGGATAAGCGTTCCATCTCCTTTAAGCATGGTAGCAATTTTTTGAAAGAGCGGTTTTAAATCTAGAAAGTAATGGAGTACACCAAGTTCCAGTAATACGATATCAAATGATTCGGAGAGCTGCACATTTAGTACATCAGAAACGACATACTGGATAGAGACACCTGCTGCTTCCGCAAGTTCATTTGCATATTTTGCATTACTTGCTGAAATATCAACAACTGTTACATCAGCGCCTAAAAGAGCGAGAGCAACGGCTTTATTTCCTTTTGACCCGAGTAAGTTAATAATACGTTTTCCTTTTGGAGATTGTATGTAAGGTAAATAGTGTTCTACTTCGCGCACGGGATCTTTCATAAGCTTTTTTGCATAATCGGCTGGTGCCCCGTGGCGATTCGTCCAAGCTTCATAAGCAGCTGCATTCCAGCTTTTTTCATTACGCGTGCTTAGTTGTTTTTGATTCAATCGTATCACTCCTTTTGTGAACGTATATTTATTCTGCGGGAGAAGGGAATTTCCTTTTTTTTTTGAATTTAAGTTTGATTTTTCTGCAATTAAGTCGTAAAATACGTGTTATATATAAAAGCGTTGAAAAGGAAAAGTAGAATGAAATCATTCTGTCCAGAGAGCTTCGGTAGCTGAGAAGAAGCAAGAATATTCATTTGAACAATGGCCTTTGAGCTTCGTCCTGAACTTATCAAATGATAATAGTAGGCGGCGACGAGAGTTGGTACTCGTTATCAAAACCACAGTATAAGAGCATATAGCTCCGTACTTGTTAAGGCTAATTATGTGAGTAATTGGCGAAATAAGGTGGTACCGCGACTGTTTATACAGCCCCGCCCTTATCTTTTTAAGATAAGGGCGGGGCTTTTTTATATTTAAAAGGAGGAATGTAAGATGAGTATTTTTATTGGAGGCGCTTGGCCGTATGCAAATGGTTCGTTACATCTTGGACATATTGCGAGTTTGTTACCTGGAGATATTTTAGCACGTTATTACCGGGCAAAAGGTGAGAATGTGTTGTATGTTTCGGGAAGTGACTGTAATGGAACACCGATTGCAATTAGGGCAAAACAAGAAGGTGTGACGGCGAAGGAAATTGCTGATAAGTATCATGAAGAGTTCCAGCGATGTTTTCGTAGCCTTGGTTTTACGTATGATTGCTATACACGTACAGATAGTGAGCACCATCATGAAACTGTGCAAAATGTCTTTTTACGTTTATTGGAAGAAGGCTATATTTATAAAAAAACAGTGGAACAAGCGTATTGTGAAACGTGTACGCAGTTTTTACCTGATCGTTATGTAGAAGGCATTTGTCCACATTGCCATGAAGCAGCAAGAGGAGATCAATGTGATGCGTGTTCAGCTATTTTAGATCCACTCGATTTGTTAGAAAAGAAATGTAAGTTATGCGGTAGTACGCCATCCGTACAGGAAACAGAGCATTTTTATTTTGCATTGCATACATTTCAGCAGCAAATTAAAGAGGCAGTAGAAATCGCAAAACAAGAAGGAACATGGCGTGACAATGCGATTCAGCTAACAGAGAGATATGTAAAGGAAGGATTACTAGATAGGGCCGTATCACGTGATTTACCAATCGGGGTACCAATTCCAGTAGAAGGGTATGAAGATAAGAAAATTTACGTATGGATTGAAGCAGTGACAGGATATTATTCGGCGAGTAAACATTGGGCTGAAGAAACAGGGAAAGATGATCAAGAGTTTTGGGATAAAGAAGCGAAAACATATTATGTGCACGGAAAGGATAATATTCCGTTTCATTCCATCATTTGGCCAGCAGTATTGCTTGGAATAGGAGAAGGAGCAATTCCTCGTCATATCGTTTCAAATGAATATTTAACAGTTGAAAAAAGAAAGTTATCTACAAGTAAAAACTGGGCAGTATGGGTGCCTGACATATTAGAACGCTACAATCCAGATTCTATTCGTTACTTTTTAACAGTAAATGCACCAGAAAATCGTGATACTGATTTTTCATGGCGTGAATTCATTTACAGTCATAATAGTGAATTGTTAGGTGCATACGGGAACTTTGTGAACCGGACATTAAAGTTTATTGAAAAATATTATGATGGCATTGTGCCGCAGGGAAGTATTGATGTAGAACTGAAAGATAAAGTAGAAGGATTATATAAAAATGTAGGAGAGTTGATTGAGCAAACTACATTTAAGGTGGCGCTAGAAACAATATTCGATGCCGTACGTTTTGCAAATAAATACTTTGATGAGAGGCAGCCTTGGAAACAAAGGGAAGATGATCCAGTTTCATGCGAAGAAACGATTTATAACTGTGTGTATCTTATCGCTAATTTTGCAAATCTCCTTGAACCGTTTTTACCATTTTCAAGTGAAAGAGTTAGAAACACGTTATCGATTGTGAACCGAAATTGGGAGCCTCAAAATACGTTGCCGAATAGAATTGATAGTGTGCAACCACTATTTGAACGAATTGATGTAAAACAAATCGAGCATGAGATAGAAAAGCTATATGGAGCAGTAAAGTGAGATAGAGAAAAAGACCTTTCAAATCAATGAAAGGTCTTTTGTTACGCACTATGCACGCTACTATGTTTCTTTTCTTTCCTAGCCGTAAGCATCTGAGGAATAAAAATGCCAAGTAGTATAAAGAGTATCCCAATCCACTGCATGAAGGTTACGACTTCATGTACAAGTGTAATAGAAGCGATAATGGCCGTTGGTAATTCAGCTGCTCCTAGTATTGTACTAAGTCCTGTTCCTACTTTCGGTACACCAATTGAAAAACAAATGACAGGTACGACAACGCCGAACAATCCGAGGAAGAAAGCGTATTTCCAAAGACCGGCTTGCAGGGCACCATCCGTTAAAAAGGTTGGCGGGAAGAATAGGCATACGATAAGAGTAGCACTTGTTGTCATAAGAAAGCTTTTCGTATAAGGCGGAACTTCTGTAGCAACACGCCCGCTTGCAAAAACATAGAATGAAAAAGAGACAGCGGCTAATAGACCAAAGATAATACCTTTCGTGGAAAAGTTTTGTCCGAGACCTTCAAAGACACCGCCTGCAAACAATGTTCCAGTAAATAAAATAATGATAGATATAACTTTCTCACGGCTTGGTAATGTTCGATTAGCGATTGCTTCTATAACTACACCAATCCATGTGAACTGGAAGAGTAGGACAACAGCGATAGATGCTGGTAGTTCTTCTACAGAAATAGCGTAGAAGATACCAGTCATACTCATTGTTGTGCCAACTGTTAGTAAGGAAAAGAATTGCTTTTTTGTTACTTTATGACGTGAAACGAAAAGAACGAGCAGAAGAAGCCCAATCCATCCGAAGACATATTGTCCTCCTAATAGTTGATGTGCTGAAAATCCATCAATGAATCCGAGTTTGAAAATCGTTGAAAGTACGCCGTAGCTACAAGCTCCGAATAAAACAAGTAATGAATACTTAAATTTCTCCATGAAAATCCTCCTTTTAAATAATAAAAAACGCCCGCTATCCAAATAAGGACAACGGGCGAACGAAACAGAGTAAGACACTCTACAAAATTCCGCCACTCATACGAAGTATGAATTTGGGGTATGAAATTGTAGTAGGTTTTTACATTGCTTTTGGAAATACAATGGAGCATTTTACACCTTGAGGTGTGTTTTGTATCCCATAAGGAAACTGATGCTTATCTAGTATTTGTTTTACAATGTATAACCCAAGACCACTACCTTGTACTAAGCCGTGTTTGTCAGGGTTTGCGCGATAGAATGGTTCAAATAAATGGGCGAGTTTATCTTCATCTATTTGTGAACCTGTATTTAGTACTTCTAATGCGTAACCGTTTGGCTTTTCATAAAGCTTTATATATACATGCTGATGGTCAATTGTGTAATGAATTGCATTTGAAATAATGTTAAAAATAGCAGTTTGAATAAATTTAGGGTCAGCTAAAATTTGTACATCTTGCTTAATGTTAGATTGAACATTTAATTGCTTTACAGATACAAAGTAATCTACTTTCTTCATAACATCCTCAATAATAGTAGTTAATGAGATAACTTTTAAATCAGGTTTAAATTGAGGGTTTTGTATTTTGGATAATTCCGACATTTTTTCCGTTAATATGTTAATATCTTGCATCATTTCATAGGAACGTTTTAAATATTTATCTCTATCTTTATAAGCTCCAATTCCGTGAATCATGCCATCTAGTTGTCCCATAACGGCTGCGATTGGTGTTTTTAATTCATGGGATACCATAGACATAAATTCTTTACGAGATTGTTCTAATTGTTGTTCTCTCTTGAGCTCGTTTCTTAAATCTTGATTGCTTGCATGTAAATTCTTCACGATATTTGGGACCTGTGAAGCAGCTACTTGTAAATTAAAATCAGTTTGGTCTGTATTTTTGTTAAGTAGCTTTTTATCTGAGAAATCAAGATTCATAATATCTTTTAAAGCATCGCTCATAAATTGAAAAGGTTTGGCAATTAGTTTTGTATAAATTAAAGATCCGAGTAAAGATAATGCAAGCATTGTCGCGCCAATATGTGGAGCTAATTGCTGCAGTACATCTGTTAATTTTGGATTATCTTGTGCATCATTTGTTTTACTTGCTGCATTTTGTTTATGTAAGGCATCATTAGTAGCGACTTGCTTTTCCATCTCTGTAAGTGGAGCAGAAGTGCTATTTTTCCCCGTACTACTTTGTGTATGTTCTTTTGCTTTTGCAGTTTGGCTAGGCTGCAAAAGATGATTGATAGCTGTAGAGAGTGATTTATAATCTATAATAGAAGATTGGAAATTAAAAATGTCTCCCTGTGATACAGCTTTATTTTGATTCGTTTTACTTTGGTCGTTTTGTTTGTCTGAATCCGCTTGTTCTGTAGACAGCGCTCCATTTTCTTTTGCAAAACGTTCTTTATCGTAGTTTGAAGCTAGGAAGTAAATAATTTGATAAAGACAAAGTGATAAAAGAATACAAAATAATAAGGTTTTGATGAAGATATTTTTGGTGATGTTGTCTGTGCTACGATTCGATTTTGTAGCCAATGCCTTTCACCGTTTTAATATAAGGAATCCCTAATTTTTTTCTTAAGTTTTTAATATGTGTATCTATAACTCTTACATCACCATAATGTTCATAGCCCCATACCTTATTCAGCAAATCACTTCTTGATAATACTTTTCCCCGATTTTGCAGTAAAGTATAAATAATTTCAAATTCCTTTGTTGTTAATTCAATTTGATTACCATGAACATAAGCGGCATATGCTGTAGAATTTAACATCAATTCACGGAATTGTAGTATAGTTGCGGTTTCTGCTTCCTTCGTTGCTGCCCTTCTTAATACAGCTTCTACACGTTTAATAAATACGGTGTAATGAAACGGTTTCGTAATATAGTCATCAATACCTAATTCAAATCCTTTAATTTCACTTTCTTCATTATGTAAGCCTGTTAACATAATAATCGGTACATCAGATTGTCCTCGCATAATTTTACAAATACTATAGCCATCTATATCTGGTAACATCACATCAAGGAGGACAAGATCGTATGAATTTTTTTGGAAAAGAAGTATACCTTCTGTTCCAGCGCCAACGACATCAACGGTAAAGTTTTGTGCCATTAGAAATTCACGAATTAGTTCTTGTATATCTGGGTTGTCTTCAATCACCAGTATATGCGTCATAGTAACACCTCCTAAATAACGCTTTTTACTGCAATATTCGAATTCATCATTTTTCCGATGACTCAGATTGTTTATACATATAATAAGCCCCCGCCATAAAATAATCATGAAAGTAGCAAGGGGAGTTGTTTTAGTGAAACTGAATATTTAAGAATTACAGTAATTCTATTATAGTATGTATTGTAAAATTTATAAAATATTATAACTGTATAATTTTAATATCCATGTTTATCAATGTTTAGATGTTACTTAATACAATCTATCCCTATTATATATGTAAATACAGTTGTTTTGCTACTGTAAATGAAGAAATAAAATAAGCCAAGATATAAAATTCTTGGCTACACGTAAATCGTGTTGTTAGGTTATTTTACAGTGACAGTAGCCTGCTGGGGAATACGCTCAAATAACCAGTGTATATCATTGTTATACATACGAATGCAACCTAGTGTTGTCCATTTGCCAATTGCCTGATTATTGTTCGTACCATGAATCGCATAAGTTGTTCCGTAAGTTCCTGCCATGTTTAGTCCGAGCCAACGGTCACCCAGTGGATTACGTGGATCGCCGCCTTTAATTTTGCCTGTATAATAAGGACGATTTTTAATTTTATTTACGATTTGAAAAGTACCTTTAGGTGTAGGAGTAGCTGCTTTTCCAGTAGCGACAGTAAAACTCTTTATAAATTTTCCATTTTGATAATAATCCATTTTATTTAACTGCGTGTTTACAATCAGTTGATCGTTCGTTGTAGCTGCCTCAGCATTTGTGAATGGAATAGTTAAAAATCCTAATGATAATAGTGCGCTTAATAATAGTTTTTTCATTATATTCTCCTTTTTACTATTGTAATAGTCTTACATACAATGAATTTGCAATCCTCGTAATACTTTATTTACATTTTCATCTAATGTTTCAAAGAAGGTAGTAATCTTTGGATTTTGTTTGTTGTTTTTATCAATAAGTAATCTTTCATTTAGTAAAAGTTCACCATGCAGTCCAAAACTTTGAACTTGAATATTTAGCTCATCTTCAGTTTCAGAAATAATTGGTAAGAAGTAGTGGAAAGCTTTCGTTGGAATGATGTAACTTTTACCAATCATGCTTTCTTGATTTGAATTAATCCATTTTTTCGTAACAATCTTAATGTTCTTTTTTGAAACGATAAAAGACAGTGTTGTAGATTTTGTTAAACTTACGTCAAATTCACTTGTTTCACATATGTGTAAATTAAAAACGGTTTCATTTTGGTGAGATTCAACATTTGTATTAATAAAATCGTGCATTTTATAAGCTTCCATTTCTTATTCACCCTTTTTTTAATTTCGAAAAGCGACTTATATTTATTCAATTTAATGATTAGTAATATATTAGTTAAATTTTTCAACAAATTCCGCTATAATCTTACAATACGTATATGAAGCTAATATGAAGTTAGTATGAGTTTGTAGTGGTTTTTTATTGAGAACGAAATAAGGTGATTTTTAAGTGTTAAAAAATGGATGAAAAATGTATATTAAGGCCAGGTTTCTCACGGTATATATTTGTTAAGTTGTTTTTAAATGAACGTACATAGAAGTAAATAAAGAACAGAAAACTTTAGTGTGAGCCTTACAAAAATGTAATAAAAATGTAAGCTATTGTGATAGTTATTTCGACAATTTTTTTATACAATAATAGTAAGAAGTTGTACGTGATTGAAAGGAGAGATGACATGGAGTGGGTTCATGAATTATTTCAGCAGTACGGGTACTATGTTGTACTTGTTGGTTTGCTGTTAGAATATATTGCACTTCCGTTTCCGGGAGAGCCAACGTTAGCATATGCGGGGTTTTTAGCACAGAAGGGCGATTTAAGTTTACCGATTTTAATTATCTTATCCTTTATTGGGACAAGTGTAGGAATGACAATTCAATACTTTTTAGGAAATAAATTAGGTATGCCCTTTGTTCAAAAGTATGGGAAATACGTATTTTTAACACAAAGAAAAATCGACTTAACAAGAATGTGGTTTGATAAGTATGGATACTTCCTTATTTTTATCGGCTTCTTTATTCCTGGTGTACGTCATTTTACAGGATATTTTGCAGGAATTATTAACTTACCATTCCGTCGTTTTGCAATTACAATTTACTCAGGTGCTCTATTTTGGGTATCATTCTTCTTAATCGGTGGTTATTGGTTAGGTGGAAACTTACATGACATCTTTGGAGTGCTAGAAGATCATATCGGTAAAATCATTGTTGGAGTTATCGTTATCGTAGCAATTACGTTAGGTGTTCGTTTCCGCAAACAGTTAAAACGAGTATTGTTACAAAACGCAAGTTAATATGGAATCCATTCTATGTCAGAATTTAGGAAGGCAGTGCAAAAGCACTGCCTTTTTATTTTATATTCCAATCTATTCTCAACTTTCCTTTTAACTTATTGCCATTAACTATAATGTAATACGTTCCCGTCTTAATTGCTGCAAATTGGTATGTATTAGGACCGTTTGAAGCTAAATAATTTTCTTCCTCTTGAAACTCACTAGCCATTTTTACGGCTCCCATGTAGCCATCTGGATTTTCAGCTCGTGATTCAATGGTAAATTCTAATATGTCACCTCGTTTTAGTTCAATGGGGACTTTATGTTCACCACTAAAATGTTGAAAAGATGCTTCGAAAGAGTTTTCTGTTTTTGTTTCGACCCATTGTTCTTTTGATGTTCCAATCTTTCCTAGATCGATTAAGTTGATTGTGATAAATATAATAAGCATAATACCTGGCACGACATATTGTATCCACTTAAATTTTGTTGCTATAACTGCACATAAGTAGAAAAAAAGAGAACACACTGCTCCAATTGATCCGAGAAACAAGAACTGTATTAGACTAGCTTCTTTAAATATTAGGAATGGAAGAGAAAATAAATAGCCGCAAAAAATATAAAGGCATAATGTCTTCAGTCTTGTATATGTTTTTAATTTCAATTTATCGATGCAAATAGAACAAAAAATTGCATATGCCGCAAGAATAGGAACGAAGGGAACATATAGTAGTTCTCGTAATCCAGCTAAGAAACTATATAATGTTTGTTGACTAGTTGTTAAGAGAAGCGTGCTAATAAGTAATAATAATAATAAAGCTGCTGTAAGCTTAGTAAGAATGTAAGAAAAGGTAGATGTTTTCTTCATATGGAACCTCCTTTGTTTAATATTTCACATTCATTATATAAGTTATTTTCATCATAATACATCTTTATTTTTGTCAATTATTATAGTCGTAATGACAATTATAATTGACAAAGATAAGGATATTATTTACAATTTTAATTAAATAAATGAAAAAGAGGGAAGACATGAAGCTTCAAAATCGAGTGAGGGAATTGCGAGCAAAGTATCGTTTATCACAAGGGGATTTAGGGAAAGCGATAGGATCATCACGGCAAACGATTAGTTTAATTGAGCGCGGGGATTATGCACCATCTATCGTATTATCGTTAAAAATCGCACAAATTTTCAATGTACCGGTGGAGGAAATATTTACGTTAGTGGAGGGGGAAGAGGATGATGAAGAGTAAACGAAAAAAACAATTTGATTTTGTGGGGAAAATAGCATTAAGTATGATGGGTGGCTTTTTAACATCTTATATAGCTTTAAATTTACCCTCGGATGAACCGAGAAAATTATCATCTAATACATTTATAGGTGTATGTACTATTTTTGGAATCTTAATGATGTACTACACTTGGAAGAATACACGTATGTTAGCGGAGGCACGCGATGAAGAAGAGAGCGTACAAGGCAGAAAGTTAGGTATTATAAGTATATATTTACGTGTAGGTGATATAGTTACCCAGGCATGGTTTGTATATGCAGTTATTACATGTAGACGTGCACTGTTGCAGGATACAAATGTGTCATTTGCAGTGTGGAATTTAGTAGCTGCTATTGTCTGTTTGACTATTGTAGTGGTTATCGGGCTCATAACAAAAAATCGTTATAATAAGTTATATCCTGAACAAGGTGTAACATATATGGAATCTATGAAAATGTGGACGAAAAACGCAGATGAAGGATTAAAGCACATTGTGCATGAAGCTGGATATAAAGCGTATGAATTTACGAATACAATATTAGCATATGTATGGTGGGCTGCCGTTATATATACAGCGGCTAGTGATATCGATTTTGTATTAATTGGCTTAATCTCATTTATTTGGATATTGCATCTCGGAAAATTCATGTACGAGATGCAGAGAAAAATGATTTATTAAGGGGAGAAAAAGGTGGATATTTTAAGAAGGCCAGCTGGTTCTATGACGGTGGCGTTAGTTTTGTCCATTTTATACGGAGTAATCCGAACTGGAAAATTAGAAACAATGCTGAACATATGGGCATTATTGGCTATTTTTCTGTTAGTGGTAATCATTCATGAGTTAGGACATGTCATATTCGGCGTAATGGGTGGTTTGACATTTAAATTTATGACAGTAGGGCCTATTACTGTTCAAAAAGAGAAGGGGAAAGTACGTATTCGAGAAAATAAATTATGGGCGTACTTCGGAGGCGTGGCAATGTTAATACCGCCTTCTATAGTAACACCGAACCTTTCGAAAAAATGGGCATGGATGACTTTAGGTGGACCGATAACAAGTTTACTATTTGGTATTACTTTTGGTTACATATACATGGTAAGTTATTATCAATATCTGTTATATTTTTCTGTTTTCCATTTTATCATTTTTGCGGTTACAATCGTACCGATAAAAGGAACGCTTATGAGCGATGGTATGCAATTTCTTATTTTAATTAAAGATGATGAAAAGGCGAAGCAGCATGTATATAACATTCAAGTATCGAGTGAGTTATTTAGTTATAAGAGGCCGAAAGATTGGGACGAGAGATTAGTAAAACTTACCGAAGATAAAATAAAAGAACATAAAAGTATAAGAGAGATCATGAGCGGACTTATGCTTGTCTTCCTTGCCCGGTCGGATCAAAAGGGAATGGAAAGAGCGATACCATATATAGAACAAGTTGCCCAGCTCCCTGTAACGAAAGAAAATAAATATTTCGTTAGCAGTTTTCACAGTTGGTATCTTTTATATAAAGCTCTTTATGAGATGGATCGTCTTTCTCTGCAAGAAGCGAAGGTGCATGGGAAGGCCATTACAAAAATAGACCTACATGGGTATTATCGAGCACAAGCAATTGTTACATATGCAGAGAATGATTTAGAAGCTTCCCGTATGTATATGAAGAAAGCCGATAAAGAATTACAGAATGCTGAAAAGAATGAACTGGGATATTTACAATTAGAGAGAGAATGGTTTGAGCAGTTGAAAGAGAGGGTATCTTACGATGGGTAAGGTATCCTCTTTTTTCTATGTCGTCTTCTGCCGTTCCATAAAAAGTCTGGGGCGAGTAAAATAAGATTAGAAGAGCAAAGCTTGGAGGAATTCTAGATGGAAATTTTAACGATTATTTTAATAGTCTTGCTCATTTATGCTGTTTTTAAAGTAGCATATGTAGCATTAAAGATACTCGCGATCCTATTAGTTATCTTTTTAATCGTAGAGTTCGGCAGTAAATTGCTTGGGGGATAGGGTATATTGTACGCTTTGAATGTCGGTAAGTCGATATGTTGTGTCGAAGCGTCGATATAATGAAAAAATCGCCGATATAAGTGGAGAAATGATCGATATATTTGAAAAATCGTTGATATATTTTAGTGAATACTAAGTGGGGTATGTGGAAAAGAAGTTGCCATGAGGGTAGCTTCTTTTTATTTTGATAATGGGTATGAACAAGAAAGAATAACAAACAAAAAAGCTGGAAGATATTCTTCCAGCTTACGAGTTACTTTCAATTTGGCGACCGTTTTCTTCTTCATTGTCTTGTAAAAGGTTGAATACGTCTGCTAGGCAGAATGCAATGAACCAAGTCCATAGACCGTGGAAGAAAGCTGAGCTTAATTGAAGTGGTAATGTATAGTTAGTCATTGAGTAGGAAATACATCCGCCAACGATTCCGATCATTGTTAATAACATTGTTTTTTGTGCATTTTCTTCTGGATTGAAGAGGAAGTAAATGTATCCACCTAAAATTGAAGCGCTTACAAGCGTTTCGATTCCATTAAAAATGATATTCTCTCCAAGCTGAGTGTTTGTCCAGAAGCAGATTGTTCCGCCGATAATAGCAAACAGGACAGCTATTGTATATCTTATATATTGATTCATATGTTCATCTCCTTATGTAATAAGATGATTTGGAAGTCAAAAAGGTAGGTATAGTATATTGAAGTGAATTTTAGTTGTACGTATCTTTTTATAAAAAGATCATGGAAGAATAACTAAGATGATCGGTTTTTTAAACCGTTACGTGTATGGTGTTTGAAATATACCTGACTGCTCGTTTCTTTTTGCTTGTAAAAATAAGAGAAACTTCCAAGTCTATATACTCTTTTTTTGTGAGTCTGCTTTCATTATAACACATTTAGGGCCACAATAATAGAATTATCTGATTTTGTAATAAGTGTAAAAAATAAAAATCGCAAGGAAATACCACTAACAATGCAGTTTAGTGGAAGAAGGATTTTAATTTATTATGATGAAATATGTAATCAAGGTGAGATTTAAGAAGGAAGCTTACATACTATAAAAAATGTTTTGTAGCATGAATGTAAGGGAGGAGAGCTAACTTGGAGATCACAACAGAAAGATTAATAATTAGACCTTTTAAGAGTACTGATTTACAGGATGTATTTGCTATTTATAATAATGATGATACATGTAAGTTCCTATTACATAATAAGTGGACTCATGAAGACATGCAGAAAAAATTTAATAAGAAGCTAGCAAACAGTGTACTTACTGAAGAATCAATATTAAGTTTGGCAGTTATATACAAGGCTAAAGTAGTTGGTGATTTATCCGTATGGTACACAAATATGAAAGATACTGTTGAGATTGGTTATAGTTTTTCAAATGAAGTAGCTGGGAGAGGTTTGGCAACAGAAGCAGTAAGTAGTTTGGTATTTAAATTATTTAATGAATTTAATGTACACCGTATACAAGCTAACCTTGATGCACGTAATACTGCTTCAAAAAAATTGTGTGAACGAATAGGTATGAGAAAGGAAGCCCATTTCATACAAGATTTTTGGAATAAAAATGAATGGACAGATAGTTTTGTATATGGAATGCTATTCTCCGATTTGTAGTAATAAACTTCGTGATTTTATTATGCTAAAGGGTGCGTTAGTTGCATAACAAAGGGCATAACATATTATATATGACTAATATGTTATGCCCTTTCATGTATTAACCTTTTTTATATGCGTTTGAAACGGCCGACAATTTCAACTGTTTCAGTAATGTTCATGAATGCTTTGTTATCCACTTGACGGATAATACGTTTCATTTCGCCTAACTCATAGCGAGTCACGACAGTGTAAATCATTTTTTTCTTATGGTTTGTATAGCCGCCGACAGCATCTACCATTGTCACCCCGCGTATGCCGTGATGCAATAGTGCGCTTTTTATTTCCTCGCCTTTTTCTGTAACTGTCATTATCGTTAATTTAATATGTTTCGTATGCACAGCATCGATAACTTTGCTGACTACAAACCGGCTAATTAACGTATAAAGCGTAATATCCCATCCGAAAATAAATCCTGCTGCAACAAGTAAGATTAAGTTGAATCCAAAGATGATTGCTCCAATTGAAATATCTCGATGTTTCGCTACAATCAATCCAACAACATCAAAGCCACCTGTTGAAGAAGCAAATCGGAATATGATCCCTGAAGCTGCTCCACAGATTACACCACCGAATACAGAAGATAGTAAAATATCGTCTGAAACTTGGTGTACAGGGATAATGTTCATCGCTAACGATGATACAGCTACAAAGTACGCTGTTAAAAAGGTTGTCTTCTTGCCTAAGTAAAAGTGACTTAAAATAAGAAGAGGAATGTTTAGTAAAAAGATAAGTGCACCGATATTGTAGTGCATTAAATAACCGATAATCATCCCTACACCAGCGAATCCACCGCTAATCATGTTATGCGGGATAAAGAACATATTCATAGAAATTGCATACAAAATAGAGGCTACGAAAATAACAACCAACTGTATGATAAATTCTAAGTGGAATGTTTTAGCTGCTGGGAAGGATAAAAAGGCGGTGTCGGGAACGTAATCGGCGTCTCCTAGTTGACCCATAGTATGTTTCATCTCCATATTCATTTTTGATTACAAGAAGAGAATAAAGGTTTTTTCAAAAACTGGCAATAGTTTTATTATAATGCAAAAATTTTATAAATTTCTAACAAATTAAACCTATACAAGGATGCGTGTGAATATACTAAAGAAAGCGAATACATTAGTTTTTTAGCATAGTTTTCTTGAGAAAATATGCAAAATACTTTTTTGACGATAAAAGGAAATAGAGAATGTTTGTGGAATGTGCTAAAATGACCTTATTAAGGATGTGAAGCGATGGAATTTTTATTGCAGGATGCAATTCTATATATATCGTTTGTAACGACAGCACTTTGTTTATTAGAAGTTTTCTTCCTTGCTAATGTTTCTCGCTTTGTGCGTCAGCAAGCATCAAGCGGTAGACAAAGAGCTTTTAAACTAGTTAATACGTGTGAAGAGGGTACTGGTAATGTATCGCTTTTCTCTATTTTTTATAAATATGGAATGATTCGTTCTGTGCGCAGACAAGAATCCAGTGAAGAGAATGACGAGGTCGGTCCGTATACACCAATGTTTCGCTAAATAATTACGAAACATTGGAGGAATGAACATGTTAAAATCATACCGAGCTGTGCTCGTTAGTTTATCATTATTACTTGTTTTTGTTTTATCTGGTTGCAGTAATGCAGCCCCAATTGATGCACATAGTACGGGAATTTGGGATCATTATTTCGTATATCCAATCTCGTATATGATTCAATTTGTTGCTCATCATATACCAGGAGCTAGCTTCGGGATTGCTATCATTATTATGACGCTCTTTATTCGTTCAGCCATGATTCCATTAGCTGTTTCGCAATATCGTAGTCAAGCGAAAATGAAGAAAATGCAACCTGAACTGCAGAAGCTGAAACAAAAATACGGTGATGTGGGTAAAGATCTTGAAAAACAAAAGCAGTATCAAAAGGAAATGTCGGAACTAATGAAATCAGGCGGTTGGAATCCACTTGCTGGTTGCTGGCCAATCTTTATACAAATGCCGATTTTCTCTGCTTTGTATTATGCGATTAGCCGAACAGAAGAGATTCGCACATCTTCATTTTTATGGGTGAACTTAGGACATGCAGATCCTTATCATATATTACCGATTATCGCAGCGTTAACGACATTTATTCAGATGAAAGTTTTCCAATCTAATATTACACCTGGAGAACAAGTACAGATGCTGAAAATGCAGCAAATTATGATGCCGGCAATGATTCTATTTATGGGATTTGCGGCGCCATCAGGACTTGTGTTGTACTGGATAACGGGTAATTTATTTACAATGACACAAACAATTGTATTAAGAAGAATAATGGAACGTGAAGAATTACAATTACAAAAAGCTTAGAAAAACACCGCTCGGGATGAGCGGTGTTTTTTGGTTAAGTCGTTAAGGAAATGTTAAGAAACCAACATTACTATAGGCATTGTATACGATAGTGTACATGCTTTAGAAATATGAAGGAGGAAATTTCCTATGAAGAAGAAAACAGTTGGGTATTTAGCGATTGCAGGTGCTTTATCATTCGGAATCATTGGAGGAGTCGGTATTCCGGCATTCGCGGCAACGAATACTCCAGCAGCTGAGCAGTCTACAAAAACGGCGAAAAAAGATTTGGATGACGCTACAAAACAAAAAGTAAAAACGATTATGGACGATACAAAGAAACAGTTGAAGGAGTTAGGTGTAAACCTTCCAGAGAAAGAAAAACGGAAAGATATGTTCGCTAACTTAGACGAAGCAACAAAAGAAAAAGCGAAATCAATCTTAGAACAAGAGAAATCCGGCAAACTAACACGTGAACAAGCAAAAGAAGAATTAACAAAGCTAGGTGTGAAATTCCCTGAGAAAGGTAAGCATAAAGACATGCTTGCTGACTTAGATGAAGCAACAAAAGAAAAAGCAAAGTCTATTTTCGAACAAGAAAAATCCGGGAAATTAACTCATGAGCAAGTAAAAGAAGAATTAACAAAGCTAGGTGTGAAACTTCCAGAGAAAGAGAAGCATGAAAACATGTTTGCGGGATTAGATGAGGCAACGAAAACAAAAGCAAAAGCGATTTTAGAAAATGAGAAGAAACAATTAGAGGCGTTGAATGTGGATCTTCCGCATCATAAGATTTTTATGAAAAAAGATGAGAAATAATTGAGTGAAGTCGTATCTTTCGTGTGGGCAACCGGAAGGTACGTGCGAGGACCGATTTCTGTTAGCAGAAATCGGTCCCTTTTAATGATTCAATAAAATTTTTTTCATTGTTAGTATGTATCCAAAGACGCAGTAGAAGATTGCAAAACCGATAAACACTTCTGTGTATTGGTATTTACCTAATACGTAGAAGGCAGCAGCTGGTATAATAGCTACCGCTAAAATGCTATAACCAGGATACTTGTGCCTGTACATGATAGCGAATAGAACAGAAAGAAACGTAGCGATGATACAAAAAACAGCAATCATTATTGGTGCACCTCCTATATAGATTGTACCATTTTTAGGGAATTAGAGAAGTGTCGTAACTTCTGTTATAATATAAGAAGAGAAATATTTCTTATGTTATATAAAAAAATATATTGATTTTTTCTAACAATTCAATATAATGAACAATAACTACAAAATTCGACATCAAGAAGTGATGATGAGGACATGATCAATTTTTTACGATTCTCAGAGAGGGAAGCCTTTGGCTGTGAGCTTCCTAATACGGAAAACTGGATTACCACCTCTGAACTGCAGCAGTGAACGGATACCTAGTAATTGCTTGCCGGCAAAAACCGTTATTTAGACTTGAGAAATTGGTGAAGTGTGTTACTTTGCGAATTGAAACAAGGGTGGAACCACGAATACAACACTCGTCCCTTTTTTAGGGAGGAGTGTTTTTTTATTTCATTTTTGCATCACACTAGAATTGGAAGGAGGATACGCAGCATGCATCATGATGAGAAGAACAAAATTGGTTTAACAGTAGCACTTTCTATCGTAGTAGGAACGATTATTGGATCTGGTGTGTTTATGAAACCAGGGAGCGTATTAGATTACTCAGGGAGTTCTAATATGGCTATTCTTGCTTGGGTAATTGGTGGACTATTGACGCTAGCCAGTGGTTTAACAGTAGCTGAAATTGGAGCGCAAATCCCGAAAAATGGTGGGTTGTATACGTATTTAGAGGAGATTTACGGAAGCTTTTGGGGATATTTATCAGGCTGGATGCAAACGATTGTTTATGGACCAGCTATTATTGGAACATTAGGATTGTACTTTAGTTCTTTAATGATTAATTTTTTCTATTTAGATAAAGTATGGAATTTACCAATTGCTATTGGAACAGTTGTGTTCCTTGGCGTTGTAAATAGTCTGGGAACAAAATACGGAGGTATCGTTCAAACAATCACGACAATTGGGAAAATGATTCCGATCGTATTAATTGTTGTACTAGGTTTTTGGAAAGGGAATAGCGATATCTTTAATGTAGTAGTGCCGATATCAGAAAATCAAAGTATCGGTATGGCAATTTTAGCAACATTATTTGCTTATGACGGCTGGATTCTACTTGCTTCGATTGGCGGAGAAATGAAGAATCCAACAAAGTTATTACCGAAAGCGATGACAGTTGGGATTTTAATTGTAACGGCTGCTTACGTACTAATTAACTTAGCGTTATTAAATGTATTACCAGCAGCGAAAATTGTAGACCTTGGAGAGAATGCAACAGCGACAGCTGCGGGCATGTTACTTGGAGAATATGGCGGAAAAATCATTAGTATCGGTATTATCGTTTCTATTTTCGGTTGTTTAAATGGAAAGATTTTAACGTTCCCACGTATTCCGATGTCGATGGCAGAGCGTGGACACCTTCCGTTTTCTAAGTTTATCGCAAAGGAAAGTCCAAGATTTAAAACACCAGCAAATGCGATTACTGTTGAAATCATTTTAGGAATTATTTTAATGATTATTAGTGATCCGAATAAGCTATCTGAGATTTCCGTATTCATTATTTATATTTTCTATGTAATGACGTTTATTGGTGTCTTCATTTTAAGAAAACGTAACAAGAATAAAGAGCGTGCATACAGTGTACCGTTATTCCCGATTGTACCAATCGTTGCGATTTCAGGATCATTGTTTGTACTTGGAAGTGCGATTATTAATGATCCGGTAAGTTGTTTCTTATCAATTGGAATTGTCTTTACTGGACTGCCGGTGTATTGGTATTTAAATAAGAAGAACAAAAATAGTGTTTCATAATTAGAAGGCAGGCGTATGATACGCCTGTTTTTTTACTGTAAAAAAATTGTACTTGTTTTCAATTTCTTTTTTGGTTACTATAGTCGTAGTAACCAAAAAGAAAGCGTGGGGAAAAACTTGAATTTTCGTGTGTATATTTTAGCTATCGCGGCTTTCGTAGTCGGAACGGTTGAGCTAATTATAGGAGGAACGCTCGATCTAGTTGCCAATGATTTAGGAGTATCTATTAGTGCAGCTGGTCAGCTTATAACAATATTTTCAGTAGTGTTTGCTTTATCAGGTCCGGTTTTATTAGCGGTAACTGGAAAATTTGAAAGAAAAAGATTATACATTGGGGCATTATCAATTTTTTTAATCGGAAATATTATTTCAGCATTTAGTGTGAATTACGGGATGTTAATGTTTTCAAGGGTTGTTTGTGCAGCGAGTGGTTCGCTTATTATTGCACTATCAGTAACACTTGCTTCTAGTGTTGTAGAACCGCATTTTCGTGCGCGTGCAATTGGAATTATTTTCATGGGGATTAGTGGATCGCTCGTACTTGGAGTACCACTTGGACTTGTACTAGGAAATGCATATGGATGGCGTGCACCATTTGTATTAATTTCGGTATTAACAGTTATAGCAATCGCTTGTATTTCATTATTCTTAACGAAAGTACCACCGACATCAGTGTTATCAATAAGAGAACAAATTGCTACGTTAAAAGATAAGAAAATCGTAAGTGCACAGTTAACATCATTTTTATTTTTAACGGGGCATTTAACACTATATGCATATTTAACACCATTTTTAAAAGATGTGATGCACGTGGAAGCGGATTGGATTAGTGTATTTTACTTCATTTTCGGAATTGCAGCGGTACTTGGAGGCGGTCTTGGGGGCTTGCTTGCTGATAAATGGGGATCGAAGAAAAGTATTATTTCCATCATTATTGTATTTGCATGTGCAATCTTTATATTACCAATGATGACATTCTCATTCCCGCTGTTCATTATTATGATGGGACTTTGGAGTATGCTGAGCTGGGCTATTTCGCCAGCGCAACAAAATTATTTAATTGAAATTGCGCCAGAATCAGCTGGTATTCAGCAAAGTTTAAATAATTCTGCCCTTCACTTAGGAATTGCACTCGGTTCAACAGTAGGCGGAGTTGTTATTGAAAAATCATCTGTTATATATAACGCTTGGGTAGGAGGCGGCTTTATTATATTAGCGCTGCTTTGTGCGATTTTCTCTATTACGAGAGGACGTTCTGCTCAGTTTGCGAAGGAAGAATCTATCGTTTGATAGGTTCTTTTTTTTATTTGTAAAAAATTGCAGGTTTTAGTAGGTATATGGAGAAAGTTGTATGCAGCGAGGTGATGGGTAAATGATGTTTAATTTCTCGATATTCGGTATAATACTTGCACTATTGCCGATAGTTGTAGTTGTTTTTGTATTAGGGTGGATTCGTGTCATCTATCAAAATTCAGAGAAACAAGTGGAGCAAAATGAGAAAATTATTGAGCTGTTGATGGAGATAAAGGAGCAAAATAAAAAGGAGTCTAGGTGAAGAACTAGACTCCTTTTTTGTATGCAATTAATACCGCAACTTCCGCAACAAACTTTTAATTTCCTCATCTTGCATGAAGAGATCCAGATGCTTCTCTGTAATTTTTGCAAGTGCAACGTCGTGATAGAAGAATTCTGTAAAGAACTTTACGAAAGGTTGTGACATTGTTTTCATCGCTTGCCATGACTCTTGCTCTACACCAGCAAATAAAATTTCGCGGTCGTCAACGATTAGCAGCAAGTAGCGTTCTAATGCATTAGGTTCTTCAGTTGGGATTAGAAAATGCATGTTTTCTAAGTCTGTTTCTACTTGTCCAACTATAAGGGACTCGAGTTTGACGCCTTGTTTTGCTTTTTCTTCTAATGAAGAAAGGTATTCTAAAAGAGTATCATTCCAAGCTGAAATGCGAATCGATTCTTTTGCACTTTCGATGAGTTCCTTACTTTGCACTCGAATAGAAGATTGCATTTTTAAGCTCCACACACGGTCATCTGTAAATGATTTTTTCGATATATTTGTTTCCAATTCTTTAATATTTGATTGGAATTCTGTCGTTAATTTTTCAATTGCTAGCTTGAGTGGTAAAGCTGTATACAGCTTTTTCTTTTCTGAAACAGAATCCATTACCATCCCTTTATCGATCAGGCGTGCTAGCACTTCATATATTTTTGCTTTTGGAACACCAGAGTGCTTCACAATCGTTGTAGCATCTAGTGGTTCGTTGCTTGATACGACAACTTCATAAGCTTGGCTTTCATATTGTGAGAAACCGAATTTTTGTAACATAGTTCCCTCCGAACGAATGAGATTATATAGCTTAAGGATAATGAACTATTTGTTTTTGCACAAGTGGTAGTAGGTTGTCTACTCAAATTGAGATGAGAATTAATTTCAATTTTTTAATTTTATCCATTATACTTAATATAGTGATTAATATGATTACAATACAACGAGAAGGGGATGCTTGGGGGAAGATGTTAAGAAGTTTACGTTTAAAAATTGCGGTAGTATTTTCGGTGCTTATTTCTATGATGTTTGTAATATTAGGTACAGCAATGTATCAATTACAGAAAGAGAAGGAAGTGCGCTCCTTAGACCAGTATTCTCAAAATACGATGGATCTTGTGACAGAGCAACTTACGACATTTGTTCAAAGAACGGATGAAGATATGGGATATTATGCGAACAGTGAGATGGTTCGTAATATACTTCAAGACGGTGTTACTCCAGAAGAAGAAGCCTTTTTGACGAAAGAGTTTTCGGAGTACAAAAAGAATCATCCTGGCATTTTAGACTTATATATTGGTACGAAAGATAAAAAAACATTAAGTGCCAATCTTGCTGAAGGTGGACAAGTGCCAGAAGGATATGATCCAACGACAAGATCATGGTATAAAGACTCAGAAGCTGATGTGAAAAAGGTTCACTGGGGACAACCTATGTATGAAATTGCAACAGGTAAGCTAAGCGTGGGAGTTTCTAAAGCAATTACAGCTCAAGATGGATCTGTATTAGGTGTTGTTGCGATGGATGTATCACTTGGAACAATTCAGAAATTACTTCATAATATTCAATACAATAATGGCGGAGAAATGTTTATTATAAATGATAAAAGTATGGCTCTTGTTTACCCAGAGAAAATAGGGAAAGATGTTTCGAAAGAGCCACTTGTGAAGAGTTTAAATAAAGAGGTAACAAAATATGCTGTCACTACATTAAAAGGTGAAGATGTAGTTGTTTATAGCCAGTCATTTGATTTGATGAAATGGAAAATAGGAATTTTTTATCCGAAAGAAACGATTGATGGGCTATTAAATAGTACGAGAAATACAGTCATTATAATGGCTTGTATTAGCTTATTAGTTGGAATCGCAGCTTCATACTTGTTCTCAAGAAGATTAGCAAGACCATTGCAACTATTAACGAATCACGTTCAAAAAGTAGCAGAAGGTGATTTAACGTTGCAAATGAAAGTGACAAGTAAGGATGAAGTTGGAGAACTGACGAACCACTTTAATCATATGGTTGAGCAAATGAATGAAATGGTAAGTAAAATTAAAAATAGTGTATCAACAGTGCAACAATCAACGAATAATCTACATTATTTAACGAATGAAACTGTAGCAGCTAGTAGAGAAGTATCAGGTGCAATGGATGATGTGAGCGGAGGAGCGTCCACTCTTGCTAATAGTGTAGATGAAGTTTCAGAACAGCTCGAGAATATGGCGCAGTCAGTGGAACAAATGAATCACTCCGTTGGTGAAATAAAAGGTGTGGCTGGCAAAGCTGAAGAGGCATCTAAGCAAGGATTAAATACGATGCGTAATTTAGTTCGTACGAGGGGCCAATCATCATCGATTGTTGTTCATACAGAGGAAGCATCCGGAAAGTTAGAGCAAAGAGTTGGATCGATTCAAAATGTTGTAGAGCTTATAAAAGGTATTTCGGATCAAACGAATTTACTTGCTTTAAATGCTTCAATTGAGGCGGCACGTGCAGGGGAACAAGGTAAAGGCTTTGCTGTTGTGGCCGAAGAAGTTCGAAAGTTAGCGGAACAATCTAAAGAGGCGACAGGAGAAATCGCAACGATGATTGGCGATGTACAAGTAGAGGTAAGACGGGTTGTAGAAGTTGTAAGTAAATTAAAAGATATTGCAGATATACAAAATAAAGTTACGACAGAGGCAGAAACGGAATTCCGCACAATTATGTCAGTTGTAAATACGATTAGTACTTCAGTCGAACAAATTGTAGAAGAGGTACATAACATCGGTTATGAGCAAGGAGAAATTACAACGGTAATGCATACAATTGCTAGTACGAGTCAAGAAAGCGCAGCTGTTTCGGAAGAAGTAAATGCTGCAACTGAATCTCAAGTGAGTCATCTAGAAAAGGTAGCTCATACGATGGAAAGTTTGACGGAGCATATGAGAGACTTAGAAAGATTGGTTGAGCAGTTTAAAATAGAGGAATAACAAATTAGTAAAATGATGAGTATTTCGGTAAAATAGACAATGGATATATAAGAAGCAATTATAGGAGGAAGACTACTATGGCAATTGTTGACGTATCGATTATTCCAGTAGGAACGGGTAATCCAAGTGTTAGTGAATATGTAGCAGAAGTACAAAAGGTGCTAGAGAAAAATGCAGATCGCGTGAAGTATCAATTAACACCAATGAATACAGTAATTGAAGGAGATCTTCCTGTCATTCTAGAAGTAATTCAACAAATGCATGAAGTTCCATATACGAAAGGTGCACAGCGCGTTGCAACAACAATTCGTATCGATGATCGTCGTGATAAAGTAAGCACAATGGAGAAGAAATTAAACTCTGTTCGATCAAAATTATAAGAAAAAGCAGCGATTTTCGCTGCTTTTTTCATATAGGAGGTAAATAAAATGAGTGAAAAGTTTAACGAGCAATTTGACGGATTACTAGAGAAATACACGGAGTTATTACTGGGAGAGAGCAATGAAGAGAGAAAAGAACAGGTACAGAAGTGGGCCCTGTATTCTTATATTGCAAAGACGATGCCAGCTTTAGTGAAGCACTGGAATGAGACATATCCCGATGCAAAAGAAGAGATGGTACAGTTAATTACAGATATTAAAAAGCTGAATGAAGAGAAGAGAAATGAGCAATAAAAAACTTGAGGTAAATATAATCTCAAGTTTTCAGTATTAATATCCTTATATAATTTACATGGAATATAAAGGGTTTTATAAGCATGTCGAATATTTTCGACATGCTTATTTTGTGCCTAGTAAATTCGTTTTTTCTAAATGTCGAAAAATATTCCCTGCATATTTATAAGCGGAAATATAGGGTTTTAAATGTTTTTATAGTATTTTATAAATTATCTAAATAATTATTTGTATCCAATAATTTTAAACAGTGATATAATTTTGAAGAGGGGTAAAAAACAGATAAATCACAGTCATAGGGGTGAATTACATGGAACAATTAATGCGAAATTCGTTTCTTTTCTTGTCAAAAAATAAAGCGCTAACAAAACTGGCTAAAAAGTATGGTTTGCGCTTTGGTGCAGGTCGCTTCGTCGCAGGGGAGACGATTGAATTAGCGACAGCTGCAATTAAAGCATTAAATAAGCAAGGTCTTTGTGTAACAATCGATTATTTAGGTGAATTCGTTGATAACGAAGCGGAAGCAAATGAAATGGCTAGCGAATCGATTGAAGCGATTCGTGCAATTGGAAGAGAAGGTCTTAATTCGCAGCTTTCTTTAAAGATGACTTCTATGGGATTAGATATCTCTGATGAAATCGTAATGAACAATATGCGCCGTATTTTAGAAGCTGGAAAAGAAAATGGTGTGTTTATTACAATTGATATGGAAGACTATACGCGCTGCGGGAAAACAATTGAGATCTTTAAACAATTAAAATCTGAATACGATAATATTGGTACAGTTATTCAAGCTTACCTATATCGTACAGAAAAAGATATGGAAGAATTAAATGCTTATAGTCCTAATTTACGTCTTGTAAAAGGAGCTTATAAAGAGCCTGAAGAGGTAGCGTTCCCGGATAAGAAAGATGTAGATGATAACTATAAAAAAATTATTAAAATGCACTTATTAAATGGAAATTATACTGCAATTGCTTCACATGACGAAGCGATTATTGAATATACGAAAAAACTTGCCGAAGAACACAACATTCCAAGAGACCAATTTGAATTCCAGATGTTATATGGTATTCGTAATGAGCGTCAACTTGAGCTAGTAAAAGAAGGTTACAAAATGCGTGTTTACGTACCTTATGGAAACGACTGGTATGGCTACTTCATGCGTCGTCTAGCAGAGCGTCCAGCAAACGTTGCGTTCGTATTAAAAGGTATGGTTAAAAAATAACCAAGGAGAAAATACTCCTTGGTTATTTTAATTGCTGAAATGCGTAATGTGCCATTTTTTTCGTATCAGGATATAGTTGTGTGCGAGTAGAAGATAATACAACATTAATGACGCGTTTACCGTCTTTTTCATCCACTGTTACGACCGTATATTTTCCGAGTGCTGATAGACCGCTTTTACTTCCAATTGCATATGGATCGTCATATAGTTCTTCTCGTCCATAGTTTGCGATGTTTGGAGAGCGTTCTGAAGTATGTAGAGTTGTACGTGTTGAATTCATATATTCTAAAACAACTGGGTACTTTAATGCTTCTTTCGTAATCATAGCAATATCATATGGTGATACTTTATTTCCGAGTGCATCAGCACCACTTGCATTTTTGAAAGTCGCATGCTTTGTACCAAGTTCCTTCGCTCTTGCATTCATCATTTTTACAAATTCATTTTTTGATCCTACGATATGTTCTGCGATAGATTCAGCGATTGGGTCTGCACTAATGATAAGCATAAGTTTTAATGCCTCATCACGCTTTAACTTTTCCCCAGCACGAAGTTTAATCTTCTTACTTTGACTTTCCGTTTTAATTGCGTTCTCTGTAACCGTAATTTCTTCATCTTCTTTTACATTCTCTAGTAAGAGTAAGGTAGTCATCATTTTCCCTATACTAGCGGGATAAGAGCGTTCGTCTTCCCGTTTTCCATACAAAACTTCACCTGTGTCTGCATCGATTGTAATGCCGTATTGCCCAGTAATGTTAGGTTGATCCGCTCTTACAGCTTGTTGCCTTTGTGCATAAGAGAAGAAAATCATCCCTGTAAATAGTGTAGCAATCATTACAATCATAACTATTGTTCGTTTCATCATCGTTCCCTCTTTTGTTTTCCATATGTACAAATAAATTGGGCAGAAAAAGCAGCCATTACCCATTATGCCACGTTTTCTGCCCAAAAATATACCGTTATTTTTCGCCCATATTATGCTTCTTATATTGTTGGTTATTACCTTGACGGCCCTTTTCCACACCGTGATTATGCGGACCTGCATTTCCCGTTACGCTTGCTGCGCTAATTCCAGCCTTTGAAGGGTTCTTCTTAAGTTTTGCCATATATATTCCTCCATTTTCGTCAGATTATAAAAAGGAAAAGTGTATTTGAGTGAAGAAAATACATATATATAGCATGGACAAATAAAAGAAAAATATTTATTTCAGAAAATTTTATCAATAAATATATTGCGAAAATTCAAACTGTATCATATATTTATTAGTAGAGGCTCACTCATTGATTGCGACTTATGTCGAAAAATTGAATGAGCATTCATTCAAGAATAGGGGGAGAATTGGATGTTCCAAATTAAAAAGGCTGCTGTTCTAGGTTCAGGCGTAATGGGTTCAGGGATTGCGGCACACTTAGCTAATATTGGTATTCCGACATTATTGCTTGATATTGTACCACCTGCGCTAACAAAAGAAGAGGAAGCGAAGGGACTTACATTAGAACATAAAAGTGTGAGAAATCGTTTTAGTAATACGGCTGTGCAAAAACTACTAAAGCAAAAACCAGCTCCTCTGACAGTGAAAGGAAATCTAGCACTGATCGAAGCAGGTAACTTAGAAGATGATCTTGAGCGTCTAGCTGATGTTGATTGGATTATTGAAGTAGTAGTTGAAAACTTAGATATTAAAAAGAAACTATTTGAAAAAGTAGATGCTGTTCGTAAAACGGGTTCTATTGTAAGCTCGAATACGTCAGGCATTTCAGTAGAAAAAATGGCAGAAGGTCGTTCAGACGACTTCCAGAAGCACTTCTTAGGCACACACTTTTTTAACCCACCACGATATTTAAAACTTCTAGAGGTAATACCGACGAAAGAAACAGATCCACAAGTATTAAGCTTCATGAAACTATTTGGCGAAGACGTTCTTGGAAAAGGCGTTGTTATCGCAAAAGACACACCAAACTTTATTGGAAACCGCATCGGTACGTACGGTTTATTAGTAACTCTTCAAGAGATGATAAAACGCGGCTATAGCATTGGGGAAGTTGATTCTGTAACAGGCCCACTTATTGGTCGTCCGAAGAGTGCAACATTCCGTACATTAGATGTTGTCGGTTTAGATACATTCGTACACGTTGCAAATAACGTATATGAAAACGTACAAGAAGAAGAGCGTGATGTATTTAAAGTACCAGCTTTCATGCATGACATGCTTGATAAAAAATGGCTTGGAAGCAAAACAGGTCAAGGCTTCTTCTTAAAACAAGGAAAAGAAATTTTAGAATTGAACCCTGAAACGATGGAGTACGAAGCTCGCAAAAAATTAAAAGCTGCATCTATCGAGTTAAGTAAACAAGAAAAAGGTTTATCGAATAAATTGAAAGCGCTTGTATACGCGAAAGACCGTGCAGGAGAGTTGTTATGGAACATCATTACACCGACTCTTTTATACTCTGCAAAACTTCATAAAGAAATTGCTGACGATATCGTTGCAATTGACCAAGCGATGAAGTGGGGCTTCGGCTGGGAGCAAGGACCATTTGAAGTTTGGGATGCAATTGGCGTTGAAAAGTCCGTTCAAAAGATGGAAGAAAACGGTGCAGTTGTTCCGACTTGGGTGAAAGAAATGGTAGAGAAAGGTTTCACTACTTTCTACAAACATGATAACGGAGATAGCTACTATTACGATAATGGCGAATATAAGCTAATCGAACGTAATAAAAAGGCAATTTCTCTTAAACAATTAAAAGCGAAAAATGGCGTATTAAAGAAAAATAGCGGAGCGAGCTTAATTGATTTAGGTGACGGCATCCTTTGCTTAGAATTCCATTCGAAGAGTAATGCAATTGGTATGGATATTACGCAAATGATTAACTACGCTGTTGATGAAGTAGAAAAGAATTATAAAGGTCTTGTTATCGGTAACCAATCGAAGAACTTCTGCGTTGGTGCGAACCTAGCAATGATCTTAATGGAAGCACAAGATGACAACTACTTTGAAATTGAGTGGGTTGTGAAAAACTTCCAAGATGCAATGACGAAAATTAAATACTCTTCTAAGCCGGTTGTAGCAGCACCATACGGTATGACGCTTGGCGGAGGTACAGAAGTTTGTTTACCAGCAGCTAGCATTCAAGCTTCTAGCGAAACGTATATGGGCTTAGTAGAAGTTGGTGTTGGCTTAATCCCTGGCGGAGGCGGTAATAAAGAGCTATACATTAAACACTTAAATAAAATGCCAAACGGTGTAGAGTTTGATCTGCAAAAAGTTGCGAATAAAGTATTCGAATCTGTAGCGATGGCGAAAGTTTCTACATCAGCACAAGAAGCTGTATCGAACAACTTCTTAGGCGATAAAGACGGTATTAGTGTGAATGGTGATCACTTACTATATGATGCGAAACAAAAAGCACTTTCTTTATATGAAGCAGGTTATAAAGCGCCGATTCGCAAAAAGATACCAGTTGTTGGTGAAACAGGATATGCAACACTTGTACTTGGTGCAGAAGCAATGCATTTATCAGGTTACATTTCTGAACATGATCTTCACATTGCGAAGAAACTTGCATATGTCATTGCGGGCGGAAAAGTGCCGTACGGAACAGAAGTTGATGAGCAGTATTTATTAGATGTAGAACGTGAAGCATTTATTAGCTTAGTAAGTGAGATGAAATCACAAGCAAGAATGCAGCACATGCTTGTAAAAGGAAAGCCATTACGTAACTAATAACGAGGGGAGATATCGTTCATGAGAGAAGCTGTCATTGTTGCGGGAGCAAGAACACCAATTGGAAAAGCAAAGAGGGGTTCATTAAAAACAGTTCGTCCTGACGATCTAGGGGCGTTAGTAGTAAAGGAAACGTTAAAGCGTGCGAATTATGAAGGACCAATCGACGATTTAATTTTCGGTTGTGCAATGCCAGAAGCAGAGCAAGGTTTAAATATGGCTCGTAATATCGGCGGACTAGCAGGACTTTCTTACGATGTTCCAGCTATTACAATTAACCGTTACTGTTCTTCAGGGTTACAAAGTATTGCTTACGGAGCGGAGCGTATTATGCTTGGTCACTCGGAAGCAGTATTATCAGGCGGAGCGGAATCAATGAGTTTAGTTCCGATGATGGGACACGTTGTTCGTCCAAATAGTCGCCTTGTTGAAGCAGCTCCAGAATATTATATGGGTATGGGACATACAGCAGAGCAAGTTGCTGTGAAATATGGAATTTCTCGTGAAGAACAAGATGCATTTGCAGTAAGAAGTCATCAACGTGCTGCGAATGCATTAGCTGCAGGGAACTTTGCTGATGAAACAGTATCTGTAGATGTAACGTTACGTACTGTTGGATCAAACAATAAACTGCAAGAAGAAACAATCATTTTCGCACAAGACGAAGGTGTAAGAGCAGAAACGTCGCTAGACATTTTAGGTAAATTACGTCCAGCATTTAACGTTCGCGGTTCTGTAACAGCTGGTAACTCTTCACAAATGAGTGACGGTGCAGCATCTGTACTATTAATGGATCGTGAAAAAGCAGTGAGTGATGGCATGAAACCACTTGCGAAATTCCGTTCATTTGCAGTAGCTGGCGTACCACCAGAAGTAATGGGAATCGGCCCAATTGCTGCAATTCCAAAAGCGTTAAAATTAGCTGGTTTAGAGCTATCTGATATTGGCTTATTCGAACTAAATGAAGCATTCGCTTCTCAATCGATCCAAGTTATTCGTGAGCTTGGTTTAGATGAAGAAAAAGTAAACGTAAACGGCGGTGCAATCGCACTTGGACATCCACTTGGCTGTACAGGAGCAAAACTAACACTATCTCTTATTCACGAAATGAAACGCCGCAACCAACAATTCGGTATCGTAACAATGTGTATCGGTGGCGGAATGGGAGCAGCGGGAGTGTTTGAATTACTATAAAAAGTGGAAGCGGCTCGTTCAGAATGTGAGGAAGAAGCGAAGCCACCGAACATTCTAGCCGCTGGAACTAGATTATAAAAAGTGGAAGTGGCTCGTTCAGAACGAGACGCCCATGCAAAGAATGGAAGCAACAAAGGTTTATAAAAAATAAAATTGAGAGCCAGCTTCTTTCAAAAAGAAAGGAGCGGCTTATGAAAATATGAAGGAGGAAATTTTCATGGAAAAAACAGTAGGAAATGCGGTTAAAGGCGGTAGCTTTTTAGTTGATGAGATTACGATTGATCAAGTGTTTACGCCAGAGGATTTTTCATCTGAGCATAAAATGATTGCAAAAACGACAGAGGACTTTATCGTAAATGAAGTTCTTCCAGAGCTTGAATATTTAGAGCAACACGAGTTTGATCGTTCTGTTCGCCTTTTAAAAGAAGCTGGGGAACTTGGTTTATTAGGCGCTGACGTACCAGAAGAGTACGGCGGAATTGGCCTTGATAAAGTAAGCTCAGCGTTAATCGCAGAGAAATTCTCTCGCGCTGGTGGTTTTGCAATTACTCACGGTGCTCACGTAGGTATCGGATCTTTACCAATCGTTTTATTTGGTAACGAAGAGCAAAAGAAAAAGTATTTACCATTACTTGCAACTGGTGAAAAATTAGCGGCATACGCATTAACAGAGCCAGGTTCAGGGTCTGATGCATTAGGTGCGAAAACAACTGCACGTTTAAATGCAGAAGGTACACATTACGTATTAAATGGTGAAAAACAATGGATTACAAACTCTGCATTCGCTGACGTATTTATCGTATACGCAAAAATTGATGGAGAGCACTTCTCTGCATTTATCGTAGAGAAAGAATATGCTGGCGTATCTACAAGCCCAGAAGAAAAGAAAATGGGTATTAAATGTTCTTCAACTCGTACGTTAATTTTAGAAGATGCATTAGTACCGAAAGAAAACTTACTTGGTGAAATCGGTAAAGGTCATATTATCGCGTTCAACATTTTAAATATCGGCCGTTATAAATTAGGTGTTGGTACAGTTGGATCTGCGAAACGTGCAGTAGAAATTTCAGCACAATATGCAAACCAACGTCAACAGTTCAAACAACCAATCGCTCGCTTCCCATTAATTCAAGAGAAACTTGCGAACATGGCAGCGAAAACATATGCAGCTGAAAGCTCTGTATACCGTACAGTAGGTTTATTCGAAAGCCGCATGAGCACATTATCTGAAGAGGAAGTAAAGGACGGTAAAGCAGTAGCAGCTTCTATCGCTGAATATGCAATCGAGTGCTCTTTAAATAAAGTATTCGGTTCTGAAGTACTAGATTATACAGTAGATGAAGGTGTTCAAATTCACGGTGGTTACGGATTTATGGCAGAGTACGAGATTGAAAGAATGTACCGCGATTCTCGTATTAACCGTATTTTCGAAGGAACGAACGAAATTAACCGCCTAATCGTACCAGGTACGTTCTTACGTAAAGCGATGAAAGGTGAATTACCACTTCTTCAAAAAGCACAAAAATTACAAGAAGAGTTAATGATGATGATGCCAGAAGAAGTAGGCGATGAGCCATTAGCACTTCAAAAATATTTAGTAACTAACGCGAAGAAAATCGGCTTAATGGTAGCTGGATTAGCTGCTCAAAAATACGGTAAAGCATTAGATAAAGAGCAAGAAATTCTTGTGAATATCGCTGATATCGTAAGCAACCTTTACGCAATGGAGTCAGCTGTTCTTCGTACAGAAAAAGCAATTAAAACAACTGGTCTTGAAAAGAATAAACAAAAAGTGTTATACACTGAAGTATTCTGTCAAGAAGCATTCAACGAAATCGAAGCAGATGCGAAAGAAACACTTATCGCAGTTGAAAACGGCGACATGCTGCGCATGATGTTATCATCATTACGTAAATTAACTCGCCACACACCACTTAACGTAATTCCGAAGAAGCGTGAAATTGCTGCGAAAATTTTAGAAGATGAGCGTTACACAGTTTAATAGGTGTAAAGAACAGTAGTCGTATAAACGGCTACTGTTCTTTTTTTTTTTTTTTTTTGCAAAAATGAAAATTTTAGTGTCATAAAACTAATACCATTAGTATAATGAAACTAATAGCATTAGTTTTATTCAGAAAGGGAGCTGGAAATATGAGAGTGATACATGAAAAAACGGTATACCAATTGTCATTTTTGCCAAGAGTGTTTCCTGTGAATTGTTACTTTGTCGAGGAAGAAGATGGTTTAACTTTAATTGATGCGGCTTTGCCATATAGCGCGAAAGGAATTTTACAGGTGGCTGAGAAAATAGGGAAGCCAATTACTAAGATTGTATTAACACATGCGCATGATGATCATATTGGTGCATTAGACGCATTAAAGGAAGTGCTTCCTAATGTTCCAGTCTATATTTCTAAGCGGGACGCAAAGCTTTTAGAAGGAGATACGAAGTTACAAAAGGATGAACCGAATATGCCGATAAAAGGCGGTGTACCTAAAAAGATAAAAACGGTACCTGATGTTTTATTGGAAGATGGCGACCGAGTTGGATCGCTTCTTGCGATTATGACACCGGGACATACGCCAGGATCCATGTCGTTCCTTGATGTAAGAAATAAAGCTCTTATTGTCGGGGATGCCTTCCAAACAAGAGGAGGTATGGCTGTTTCGGGACAAATGAAATTTTGGTTTCCGTTTCCTGCGATGGCAACGTGGAGCAAAGAAATATCACTACAAAGTGCAGAGAAGTTAAGCGAATATGAGCCTTCCTTGCTTGCGACAGGACATGGGAAAATGATAAAGGATCCAGGCACTGTCATAAAACTTGCTATTAAGGAAGCTAAGCGGAATATAGAAAGTAGGAAAGAAGGTTAATTTATGTCACCGAGAATCGGACTTACATTGCAAAAAATTGTAGAAACAGCAGCAGAAATTGCAGATATAAATGGAATACAAGAAGTAACGTTAGCCTCATTAGCGCAAACATTAGGGGTACGTTCACCCTCGCTATATAATCATGTGAAAGGTTTACAAGATGTACGGAAAAATCTTGGTATGTACGGAATAAAACAGCTGCATAACAGACTGGAAGAATCGGCTGAGGGTAAACGTATGGATGAAGCAATTCATGCTTTAGGAGAAGCGTATGTAGCATTCGTCCGCAAACACCCTGGACTGTATGAAGCAACCTTTTTACGAGATGAAGAAGTAAGAAAAGCAGGTGACGGAATTGTAAAGCTTTGTCTTCAGGTTTTACAGCAGTACGGCTTAGAAGGAGAGAATGCACTTCATGCGACACGTGGATTCAGAAGTATTTGCCATGGATTTGCGTCGATTGAACAGCAGGGTGGATTTGGTTTGCCGCTAGATTTAGATACAAGTTTACATGTATTATTGGAAACATTTATTAAAGGATTACATGTAATGAGAGGTTGAATAGGAAGCGAGACAACCCGAAACCTTAGAAGCGATTCTAAGGTTTTTTAGTATATATGATTTCAAAAGAACGGTAGATGGATAAAAGTTCCATTTGGTGTTAAAAATAGTTTACATGATGTTAAAAATAAATTACAATTAAAATATAGAAAACAATGTAAAAAGAGGAGAGATTATGAAACAGAGTGGAAATTTACAAAATAATCTCGTTGTACTTAGAGCAGAAAAGCGCTGGTCACAAACAGATTTAGCGAACAAAGCTGGGGTAAGTAGACAAACGATCGCCTCAATTGAAGCGAATCGTTACAATCCATCTTTAATTTTAGCTTTTGAAATTGCACATATTTTCGGTAAGGAGTTTCATGAAGTTTTTCAATATAAGATAGAGGGGGAAACGGAATGAGTGTTGTAATAGGGATCATAATCTCAGTAGCAGGAATAATAGGTGTTTTATATTCAACACGTTTTCAGAAGAATGAAGGGGAAGATGAAAGAGGCGAGCATATTACAGGGAATGCAGCTAAAATTTCATTATTTGTATTTTTATTTCTATATTTAGTTATCTTTTTAATCGGGAATCTATATTCATTGACAGGCGAAGAGTATAAGTTAGCAAATGCATTTTTATTAGCTGGAGTACTTTGTTCGTATGCTTTAACTATTGTAGTTTTGAAAAGAAGATATTAGATGGAAAAGAGTCTCTAATGGTTTAGAGGCTCTTTCTTATTAAATGATATTATTTTGCAGGTTTGAAAAATGTATATATCGCTAAGAAAAAGCAAACGAAACTGAATGCGATAGGATCTTGATAGGGACTAGGTTCAGAGCCTTTCTGAATTTCTGTAAGGAATTCATGGGTTTTCATAGTCATTGCTCCTTTAACTAATAAGTTTTATATGATGCGAGGGGTATGGTGGATAGAAAGTTTTTTGAAACTTCATATAATAATTATTGTATAGCAATCTGATTCCTAAAACTATAGAATACAAAGTTTTCATAATATGTAAAATTGCATATTATTCTTTTGAAAGATTTGCTATATTATCTTTATATTTACATTAAAGGATTTTTGTTGAGGGAAATGAAAACAAATGGAGGAATATTATGAGTAAAACAGTGTTAGAAGCGTATAGTGCGGAAAGAAAAATAGAGAATATAACATATAAAAATCTATTTGTAATGATAGCAACCATTTTAGGATTCTTACTTCTGGGAGGATTATTCCTTGGTTTGGCTTTGGGGATTTATGGTGAGGAAGCGTTGCGTGATAATTTAGAGGGGTACTATTTCCTTTTAATAGATGCAGCTGTTGTTGCTATCGTTTTACTAGCTTATAAACCAGTTCTTCATTTTATTAAATCTATTTGGGATGTATCCGTTTTGAAGAATGGGAAGACATATTTATATCTATTAATTGGTTTTATAGTCATTGCGTTATCACAATATTTAATGTTACATGTGTTTAGTTTTGAAAGTGCAGAAGAACAGAAGGAACAATTAGGGAGCTTAGGGATTCAAAATAGCATACAAAGTATTATATATGTGTTAAGTGTTGCTATAATTACACCGATTAAAGAAGAAATTCTATTTCGAGGTATTTTATATCGATTTTTAGAAAAGAAATATAATTTTTTAGTTGGTATCATTATTTCTTCCTTCATTTTTGGAATTCTTCATGGAGGTCTTCTGATTACGGCAACGATTATGGGAATGGTATTTGCAATGTTATACAAAAAGACGCAATCTATTATACCTAGTATTGTTTTACACATTGTATGGAACTTACTTGTGAGTATAAGTATGATTGTGTCTCTATAAAAATAAATACATAACCAGTATAAAAGATGAATGGCTTAGCTATTCATCTTTTATTTTGTATGCACGTGAAAAAGTTAATTCATGTATACAATCAAAAAAGAGCTAAATACTAACAGTGAACGAATAAAGAAAGGTAGGAGTATTCTATGCAAAATTTAACAGAGCTTGAAGTAGAAAACTTACGCCATTTAATTGGTGGACATGCAACAATTATTAATAAGTTAGACCAGTATGCACAGGCTTGTACAGATCCACAACTGAAACAAATGTTACAAAAGGATGCGCAAGATGCACGAAATACGAAACAGCAATTAATGACTTTCCTAGGATAGGAGGAAACGACAGATGAATGAAAAAGATATGGTAAACGATTATTTAGCAGGATTAAATGCAAGTTTAACAAGTTATGCAAATTATATTTCTCAGTCTGATAATGAACAGTTACATCAAACGTTAATCCAAATTCGTAATCAAGATGAGATGCGTCAACGTAATATGTATGAGTACGCAAAGCAAAAGAGTTATTATAAGCCAGCTGCACCTGCTAACCCAATGATTGTACAGCAATTAAAAGGCCAATTAAGTGCAGAATAATGGGATGAAAAAACGGGCGAATGAAGTCGCTCGTTTTTTTGTTTTGTCCCGTAAAAGTACAATTGGTGAAGGGTGATTAAGGTTTCACTTTATATATGTCAATAAATATATAATAAATATTTTTCCAGTTGTAACAAATATGACGAAAATGGAATATAACAATTCGCAAAAAAGACAAAAAGTTTGCTCAATGATTCACAAAGTATCCATGGTTTATATCGTGGGAATCTATATAATGAGGAGTGTAAAGAACAAAAGAAATAGATTATATGATCAATTAGGAGAGATTGCTATGAAAAGAAATACAAGAAAAATTGCAATTATCGGTACTGGATTAGTTGGATCAAGTTGTGCATATTCCATTGTAAATCAAGGCATTTGCGAAGAACTATTATTAATTGATATAAATCATGAACGTGCAGTTGGGGAAGCGATGGATTTATCACACTGCATTAATTTTACAAATACAAGAACAAAAGTATATGCAGGAAGCTATGAAGACTGCAAAGATATGGACATCGTTATTATTACAGCAGGACCAGCACCAAAACCTGGACAAAGTCGCTTAGATACTTTAGGAGCGAGTGCGAAGATTATGGAAAGTATTGTTGGAGGCGTAATGGAAAGTGGATTTGATGGTATTTTCTTACTTGCATCGAACCCAGTTGATATTATTACATATCAAGTGTGGAAATTATCTGGATTACCTAGAAATCGTGTGATCGGTACTGGTACATCATTAGATTCTTCTCGCTTAAGAACAATTTTATCTGAAATGTTACATGTAGATCCTCGTAGTATTCATGGGTATTCTCTAGGAGAACATGGTGATTCTCAAATGGTTGCTTGGTCTCACGTAGCGGTTGGTGGAAAGCCGATTCTACAAATTTTAGAAGAGAAAAAAGACCAATTTGGTGAAATAGATTTAGATGAAATTGTTGAGAAGACTGCAAAAGCTGGATGGGAAATTTATAAACGAAAAGGTACTACTTATTACGGAATCGGAAATTCTCTAGCGTATATTGCGAGCTCAATCTTTAATGATGATCACCGTGTAATTGCTGTATCAGCCATTTTAGATGGTGAGTATGGTGAATATGATATTTGTACAGGAGTGCCAGCTATTATTACTAGAGATGGTATGAAAGAAATTGTAGAACTAAATTTAACAGAGGATGAAGAATCTCGATTCGCAAAATCAAACGATATTTTACGTGATTATATGAAAACAATTGGTTACTAACTTATAGGAGAAGGTGAAACAAATGAAGGAATATATAATGTCTCGTGTATTTAAAGCATCAGCTGGAATCGCACAAGGTATTTTCGTATCCCTTGGAATTGGTTTACTAATCGAAAATATAGGAAGAATTGTTGATATTCCAATGCTTATTACAATCGGGGTTGTTGCAAAATCACTTATGGCACCAGCCATTGGTGCCGGAATTGCCTTTATGCTCGGTGCAAATGGTCTTGTAATTTTCTCGGCTATGGTAGCTGGAGCGATTGGTGCCGGATCCATTTCCATTACTGAAGCGGGTCTAATCATTAAAACAGGTGAACCAATCGGTGCATTATTAACAGCAACTTTAGCTGTATATATTGGTAAACGTTTAAGCGGAAAAACTGCGTTAGATATGATGCTCGTTCCATTTGCAGCAATATTAGGTTCTGGTTTAGTCGGTATATGGTTATCTCATAATATTACTCCTGTGTTAAATACAGTTGGAGCATTCATTAAAGATAGTTCAGCTGGTAGCCCGTTCATCGCTTCTATTGTTATTGCAGTCGTTTGGGGACTATTACTTATCTCTCCAGCTTCATCAGCTGCGTTAGCGATCGCACTTAGCTTAGACGGTGTTGCAGGTGGTGCTGCTCTTGCAGGCTGCGTTGCTCAGTTTATCGGATTCTCTGTAATCTCAGCGAAAGAAAATAATTTAGGCGGTATATTAGCTCAAGCGCTTTGTACTCCGAAAGTACAGTTGCCAAATATCACTAAAAATCCAATGATTCTCGTCCCAACTGTCGTCGCCAGTGCTATAGTTGGTCCAGTATCTGCATTAATTTTCCAACTGGAAGCAGGAAAAGAAATTGCAGGTCTTGGATTAAGTTCTCTTATCGCACCAATTAATTTAATTTCTAGCGAAGGATGGGAAGTTGTCCCAGCGATGGTAATCACTTATATCATCATTCCAGTAGCTGTTTCTTATATACTTTACATTGCTCTTAAAAAAGCAGGTCGTATTCATTCTGGTGATATGACTGTACCGCAATCTTAAATTTTATATAGAGAAAAGCAGACTGGAAGCCACAGTCTGCTTTTTACATTTTGTGATTTTGTTTTACTGGAACACGTACAGTTTCTTTTGCTAATAAAAGCTGAACGCCGAAGTAAAGTATGCTTGCAAGCGTCATTCCAGAAATGGCGTCTACAAATGCGTGTTGCTTCGTAAATAGCGTTGATAAAATAATAAGCGTACCGAAGAAGGTAAGAATATAATATTCAAAAGCATGTTGTTCTCTACGTTTAAAGGCAGCTAGCATAATCACAAAGGTAGTAAGAACGTGAATGCTAGGGAAACAGTTTACCGGCTGATCGATACTATAAATATAGCGGACTAGTTCGGAAAATACGTCTGATCCAACGACTGTTGGACGTGGTACAGTTGTTTGCCAAAAATAATAAATAGAAAAACAAGCAAGTTTTCCAAAAATTATACTACTTAAAGTGACATAATATTGTTTTCGATCTGCAAAGCAATAATAAATAAGTGCGCCGTATAAGTAAGGAAACCAAAGTAAATAAGGAATAATAAATGCTTTCACAAATGGAATCCAATCATCTACTACAGTTGTGACATCTACTGCGTGTACAGTAGATTTATTTAATACATCGTAAAGGGGACTTACGAGTACGAGTAGAAGTATATAACTTAACGGAAGAAAAGATGAAAGTTTAAATTTCTTCATGATAATCTCCTATGTTTAGTAATGTAAGTAAATTCAATTGATTATAATATAGAAATGTCATTTGAGCTATCGATTTTACTTACATTTTCTTGAATTAACCTTACGTTTTCGTCACTTGACTTAAAAGAAGGGGAGGGTGCTAAATGAAGCGTTTATCGTATTTCTTATTTTTTATATTGATATGCCTAGTGAGTGCTGGGTGTGCAAAGGATAAAGAAGGAGAGAAATTAGAATATAACGGGAGAGCACTCGTAATTGGAGTTATTGGAGAAAAGCCGAAAGATACGTTTAGAAATATAAAGTTTGAAAATGTGAAGTTAGAGGAATTGGAAAAGAAATCTAAGGAAGTGGATGGTTTTCTAATAATGAAAGATCACTTTCAAGAAGCCTCAACAGAGCAGTATAAAGATGTATTTTCATCGCTAAAGAAACCAGTGTTTTTTATTGGTTTACAAGATAAATCATATTCAACTTTTATTACAAAAGGGATAGAGTATAACAGTGCACGAAAAGATGTAAATGCTATGTATACGCAAGGTTTTGCAAATATCGGAAGTGGTGAAGGACAACAATGGGCAGTTGGTTTATCGAATGGTGGAAATACAGAAGAAAGTATTCATAATATGTATATCGTAGTATTTCAAACAATTGCAGATTATTTGAATAGATGATGAAGGAGCCTGTAAACGAGGCTTCTTATTTTTTTATGTAGAAGCATATAACAATGTGATTGAGAAGCTCACGCAAGCTTTACAACGTATGCCAGATGCATTCGCGGCTGTAATGATACCGATTTATAATTTTATATCAGCTATTGCAGATTTAATTATAAAATTTAATAAAGCGCATCGAGTATTAGCTCGTTTTATCAAGGGATGATAATGTTAGTTCCACATCTCCCCCCTTGCGATTGGTATTGGTTTGTGGGCAAGTATGCAAGCAGCTTTAGCTTCATTATGGCCAATAAGCGTTCCTGTTGAGACTGGACTTGCGGTTATGAGTGGCTAAGGTATGGTTAGTGGCGTCTGCTTGAGCAGGAATTGCAGTAGGATATTCATATGCATATAAACATGTTTATTTATATACTCGCTTACTCTTTCTATACCTCACTACATCATAACGACTATGCCATAGTTATGTAATGGATTTCTGTTAAAAATTAGTATTAAATATCTTAATTGAAGTGCACTGCATTTCTACCCATTCATTTGTTATATCTTGCTCAATTCCTTCTAAATCAATTAGTATGATACTATCGTAGATATTTAGTGTTGCTAAGTTATCCTCACTGTTATAATCTAGCTTAGCAATTACTTTAAAGCCTTTACTATTCTGAATTATTGCATTTGCATTTTTATCTGAAAAGGTTATATTTGTATTCCATATAAATTCATCATCTATATGTATTTCTACATTATAGTTTTCGTTTTTTTCTGGCTTATCCCCATCACACTCAGCGATAAATGGATTGCTATCTACTTGAACTAAAACTTTATATCCATCTAATAATTTTTCTGATATATCCACTATTTTAATATCCATTGCTTATTACTCCTTTTTATTTTTAATATGGTACTCTAACAAGGGGATTGTCAACATTCATTACGTTATTTACGGGGACAAAGATCCATTTTTCTTTATGAAAGAAAAAATGTAAATAAGAGGATATGTATTGTGAGGATAAGGGGGGAATGATGTTGAAAACTATTAAAAATACATTATTATTTGTTCTATGTTTGGTAGTTCTTAGTGGTTGTTTTACAAGAGAGGGAACGATTGTTGGTGGTAAGGTTCATGGAGGTTCAAATAGTATAGATGGAAAGTATAAAAGTTTCACAGGTTTTGCAACTCAAGATATGGATGTAAAAAAAGGTGAAAGCTGGATATTTATCTTTGATGATAAAACGAAGCAAGGAACCATAAAGGCTTATGTTTTAGATTCAAATGATAATACAATACTGGAAGTTAATAGTGGAAACAGTAAAAATAATATTAAAGTGTCTAAAGATGATACATATAAAGTTAAAATTATAACAGAAGAACATGGTGGAGAATTTGAAATATCATGGAAAAAAGAAAAGTAGTTAAGTTAATGAGTATCGGGCTATTATTATGTTCTTAGGATTCGAATACCTTCCAAAGAGATGGAGAAAAAGGAAAGTTTCAGAAAAGTTTCTGCAAGCAAAATTTGCTGATGAAGGAAAAGGGATTTTGATTATTACTTATGCTATAGATTTATATGTAATATCTATTCCTTTAAAAGTAAAGAAATATAATTCACTTTAATTTGTATTGAATATAGAAGTGATTATGCTATGAAAGTCATGTGTATACATGGCTTTTTCTTTGCAGTAATTTCTTACCTGTCGGTGCTATTGCATCCGTTGTAGCGTTATGCGGCGGGTTATTCATTATGGTCGGTGGCCAGGAACAGGGATTTTCCCTTATTTCAAGAGCTGGGATTGTCTATATGGTGGTTCAACTGATTCTGTTATTTATGCGATTACTTGTTGGGATTGCTAAAGCTATTTTGTCCTACACTAGTAGGGCTTTTTTATTAAAAGTAGTTCCTCAATATTCATGAAATATGCAAATGTACATATTGTATTTATTTGGATATTTTCTATGTTAAAATTAAATATAGGGATTTTTGTATATAACGAACTAAAATCAGAAATATCCAATGAATTTTGAGAGGTGTTATATGTTTAAAAACAAGAAATTAATTCGATTTGGTCTAACATTACTTGTATGTTTATGTGTAATTGATTTTACAATCAGTTATTTTCAAGCATATCTCGAATCAGCGGCAGGTATTAAATGGGTAGTCTCAGAAACTTGGAGAACTATTTTGTTAGATGCCCCTGAAAGTATATTGGTTATTTTAGGCGCAATTGCTTTATATGATTTCACAAAAGAAACATCTCCAAAAGACGCATCCATTTAAATGCGTCTTTTTTCTTTGCAGTAATTTCTTCAACATCATGGAATACTCTCACTATTACGGCCAAAATCGTTAGTTCCTTTTATCTGTACGCCTTTGTCACTTAAAGTGTTTCCGGGTTCTGTGATTATAGGCTGAAATGGTTAAATAAACGTTTGTTTAAGATGTATGTTCGGTAGAAAGAAACCGATGCAACTCAAAGGTTAACAAAGAAAAGTAGGAAATTAATCAAACGTTTGTTTAAGGTGTATGTTCGGTAGAAAGAAACCGATGCAATTCAAGGGTTAACAAAGAAAAATAGGGAGTTAATCAAACGTTTGTTTAAGATATATGTTCGGCGTGGGATGAGAAAAAAATTTAAAAAAATTATATATTTATTTTTTCTTAATAAATGGCGGAAAAATAAGAAAAATTTGCAGGATTATTAAAAATTATCACGAAATAAGTAAAAGTTTAGCGAATAATCGTTTGAAATAATAAAACGTTTTCTATATGATAAAGGTAAAGGTTAGTAAAAAAGTAGGTGAATTTATGACAGTAACATTTTATTCATATCCAAAGTGTGGCACATGTCAAAAAGCAAAGAAATGGTTTGAGGCAAACGATGTAGCATATGAGATGATTCATATTGTTGAAAATCCACCGTCAAAAGAAGATTTACGTAATTTACATGAGAAAAGTGAATTACCATTAAAAAAATTCTTTAATACAAGTGGAATGCGTTACCGCGAACTTGGTTTAAAAGATAAGTTAAAGGATGCAAGCGAAGACGAAATGTATGAGCTTTTAGCATCTGATGGCATGTTAATTAAACGTCCAATTGTAACAGATGGAACGAGTGTAACACTTGGTTTTAACGAAGAGCAGTTTGAAAGTGTGTGGAAAAAGTACCAATAAGGTATTTTTACATAATTAATACATTCACTGGAGGTACAGTCATGAGCATTCCAAATAATTTACGTTACTCTGAAGAACACGAATGGGTAAAAACAGAAGGTAATGCGGTTGTTATCGGTATTACTCATTTTGCGCAAGGTGAGTTAGGCGATATCGTATTCGTTGAACTTCCTGAAGTAGGTGCAACAATCGAAGCTGACGAGCCATTCGGAAGCGTAGAATCTGTTAAAACAGTTTCTGAATTATACGCACCTGTAAGTGGTAAAGTTGTAGCAGTAAACGAAGAATTAAGTGACCAACCAGAACTAGTTAACGAATCTCCATACGAGGGTGCATGGATGGTTAAAGTTGAACTTTCTGATGCAAGCCAAGTTGAGAAGTTATTAACTGCAGAAAAATATGCAGAAATGACAAACCAAGACTAATTATAGTCGACTAAAGGACAGCCTTTGTGCTGTCCTTTTTTATTTTGTGTTACATAATACATTTAAAATCGAGTGTAAATGAATAAGCTATTATGGGAATGAACGTTTTTCGGTAAGGTTTCATGTGGCTTCGTAATCTGAACGAGCCGCTTGCGCTTTTCTTTTGCAAAAATAAACAGGAAACAACATGAAAATAACGAATATACTATATACTAAGTTAAAGGTTGTATAGTATATGGTGATCGGGTGATGACATATGATTTATGTGGAAAAAGTCATTATTGTAGAAGGTAAATCAGATAGAAGAAAGATTGAATCTATTATTCGTGAACCGGTGGAAATTGTTTGTACAAATGGTACAATTGGTTTATCGAAAATGGATGAGCTCATTGATCAGTTTTTTGATAAGGAAGTGTATGTACTAGTGGATGCTGATGATGCTGGAGAAAAGTTAAGGAAACAGTTTCGAAAAGAATTTCCGCAAGCAGAGCATATTTATATTGATCGCTCGTACCGAGAAGTGGCAACTGCGCCATCTTCACACTTAGCAAATGTATTATGGGGAGCTGACATTGACGTTTATACAGAATATTTACGGTAAGGAATGATAGAAGTGATTGATTGGACAGGTGCCGAAGCTACAGCCCTAATAGGAAATGAAGAAAAAACAGTGTTATATGTGTATACACCAATGTGTGGAACATGCCAATTGGCAAAGAAGATGTTAACGGTCGTTGAGATGACAATTGAAGATTTGAAAATTGGAATGTTAGATTTAAATTATGCCCCGCATTTAGCGAAAGAGTATGGGATAGAAAGTGTACCGTGTTTACTTGTTTTTGAAAATGGGACACTCATGAAGAAGATATATGCATTTCATTCGGTTGAATATTTATATACGGAATTAAAGTAGGCGGCAAAGTTTTTGCCGCCTCGACATATTTCTCGGGAAATATGTCGAGATGCAGGGTGGCTACAGTATTTGTCGAGCGAAAGTAACAGGATTGCTCTTTAGTGAGAGGGAATGGTATGTGTAATAGAAAGTGATATGAAGGATGTGATTTAGGGTGAAATTATATTCTTTGCTGCAATCATTTGTAAATTACGCTAATGGTCAATATCATTTAGAGCCGCTTTTAAGACAAGGAGAAAGAACTGTTAATTTCCGCTTTGGAGATGAAAGTTGTTCGTTACAAATTTCAAGAGATTATATAGAGCTGCTACATGAGGAACGAGGAACGGAGCAAATCGTTTGTGTAGATGAGGAAGATGTAAAACAATTGGTGAACGGAAATGTACGATTGCAAATGTTAATGAACGATGGACGTGTACAATATTCGGGCACGTATCGAACGATGCTATTAGTTGAATCGATGTTTCATATATGTAAGCCGATGTCAGTGGGTGCTTAAAAGTCTGAAGTTTCTTTTTTTACGAAAATTTCTGTTGACATGGCGTATGGATATTGATACAATTCAATTCATAAAATATAGACAATTTCATAAATTACAAATCAGACGAAAATGTAATCTGATTTCTCTTATCAAGAGAGGTGGAGGGACTGTGCCCTGTGAAGCCCGGCAACCGTCAACTTATGTTGAAATGGTGCCAATTCCTGCAAAGCAAATGCTTTGAGAGATGAGAGAGAGGGATAATGTTGTTATATACGCATATAAACCTTTCTGCTTCTCTAAAAGCGGAAAGGTTTTTTTGTTGTTTGAATGTGGAGGACATTCAAATAATAAAAGTAGTGATAACGGTGGACTACACGCATTAAAAATAAAAAATTGCGGAGTCGACCAAAAATCTAGCTTCAGCGGCTAGAACAAAAAAAGGGGTGAACATCATGATCTTGTTAGAAAATGTAAAGAAAATATATAAAGCAAAAAGCGGTGATGTCACTGCTGTAGATAATGCCAATTTAAAAATAGACAAAGGTGAAATCTTTGGTGTTATCGGATATAGTGGCGCTGGGAAAAGTTCGTTAATTAGATTATTCAATCAGTTAGAGAAACCAACTTCTGGCCAAATTACAATTGCAAATCGTGTGATTTCAGCAATTACAGGGAGTGAACTTCGTAAGGCAAGGCAAGAAATCGGAATGATTTTTCAGCACTTCAACTTACTTTGGTCACGAACTGTACGCGAAAATATCGAGTTCCCACTTGAAATTGCAGGTGTCGATAAGGCGAAGAGAAGAAAACGCGTAGATGAGTTAATTCATCTTGTTGGATTAGAAGGAAGAGGAGACGCGTATCCATCTCAGCTAAGCGGAGGACAAAAGCAACGCGTTGGTATTGCAAGAGCATTAGCTAACAACCCACAAGTGCTTTTATGTGATGAAGCGACATCAGCTCTTGATCCAGAAACGACAGATCAAATTTTAGATTTATTATTAGATATTAATAAGCGTCTCGGTTTAACAATTGTACTCATTACACACGAGATGCACGTGATTCGAAAGATTTGTAATCGAGTGGCGGTAATGGAGAAAGGAAAGATTGTAGAAACGGGTCCAGTACTTGATGTATTCCGCAATCCGCAGAAAGACATTACAAAGCGATTTGTACAGCAGTTAACGGATTCTGAAGATACAAATGAAACGATTGAAAGTTTAATTGAAAAGTATCCAGATGGTAAAGTAATTCGTTTGCAGTTTATCGGTGAAGCTGTAGAAAGACCAGTACTTCAAAGATTAATGCAACGCAGTGATATAGAAGTTAGCATTTTGCAAGGAAACATCGCACAAACGAATAACGGCTCTTACGGTAGTTTAGTTGTTCATTTAAATGGTGAGGAAACAGCGATTCAGCAAGCAATAGAGGGAATACATCAAGATCAAGTAGAGCTGGAGGTGATTGCACATGGATAAGTTAATTGCAAATGTTGATTGGAATCAAATGTTAGAAGCAACTGGTGAAACGTTATATATGACGGCAATCGCAGCTCTTGCCACATTTGTATTAGGACTAATTTTAGGATTGTTACTCTTTATGACAGCGAAAGATAATTTATGGGAAAACAAAGCGGTTAACACGGGGATTGGAGCGTTCGTAAACATTTTCCGCTCGATACCGTTCATCATTTTAATCATTTTATTAATCCCATTCACAAAGATTCTGCTTGGAACAATTCTTGGAGCGAGTGCAGCACTTCCAGCTTTAATTATTGGAGCGGCACCATTTTACGCAAGAATGGTTGAAATTGCGCTTCGTGAAATTGATAAAGGTGTAATTGAAGCTTCGAAAGCAATGGGAGCAAAAACAAGCACAATTATTTTGAAAGTGTTAATTCCAGAATCGTTACCAGCATTAGTATCTGGTATCACGGTTACGACAATTGCTTTAGTAGGCTATACAGCAATGGCGGGAGTTGTTGGTGCTGGTGGCCTTGGAACGCTTGCTTATTTAGAAGGATTCCAACGAGGAAATAACGATGTAACAATCGTTGCGACAATTTGTGTATTATTAGTTGTATTTTTCATTCAGTGGATTGGTGATAGTTTAACGACTCGAATAGATAAACGATAATAAAAAATGGGAGGATATTTCAAATGAAAAAATTATTACTTACAGCACTTATTTCAACTTCAATTTTTGGGTTAGCTGCTTGTGGCGGGAAAGATAAAGATGAAAAGAAACTTGTTGTTGGTGCTTCTAACGTACCGCACGCTGAAATTTTAGAAAAGGCGAAACCGTTACTTGAGAAAAAAGGAATTGAATTAGAAGTGAAAAAGTTCCAAGATTACGTGTTACCAAATAAATCGTTAGCGGATAAGGATTTAGATGCAAACTACTTCCAGCACATTCCGTATTTAGAAAAAGAAATGAAAGATAAAAAATATGATTTTGAAATAGCAGGGAAAATTCATTTAGAGCCAATCGGTGTATATTCTCAAAAATATAAGAGCTTAAAAGAACTTCCAGACGGGGCGACAATTATTATGAGTAATTCCGTTACTGACCATGGACGTGGTTTAGCGATTTTACAAAAAGAAGGCATTTTAAAAATTAAAGACGGAGTAGATCCAGTTAGTGCAACTCAAAAAGATATTGCAGATAATCCGAAAAACTTAAAGTTCAAAACGGATATTGAGCCTGGTTTATTACCACAAGTGTATAACAATAAAGAAGGCGACGCTGTTTTAATTAACTCGAACTATGCAATTGATGCGAAATTAAACCCAGAAAAAGATGCAATGGCAATTGAAGGTGATGATTCTCCATACGCAAACGTATTAGTGGTTCGTAAAGGTGATAAAGATAAAAAAGCGATTAAAGAGCTTGTAGAAGTATTGCATTCTAAAGAAATCGAAGACTTTATTACTAAAGAATATAAAGGAGCGGTTGTTCCTGTAAAAGAATAATTGCTGAAAAGGGCTGGTGTATGCCGGCCCTTTTTTATAACTACATAACTATAAGGGAGAAGGGGACATCATATGAAAAAGATTCTACTGTCAGTTGTTACAGCGCTGTCTGTATTTACATTAGCTGCTTGCGGAGGGAAAGATGAGAATAAGCTTGTTGTAGGAGCTTCTAACGTGCCGCACGCCGTTATTTTAGAAAAGGCACAGCCGATATTAGAGAAAAAGGGTATTAAATTAGAAATTAAAAAATTCCAAGATTATGTTCTGCCGAATAAAGCATTAGCGGATAAGGAAATTGATGCAAACTACTTCCAGCACATTCCTTACTTAGATAAAGAAATTCAAGAAAAGGGATATAAAATTGTAAACGCAGGAAAAATCCATTTAGAGCCAATGGGCATTTATTCTAAGAAATATAAAAGTTTAAAAGAACTTCCAGATGGCGGAACAGTTATTATGAGTAACAACGTAGCGGAGCGTGGCCGTATGCTCGCATTGTTACAAAAAGGCGGCGTTATTAAATTAAAAGACGGTGTAGATGTTGTTAAAGCAACAGTAAAAGATGTTGTAGAAAATCCGAAAAACTTAAAGTTTAAAACAGATGTAGAGCCTGGATTGTCACCAAAGCTGTATGAAAATAATGAAGGTGATGCTTTATTCATTAATTCAAACTATGCAATTGATGCGAAGTTAAATCCAACAAAGGATGCAATTGCGATTGAAGGATCAGACTCTCCGTACGCAAATATTATTGCAGTTCGTAAAGGTGACGAGAAGAAAAAAGAAATTAAAGAATTAGTAGAAGTACTGCATTCAAAAGAAATCCAAGACTTTATTAATAAAGAATATAAAGGTGCTGTACTTTCGGTAAGTGAATAAACACAAGGAAAGGACTGGAAAATTCCCAGTCCTTTTTTCTTTATATAAATAAGAAGAAAGGTGTATCATATAAGGATGCAAGGGAAATACTTATATACATTTGTGAAAAAATTGTTACTTTTTTTCGTCGTTTGCGATATCATTTTATTTGATATAAGATTAGAATGAGAATAAAATGAGAATATGAACGTTTTAGGAATTTTTAAAATGTATATATAGGATTAATGGAGGTATTGAGATGGCTGGTTCTACATTAACGGTTAAAGACTTACACGTATCAATTGATGGCAAAGAAATTTTAAAAGGTGTAAACCTTGAAGTAAAAGGTGGAGAAATCCACGCAATTATGGGACCTAACGGAACAGGTAAATCAACTTTATCTTCTGCGATTATGGGTCACCCAAAGTATGAAGTAACAGAAGGTAGCATCATCATCGACGGTGAAGATGTATTAGAAATGGAAGTAGACGAGCGCGCACAAGCAGGTCTATTCCTAGCAATGCAATATCCAAGTGAAATTAGCGGAGTAACAAACGCTGACTTCTTACGTTCTGCAATTAATGCACGTCGTGAAGAGGGCGATGAAATTTCTCTTATGAAATTTATCCGTACATTAGATAAAAACATGGAATTCCTAGAAATGGATCCAGAAATGGCACAACGTTACTTAAACGAAGGTTTCTCTGGTGGAGAGAAAAAACGTAACGAAATTCTTCAATTAATGATGATTGAGCCAAAAATCGCAATCTTAGATGAAATCGACTCAGGTCTTGATATCGATGCATTAAAAGTTGTATCTAAAGGTATTAACCAAATGCGCGGCGAAGATTTCGGTTGCCTAATGATTACGCATTACCAACGTTTATTAAACTACATCACTCCAGACTTCGTTCACGTTATGATGAACGGTCGTATCGTTAAATCTGGTGGCCCTGAGCTTGCACAACGTCTAGAAGCTGAAGGTTACGACTGGATTAAAAAAGAATTAGGTATTGAAGACGAAACAGCAGAGCAAGAAGCGTAAGAGAGGAGCATAAACATGACAATCGGTACATTACCTTTCGATCAAGAAACAATCCGTCAGCGCGCAAGCGAAGTAAACGAAGCTGCTTGGTTGACTGAGTTCCGCTTACAAGCTCTTGCACAAGCAACTGAACTTCCAATGCCAACGCCTGATAAAACGAAAATTGAAAAATGGGACTTTATCGGAAAAGGCGACGCTGCTAAGCAAGAGCCTGTAAGTTCTTTAACAGAGCTTCCAGAAGCAGTGAAAAACTTAATCGATGAAAATAACAGCGTATTAGTACAACGTACTGGTACAACTGCATTCGTTTCTTTAGCAGACGAAGCAAAAGAAAAAGGTGTTATTTTTACAGACATCGTAACAGCTGCAACAGAGCATGCTGAATTATTACAAAAGTATTTAATGAAAGACGGCGTGAAGGTAGACGAGCATCGTTTAACTGCACTTCATGCTGCATTAATCAACGGCGGTGCATTTGTATATGTTCCGAAAAACGTTGTTCTTGAAACTCCACTTCAAGCTGTATTCTTAGTAGACGGCGAAGAAGCTAACGTATATAACCACGTACTATTCGTGGCTGATGCGAACAGTACTGCAACTTATGTAGAAAACTACGTTGCAAATGAAAATGCTAAAGGTATTGCAAATATCGTAGCAGAAGTAATCGTGGAACAAGGCGCACAAGTGAAGTTCGGTGCGGTTGATCTATTAGCAAAAGATGTAACAACTTACGTTAACCGCCGCGGTGTAGTTGGACGCGACGGCCGCATTGATTGGGCTCTAGGCCTTATGAATGACGGAAACACAATTTCAGAGAACGTTACGAACTTAATGGGCGACGGTTCATATGCTGATACGAAAACAGTAACAATTGGCCGTGGTAACCAAACGCAAAACTTTACAACTAAAGTTGTTCACTTCGGTAAACACTCTGAAGGTTGGATTTTAAAACACGGTGTACAAAAAGATAGTGCAACATCTATCTTTAACGGAATTGGTAAGATTGAACACGGTGCATCTAAATCAAATGCACAACAATCTTCTCGCGTTCTTATGTTAGATGAAAAAGCTCGCGGTGATGCAAACCCAATTCTTTTAATCGACGAAGATGATGTAATGGCAGGTCACGCAGCTTCAGTAGGCCGCGTAGATCCGTACCAATTATACTACTTGATGAGCCGTGGTATTCCAAAACGCGAAGCAGAACGTTTAGTCATCCATGGATTTTTAGCACCTGTAGTAAATGAGCTTCCAATTGAAGGAGTAAAAGCACAGCTTGTTGAGGTAATTGAAAGGAAAGTTCGCTAATGAATATTCATGAAATACGCAAACAGTTTCCAATTCTTGATCAAAAAGTGAACGGCAAACAACTTGTATATTTCGATAGTGCAGCAACTTCTCAAAAACCAATTCAAGTAATTGAAACGTTAGAACGTTACTATAAAGAATATAATTCTAACGTGCATCGCGGTGTTCATACGCTCGGTACGAAAGCTACCGACGCGTATGAAGGTGCACGCGAGAAAGTTCGCAAGTTTATTAACGCGAAATCAATGGAAGAGATTATTTTCACGCGCGGAACGACAACTGCATTAAATACAGTAGCGGCTAGCTATGGTCTTGAAAATGTAAAAGAAGGCGATGAAATCGTTATTTCTTACATGGAGCACCATAGTAACATCATTCCGTGGCAACAAGTTGCGAAGAAAACTGGTGCAACTTTAAAATACCTTCCGCTTCAACCAGACGGTACAATTTCTTTAGAAGATGTTCGTCAAACAGTTACACCGAATACAAAAATCGTTTCTATTATGCAAGTATCAAACGTACTTGGAACGATTAACCCTGTAAAAGAAATCGGAGCAATCGCACACGAAAACGGTGCAATCATGATCGTTGATGGAGCACAAAGTGCACCTCATATGAAAGTGGATGTACAAGATTTAAACTGTGATTTCTACGCATTATCTGCTCATAAGATGTGCGGACCTACAGGTATCGGCGTATTATATGGTAAAAAAGAATTGCTGAACAATATGGAGCCAATTGAATTTGGCGGTGAAATGATTGATTTCGTAGATTTACAAGAATCTACTTGGAAAGAGCTTCCGTGGAAGTTTGAAGCAGGTACACCGATTATCGGTAATGCAATCGGACTTGGTGCGGCAATTGATTTCCTAGAAGAAATCGGTCTTCATAATATTGAAAAGCATGAACATGAATTAGCGCAATATGCTTTAGAAAGACTATCAGAAGTAGATGGCGTTACAATTTATGGTCCAAAGCATCGCGCTGGTCTTGTTACATTTAATATTGAAGACGTACATCCTCATGATGTAGCAACTGTATTAGATGTAGAAGGCATTGCGGTTCGCGCAGGACACCACTGTGCACAACCGCTTATGAAGTGGCTGAAAGCTTCTTCTACAGCACGTGCGAGCTTCTATTTATATAATACAAAAGAAGAAATTGATACATTTGTTGAATCGCTAATCAAGACAAAGGAGTATTTCACAAATGTCATTTAATAATTTAGATACGTTATACCGTCAAGTTATTATGGATCATTATAAGAATCCTCGTAACAATGGCGTGTTAGAAGATAGTGTTACTGTTAACTTGAACAATCCAACTTGCGGCGATCGTATTCAACTTACGATGAAAGTAGAAGAAGGTATTGTGCAAGAGGCGAAGTTTGAAGGAGAAGGATGTTCTATCTCAATGTCTTCAGCTTCGATGATGACACAAGCAGTAAAAGGTAAGAAAATTGAAGAGGCACTTCAGCTTTCTAAAATTTTCTCTGACATGATGCTAGGAAAAGAGTACGATGACAGCATTGATTTAGGAGATATTGAAGCATTACAAGGCGTATGCAAGTTCCCTGCACGTATTAAATGTGCAACATTAGCGTGGAAAGCGTTAGAAAAGGGCTTAAACGAAGATAAGTAATGTTAAAGGTTCCTAAAAACGAGGTTATCTAAGGAGGGACACACCAACATGGCGAAGCAACTGCCAGATATCGGCGATTATAAATATGGTTTCAAAGACAAAGACGTTTCGATTTTCCGTGCTGGACGCGGTTTAACAAAAGAAATCGTTGAAGAGATTTCACGTATGAAAGAAGAACCACAGTGGATGTTAGACTTCCGTTTAAAATCACTGGATAAGTTCTATGAAATGCCAATGCCACAATGGGGCGGCGACTTAAACGACTTAGATTTCGATGAAATTACGTACTACGTAAAACCATCTGAGAAATCTGAGAAGTCTTGGGATGAAGTACCTGAGGAAATTAAAGCGACATTTGATAAATTAGGTATTCCTGAAGCGGAGCAAAAATATTTAGCTGGTGTATCTGCACAGTACGAATCTGAAGTTGTATACCACAACATGAAAGAAGACCTAGAAGCTCTAGGAATCGTCTTCAAAGATACAGATAGCGCATTAAAAGAGAACGAAGATATTTTCCGTGAGCATTTCGGAAAAGTAATCCCACCAACAGACAACAAATTCTCTGCATTAAACTCTGCAGTTTGGTCTGGTGGATCATTCATCTACGTTCCAAAAGGTATTAAAGTGGATACACCACTTCAAGCGTACTTCCGTATTAACTCTGAAAATATGGGACAATTCGAGCGTACGCTTATCATCGTAGACGAAGGCGCACACGTACACTACGTAGAAGGTTGTACAGCACCTGTTTACACGACTAACTCACTTCACAGTGCGGTAGTAGAAATCATCATTAAGAAAGATGCATATTGCCGTTATACAACAATCCAAAACTGGGCGAACAACGTATACAACCTAGTTACAAAACGTGCGGTTTGTGAAGAAAACGCAACGATGGAATGGATTGACGGTAACATCGGATCTAAATTAACGATGAAATACCCAGCAGTTATCTTAAAAGGCGAAGGCGCTCGTGGTTTAACATTATCTATCGCGATTGCTGGTAAAGGCCAACACCAAGATGCTGGTGCAAAAATGATTCACTTAGCACCAAACACGTCTTCAACAATCGTTTCTAAATCGATTGCGAAGCATGGTGGTAAAGTAACTTACCGTGGTATCGTACAATTCGGACCAAAAGCGAAAAACTCTCGCTCTAACATCGAGTGTGACACGTTAATCATGGATAACCAATCTACATCTGATACAATTCCTTACAACGAAATCAAAAACGATTACGTTTCACTTGAACACGAAGCGAAAGTATCGAAAGTATCAGAAGAACAATTATTCTACCTAATGAGCCGCGGTATTTCTGAGCAAGAAGCTACAGAAATGATCGTAATGGGCTTCATTGAGCCATTCACACGTGAACTTCCAATGGAATACGCAGTTGAAATGAACCGCCTAATCAAGTTTGAGATGGAAGGTTCTATTGGTTAATAGATAAAGTGGAAGCGCCCTGCAATGCAGGGCGCTTTTTTATGTTGTGCTGGGGTCTATTCAGTTCAGTCCAGGTAGGGATACCTGGGTGGATGTTCGGTTAAATATATCAACGATTTTTTAAATATATCGATCATAACTCGGAATATATCGACGATTCGACAAAGTAAGACAAAAGAAATTCTTCATATACCCCGCAACATTTTATATGAAAAGAGAACAACTGGAAGTAAGGCAAAGATATTGATAAACCCACTGGATAATCCAATCGCCCCCGACCTACCGAACTCTCTGTTAAACTTTTTGACAAATCCCCCGAACCCCAACCCAACCATCTAGAATCCTTCCAAACAATAGAAAAAGTTTTCATATCAAAAAGGGCAATCTTTTGCTTTTTCTCACAATGCGAGTACAATGTAAAATAGCAAGAAAAGACGAAAAGTATTTACAGGATTATTGCGTACGTGTAGCGTAAATGGCAGTAAGGAACTGAGAGGAGGTTTTTTCTCTGAATATAAATAAAGAAACAATCATCCACCTTTATCATACAAACGATATACATAGTCATTTTGAAAATTGGCCGCAAATTTCTCGGTTTGTACAAGGGGAGAAAAAGCGAAGACAGGAAGCGGGAGAGACCGTTTTGACGGTTGATATCGGCGATCATGTGGATCGTTTTCATAGTATTTCGGAAGCGACGAATGGACTTGGCAATACTAAGCTTTTGAATGAGGCGTTATATGATTATGTAACAATCGGAAATAATGAAGGAATTACGTTAGCGAAGGAGCATTTGAATCGTCTATATGATGATGCTGGATTTGAGGTGCTCGTTGCGAATTTATTTGAAAAAGAAGGTGTACGTCCGGAGTGGGCAAAGCCTTATAAATTACATACAACGACAGATGGGGTTACGATTGCCTTTATCGGGTTAACGGTAGCTTATCCAGAGTTTTATCATATGCTCGATTGGCATATTGAAGATCCACTTATCCATTTAGAGTCTATTTTAGAAGAAGTGCGAGATGAGGCTCATATTACGGTTGTCCTTTCTCATCTTGGAAAAAGCATGGATGAGTATATGGCAGAGCATTATGATATAGATGTTATTTTAGGTGCACATACGCACCATTTATTTGAGCGTGGAGTTCTCATGAATAATACTTTACTTTGTTGTTGTGAAAAGTGGGGACGTTACGTTGGGCACGTTCAGCTTACTGTGGATAAAGAGACGAAGAAGTTATTGAAAAAGGACGGTAGGGCGATTAAAACAGAACGTTTAGGTGCTTATAGCAAACCGTTATCCACAATTGAAATGCTGCAGGAAGAAAGTAAACATATTATGGCAGAGCCTGTCGTTCATTTAAAGGAATCATTACCGATCGATTGGTTTCATGAGACATCATTTTCTCACATGTTAGCAAATGCGCTGAAAACGTGGTGCGATGCAGAGATTGGCATGGTGAACGCTGGTGTACTTCTTGAAGGATTAGAAGAAGGTGTTGTGACGCGCGGAGATATTCACAGAATTTGTCCACATCCAATTAATCCATGTTTATTAAAAGTGCCAGGAAAAACGTTACGAGAAGTTATTTTGAAAGCACGTCGCCCGAATATGGAGAACCTTGAGGTAAAAGGATTCGGATTTCGCGGAAAAGTGATGGGAAAAATGATTTATGCTGGTGTAGAGGTCATTCCAGATACGATTCCTGGGAATAAAATTTTACTCGAAGATGTATTGATTAACGGGGAATCGCTGGAATTAGATCGTATATATACGGTAGGAACGATTGATATGTTTACGTTCGGATACTTATACCCAGAGCTATCCACACTTTCTGACAAACAATATTATATGCCAGAGTTACTCAGAGATGTGTTAACAGACGTGTTGATAACTCATACATCTTCCGTCAAACTATAGGCTAGTTACTTGTAACACTCATTTTTCTCTTGTCATACAGATAAGAAAGAGAGGGGTGTGAACTATGGTTAATGTGGAGCCAATTATAATTGATAATTATACGTTTATTGCGGTTAGCGTCAAACTTCCAAAGACAAATTTGCTAGCTGTAATGAGCGATAAAGGATATATTATGTGCGGTGCATTAGATGTAGGTCTTTTAAATGAGAAGTTAGGGGATCGAGGAATTATTGCTGGCCGTGCGGTTGGTGTAAGAACGATTGAACAGCTTCTTGAAGCACCGCTAGAATCAGTAACGATTGAAGCCGAAGCTTTAGGTATTACGGCAGGCACAATTGGAAAAGAAGCATTATTAAAAATGAGATAAGCATATATCGTCCCTCCTTCTTGCATAGAAATGATATAAGAAGGAGGTTTTTTTATGAGTATATTTCGTTCGAAAAATTCGCGGTTTCGAAGGGGGCCTATTTCCTTTCGGTACATACTGCTTATGTCGTTTATTCTTTTTGTTATATTACTCGTGCAAGGATTATGGATTGTGAATAGTAGCATTCAGCCAACATTACTTAAATATGGAGAAGTAGAGACGCATAAAATGGCGACAGCGATTATGACAAAGGCGGTAAAAGATAGAATTAATGAAGGATTCGATGTCGATTCATTAATGAAAGTACAAAATGATAAAAACGGGAAAGTATCCACAATTAATTTAAATACGAAGCAAGTAAATGAAATCGTAACATCAACGACCACATACATAGAAAAATATTTACAGCAAGTAGAACAAGGTGATTTGAAGGGGCTAGGTATTTCTGAAAAAAATGGAGCAACGATGGCAGTTCCTTTTGGTCGTGTAACGGATAATGCGCTTCTTGGAAATATAGGTCCCGATATTCCAATCGATTTCACGACGATTGGTCATGTGAATACGGATATTAAACAAAAAATTGAACCGCACGGGATCAATACGACAGCGATTCAAATTATTATGGAGATGGAAGTCACGTTGCAAGTGATTATTCCATTTCATACGAAAGAAATAACAGTGAAGCAAGACGTTCCGATTGCAACGCGCATTGTTCAAGGGGAAGTACCTACTTATTATGGAAGCGGGAGTGTTGTTGTACCTGATAAAAAGAAAACGGATAGTTAGCCGAATTTAAAAAATAACCGTAGCATATTGCTACGGTTATCGCTTTGTATTCGCGCGTTCTTTTCGCTCCCAAAGACTTAAATGCATGTATGGATCGAAAGCCCATTCTGTATAACCATTGTCTTTATACATGCCGAAATGTAGGTGGGGCGGGAATTTTCCAGCTGTGCCGGGAGGGCCGTAACCGGTGCTACCGACAAATCCGATTACTTTTCCGGGCTCAACAATTTGTCCAAGCTGTATTTCCTTTGAGAATCCGCCTAAATGAGCGTAATAATGGTAGTTATTATGAAGGTCACGAATGCCGATGCGCCATCCGCCAAGACGGTTCCAGCCTTTTGTTTCAATAATGCCATAGCAAGTGGATCTTACTGGTACGCCGTAGCCTGCAAAAATATCGGTTCCTTCATGAACCCTCCTTCCCCCGAAACTTCTTCCAGCACCGAAAGTACTACGGTAGCTATGATCACTACGAATCGGGAGAGGGAAAGCATTTCCTTCTAAATTAATACGTCCATAATGTTTATAAATACGGGCGTATTCGGTAATTAATTCAACTGTTTTCGCACGTCTATAATATTCCCAAAGCATAATGTGAATACGGTCTTCGGACGGTCCTTGTTTCTTTAAAATCGTTGCTGCTGTATGCAAAAGATCACGGTCGTTATTTGCATTTGCAAATCCATCTTTGTCACCATCTAAACCCATCCCGCCAAATAGAGAAATTGTATGGGGAAGAGTGTCGTTAATATTAACGGGTCCAGCCCATATTTCTGGTTTGAAATAAAGGGAAATGATGGCATCTGGTTTTTTCGGAATATCTTTTCTTACGCTCCGTATATTTCTTTCATATTGATCCATTGCAGCTAAGTAATACCACGGAATGCCTGAAGATTGCTCGGTTTCTTTATATAGTGCCATGCGCTTTTCGTATATGCTTTGCTGATTATCTTCACCGTAAGCGATGTTTTGGTGGAGAAGAAAGCAAATCGAAAGCAAAAGAGAAATTTTTCGAAGCATGAAATAGACTCCTTTCACAACATCACTCTTTTTAGTGTGGGATATACGGAGTATTTCATTATAGGGAACGATTGGAAAAAATCTTAGAATCTTCATTTGAGCAAATCGCTTTCATACGTTAGAATAGATATGTTACATTGAAAGAAGCGAACACGGTAAACTATTTCATATTGTGCGGAGTTGATAACCATGACAAAACAAACAGAATATAAGCGCAAGCCCGAATGGTTGAAAATTAAGTTAAACACGAATGAAAACTATACAGGCTTAAAGAAAATGATGCGTTCTAAGAATCTTCATACAGTTTGTGAAGAAGCGAAATGTCCGAATATTCATGAATGCTGGGCTGTAAGGAAAACAGCAACATTTATGATCTTAGGTGCGGTTTGTACACGTGCTTGTCGTTTTTGTGCGGTTAAAACAGGCTTACCAACTGAGCTTGATTTACAAGAGCCAGAACGCGTAGCAGATTCTGTAGTACAAATGGGCTTAAAGCACGTTGTTATAACAGCGGTTGCACGTGATGATTTAAAGGACGGCGGAGCAGCTGTTTTTGCTGAAACAGTACGCGCTGTTCGTCGCAAAAACCCATTTACGTCAATCGAAGTATTACCATCTGATATGGGTGGAGTAGAAGAAAACTTAAAAATGTTAATGGATGCAAAACCAGATATTTTAAACCATAACATTGAAACAGTACGTCGATTATCTAACCGAGTTCGCGCTAGAGCAAAATATGACCGTTCATTAGAGTTTTTACGTCGAGCGAAAGAAATGCAGCCTGATATTCCAACTAAATCGAGCATTATGGTGGGCTTAGGTGAAACGAGAGAAGATTTAATTGAAGCAATGGATGACTTACGTGCAAACAATGTGGATATTTTAACTCTTGGACAATACCTACAACCATCTAAGAAGCATTTACCAGTTCTTAAATATTACCCACCAGCAGAATTTGCAGAGCTTAAAGAAATTGCACTTAGTAAAGGATTTAGTCACTGTGAAGCTGGCCCACTTGTACGTTCTTCTTACCATGCGGACGAGCAAGTTCGTTCTGCAAAAGAAAAAGTAGCAGAAGCAAAATAATGACAAAAGAGAGCTAATGATTAGCTCTCTTTTTGTTTATATTCTAAAACAGTATTTGGGCATGTTAATAAGATTTTCTTTAATTCCTCTGTGGATAATTCAATTGTAAATTCAGGTACACCAGGTGTAATTAAAATTTTATCGTAAGCATAAATAGCACTATCCACAATAATCGTTACATGTTGTGAATAACCGAAAGGAGCTACACATCCTGGCGTACAGCCTGTTTCTTCTCTTAGCTCATCAGGAGAACAGAGAGATAAGCTTTCTCCAGTTATTTCTTTCATCTCTCCTCGGTTGAGCCTTGTGCCCTCTAACGTGAAAAATACGTAATAATCTCCAGACTTTGATTTTAAAAATAAGCTTTTACTTGGAGTGCCGTGTAAGCCAAGCCTTTCACGTACGATACGATCTGTTTCATAATCGAGTACTGGTTCGTGTTCAAACTTTTCGTAAGAAGCATTTGTTTTATGTAGTAAAGCAAGTACATCTTCGTACATATGGAGTGATACCCCTTTCTATTGTTAGTACAGTTTCTTCTCGTGGCGTCAACTGAATGTGTTGGAAAGAGATATTACTTGGACGGTGCTCCCCATAATCGTTTTAGGATACATTGTTTATCGAGTGTAATTTCGTAAATATCAGGATTCGTTAAAGCTCTCCATTCAATAAAGCCGATCGTATGATCAAAGTGCTTTAAAATGAGCGTGAGTAAGTTGCCGTGTGTAACGAGTAGTGTTGTAGTATGGTTTAACTTTAAAACGTCTTGGATAAGTGATATAGCTCGATCCGTCGCTTGTTTTGTAGACTCTCCGCCTGAAAAGGCAATATCTATATTTGTAAAAGTAGATTCTAGTTTTTGCAACCAATCATCCATTGGAACGTCGCTTAATATGCGTTCAGCTAATCGTTCATCTTCTTGGATAGACAAGTTAGCTTGAAGCGCATAGGGCCGAATAGAATCGATAGCTCGCACAAATGGGCTTGAAATAATATGATCTATTTGTGGTTGGTTTTCTAAGAGGAATGTAGCAAGAGTGTTTGCTTGATTTTTTCCTGCAATCGTTAATTCGGCATCACGTTCTTGTCCAGTTGCTGAACAATGTCGTATTACAATCAATTTCTTCATAATTCATCCCCATCTTTCAAGTTGACGCTATATACTTCGACAAATGTGGAAAAAATTCCTTTTTATTGGAAACGGCATATTGATCTAAATATGTGGAAAAGTAATGTGGATAAATGAATATTTGAGGTGTAATGATGAAAAAAATGATATGTATTATATTCGGTCTTTGTTTTTTTATACACTTGTCCACAACATATGCAGAATCCAATCAAAAATTAAATTATCCAAGCAATCGAAATAAATCGTTTGTGAGTGAGGGTGTGTTTTACGAACAGTTAGATAAGAAAATCTATAAAGAATACAACAATGCAACATATAGCGTTCGGAAAAAGATTTTATTTAAAGAAGTGCCCGATGAAGAATTTTCTTTCAGGCAAAAAACAGCCGTGGGTTGCCGGGGTGAAGTGGTGCTTCAAGATATTTTTATTCACCCTGATCGCCAAGTTTATTTTTTCGCTTCCTTTTCTCAAAATGAAGTAGACGAATTTCATAAGTACATTGTTATAGATGCAGAAACAAAGAAGGAGCTGCGAGAGGGCAAAAGTTATCATCATTACGATAATCCATATAAAAAATAACCCACCAACTGGTGGGTTATTTTTACGCCGGTACACTCATTAATTTCGCTTTCATTTTACGAATAAGAATGACAGCACCAATTGTGAAGAGAAGGGTAATTCCTTCTGCGACGAAGATGTTAATTGTTTTTGTTTGGTAAAGCGCCGCGAAAAAGTCTACAAATGCGTGGAATAATATAGCGTAAACAAGGAAGATATATTTCTTCTGTTTTACAGCGAATAAGACAAGCATTGTAAAGGCAATTTGTAATACAAGGGCCATAATTCTTTCCAAGCTGCCAAGGAAGTATAAATAAGCAGGTTGTTCTATTAACATATCCTTTACAACATTTAATTGTGGTAGTTTTTCTGCCATTTGAGCGAAGCTACCATTGTTAATAGCATTAGCGAATATAAGTGTCTGCAAGGCAGAGAATCCGCCAACTAAAATGGATTCAATCCCGCCATGACCAATTCCATAAGCGAAGCCATCTTTATATTCTAGATATTTTTTTAGTAGGAAGAAGAAGGCAACGAAGCGTCCTAATTCTTCAAAAATACCAGCAGTTAGTCCGCCATAAATTGCAAAGACAAACGGATTTTCTAAAAATGGAGCGATTGCTGGATTACCGCGCATAAATAGGTGGAACGGTGTTTCGAGAATTTGGGTAAATCCAATAAAGATAAGAACACCAACGCCGACCACTTTCCAATTAATATTATATTTTTTACGGAAATAAACGAGTACAACAATTGGGACCAGAACCGAAACAACGAGTTGAAATATGATGCTGGCAATTACAGTATTTGAAACCATACTTTCACCGCTTTCTAATATATGTACATATCTATTATGCATGAAATATGGGAGAGATGAAACTTTTAACAAAAAATGAATGTACTTATTGACTCTAACGTTGCGTCATACTTTATCGTATGTATTAAGGGGGAGATACACATGACAATGAAGGTAAAGGAAGTAGCTAATTTAGTTGGAATTAGTGTGCGCACACTGCATCATTACGATGAAATTGGGTTATTAACCCCAGACGAGACGACAGAGTCTGGATATCGTCTGTATTCCAATGAAAATTTAGAGACATTGCAGCAAATTTTATTTTTTAAAGAACTAGGCTTCCCTTTAAAGAAAATTAAAGAAATTATCATGAGTCCATCATTTGACCACGAAGAAGCACTACAGCTTCACAAGAAAATGCTTCTTGAAAAGCGTGCTAGGTTAGATAAAGTGATTGCGACGATTGATAAAACAATTCAGCATACAAAAGGAGAGATTGAAATGACGAATAAAGAGAAATTTGAAGGCTTCGATTTCAGCCATAATCCGTACGAAGAAGAAGCGCGTGAACGATGGGGAGACGCAGCTGTAGATAAAGCGAATGAATACGCGAAAGGTATGTCAAAAGACAATCAAGAAGAGTTTAATACGATTTATAGAAATTTGGCGGCGCTTAGACACGGCGCACCAGATTCTAAAGAGGCACAAGAAGCAATCGGGGTATGGTACGATTACTTGCAAAACTTCGGAGAATATTCATTAGATGCTTTTAAAGGACTCGGTCAAATGTATGTCGCTGATGAGCGCTTTACGAAAAATATCGATAAGTTTGGTGAGGGGTTAGCACAGTTTATGTGTGATGCGATGGAGGTTTATGCGGATTGTAAGAAATAGTAAAAAAGGTGGAGGTTTTCTCCACCTTCTTTATTTTTTTATCATATCATATCATTCAAAGTCTGATCCCCCGTATTGTTCAAATGAGGATTTTTGCTCATTTCTCGCTTTAGCATATCAAGGCTTTGTGTATATTCTGTATCATTTAACGCGCCAGATTGAAGCCCTTGAATTTGAGAAATCAACTTTTGGTCTGTTGATACATATGCTTTATAATAGCGAGGGACGATGGACAAAGCAGCTTTATATACTTGATCTGCTACGAGTTTTGGATCCGTTGTGTTTGCACGGTATACAACAAATACTTCATCATCGGTAACGAGCGTAGCAGCGTTTGTAACGTCAGGAAGTTTGACTGTCATGCTTGTAATCATTTCAGCGACTTTCTCGCGGTTAATGGCTCCTACTTGTTTGTTAGATACTTCATGTTTTTGTTTAGATGAATAACCGACTCTTGTAAGCCGTGTATTTGTATTTTCCGTATGATACATGTCGTTTTTATTGGAAACAAGAACACGACTTCCTTCTTCACGTTCCATTTCGGCTTTATTCGTTGATTGACAGCCTGCAAATAAGGAAAGAGTGAGGAGAGAGAGTATAATTTGTTTTTTCACGATGTATCACCTCCTTCTCCATAGTATGCACTAATTTTCAATTTTTTGTATTTGAAATTGTTGGTTGGTATGCTTTGTGATACGATAAAAAGAAGAATGCTTAGAGAGGAAGTTAATGATGGAGCAAAAGCAAGAGCAAGAGATGCATGCTACGGTGAGCATTAATAATGTGCAGTACGAAGTAATTAAAAACTTTCGTGACGGTTTTAGTGAAGAAGCATTTAAAGAGCGTTATGCAGAAATTTTAAATAAATATGATTATATCGTTGGGGACTGGGGTTATGAGCAACTTAGATTGCGCGGTTTCTTTGATGATAGTAATCAACGTTCGACATATGATACGAAAATTAGTACGTTAACGGAGTATTTATACGAGTACTGTAACTTCGGTTGTGCACACTTTGTATTACGAAAAGTGAAGAAATAAAAAAATCCTCTTACGATTGTAAGAGGATTTTTTTTACTTGCTCACAAACAAATTGAAATAGAATCACCTTCAGAAAGTATTGCATTTGGTTTCATTTGTTGTCCGTTCAATTGAATATCCCCATTTTTAATTTTATCCACAATGCGTGTACGGCTCCAGTCAGAAATATATGTGGATAAAGCTTTATCGATTCGGTGGGAACCGAAAACGATATCTAATACGATTGTAATTTCAGCTACGCCACTTTCTTTATGATGTGTAATGGAAATGGTAGTAGTTGTTTCTGTTTGATCTTGCGTATTCATGTCGACTGTTTCCACATGATCAGTAAATGATTTATAAATACGAAGTTTTTGGTTCCAAGTATGATCTTTCGGACATTTATAAATGGCAAAACGATATATATTTTTTCCGTTGGCGTTATGCCTACGAATATTCGTGTCAGTAAATAGGGTAGTGCGTCTGCAATTTTTACAATACTTTTCGATTGTATTTTGCTCATTTTCATATAAACTCCAAGAAAGTTGTACTTTCTGCATTTTCCTTCACCTCTTATAGTAGTGGTAAAGGAACGTAATACAGCTATTTGGATGTCTTGTAGTATGAAGACATGAGAAATAGACAAAAATAAAAGGAGGTTCCCCAAAGAGGAACCTCCGTAAACATCATACTACAGATGCGTTACGTTCCTTTGTAATGGGAATGGGCAGATTACTCCCTTGAAAAAGCATGGTGCTTTTTTGAGAGTAATGCTATCCAATTGCTGGTCCATTACAAAGTAAATGTTGGCATACGTAGATAACGTCCTTTTTATCCAAATAGATTTATTCTTAATTATAACATAGAAGATTGAAAATTCAAAACTCTTATAACGGAAAAACACCAGCTAACATAGCTGGTGCCTACGATAAATTATATAAGTTCAAATAAAAATGAGCGTAGTTCTTCTGCAATTTCTTCAGTCATCGAAAATGCATGCTCTAAGTAGCCTGGTTCGTTTAAATCGTCAGGACCGATGATTGCAAATCTATTGCGCTGCATATCAAGGACAATTGTTTTACCGTAATGACGATCGGAGTATAAAAGCGCTAAATCATGACGCTCATTTTCTCCCATAAAGCTAACGAAACGAGTTCTTGTAGCGACTGTATCGTCGTACAGAAAGAAACGTTCTTCCATACACATGGCTCCTTTATTAAATATCTAAGTTTAAGTGTGGTTTATGATCTAAATGGTGATGCGTTTTAATGAATCGTACCGTTCTTGTTTTGTAACGCATAACGATAGAATATGTTTCAGCTAAATCTCCGCCAAGGAATTTCACACCGTCTAATAACTCACCAGCAGATACACCAGTTGCTGAGAAGATTGCATCATCCCCAGATACTAAGTCATCTAACATAAGCAGTTGACGAGGATCTTCTAATCCCATTTCACGACAACGTGCTTCTTCTTCTTCGTTCATTGGAACTAAGCGAGCTTGCATTTCACCTTCAAGGCATTTTAATGCTGCTGCAGAAATAACACCTTCTGGAGCTCCGCCAATACCTACGAATAAATCAATACCCGTTCCAGGTAGTGCTGTTGCGATTGACGCACCAACATCACCATCACCAAATAACTTTACGCGTGCACCTTTTGCACGAACACGTTCAATAATATCTTGATGACGTTCACGTTCTTGCACGATAACTGTTAGATCGCGAATCTTTTTATTGTTAGCTTCTGCTACAATTTCAATTGTTTTTTCAATTGGATCATCTAAGCTAATTTTACCAGCTGCTTTTGGACCAACCGCGATTTTTTCCATGTACATATCAGGAGCATGAAGAAGGTTTCCTTTATCGGCGATTGCGATAACTGCCATTGCATTTGCAAGACCTTTTGCAACGATGTTTGTACCTTCTAATGGGTCAACGGCGATGTCTACTTCTGGACCGTTACCTGTTCCTAGTTCTTCACCAATATACAACATCGGTGCTTCATCAAGTTCTCCTTCACCGATTACAACTGTACCTGCCATGTTTACTGAATCAAACATATCACGCATTGCTGTAGTTGCTGCATCATCTGCTTCGTTTTTCTTTCCGCGGCCCATCCACTGTGCGGATGCTAATGCTGCTGCTTCTGTTACACGGACAATTTCTAGTGCGAGTTCACGTTCCAAGATTCCATTCCTCCAATTTCAAAAATCATACAAATATAACTATAACAAATAACGGAGAAAAGGTGAATTCGAAAAATTGTCGATTTTTTCAGAAGAAAGCGTTACAATTAAAATGTAAATGCTTTAATTTCCAGGTAGGTGACATTCATGTATTTTGTAGACAGAAAGAAAATAGAACAAATGCTAGTATGTTTAGAACGAGCAACAAGTACATTTCAAGAGAAAAAGATATATGAAACCGAGTTTGAATTTTACGCATTAGAACGCATAGCCCATCTAATTATTGATTGTGTATTAGATGTAGGGAATGCGATGATTGATGGATTTATTATGCGCGATCCAGGAAGTTATGAAGATATTATCGACATTTTGATGGACGAGCGAGTGATAAGTGCAGAAGAAGGAAGAGGAATGAAAGAAATTATCCTTCTTCGAAAAATGCTTACGCAAGATTATATTCAAATGAATCATGATGAATTATATAAGACGATTCAAAAACATATTGCAGTGGTAGAGAAATACCCAGCAAATATTCGCAGTTATTTAGAGAAGGAATTAGGACCTGTATCTGCATTTGTACCAGAATAATTATGCTTATAAGATCCCCAGGACTATCTTTTGGGGATCTTATATTGTATGTGAGAAAGTAAAGGGAGAAGGGAGAAGGGTGAAGCATGGGGGAAGCACGTACGACGAAAGATGAAATTGTGCAATTGTTGAAAGTAAAGGGAGAGCACACGGTAGCGGAATTAGCTGATGTTTTAGAGATTACAGAAATGGCGATTCGAAGACATTTAAGTAATCTTGAGAAAGATGGTTTCATTTATTCTAAGATGGTAAGACAACATGTCGGAAGACCAACTTATTTGTATGGATTAAGTGAAAAGGGAGAAGATACATTCCCGAAAGAGTATAAGCAATTTGCGATTGATATGCTAGAAGATTTAGCTCGAATGGGTGATGAAAAAATACTTAGTCACATTTTAAAAGAGAGAACGAAGCGAATGGAAGACCAGTTGCAAAAGCGAGTGAGTAATCAGAAGAGTTTAGCATATAAAGTGCAAGAGATAGCAGCTATGCAAGAGAAAAATGGTTATATGGTTCAAATAAAGAGAGATGGAGAGAACTCTTTCGTAATTGAAAAACAAAACTGTCCGTTAAAAGAAATTGCAGAGAGATTCCCGCAAGTATGCGAAGATGAAAAAGAGATGTATAATCGTTTATTTGCAGGAGCAGATGTAAAGACGTTGGCAAACATGTGTGAGGGCGATTGTAGTTGTTCTTACCAAGTAAAAGAGAAAAAATGAACGTTATGGGGCGCTTTAAGGTAAAGCGTTTTTTTCTTTGGAAAAAGCGGGTAATATAAGAGTGGTATGATAGGTGAGAACGTTAGCATAGAAGGAGAGACATAATGATGTATAAAGGTTACTTAATTGACTTAGACGGTACGATGTATCGCGGAGAAGAACAAATTGAAGAAGCAAGCGACTTCGTAAAAGCATTAGGAGAGCGCGGCATTCCTTATTTATTCGTTACGAATAATTCGACGCGTAAACCAGAACAAGTGGCAGAAAAACTTGTTCGTTTCGATATTCCAGCGGAAGCAGAGCAAGTATTCACAACGAGTATGGCGACAGCGAACTTTATTTATGAACGTAAACAAGATGCAAAGGTATATATGATTGGTGAAGAAGGCTTACATGATGCGCTTGTGGAAAAAGGGTTTGAACTTGTGGATGAAAATCCTGATTTCGTTGTTGTTGGTTTAGATCGTGACATCACATATGAAAAATTAGCAAAAGCTTGTCTTGCTGTGCGTAACGGCGCAACGTTTATTTCTACAAATGGAGACATTGCCATTCCGACTGAGCGCGGATTATTACCAGGTAACGGTTCATTAACATCAGTTGTAGCAGTATCAACAGGTGTGGAGCCAATCTTTATCGGAAAACCAGAATCAATCATTATGGAACAAGCGTTAAAAGTGCTTGGGATAGGAAAAGATGAAGCATTAATGGTTGGGGATAACTACGATACAGACATTTTAGCGGGAGTAAATGCTGGCATGCATACGCTTCTTGTCCACACTGGAGTCACAACTGTGGAGAAGTTAACAGAATATGAAGTACAACCAACGCAAGTTGTGCATAACTTGACGGAGTGGATTGAGAAGATGTAATGAAAAACAGGTAACCGGAAGTGGTTACCTGTTTTTTTATGCATAATTGCATATGTGCTATTGTTATATAAAATGTAAAATTTATATGTAATGATATTGAGGGGAGGGAATTAGAGTGTACTGGATGTCATGTATTATGTTTGTTTTTACATTATGTGTTTTATTTTTTGTTCTATGGAAGATATATAAAATAAATGAAATGAAAAAAAGTGTGGGAAAACTTATTGCAACATATCCACGAGTGAAGAGACGTTGGATTGCATTACTTGGACCAGCATATTTCATTGGACAATGTATGTATATATATGCTCAGTACGTAAGTGGCGATATTGATACAGCTGAACAGTTTCTTATTCAGTCGGGTAGTTATGTTGTAGCAAGTTGTTTTATGACTTTAATAGCTATCCATCTTATTAAAAGTGTACAAATATATGAAAAAGGTGTAGTAGACGGATTAAACTTTTATTCATACGAAGAATTAAAAGGCTATAAAACATCGACATGGGAAAATCCAAAAGAAAATATATTTTTATATCGCGGGCGAGAAAAAATGAATGACAATGTGAATTTACTTATTAGACAGGAAGATATGAATGAATTAGAAAGCATTCTTCAAAGATATATTCCGAAATTAATGATGAAATAAAAAACTCCGGTTTTAACAACCGGAGTTTTTTATTAGAATGCACGATTTACTACCTCTTTCACTTCTTCAAGATATTGTTTACGCACATTATCATCCACAGAAGGAACACTCGTATAGAATGTATGCTCAATTGTTTCAATGCCTGTAAACTCAAAAATACCAACATCCGCTGTTTTCTTCATTGCTTCAAACATACCGCCTGCTGTGTATGCTTCTTTCGTATTTCCCATTGTGGATAATAATAATCCTTTTTTACCGCTTAATAACTTTTCAATACCATTTTCACCGTAAGCATAAGCGAAGCCATGGCTAAATACACGGTCAACGTATCCTTTTAAAATAGCAGGAAGTCCCGCCCACCAAACTGGATAAATGAATGTAATGCTATCGGCCCAAGAGATGTGCTCTTGCTCTTCTTTAATATCTTCTGGTGTATTTCCTTGAGAAAATGAGATGAAATCGGAAGCGCCTAATACTGGATTGAAGTTTAATTCGTATAGATCACGAACGCGTACTTCATGACCTTTTTCTTCTAATTCACTTTTTACCGTTTCTAAAATTGCATGGTTGAAGCTTTCTGTATTTGGGTGTGCATAAACGATTACATGTTTCATTGCTCTTCCTCCTATTTGTGGATATGTGAATAGTTTTTTATTTATGTAACTATTATGGTTACTTCTTTTGCGGAAGTCAAATGATACATATGTATAAAAAGACGGCAAAAATCGTCTTTCTATACCCCACTCATACAAAGAACAAAGAAAACAAATAAAATGATGACAATACCAATGCCGAAATTAAATACGAGAGTACTATCCATATTATGTAACCTCCTTATTTGAAAGTAAAAAGCACTCTAGCCAAGAGTGCTTTTTTTATTTTGAGTCTACTTCAAAACTTTGAGAAAAGGGTTCATGCATGTAAAGAGTTACATTATTTTATGTGTTTATATGTTGAAATGAGTAAGTCCTTGTGAGATATAAAAAAAAGACACTCTTTCGAGTGTCTTTCATGATGACAAAATGTGCCAATTGCTTGAGTTTGATAAGGCGCTAATATCCGTTTTAACGCCTTTTCTTTGATCAAGAAGTGTAGCAACAGCGATTCAAATAAATTGTACCATTTGTTTCATAGGTGTGCGTATGTAATTATGCATATTCCAATTAGAGGGAAATGAGGCGCGAAAAATGAATGAGTATATATAGAATATTTGATTAGGAGAGAGAAGGATGGATATACATAAGTTAACGGTAGCAGAAGCAAATGAGATAAATACGTGGACGTATGAAGAACCTTATGATTTGTATAATTTTTCAGGAGAGGAAGAAGCAATAGAAGAATTATTAGATGGGACGTATTATGGCTGTTGTGACGATAAGGGAGAGTTTATCGGCTATTTTTGTTTTGGGGAAAATGCACAAGTACCAGGTGGAAGAGATGCTCATTTATATGGTGGTGAAGATGTAATTGATATCGGACTTGGCATGAAGCCAGCGTTAACAGGGAAAGGGCTGGGTAACATATTTTTTCAAGCTGGGATAGCCTTTGCAGCGAAAGAATATAAGCCGAAGATGTTTCGACTTAGTGTAGCGACATTTAATACAAGGGCGATTACGCTATATAAAAAAATAGGTTTTCAACAAGGTCCTATTTTTTTAAGCCGCGGAAGAGAATTTATGCTCATGGAATATGAAAGACCGTCAGTATGAAACTGACGGTCTTTCATATTTTATTCCGAATGCTCAGCTCTATGCGCTAAGCGGCTTGAAGCAGCGGCAGCAATTCCGCCAACGATATCATCAAGGAATGTATGCACCTTTCCAGATGATTTATCATTTAAGAATTCTAAAATACCAGGTTTTAATTTATCGATATATCCAAAGTTCGTGAAACCGATAGAGCCGTACACATTAACGATAGAAAGTGCGATCACTTCATCAATTCCGTATAAGCCTTCATCACGTTTTACGATATCTTGTAACGGCTCACTTAACATTCCTTTTTCAGCAAGAACATCGAGTTCGATACCAGTAATCAGTGCGTTTTGTACTTCACGTTTTGATAATACACGCTCAACGTTATAACGGCATTCTGACATCTCTAAATTTGGATGATATTTTTTTTGAAGAAAATGAACAAGCTCAGCAATATCGTCAATTGTTACACCGCGCTCTTGTAATAGTTGTAATGCTCTTTCTTGTAGTTGATTTGATTCTTTCATGTTTATCACCTTTTTTTCTTTTTAGTATTTGTATACGTTTCGTTGCTTTATCATGTGCATAGGCATGAAAGGCGAGCACAAGCTCATATATATAAAGAAAAACCATAGGTGGCGACTGCGATGATTCATCATATTTATGAGCATTATCACATGCATGTTAAAGAATTAATCCCCCTTGGCCCCTATAAAAGCTTTTGGATTCGCAACAAAATTTATGTACTTGTTCCAATTGGAGAAATGGAGGAAGAAGTACTTGTAGAGATGAAAAAGCTCAGTGACTATATGAACCAGCAAGGGGATATAACTGTAGCGACTTTCGTTCCGACTATACACGGCTACTATGTATGTGAGATAGAAGAACAAAATTACTGCTTATTAAAAGGTATGCGTGCGTTAGAACGACATGCTACATCATTAGGAAGTGAGCTTTCTATATTCCATAAACGAGGCGCATTCTTTCCAGAAGAAATCGAGCAATTAAGCCGCATTGGTGAATGGAAAGCGTTATGGGAAAAAAGACTCGACCAATTAGAAAAGTTTTGGCAATCACAAGTGATGAACCACCCTACAGACGTATTCGATCAATTGTTTATTGAATCCTTCCCGTATTACTTAGGAGTTGCAGAAAATGCAATTCAATATGTTGTTGATACAGAGATGGATGATACGCCGCAAATGACTGATGCAGCAACAATTTGCCAAGAACGATTCACACCTTTATTATGGCATCAAACGAAGCGCCTCAAACTTCCTTTTGATTGGGTGTATGATCACCCAACTCGAGATATGGCAGAATTAATCCGCTATATGATGATAGAAAAAAAGAAAGCCTGGGAGCAAACAATCGTTCAATTTGTTACAGACTATGAACGAAATTATTCGCTATCCTCTTTTGGTTGGCGCTTATTATTTGCAAGGCTCCTGTTCCCACTTCACTATTTTGAAACAGTCGAACGATATTACCAAACAGGAAATGAAGAACAAAAAAGCATATATAGAGATCGCTTAGAAGCCATTTTACACGATGTGAACCGCTCTGAGCAATTTATGAAGCACTTTTATGGATCACTTCGTTTACCAGTTGATAAGTTAGGTATTAGGAAATTAGATTGGCTATCTTAAAATAAAAAAGAGACCGGGTGAGGTCTCTTTTTTTTATACTACAATTGTATGTAATACATTATGCCCCTACCTGTTGATCTGTACATATATTTAAAATGAATTGATGTCTTTCGATTTTTTCATTTACTTTACTCAATAATTCTTGCTGGATTTCTTTAAATAAAAATTGATAGCTTGTATTCCATGTTGGTATAACGGATGAAAGGTCTAATAAATATTCTTTTTTCTTTTCTAGTTCTTGAATTGTTAAAAAAGTGTTTCCCATTCTTGGCATGTGTCGTCCCCCTATGTTTTTTTCTGTATATGTGTGAACGATTCTATAGTATTAATTATCTCACTTTTTGAGAAGGATTTCCAATTTTGTTTTATGATGTTAAAGGAGAAGTGTTATTTGAATAAAAAAAGAGACCCATTTGGGTCTCTTCCTAGGAAGCGATTCTGAACGAGCTGCTTCCGCTTTTAGATTAATATCTAGCTTCAGCGGCTAGAACAGTCGGCCATTTCGCGCCTTCCTGTGAGGCAAAAAGCGCCTCTTCGTCAGGAGCTCCAATGACCTCCTGTTCTGAATGAGCCGCTTCCGCTTTTAATTAAAATACTTGTTCTACTTCAATAACGCCTGGTACTTCTTCAAGTAATGCGCGTTCGATACCAGCTTTTAGTGTGATTGTAGAACTTGGGCAGCTTCCGCAAGCACCCATAAGGCGTAATTTTACGATACCTTCTTCAATGTCTACTAATTCAACGTCTCCGCCATCGCGAAGTAAGAATGGACGTAATTTATCTAATACTTCTAGTACTTGTTCTTCCATATGTGGGTTTTCCATTTTTATCGACTCCTTTCATCAGTTTTATTATAATCAAGATAGAGGGGAAAATCTATTTTTTCTGTTCTTGTTTTAATGTCGAAATTTTTTATCATGTTTATAACGTGTTTTTTCAGTATAGGGGTAGGGAATAAGTTTGTAAAATGATGTGCTTATGTACTAAGACATCTGAATATACTGTTGAAACAAGAAGCGGGGGAGAAGAAATGGTTAATGTGCAAGTGTATGGGACGAAAGTAATTTGTGCAAGCTGCGTTGGAATGCCATCTTCAACAGAAACGTTTGAATGGTTACAAGCGGCAATTGGGCGTAAATATGAAGGACAAGAAAATAAATTTAATTTCGAGTATATTGATTTTCAAGAAAAACAAGAAGATGAAGATAAAAAAGCATTCGCAGAGCGCGTAGTGGAGGAAGATCTATTTTATCCAGTCGTTCTTGTAAATGGAGAAGTTGTTGGAGAAGGAAATCCTCGTTTGAAGGATGTTTACGAAGAAATCGAGAAATATTTATAAAACAGGAAGCCTTTGCGAATTCGCAAAGGCTCTTTTTTATTGGAGGGATAGATGTGAAAAATGGAGTGAAGCATGCGTTACCAACGGAAGTACAACAGTTAATGGAGCGGTACACAGTAGAATTAAAAGAAATTTTTTTGGACGAAAAGATAGTCGGGGTATATATTTACGGCTCCATCGCACTTGGTGCATTTCATGCAGAAACGAGCGATGTTGATTTTGTTACGGTAATAAGTGATTCTGTGAATGAAGCTGAAAAACAGCAACTTGTAGAACTTCATAAGAAACTTAGTGATAGTACGTTAGGTAAAAGAATGGATGGTATGTATATTCCGCTTGCTGATTTAGGAAAATACAATGATGAAATGAATGAGTACGTGTATTGTGCAGATGGTAAAGCAAATATAGGTCATTGGGATATTAATGCGGTCACATGGTGGACGTTAAAAAATCAAGGTATTACAGTTACTGGGAAAGAAGCTGAAGATCTTTCGTTTCAAATAAGGTGGGACGATGTAGTAAATACGATGAAATACAACGTAGAACAATACTGGAGTGAAAAAGCAAAGCAGCCATATTTATTTTTCGTAGAAGAGTGGGTAGAATCAGCTGTCGTTACGATGGGCCGTATTTTATATACACTGGATCATAAAACAATCGTTTCAAAAGATAGTGGATTGCAATACTTGTTAGAACGTTCAGCGGAAGAATGGGGACTTTTATTAAAAGAAGTAGCGAGAATACGGCAGAATCCAAAAGAAAAGCGAATGCTCTCAAGGTGGAGAAGGGCAGATATGACGAGGAAGTACTTACTGCATTTAATTGAAACATGTAGAGAGAAATGGTAGGAAAAAAACAGATGATACATTAGATTGTATCGTCTGTTTTTGTGTTAGAATTGGTATATAATGGATTAAAAGGTTTAATTATACTGGAGGGATAGGATGAATACAGAATTAGCTACATATGAAGAAAAGAATGTACAAATGAGTATGCGCGAAGTAATTAGTATGATAATAATTATTTTTGGAGTCATGTATGGAATTGATTTTTTGAACATTATATATGACTCTTCCTTATATCCATGGTATGTAGATTATCTTATTCCGCCTTTAACATTTCTTACTATTATTTTAATATACTCACCAGTAAGAAATTACTGTGCACATTTATTAAAATCAATACAGTTCAATAATTTTAAGCATTATGTAACGATAGTAATGACGATGATCGTACTGCTTATATATCTTGCGGTATTAAATTTAGTTTTACCACATGGGCTTGGTGTGAATGAATCTAATATAGTAATAGAGCCTACTAAAAGTGAAATCATTTTATACGTAGTTGTACTCACAATTTTCGCACCGATTTGGGAAGAACTTTTATTTCGGGGGATGTTTTTCACAAAATTATCTCAGCGCTTTTCTACACTTACTAGTATTGTTATAAGTGCTTTTATATTTACTTTAGGGCATCCACTTACTTTAGGTGGTGTTTTATATATTTTTGGTGGTGGTATATGTTTAGCCTACACTTATAAGAAAACAAATAATTTACTCGTTCCATGGGTAATTCATTTATTCAATAATTCATTTTTTATATTAGTAAATTTTCAACTGTAAAAAGACGCCTTTTTGAAAAGGGCGTCTTTCGTATTTTGGAGAAATGGATTTACATGTACTGTGTAGAGGTAAGGTAATACGAAATATAGATAGTTTCATGTGAAACATTTTTATTATCAAATATACAAAATGTCGTTCGCTAAAGTAGTGAAGGTGTTACTTGAGAGATTATGACGGATGATCCAACTTGGAAGTTTGTGAAGAAAGAAAAAGATTATGACGTAGTAGAGTTTACTGGTTATGATTATACAGAGAAGAAAAATGTGAAAATAAAATTTGCTGTTTATTTTAGTGAAGACTATTTTGAATGGCAAGAAGTATATGAGAATAATAAAAAGTTAAGTGAAGAAGAGTTAGAAGAGTATCAATTTTATATTGAAGAAAATAGTTGGAGTTTCTAGTGAAAACTCGTTTATTTTGAAAAGAAGAATCCTGTGAAGGTTCATTTTTTTTATTGGAAACACCATACGAATTGAAAATTTGTAAAATACAATAATAAATGAGAATTCCAGGTAGGCTTGTCAATAACGTAAGACTATGGCACTATAAAGAAATGCTGTACAAATTTTATTTATCGAGATGTAAACATCAATTTTGATTTTTACGTATAAATAATGAACGGAGGAAATGAATTTATGGCTACTTTACCAAATTGTCCAAAATGTAATTCAGAATATACGTATGAGGATGGCGTTCTTTTCGTATGTCCTGAGTGTGCTCATGAGTGGGGCCAAGAAGCAGAAGCTGAAAATAATGATGGTGCAAAAGTTGTAAAAGATGCGAACGGAAACGTTCTTCAAGATGGCGATGCTGTTACTGTCATTAAAGATTTAAAAGTAAAAGGAACTTCTTCAGTTGTGAAGATCGGTACGAAAGTAAAGAGTATCCGTCTAGTTGATGGCGATCACGATATTGATTGTAAAATCGACGGTTTCGGAGCTATGAAGTTAAAATCACAGTTCGTTAAGAAGGCGTAAGTAAAAAGAGGAGGCGATTAGCCTCCTCTTTTTTATTGTCATTTTTTATCGGTAAGTCTATATAATTTTATTTACCGTGAACAGTGCAACATTTACCGCGCACCATAGTCAATCTCTTTTAACTGACACCGTTTATTAAAGAATGTTTTATATCCAAGCTGTAAAAAGATAATGACAGCAAAGGCAGTACTCCCAGAAATACCGAGTATGATGGCGATTTGATATTGAATGGCTGTAAATGGTGATACACCAGCTAAGATTTGACCAGTCATCATGCCTGGTAGGCTTATAATTCCCATTCCGACCATGGAGTTGATTGTTGGCAAAATAGCAGAGTCAAAAGCGTCACGTATGAGCGGAGCAGTTGCTTCTTTCGGTGTTGCACCGAGCATAAGTGCTCCTTCAATTTGACCTCTTTGCGATTTCATATTGTTTAAGAACGTATTTGCACCGAGAGAAACACCTGTCATTGCATTTCCAACTAACATTCCTGTAATCGGAACGATATATTGCGGAGCATACCAAGGATCATGCCCGATAATAACAAAGATAAATAGTAGAAGTGGCCCGATTGATCCGGCAACCATGGAAAGCGCGGCTACTCGTTTTAAGTCTTTTGACATCGGGATGTTAACTCGTTTATAAATATTAAAAATGGCAAAGGTAGTAATAGAAGTAATAAGAGCAATTGTATAAAATGGATTACTATTTTCAAATACGTATGTAAGGACATATGCAACAAGTACGAGCTGAATCGTCATACGGAATGTTGCGAGCGCAATTTGTTTTTCACGCGGTATTCCTTTTAATTTTACAAGACCTATTAAAATAAGAATAAAAATATATGCAGCGGCAAGTTGCCAAATTTGGAGTTCAATAACGCCCTTCAACTGAGAGCACTTCCTTTCTAGTTGCACCGTTTGTTTTGCTAATTTCAATAATATCGTCTGCAATTTCTTCTGGAAGTTGTTGTGAGTGTGTGATGAAGATAACTGTTTTTTTCTTTTCTTTTGCTAGCATAGTAAATTGTTTCATAACGCGGCGTTCTGTATCGCTATCTAGTGCCGAGGTTGGTTCATCTAATAAATAAACAGGTGGATCCATAAGTACGATACGTGCAAAAGCAAGTCGCTGTTTTTCTCCGCCTGATAATGAATCGGCGTTGTCTTCTAAATTTTTTTCTAAGCTAACAGTCGTTAGTGCGCCTCGCAAAATATCATCATTTGGAAATGGTTTTTCGGAAAGACGAAGTCCCATTAATAAATTGTCTTTAATCGTTCCATCAAAAATAGGTGGAGTTTGCCCAAGCATGACTACGTCACGTCGTAATTGAATAGGAGGATAATCAGAAATCAGCTTTCCGTTATATTCAATTGTACCGGATGTTGGAGATTGTAAATCATTTAGCATGCGAAGCAATGTACTTTTTCCGCTCCCACTCTCACCGATAATACATGTGATTTTTTCTTTTTGAATCTGTAAATAAGGAATGTGTAGTATATCTTTGTATGTAACGTCTTTTAATATAAACATAAATGGCTCCTTTCTGATTCTATTTATATCGTATCAAAAAAGAGAAGATAACGGTTATAAAGAGCAACGTTTTTTCTTCGTCTTGAGTTTTATTAATAAGTTAAGTAAACGATCTAATTCTTGACTGAAAGAAATCACTTTATCATGAGTGAATCCGTACTTTTCAACGAGATAGATCAATTCTTTCTTCTTTACTTCTATTCGATTGTTTAGTTTCGTTAAGTTCATAAGTGAAATGGAATACCTCCTGTAAAAGTGTTTACAACATAAAAAAATAAGACCGAATGACTTCGGTCTTAAAGGAAATAAAACAACTTATAAATAGCATACACTGTTCATCGATAGTTTTTAATATAAAAATGAAAAATAAATCATTATCCATATTGAGAAAGATGTGTCTGAAAATTATATTGTAACTCATAAAAGAGGCTGCCTACTTAGTAGACAGCTTGTAAAGTATTAACCTTTATGATATTTATACATCCAAAGAAGACCGGATTTTAATAATCTCGGTACACGTCCCATTAATGGTTGGTTTGCAAGTAAACCGAAGCCGTGCTTCTTACCAAGAGAGCCGAGAACACCTTTTAATTTGATTACAGGTAGTTCGTCAGGAAGTGGTTCATTGTTCCAACGTTTTAATAATATTTGGACAATTTGCTCTCCTTGACCTTCAGCAAGTTGTGCAGATGGAGCGTGTGGAAGTGCTGCGCAATCTCCTACAACATACACGTGCTCGTTATTTGGAATATTGTGATATTTTGTTAAAACAACCCGTCCGCTACCATCTTGTTCAACTGGAAGGTTTCGAACAACTTCATTTGCTTGAATACCAGCTGTCCAGACGATTGCATCACATTCAAGTGGTTCATCGTGGTTGTACACAATATTTGGTTCTACTTTTGTAATGTTAGCGTTTCGTATAATAGTAACCTTATGTTTTACGAACCATTCTTCTACGTATCTACTTAATTTCTCTGGATATGGGAATAGAATTCTATCTTTTCGATCAAATAAGTGAATTTTTAAATCAGAACGGCTTTCGCGAAGTTCACTTGCAACTTCAACGCCACTTAATCCAGCGCCAACGACAGCTACTGTTGCGTTTGGTTCTAGACTATTTAATTGTTCATATGTCTTACGTGTTTGTTCAATCGATTGTAGGCTATGTGTATATTCCTTCGCCCCAGGAACGTTATGATATTTATCCTCACAGCCAAGACCGATAATTAAATCATCATATTGGATCGCTTCGCCGCCATCGAGATGAACAGCTTTTTCTTCGAGATCAATATTTGTTATTGTGCCGTATTGAATATTGAGGCGTGGGTGCTCGGGAAACGGTATACGAATATGTGTTTCTGAAATAGTACCCGCAACTAATGCATAATATTCAGTTTTGAAGCAATGATATGGTACTTTGTCGATTAATGTCACTTGTACATCATCTGGAAGTTGGTTGCTTGGAAGTAGCCTCTGCAGAATTCTCATTCCACCGTAGCCGCCACCTAGTATTACGAGGTGTTTCATGATGGATTACCCCTTTTCTGTTGAAATATCCCCTAATCATACAATTTTATATTAATAAAATATTTCGACTTTACTCAATCAAATTATATCGAATTTGTGAACAAATAACAATGCATGAATGAATACTCTGTTGTACAATAAGAAGAAAAGTAAAGTAAACTGTTTTTCCTTTTTAGTTACTATTTCATTGCAGGTAGCATGTTATATAAAATAAGACCATCTACTTTGAAGTGAAATAGTGAAGTAACTAAATAGTTTAGAATGTATAACGAAAACAACAAGAGACAGCTTAGTTTTCTTCTTAATAGATAGAGTCAGAAGGTAATTTGTTTTGTAGTACAGGGGGGAGAATTTTGATTAAACCATTAATTGAATTTTGTGTAGGTAACCTTGCGAGTGGATCACAAGCAGCTTTAGAGAAATTAGAAAAAGATCCGAATTTAGATGTAATGGAGTATGGTTGTTTAGGATATTGTGGCATTTGTTTTGAAGGACCGTTTGCACTTGTAAATGGTGAAGTAGTACAAGGTGCTACAGTAGAAGAACTGGTCAATAATGTATATGATTATTTGGATGAAAATCCAATGTTTTAAGGTGTTGCAATCAGCAGCACCTTTTTCTTTTTCTATTAGATAAAATTTTCTTTCCCGGGGGAGGATAATATTGTATATAAATAAAAAAGGCCCTTGTAAAAGGGCTTTTTTCTTACACAATTTGTGCAAGAATGGCTCATCGCCAAATGTTGTCAAATATGAGAAACGGGGGACATTCATATTGTGTTCTAAAAGCGTGCATTTTATACTTAAAATAACAAACTATTTTTGGAGTGAATACAAATGAGCCGATTTTCTTTTACAAAAATGCATGGTCTTGGCAATAGTTATATATATGTAAATATGTTTGAAGAACAAATTCCGGAAGAAGATTTAGCTCTTGTGGCGGAAAAGGTTTCCAATATTAATACTGGTATTGGAGCAGATGGGATGATTTTAATTTGTCCATCTGACGTAGCTCCGGTGAAAATGCGCATGTTTAATAATGATGGTTCAGAAGGAAAGAGTTGTGGTAACGGTTTACGATGCGTAGCGAAATATGCGTATGAGCATAAACTAGTAGAAGAAACAGTTTTCACAATTGAAACGTTAGCTGGTATTGTAACAGCGGAAGTAACGGTAGAAGAAGGGAAAGTTACATTAGCAAAAATCGATATGGGAGCACCGCGTTTAACACGTGCAGAAATACCGATGCTTGGTGAAGGTGAAACACCATTTATTCGTGAAAACTTCTTATACAATAATCATCGCTATGCATTTACAGCTGTTTCAATGGGGAATCCGCATGCGGTTATTTTTGTTGATGATGTAGAACAAGCGCCTCTTACAACACTTGGTCCAGTCTTGGAGACACATGAAATGTTCCCAGAGCGAGTAAATGTTGAATTCATCGAGATTTTGAATGATGCAGAGATGAACTTCCGCGTTTGGGAACGTGGATCTGGTGTAACACAAGCTTGTGGAACAGGGGCGTGTGCTGCAGTTGTAGCCTCTATTTTAAATGGGAAAATGGAACATGGTAAGGAAATTACAGTTCATTTAGCTGGCGGCGATTTAATGATTGCATGGACAGAAGAAGGCAATGTGTTAATGAAAGGACCAGCAGAAGTAATTTGCCGCGGAGTGTATGAGTACAAGATAGAAGCGTAAAGATGTATAATAGAATGAGAACAGAAAGGATGGTGTATTTCATGATTGAAGTAACAGAACAAGCAGCTTTTCAAATTAAAGATATGTTAAAAGATGCTGAAGATGGAGAGAAGTACGTGCGCCTTGCTGTACATGGCGGCGGATGTACGGGCCTTTCTTACGGCTTAGGATTTGAAGTAGAACCAAAAGAAGACGACACAGTTCTTGAGTTTTTCGGTGTTGAATTTGTTATCGATACAGAAAGTGCTCCAATTGTTAAAGGAGTAAAAATTGATTATAAACAATCTATGCTTGGCGGCGGATTTACAATCGACAATCCAAACGCAATCGCATCATGCGGATGTGGATCATCTTTCCGTACAGCGACGAATGCTGGTAAGCCAGAAGAGTGCTAAGTTTTTAGCAGAAATAGAGAAAGACCTTTTTAGCGATGAAATAAAATCGTTAAGGAGGTCTTTTCTTTTGTCGTAAAAAATCAAAAACGTCGCCTTCCCAATTTAGAAACCGACTTTAAGATATGTTGCACAACGAATGTTAAAATCTAATTTATTTTTGCATAGATGCAAGTATCAGTTAGTTGTTTGCCGTCAGCTGAAAGATCTTCATTACGTAATGTCCCTTCAAGCTCAAAACCTAGTTTTTCAGGGATTGCACGACTTTTCGTATTATTACGTTCACATCGTATTTCAATCCTTCTAAATTTGAATAACTGAAATCCAAAGTTTATTAACGCACTTACTACTTCTGTCATATATCCATTACCACTAAATTGCGTGTTAATCCAGTATCCAATTTCACATTTAGAAACCTTCCAATCGATTTCGTGAAGGCTAGCCGTTCCAATAAAATCATTCGTCTCCTTATGGTAGATAAGATAGCGAAAGCTTTCTCTTTTCAAAAAATCTATATGCGCATTTCTCAGGAGAATTTCGGTTTCTTCAACAGTAGGAATTGACTGGAATAAAAGTAGCCATTGCTTTAATTCACGAATGGAATCTTTAATAGCTTCGTGTACGATATTCCCTTCACCAGCTTGAAGTGGTGCCCGAAGAATGAGTCTGTCTGTTTCTATTTGTAACGGAACATCCAATAAAATAGGGTTCATAGTATTTCTCTCCTCGAAAACTTTAAATTAGGACATATAAAAACTTTCGCTCGAAAGCTAGAAAACAATAAGTATATATTCCATTCATCATTTAGAAATCCCTTTTCATATATTGAAGACGAAACTGCCAGTTGGTACAAAAAAATAGCTGCTAAAGTAGCTTTAAGTTGTTCAACTTATGCATTATTATTTATTTGAGCTTCTTTTAAAGTTCTCTTTGTTTGAGTTATATTTGAAGGGTAGAAAGAGGAGATATATGCTGGAAGATATTTTTGAATTTATATTGAAGTACGTTATAGGTTCTATTTTTAGAGTTATAAGATACCTTGTGATAGATATTATAATAGAATGCATAATAGAAGGTGTAATAAACGGTATAAGGAAATTACGTGATAAAATCTGTGATAAGTGGCGAAACTGGCGTGAAAGACGTTATTGGCGGTAATAGGTACATAAAAAATTGGCAGTAAAGAGATAGAGGATAAAATGCCTTAAGGGGGATGATTAATTCATTTCCCTTAAGGCTTTTTATAACGAAGTAGTAGCAACTCATCCAAGTTTAGAATCCGTACTCAGTCCAATTGGTGACGGAATGACGGTTTCTAAAGTGAAGAAATAATGATTATCTTACAAAAGTGTAATGTTCATGTCATGTTTTTGAATTTCTTCTTTAAAGCTTAGGCTTTAAGATAACAATATAAGAAAAACACATGAGGTGAAGGAAATGAAAAGATATATTGCACTTTTTAGTATTTTAGTTGTATTTGCAAGCCTATTAGTTGGTTGTGATTTAAATCGTATGGGTAAAGACGAGTATTACGTTCAAATTACAGTAGATGGAAAAGAGTATAATGGTAAATCTGATAATGGTGAGCCGTATAAAAATTACGAATATAAACTAAATGGTTTTGATAAAGACGGGAAAGAAAAAGAATTAGAATTTAATGCACAAAAAAATCTTCGTAAAGAAGCATTCTTACGTGTATATCACTCAGATAAAAAAGGTGTATCAGCTTGGGAAGAAGTAAAGAAAGATGAGCTTCCTGCGAAAGTGAAAGAAAAATTAGGTGCAAAATAAGAAAGAAAAAGGAATTGACGAACAGGGTCAATTCCTTTTTATATTCTCGAAATCCTCTTCTGAAATGACTTTCAATCCATGTCTTTTGAATAAAGCAGTTGTTACCCCGTAACCAGTTTGTTTATTCCCGTTAAATTCTCCAGTGTAAATCGTAGAACTACCACAAGATGGACTGCGTTCCTTTAAAATAATATATTCTGGATGTAAATCTTTCATTTGTTCTAGAGCTTTATAAGCACCGCTCACGAAAGCTTCTGTAACATCTTCACCGTCTTTTGTCATCACTTTCGCTTTCCCATCTAAAACATCATCGCCATTCCCGCCAATAATTTCAGCTGAAGGACGAGGCGTTGGTAATCCTCCTAATACTTCAGGACAAATGAGGACTGTATCTTCTTGCTGAAGTAGCTCCTCTATTTTTGAAACGAGATTGTCATTTCCATCATACCGACAAGCGATACCACCTAAACAAGCGCTAATTACGATCATATTGTCACCTCCAAAAAAATTTAAAATATCACGCCAATTTTGCTTCCTGACTCTTACCTATAAATGAGGTGATAAAAATGGGAAGCTTATATAATTTAATGAAACCATATAGTGAATTTCGAAGTAAAGAAGAGTTTAATACATATCAAAGACAAATTTTGAAGTGCTATCGATTTGAATTAAATAAAACGGATACTACCATCATTCATTTTTTAGGAAAGTATGCGGTGAATGAGAAACAGAAAACAGTGGGAGTTGCTTGTCCGTTAATGGAGACGATTGCTACAAAAGTTGGAAAGAGCATTCGTACAGTACGCCGCTCAATTGCAAAGTTAGAGGAACTAGGAATTATAAAGCGTGTTGCGACAAAAGAAAGACATAAGCGCGGCGGATATAGTGCGAACTTATATGTATTTCTTACATCTGCAATTGACCGCATGGATGACCGTATGAAACTGTCCGCATGTGAAAGTGAGGATCGTGTAGATGGCTGTAGTAAAAATGAGCAAAAAAGTGAAGGGGAAACAATTATTTTTAAAAACATTCCACAAATAAAAGAGAATAGAAAAGAAACGTACGAACTTGATGAGACGTATTGCCGTCACGATATACCGAAGCCTTTTATATACGCACTTGTGCCAATGACGCGTAATCCGAAAAAGATTAATATATTTTGGAGTAAGGTGGAACTTGCATATAAAAAGAGCGGGTTACTAGAGCAAGGTGTTTTACTGGAGCAAATATTAGCTGATGAAGAAGTGTATGGAAATTTCATTTGGCGAGTAAAGAGTGTTGTGAGAGCGTATAAATACGGGGAAATCCGTAAAAATGTTAAGGCGCTCTTATATAGTACAGTGCGGGATCTATTTTTAGAGGTTGGACTAGAATGGGGAGCAGCTGTGAGAAGAAGTAAGGGGATACTGTTATTTGATCCGTTTAAAAAGGAGCCATGCGTATAACACATGACTCCAAGTAGTTAATCAAACTTTCTTACAACTGGAACACGAATCGCTACAAAGAGTACGAAGACGATAACGGCGATTGCACCGCTTTTCATAACGGTTACGATTGGAAGTCCTATTGCAAGTGCGATTGATGTGAATGCATAAGAAAGCGGGATAAAGCCCATTGATGAGAGCATAAGTAAACTCATTACGCGTCCCATCATTTCTTCTTTTACTGTCGATTGAATCATCGCCATAAGCGGAACGATAGCCATTGCAATTGTAATACCGTAAAACATGCCAGCTAATAATGCTTGCCAAAGTACGGTGCTAAAGTTGATTGATAAGAAGAATACACCAGACAGTAGCATCATGATAATACAAAATAGACCGCGTCTACGATTAATATTTTTTAAACCGACAATGACAGCGCCTATTGCCATTCCGCCTCCTACAGATGCTTCTAAGTAACTGAACTGAAGCGAGTCACCGTGCAGAACATTTTTAACGAAAAGCGGGAAACCAACTTGCATCGGACCGATTAAAAATAAGTTTAAAAAGGCGCTACAAAGAAGGAAAGTTGAAAGGAATGGTGATTCCTTTACATATAAAATTCCTTCTTTAATAGAAGTGAACATGCCTTTGTCTGTATTTTGCTGTTCTGGCATCGTAAATTGTATTTTTTGAACGAGTATGGCTGCGACAATTAGTAATAAAATCGTGATCGAAAAGATCGTCTCATAGTTCGTAAATTTGATAAGAATTCCGCCCAGTACAGGGCCTAAGATGACCGATGCTTGATTTGACATTTGTGTAAGTGAGTTTGCTTGTGTTAAACGGCTTTTTTCTACAAGTTCAGGCAAGATAGATCCATCAGCTGACCAGAAAAAAGCATCAGCAAGCCCAAAGAATAAAGCGAATAAAGCAAATGTATATAGTGTTACATCACCTACGATGAACCATGTAAGGATGGTTGCGACAAGAATAGCACGAATAATATTAGAGTAAAACATAATGTTTTTTTTCGGGAATTTATCAGCTACAGCACCGCCGATAATCATAAAAATAAGCCTTGGAACACTAAGAGCTACGAAAACAACACCGAGTGAAGCCTCAAGGTTTAATGTTTTTGCTATGTACCAGGTTTGTGAAAAAGTAAAAAAGGCTAGGGCAAAACTTGAAAAGAGTGTAGCTGCCCAAAGGAAAAGGAAATTTGTATTTTTTAATAACGGTTTCGCATTTTCTTTTAAAGCAGATTTATTTTGTTGTAGTTCCTCCATATTGCTTCCTTTCTATGTGACAAATTTAAACTAAAAAACCTATTAACAATCGTTTTATACAGTTTCTAATATTTCTATACTGCACTTTCTCATTGTAGACAATAATGTTGGGTTTGCACAGTGGCTATTTAACGACAAAAAAGAAGATACCATTTGGTATCTTCTTTTTTGTCGTTCAGGCTAATGCAATATAAATATCTAATTGTACGTTGGTTGGATCTGTTGCTTTTTCATCATAAAGCTCAAAGTCTGTTGTAAAAGCACGTTTGTTTTCTTTCGACCATTGCCAAATATATTCCCAAGCCTCACAAACGACTTCAGCAACTGGTCCTTTTCTCGTTGTAAATACCGCATATGTAGCGGCAGGTATTGTTAAAGTTGTCATATTTTCAGGAACGTCTTCTAATGAAGAAACGGGCATACCGATCGTAAATTGATATGTACCAGTTTCATCCGATTCGTAATTTGAATAGAAAGCGAATGTTTCTTTCGTTTGTTGATTTGGGATGTGATGCATCATTTGTTCTTGGAAGTATCGGTTCCAAAGCTGTGGGATTTTTCCTTCAGTAGATGCTTCTTTTTCGTTTGTCGTCGTAATCGAAACGCCGATTGCTTGGAAATCTTCTTTTTTTACGATCTTAGGTTCTTTCATTTTAAAATATCCCCCTTATCAAATAGAACGTTTGTTCTTGTTTATTGTAACATATTTTGGAAGGATACGGTAGCACAATAATAAAAGAACTCCTTCACGTAAAAGGAGTTCTTTTCATTTCTATATTAAAACATACTTGAGCTGTGCATCGGTTGAAGTTTTGCGTTTGGATCGAAGTAAGCTTTTGCATTGTTTACTGCTGTTGGTGCTTCACCAAAGCCGCAAGCAATGAGTTTTACTTTTCCTTCATATGTACAAATGTCACCAGCAGCGTAAATGCCAGGAATATTCGTTTCCATTTTTGAGTTCACGAGAATGCTGTTTTTTTGTATATCTAAGCCCCAGTTTTTAATTGGACCAAGAGAGGAAACGAAGCCGTAGTTTACAATTACATCATCCACATCGATGATAATTTTTTCTTCCGTTTTTACGTGTTGAAGAACGACTTGTTCAATATTGTCATCACCAATGAGTTCAACTGGAACGTACGGTGTGCTTACTTCCGCACGGGAATTCATTAAGCTTTCTACGCTATGCTCATGCGCACGGAATTTATCACGGCGATGAACGATTGTAACTTTGTCAGCAATTGGCTCTAACATCATTGTCCAATCAACCGCTGAGTCGCCGCCACCAAATACTACGACGCGCTTACCAGCAAATTTATTCATATCATCAACAAAATAATGTAAGTTTTTCTTTTCGTACTTTGCTGTACCTTCTAATTCTAAGCGGCGTGGCTGGAAAGCACCATTGCCAGCAGTAATAATAACTGATTTAGAATAGTGAGTTTGCTTATTCGTAACAAGTTTAAATATACCGTCAGCTTGTTTCTCAAGCGTATCAACAGCTTCTTCTAAACAAACGGTTGGGTCAAATTTCTTCATTTGCTCTTTTAAGTTATCAACTAATTCTTGTGCACGCACTTTCGGGAATCCAGCTACATCATAAATGTATTTTTCAGGGTAGAGTGCGGATAATTGTCCTCCAAGTTGAGGTAAGCTTTCAATGATTTTTACACTTGCTTGTCTCATGCCGCCATAAAATGCTGTGAACAGTCCTGTTGGACCACCACCAATAATTGTTATGTCGTAAACTTTTTGATTTTCTGCCACTTTCATGCCCCCTATAGATGGAATTTTGATATTGATTTCATATATTGTTCATATGTACAAGAAAATCCTGCAAATGATGACACTTTCAAATAAATGATAGCATATTTGAGTTCATAATACTTCCGAAAACGACTGAATTGTGTGTAAGTTTTCGCATAGATGCTTTTTTAATTGTATAAAATATGGTGAAAGGAAAATACATGAAAAAAAGGTTGAAAAACCCTTGAAAACGCTATGTTATTTTAAAATATTGATAATTCGCCAGACGCTTGAATTCTGGAATAAAACCGACTAATATAGGGAAGTATTATGTTAAATTTCTATGACAAAAATCGTACGATTTTTTGACTGCGTTTTGTTATGATATAGAATGTGATAAATTCCACATTCTTGACAAATAGAGTTTTTAGTACTTGGTATTATTTTTCATTACTATTATATAAAGAAAAGGGTTGTGATTTGGTGAAGACTCCAAAAATCGTAGTTTTAGGTGCAGGTTATGGCGGGATGATTACGACTGTTCGTCTGCAAAAAGCATTATCTGTAAATGAAGCTGAAATTACGTTAGTAAACAACAACAGCTATCACTACCAAGCGACTTGGTTACACGAGAGCGCAGCTGGTACATTACAAGATGAAAAAATCTGTCTAGATATTCAAGACGTTATTGATACAAATAAAGTAAACTTTGTACAAGATACAGTAGTAGAAATTAAAGCTGCTGAAAAACGCATTATCTTAAAAGACGGCGAGTTAGAGTATGACTACTTAGTAATCGGTCTTGGTTTCGAATCAGAAACATTCGGAATTACAGGATTAAAAGAGCATGCATTCTCAATCGCTAACATTAATGCAACTCGTCAAATTCGTGAGCATATGGAAGCTAGTTTCGCTAAATATGCAGCTGAACAACGCGATGAGTTAGTAACAATCGTTGTTGGTGGTGCTGGATTTACTGGTATCGAGTACGTAGGTGAGCTTGCAAACCGTGTTCCAGAACTTTGCAAAGAGTACAATGTACCACGTGAAAAAGCACGTATCATCTGTGTAGAGGCTGCTCCAACAGCACTTCCAGGTTTCGATCCAGCATTAGTAGAATATGCTGTAAAACAACTTGAGAAAAAAGGCGTAGAATTCCGCATCGGTACAGCAATTAAAGAAGCAACTGAAGAAGGTATTATCGTTGCAAACGGTGATGATACTGAATTACTTAAGTCTGAAACAGTAGTTTGGGCTGCGGGTGTTCGTGGTAACGGTATTGTAGAAGAGTCTGGCTTTGAAGCAATGCGCGGACGTGTAAAAGTTGATGAGTACATGCACGCTCCAGGATACGAAGATGTATTCATGGTTGGTGACGCAGCGTTAATCATTAACGAAGAAATTAATCGTCCATATCCACCAACGGCACAAATCGCAATTCAAGAAGGTTACAACATTGCACACAACTTAACTGTGTTAGTTCGTGGCAAGGGCGAAATGAAAAAATTCGCATTTGATAATAAAGGATCTGTATGTTCTTTAGGTCATGACGATGCAATGGGCGTTGTTATGGGCAAAAAGTTAACAGGTTGGAAAGCTTCTTTCATGAAGAAAGTTATCGATAACCGTTACCTATTCTTATTAGGTGGACCTTTATTAGTTCTTAAAAAAGGTAAATTAAAGTTCTTTTAATATATAGTAGAAAAAGCAGAAACGGCTAAGAGCTGTTTCTGCTTTTTTCATTTAAAAAATATAGTATAATATATAAAAAAGAAAGAATATTCTGTCCGTTCTAGTAGAGGAGGGTATTACATCATGGAGAAGCGAGGGAAAGTGTGGTTAGCTGTTAGTGGTTTAGTTGCTACAAAAGATGGCAGGTGGCTGTTCGTTAAGAAAAAATACAGTGGATTAAAGGGGAAATGGTCTTTACCGGCTGGTTTTGTAAATGAAGGTGAGACGGTTGATGAAGCTGTGAAACGTGAAGTGTTAGAAGAGACAGGTATCGTCGCTCATGTGAAGGGGATCATTGGTGTTCGATCGGGCGTGATTCATAATGAGATTAGTGATAATATGATTATTTTCCTTTTGGAGCCTGAAGGAGAAAACATTATTGTACAGGAGAAGGAATTGTCTGAAGTAGCATTTTTACATCCAGATACGATTGCGGACGATCCAAATACGTCTGTACTTATCAAATATTTGTTTGAAGGAAGATCAGAACCACATCTTGAGATGAACAAAACATTAGATCCAGGAGAGCAATTTGGTTATACAGCTTATCACGTATTTACGGCGCAGACGAAGGAGAGGGAGAAAGAGTGAGTATACCGGTACTACTTATTTCAATGATGTTATTTTTCATTTTATTTTTTGGAATTGGATTTTTACTCAACATGATATTGCGAGCGACTTGGGTAATGGTTATTGTGTATCCGATTGTTTGTATACTTATTATTAATAAGGCGAGTGTGTGGGATTATTTTTCAAAGCCGAAAGAAACATTCTCTTCATTTGGGACAAGTGTATCGCATTTAGGGCAGGCAGATGTGTTTATTCTATCTACTGGATTAGTAGGTGCTGCCTTAGCCGGAATTGTCATTAAGAAACTTCGGAAAAGCGGATATCAAATGTTTTAATCTCCAATTCATTTGGGGATTATTTTTTTGCATATTCCTTCATCGTATAGGGAATGATTAACGATGAAGGAGTGTGGAATATAAAAATGTTAAAACGATATTGTATTCGCATTATGATGACTTGTTTACTTGTATCCGCATTATGCGTAACATGGAATGCTTTCACAGGAGTTTCTTTATTAGAGATTGTAAAGAAATATGAGGGAACGAGTGCAAAAGAAGTACATGCAGCAGAAGTTAAGAGAAATGTTGCTCCGAGTAAAGAAGTGATAAATGCTTTAGAGCAGGCAAACGACTGGTCTAAATATCGTTCAATTGAAATGACTGCAACAGGTTATACGTCGGGAATTGAATCAACTGGTAAGAGACCGGGACATCCGGAGTATGGTATTACATATTCAGGAGTTAAGGTGAAAAGGGATTTATATTCCACAATAGCTGCGGACTTACGCGTATTCCCAATTGGAACGATTCTATTCGTACCAGGTTATGGGTACGGTGTAGTAGCTGATAAGGGCGGTGCAATAAAAGGAAACCGTCTTGATCTATATTATGATACGGTGAAAGATGTTTATAGCCAATGGGGTAAGAAAAAAGTAAATGTGTATGTAGTGAAAGTCGGAAATGGTAAGTTTTCAGAAGAAGAGTTAACGATGTTAAATCAAGACGAAACGATGCAAGTGTTTCGCGGTCAATATTTAAAACAAAGATAGTCTAGTGGGAAGTACGCTAGACTTTTTTATTTTATAAATAGAAGAAATATGGATTATATAGGATGTAACAGAAGTTAGAATTGTCGCATTTTATCGAAAATAAAGTTATAATAAAGGCAGAGTAGAGAAATTTAGGGGGTCTGAACATGTTTCAAGTACAAAAAGAATTAGCAAGCCATGAAGCGGTAATCGTTGCCTTATTTGAAGAAGAGAAAACGAGTAGTTTTGTACAAGAACTGGACAAAGCTTTTGAAGGACAATTACAAGTTTTATTAGAAGAGAAAGAACTTTCTACTAAGAAGAAAGCTATTTCAAAAGTACATAGTTTAGGAAAAACAAATGTGAAACGTTATTATTTCGTTGGTTTAGGTAAGAAAGTGTCTTACACGACAGAAACGTTGCGTTCTGCTCTTGGTAAGGCGTTTAAAACGTTACAAGCAGCGAAAGTACAAGATGCAGCAATCTTGCTTGATTCTTTCGTAACAGAGAAATTGGATGCGATTGATGTAGCTCATATTGCAGCAGAAGTACAAGGTCTTGGTACATATGAGTTACAAACGTATAAATCAGATAAAAAGGATCGTGTGGAACTAGAGAAGTTCACGGCTATTACAGCGGAAGATGCACAAGAAATTGAAGCTGCATTAACAGTTGGCTACGTACATGGACGTGCAACAAATTCAGCTCGTACACTTGTAAATATGCCACCAAACGTATTAACAGCAACAAAGCTTGCTGAGTATGCTGTTGAGTTAGCAGAAAAGTATGATATGGATTATAAAGTTCTTGAGAAAGAAGAGATGGAAGAGCTTGGTATGGGTGCGTTACTTGCAGTAAACCAAGGATCTACTGAGCCACCAAAAATGATCGCTCTTATTTATAAAGGAAAAGAAGAGTGGACAGATGTCATTGGATTCGTTGGAAAAGGGATTACATACGATACAGGTGGTTATTCTTTAAAACCACGTGAAGGCATGGTCGGTATGAAAGGTGATATGGGCGGTGCTGCGTCTGTATTAGGTGCGATGGAAATTATCGGTGAACTTCGCCCAGAGCAAAATGTGATTGCTGTTATTCCATCAACTGATAACGTTGTAAGTGGTACAGCATTTAAGCCAGACGATGTAATCACATCTATGAGCGGAAAAACAATTGAAGTATTAAATACAGATGCAGAGGGTCGCCTAGCGTTAGCTGACGGTATTACGTATGCGAAAAAACTAGGTGCAAACTATCTTATTGATGTTGCCACATTAACAGGTGGTGTAATTGTTGCACTTGGAAATCAGACGACAGGCGCAATGACAAACAATGAAGAGTTGTTTGAGCAAGTGCTAGAGGCGTCTATGGAAACAGATGAATCAATTTGGCAATTACCGATTTTTGATCGTGATAAAGAACGCGTTCGAAACAGTAAGTTTGCCGATTTAAATAACTCACCAGGCCGTGAAGGACATGCGGTTATGGCAGGTACATTCTTAGGTGAATTTGCTGAAGATACACCTTGGGTACACTTAGACATCGCGGGAACATCTGAAACGTCAGGAGCGCATGATTTAGGGCCAGCTGGAGCAACAGGTGCAATGGTACGTACACTTGCAACACTTGTTGAACGTTTCGGGGAAGAGTAAGATCCAATAGAAAAGGCTGTTCCAATATTTTGGAACAGCCTTTTTTATTGGTATGATTATTGTCATTTTTTTTCGGTAAGTCGATATAATTTCATTTCCTATTGTACTGTTCTATAGGAAAAGATGGATCCTATAAAGAAATCGTATATAACGTCCCATTTAAAGCGAATGAAGTGCGGCCTGTTTCTTCAGAGACAACTAAAATAAGTGCATCGCTTTTTTCTGATAAACCAATTGCAGCTCTGTGACGTGTTCCTAGCTCAGGATCAACTTCTGTGCTTTTCGTTAACGGAAGAATATTGGCAGCTGAAACAATATGATTATTTTTAACGAGAACGGCTCCGTCATGAAGAGGGTTACCTGGATAGAAAATGGATTCAAGTAACGGTGAGGTTAAATGAGCATGTAATGTTGTTCCAGTTTGAATGAGAGAGTCAAGCGGCTCGTTTCTTTCCACAACAATAAGAGCCCCGTGTTTTCGGGCACTTAAATGTTGGACAGTTGCTGTAATAGAATGTGAGCTTTCTGTATAAGGTGATAAATACGCTTGAATATAGTATGTAGCTGCCAATGTTTGTACGTTTGCTAACATATGATGAATATCTTCCATTTTGCACAAAATACATTCATCCTCTTTATCAATTGCTTGTCTCATAATGGATAATTCTTTCTCAGCAATTTCAATCATTTGCTTTGTTTGTATTTTGAGCTCTTCTGACAAGCCCCATTCTTGCATAATCCTCATTCCCTTTATTGGAGTATTTAACCATAGTGTATACAAATATTCCTAGTAAAATCCTGTTAGATTGTAAAAAATATTGAGATACAGGTTGTTTTTTTCATATAATAAAGGTAGGACAAGCGAGAGGAGATAGAAATATGAACTGGAAACAAGAATTTAGTCGCTGGCTTTCATATGCAGAGTTAGATGCAGAACTAAAAGAACAGTTAGAAAACATGAAGCAAGATGAGAAGAAAATTGAGGACAGCTTTTATAAAAATCTAGAATTCGGCACAGGTGGTATGCGTGGTGAACTTGGTGCTGGTACGAACCGTTTGAATGTATATACAGTTCGTAAAGCAACACAAGGATTAGCAAAGTTTATTGAAAAATTAGGTGAAGAAGCGAAAAAACGCGGTGTTGTTGTAGCGTACGATTCTCGTCATAAATCACCTGAATTTGCAATGGAAGTAGCTGCTACACTTGGTGCACACGGTATCACAACATATGTGTTTGAAAGCTTGCGTCCAACGCCAGTGCTTTCTTTCGCAGTTCGTCATTTACATACAGTAAGTGGAATCGTTCTTACGGCAAGCCATAATCCACCGGAATATAACGGTTATAAAGTATATGGTGAAGATGGTGGGCAGTTGCCTCCAAAAGAAGCTGATGAATTAATTAGCTATGTAAATGCAGTAGAGGATGAGTTAACAGTTGAGGTTGCTAATGTGGAGCAATTAAAAGCTGACGGTTTATTACATATTATTGGACAAGAAGTAGATGATGCATATGCAACAGAATTGAACAATGTCATCATTAATAAAGAAATGGTACAAAATGTTGGAAAAGACTTAAAAATCGTCTTTACACCATTACATGGAACATCAAATATTTCTGTACGCCGTGGTTTAGAAGAAGTTGGATTTAAAGATGTAACAGTTGTAAAAGAGCAAGAATTACCAGATCCGAACTTCTCTACAGTAAAATCACCGAACCCAGAAGAGCATGCAGCGTTTGAGTATGCAATTCGTGACGGTGAGAAGGTAGGCGCAGATGTGTTAATCGCAACGGATCCTGACGCAGACCGCCTAGGCGTTGCAGTTCGTAATCACGATGGTGAGTTCCAAGTATTAACGGGTAACCAAACAGGTGCATTAATGCTTGATTATTTATTATCTCAAAAGAAAGAAAACGGAACGCTTCCAGAGAACGGTGTTGTATTAAAAACAATCGTAACGTCTGAAATTGGCCGTACAATCGCGAAAGCATACGGTTTAGATACAGTTGATACGTTAACTGGATTTAAATTTATCGGTGAGAAAATTAAACAGTATGAAGAAAGCGGACAATACGAATTCCAATTCGGTTATGAGGAAAGCTATGGTTATTTAATCCGTCCATTCTGTCGTGATAAAGATGCAGTACAATCTGTTCTATTTGCATGTGAAGTAGCTGCATACTACAAATCACAAGGTAAAACGTTATACGATGGTTTATTAGAAGTATTTGAGAAGTACGGTTTCTTCCGTGAAGATCTTGTATCGCTAACGTTAAAAGGAAAAGATGGAGCGGAACAAATTCAAGAGATGATGGCAACATTCCGTGAAAATCCTCCGAAAGAAGTAGCGGGCTTAACAGTTGTGGCTGTTGAAGACTATAAAGCGAGCATCGTTACATCTTTACAAGATGGACATAAAGAAGAGATTCACTTACCGAAATCAAATGTGTTAAAATATCAATTAGAAGATGGTTCTTGGTTCTGCCTACGTCCATCGGGAACTGAACCGAAGATTAAGTTCTACTTCGGTGTTCAAGATAATTCTTTACAAAATAGTGAACAAAAGTTACTTACTATTAAAGAAGATATTATGAATCGTTTATAATATAAAGTAATTTTAAGTAGTAGGGAACAAAAGGGAGTGAAACCTCCCTTTTGTTCTATGTAAGGAAATAATCGTTATTGATTCTGACAGAAGAGAGGGTATTTTGTGATGAAAAGAGTAAGAAAAGCGATAATCCCAGCAGCTGGATTAGGAACACGTTTTTTACCAGCTACAAAAGCAATGCCAAAAGAAATGTTACCGATAGTAGATAAACCAACTATCCAATACATTGTAGAAGAAGCAATAAAATCAGGAATCGAAGATATTATTATCGTTACTGGTAAAACGAAGCGCTCTATTGAAGATCATTTTGATAATGCATTTGAGTTAGAGCAAAACTTATTAGAAAAGAAAAAGTATGAGTTACTTGAAAAAGTACAGGCTTCTTCAAAAATGGTAGATATTCACTATATCCGTCAAAAAGAACCAAAAGGATTAGGGCATGCAGTTTGGTGTGCACGTAAATTCATCGGTGATGAGCCATTCGCTGTTTTATTAGGTGATGATATCGTTCAAGCTGAAAAACCATGTTTACGTCAATTAATTGAAGAATATGATAAAACGCTTTCTTCTGTTATTGGTGTACAAACGGTTCCAGAAGATGAAACACACCGTTATGGAATTATCGACCCGTTAGAGCAGGAAGGACGTCGTTACCAAGTTCGCAATTTCGTTGAGAAACCAGCAGCAGGTACAGCACCTTCAAACTTAGCAATTATGGGACGTTACGTTTTAACACCTGAAATCTTCATGTTCTTAGAACAGCAACATGTTGGTGCTGGTGGTGAAATTCAGTTAACAGATGCAATCCAAAACTTAAACGAAATTCAACGTGTATTCGCTTACGATTTCGAAGGAAAGCGTTACGACGTAGGTGAAAAGTTAGGATTCGTTCAAACGACAATCGAAATGGCCCTGCAACACCCAGAATTACGTGATGAAATGGTTCCAATGATGCAGAAAATTTTAGAAGAACACACGAAGCAACAGTCTTAATATAGTGATATAATCCCCTGTTGGATGAGCGGTAAAGGAACGTATTTACTGCTTAATCTAAAGGGGATTTTTTTGAGAAAAAAAGACACTCTCAAGAGAGTGTCTTTACTTTTGATCAGTAGGCTTTAGCTCATCAGCTTTGGATTTTATTTCATCAGTAATAGCGATATTAATATTACCAGCTGCTTTTTTGTATTCCTGAATCAATGCATTAACGTTTTGATTAAATGAAATTAAGCTGCCACTTGGAGATTGGGCCTGTTCGTTAAGCGCAGTGATAATCCCATATATTTTTTTATATTCTTCATAGGTTTCTTTATATTTATTAGGCTGTTCTTTTGCAGCTTCAGAGACTAACTTTAAATCATTTCCCATATTGTTATAAAACGTATCAACGCTTGTAATCATTCCGTCAATTTCTGTTCTCTTAGAACTTAGTGCATTATTGAAGTCCTGTCTTTTATCTATTGCGCTTGACCATGTAGTTGAATACTCGGATAACACGTAAGATGCTGCATATTTAAAGGTGTTTATATTATTATAAAAAGATGCTGCGGCAATTAAGTAATTAGCTTCTTTTTTCTTTTGGGCTTGAAGAGCTTGATACTCCTCTTCCATATTTGTTACTTTTGTTATCGTAAAGAGAAGAACGATGACGGATATAACGGTTGTTAGAAATAGTATTAACGATGTTATTAAAGATTTTTTTGCTGGTAATTTTCGTACTTTCTTAATTAACCCAATAACAATAAAGATTAAAGCCGCGCATAAACTAACTATAGTAAGAATTAAAAAGAAAAATGCTAGGCCGTTTCCAAAGGTATATGACATTCCTAACTCGCTATTTCCATATAATTTGTAACCGATACTCATACCTAGTATGAAAAATAAAGATAGTACTCCGACACTTACTTTAATAAGTGTATTTTTTGATAGATTCACTGATTTTCCTCCAAAATATTGTTCTAATTAGATGTGCAAAATATCTAATTTGCTGAATTAGCATAACAAAAATCATTTTTAATATGTGTCGTATATTGTCGAAGAAACAAAAAAGAGTTATCTTAGCATAGTAAGATAACTCTTTTTATTATGAAATCGTCGAATGAGAATGCTGATAAGCGGAACGACGTACAGCATAGTATATGCGAGGTGCGATAATAGCACCGATAATGGTAAATGCAATATCTTTTACTGCGAACCACATCATAATCATCCAAGCAGCTTTATAACTCATATTACCACCCATGAAGAAATTGACTGCCCCGTACATATAAGTAGTACCGATAATATACGTTAAAATGATTCCTGTGAAAGAGGCAATTGCAAATGTACTGAATGTTGGTCGTTCTTTTTGTTCTACTAGTTTTCCTGATACGTAAGCAACGATAATAAATGCAATAATAAAACCACCAGTAGGATCTAAAAGTGCCCCGAATCCAGCTTTGAAGTTAGCGAAAATTGGTGCACCAGCTAAGCCAACGAGCATATACACAGTCATTGATAATGCACCAAGTCTACTTCCAAGAAGAAGCCCTGCTAAAATTGCGAAAAATGGTTGCATAGATAATGGGATGCCCGCTACTTGCAGGAATGGTGCCCAAGATACAATATTTGCACCAATGGCCATAAGAGCGACGAACATGGCAGCTAATGCTAAATCTAAAACATGAAATCTTCTCATAATGTTAACCTCCTGTTGTTTTTAGGTTAACATTATCGTAGCGAAAATATTTACTTGTTGTCAATCAAAATATTTTGATAAGAAGGCTTCAAATACTCTCTTAGCAACGTATACGGAATACGGAATTGAGGAATTCCGCTTGAATAAGGAGCAATCTCATATAAAGGGAAATAAATGACGAGGTTGTCCGGTTCTAAAAAGAAGTGAAACTTTTTCGTGCTCATGACCTTTTCAGTTGCATCGGGAAAATAAATGCCTTCATTTTGTTTAATTTGTCTTACGATCTCAGCGCGGATTACTTCTTTATATGTATCTTTTTGTTGAAATAAATCATCTAAGCGTAGTAACTTTTTTTCGTTTAAATCAAATGTGTTTGCCTTCCACGTATAAAGACCGTGTGCTCCGCCTGTATATTGATAGTAATTCAAATATAGGCTGAGAAACGGTGGTTTATTCAGGGAGACTTTATAATCAACATTCGCCACGTACGGATGAAATGGTGTACTAGATCCTTCTGTTTCTTTATAATATTTTTTTGCGTCTTTTTCTAATTTTGTTTTAAATTTATCGGTAGATTTTTTGTAATAGAAATTGAGCTTATTTTGAAATTTAGAATCGGAAAAATTGTGAAAAGAAGGTCTGTTAATTTGATATTCTATATAAGGTTTCTTACCTTTTTGTGTTACAGTCTGAACATCGATTGTCAAGTTGGATGCTTTGGCTGCTAGTGCACAATTTGGTACAATAGACAGCAAGGAGAACATAAGCAGTAATATACAAAATTTCTGTTTCATTTAGGTGAAACCTCCTTATATAAGTGTTATAAGTAGTTTGAAAATAAATAGGTAAAATTATACATTCAATTAAAGTAAGAGAAGGAGGAAACGATATGGGAAAAACTTTAATGGATTCACTTGGAATTGAGTTGTTAGAGATGACAGAAGATAAGGTGGTTGCTACGATGCCTGTTGATGAGCGTACGCATCAGCCGTTTGGTTTTTTACACGGCGGTGCATCTCTTGCATTAGCGGAAACAGTAGCAAGTGTTGGTTCATACAATTTAATTGATCAAGAGAAATGTATTTGTTTCGGTCTAGAAATTAATGCAAATCACATTCGCTCAAAGAAAGATGGAATTGTAACAGCGATCGGGACACCGATACATAGAGGACATTCAACGATGGTTTGGGATGTGCGTATTATTGATGAAAATGATGATTTACTATGCATATCAAGATGTACAGTAGCAATTAAAGAAAAACGTGAAAAGTAAAAAGAGGCGGCTCAATAGAGCGCCTCTTTTTCTTATAATTAGAACTGGATTTTCTTCTCTAAGAAACCTTTTAGTTCGCTAATTGGCATACGAACTTGTTCCATTGTGTCACGGTCACGTACTGTAACAGCTTTGTCTTCAACTGAGTCGAAGTCGTAAGTGATACAGAATGGTGTACCGATTTCGTCTTGACGACGGTAACGTTTACCGATAGAACCAGTTTCGTCAAAGTCTACCATGAAGTCTTTAGCTAGTTCTGCGAATACTTCAGTAGCACCTTCAGATAGCTTTTTAGATAATGGTAAGATAGCTGCTTTGTATGGTGCTAAAGCAGGGTGGAAACGAAGAACTGTACGAGAATCGTTTTCTAATTGCTCTTCTTCATATGCATCACATAAGAATGCTAATGTTACGCGGTCAGCACCTAAAGATGGCTCGATGCAGTACGGTACGTAACGCTCATTCGTTTGTGGATCGATATAGTTAAAGTCTTCATTAGAGTGTTCCATGTGACGTTTTAAATCGAAGTCTGTACGAGATGCAACGCCCCATAGTTCGCCCCAACCGAATGGGAATCTGAATTCAATATCAGTTGTTGCGTTACTGTAGTGAGATAATTCCTCTTCACCGTGGTCACGAAGACGCATGCTTTCTTCAGTCATACCAAGTGAAAGTAACCAGTTCTTACAAGTTTCACGCCAGAATGCGAACCACTCTAAATCTTCACCAGGCTTACAGAAGAATTCAAGTTCCATTTGTTCGAATTCACGTGTACGGAATGTGAAGTTACCAGGCGTGATTTCGTTACGGAAGCTCTTACCGATTTGGCCAATACCAAATGGAAGCTTTTTACGCATAGAGCGTTGTACGTTTTTGAAGTTTACGAAAATACCTTGTGCTGTTTCAGGACGAAGGAAGATTTCGTTCGTGCTAGACTCTGTAACACCTTGGAATGTTTTGAACATTAAGTTGAACTGACGGATTTCAGTGAATTCTTGGCTACCACAATCAGGACATTTTACTTCATGTTCTTTCATTAAATCAGCCATTTGGTCGAAAGTAAGACCATCAACAACCATTTCGATGCCTTTTGCATCTAATGCATCTTCAATTAATTTGTCGGCACGGTGACGCGCTTTACATTTTTTACAGTCGATCATTGGATCGTTGAAGTTACCAACGTGACCAGAAGCGATCCAAGTTTTTGGGTTCATTAAAATAGCTGCGTCTAAACCAACGTTATGTGGAGATTCTTGAATGAATTTTTTCCACCAAGCTTTTTTAACGTTATTTTTTAATTCGATTCCAAGTGGACCGTAATCCCAAGTGTTTGCAAGACCACCGTAAATTTCAGAACCAGGGAAAACAAAACCGCGATGTTTCGCTAAGTTTACAACTTGTTCCATTGAATACATAATAAAATCCTCCTTTTGAAAGTTAACGTATTGGCGATGACGTGCTCAGATACTAGTGAAACGAGCGGTATATGCTTTGAAAACATAAAAAAACGCTCATCCCAAGGCTTAATTGCCTAGGGACGAGCGTTTGCCCGCGGTTCCACCCTAGTTGATACACAACAGGTGCATCCACTTTATCACGTATTGCTCGGGACTGCCGTTTCCTTGCGGTTTCAGGCTTTCACTATCCCTGAATCGCTTTTGTGCAAGTACTTATAAGTCCGTCATCGCTACTTATATTAATAATAATGAACATATTCTAACACGTTCTTTTTTAAATCTCAATAGAGGAACGCGTCTATCTATGATAGAGTCTCGCCTATTTTTTCGTTATTTATTCCGTAATTTTGTTTAATGTGCTTAATTGCTTCACGTTTACTAAGCGAGGCAAGCTCGTTATTTTGCACGTATTCCCAAACGACATCGGGCTTCGTTTTTGCATATTCGCGAAGGACCCAGCCGATTGCTTTTTGAATGAAAAATTCTTTTGAAGAATGTAGTTGTCCAATAATCCAGAAAAGAAGTTCTTCATCCATCTTTTGTTTATATTTTAGCTGGAATAAAATAGCGGCGCGTTGTAACCATATGTTATCTGATGCAATCCATTTTGGAATATAGGCGGAAATTAATTCCGGATGTTTTAAAAAGATATTCCCTAAAAATGTAGGAACGATGCTATCGACAGAATCCCACCAAGATTTTGTTACAATGAGTTCTTCTAAAAACGGGATATGCGTTTCGTTTATATGCTTTTTATATTTTTGCATAATATCGAGTGCGGCCGCTTGAAATTCACGTTCTGGTAAATCCCAAAGCTCACGTACGATAACTTGGAAATCTTTTTGATCTGGGAGAGTATGTATTTGGATGACGTCTTTCAATAGTTGTCTTCTTTCAGGTGTTTGAATACCGAGAAATGGGAAGTGATTTTTCATATAACGTGCCATCGGTTCCGCTTTTTCAAGGTTTTTATGAGCTATGAAATGCTCTTGTAATGCTTGTACAAATGGATGCATAAGTGCGTTCTCCTTTCTTATTACCTTTCTCATACCATTATACAGAGAGTTTGGATAAATTTTAAAACATAACTTGTAAAGTAATGAAATATGTTGAAAGTAGAGAGGAGAGGATAAGATGGAAGATCAAGGCGTACTAGCAGGTTTCTTTGCTCTTAGTTTTGCGTTTATTCTTGTTATATTGATTTGGGCAATTATTGCGTATTTATTAACGGCTTTTGCACTGTATACGATGGCGAAAAATGATGGTGCAACGGATGGTGCTCTTGCGTTTATTCCTTTTTTAAATAGTAAGATATGGGGGGATTTAGCGAAAGACAAATTACCGGATTTCTTAAAAGAAGAAGCAGGATGGAAAGTATTCGGCATATATGTCGCGTGTTTCATTTTTAACTTCGTACCAATTCTATATTTATTAGCAACAGCTGTATCGATTGTGCTGTCTATTTATCTTATCTACGCAATTTTAGATAGATACGGAACGAATTCTATATTGTTTACGATTATTCATACAATCACATTTTCGGTTTTCTTACCGATTCACTTGTTCATTATTCGGAATGAGCCGGTAAGGTATAAAGAGTAGATATATGCGGGGAGCTGTTTCAAAGATATTTTGGAACAGCTCTTTGTTGGTTAATCGATATTTCGTTGACTAAGAAAAAAGGGCTGCCACATAGGACAGCCCTTTTTTTACTACATAAGGTAGCGTAAATAAATATAAATATGAGAAATGATTAATGAAACGATCATAATTGGGAAGCCGACTTTGAGGAATTCCATGTAGCTAAATTTATGGCCCTCACGACTTGCGATACCTGCAACAATTACGTTAGCAGAAGCTCCGATTAATGTTCCGTTTCCACCTAGACAAGCACCTAATGCTAATGCCCACCATAATACGTCGATTTGTGCGTCAGAAGGTGATAAACCTAGCCCAACTGCCATATCGTTAATAAGTGGGATCATTGTTGCAACGAATGGAATGTTATCAATTGTTGCAGAGGCGATACCAGATACCCATAAAATAAGGATAGATGCGTAAGAAACATCTCCGCCTGTTATTCCAATTACTTTTTGAGCTAACATTTTGATAAGGCCGATATCAATAAGTCCTCCAACAAGTACGAATAGTCCTGCGAAGAAGAAGATTGTTACCCACTCTACACTTGCGAATACCTCTTCAATTTCATGTTCTTTCACACCGATTAGCATAAGTACAGTAGCACCAGTTAAAGCGATGATAGCCGCATCAACATGGAAGATCGAATGAGTCATGAAACCTACGATTGTAAGTCCAAGTACTGTTAAAGATTTTTTCATTAATACTGGATCTTTAATGTATTGTTTTTCATCTAAACTCATTAATTTTTTAATTTGTACAGGATCAGCAATTAATTGTTTACGGTACATGAAGTAAAGTATTGTCGCTGTAACAGCAATAATAATGATTACGATAGGTGCTAAGTTGAATAAGAAAGCATTGAAATCTAAATGCTTATTTGCAGAACCAATCATAATATTTGGCGGATCACCAATTAATGTTGCTGTTCCTCCAATGTTTGAAAAAATAATTTCAGAAAGTAAATAAGGAACAGGATTTACTTGCAGTATGCGCGTAATAGATAAAGTAACTGGAACAACAAGAAGTACAGTTGTAACGTTATCTAAAAATGCGGAACCAAGCGCAGTAAGTAAGGAAAGTGAAATTAAAATTTTAATTGGATTTCCTTGCGCCCCTTTTGCTGCTTTAATGGCAACGTATTGGAAGACACCCGATTTACTCGTAATGTTCACCAGAATCATCATACCGATGAGTAGCGTAATCGTCCCCCATTCAATATGTTTCGTAAAGGCGTTGTGTAAATCAACGACCCCCATAATTACCATGAGTGCTGCACCAAGAAGTGCGATGACAGCGCGATTAATTTTTTCTGAAATAATAATGGCATATGTAATTAAAAAGACTGCGATAGCAAAATAATACTGCCAGTTTGCGAGCTCTTGCGTTGTTTCGTGCAAAACTCTCATCTCCTTTCATTCACTTTTCTTAGTGTGTCAAAAATGTTCCCAAAGAAACACACATAAAGTCATTATAAAGTAGAAAAATGGAGGATGTAAATGAGAGGGGGTATTTTGTCATATTTTCTGCATCGGTCATTTTTTCTTATTTTTAAAAATATTTGTGGGCATTTGACATATATATAAGATACATCCAATCTGAATATTTAAAATGGAATTAGCATTCGAGCTTGTTCGTGTAGGAGTGTTAAATAGAAAGGAATGACAAAGATGATAAGGAAGGGATCGTATGGATGAACAACGATTTTTATTTTTGGATTTTGAGTTTACGATGCCCCAGCACAGAAAAAAACCAAAAGGATTTTTCCCGGAAATCATTGAGGTAGGACTCGTTTCGGTTGTTGGCTGTAAGGTAGAAGACACGTATTCAGCTCATGTTAGGCCGAAAACTTTTCCTTCTTTAACGGATCGATGTAAGAAATTTTTAGGAATTAAACAAGAAGTCGTAGATAAAGGAATTTCGTTTCCAGAACTCGTTGAAAAACTTGCAGAATATGAAAGGAGATGTAAACCAACCATTGTTACGTGGGGAAATATGGATATGAAAGTGTTGAAGCATAATTGTGAAATGGCAAGAGTAGACTTTCCGTTCTTAGGACAGTGTCGTGATTTATCAATTGAGTATAAGAAGTTTTTTGGGGAGAGAAATCAAACTGGATTGTGGAAAGCAATTGAGGCATATGGAAAAGCAGGGACGGGTAAGCATCATTGTGCGCTAGATGATGCGATGACGACGTATAATATTTTTAAATTAGTAGAAAAAGATAAAGAGTATTTAGTGAAACCAGCACCCCCAACATTGGGAGAACTCGTTGATTTTTCAAAAGTGTTAAAGAAAGTGAGTACACAGTAACGACCAAATTGCACAGTATGTAATTTGGTCGTTTTGTTTTTTTTTAAAGTTTGTAATCTTTTTTTAATTGCTCTAATGTTTCTAGACTACGAACCGCAAAAGGTGAATCATCTTCAGAAAATGAATTCATTTGAGTTTCTAATGCTAATTTGAGTGACTCTGTATACTCTGGAATTTCTCCTTCATATTTCTTCACCATTTGCTCTGGAATGTTCGTCTGTTCCCGGAAAGCTAAAGCACGTCTTTCATGGAAAAATGGTACGTCAGCTTGTTTTACGTTATGTAAGTCACCTTGCACCGGATGTTTTAAAACAGCTAACACTTTTACGACGTAACTGCCAGGACGGCTATTTGTAACTTCGCCGATGTATTTGCCAGTTTTATAAATACCAGTAACGATTTCACCAATTTCAAATGTTTCTCTCATATTTTTCACCTCAAGTTTATAGTAAGGAAAGTGTGCGAAGGAGTCAAAGAAATCATTCGCTTTTGGAACGCCCCTTGAGAATATGAACTGGTTCAACTATAATTTAAAGGTATATAACAGAAAATTCTGATGTTTTTTGAATCCAATAATAAGGAGTGTTCGTTATGATGCCTTTATATTTTCCGGAAGATAAAACAGAATATATTATTCCAGGGATTGTTTGCGTTCTATTTATCATTGGTGCCGTTGCTACGTGGCGTATGTTCATTCGTGTATCAAAACGCGAAGCGGAGCGATTACAGAAAGTTGAAGAAAAACTTTTAGCGGAAAAGAAACAGTAACTCATTTTTGTATGTTTCCCTCTATGCTCGGACAATCTAAGGGCAGAATATATTTTGGAGGGAATAGAATGAAAAAACGGCTTTTTTTCAGTTGTTGTTTATTATTTCTGATGGCAGGTTGTGACCAAGGAAAGCCGAAAGAAATTGACGTGAAATTACATAATGCTTCAGGCGATGAAGTGGGGACTGCGAAAGTAAAGCAACAAACAAGCGGAGTGAAAATTACGATTAAAGGGGAAGGTTTTGCACCAGGCCCGCACGGCATACATGTACACGAAATTGGTGAGTGTAAAGCACCACGTTTTGAATCATCTGGCAATCATTTTAATCCTGATAATAAAAAACATGGACTTCTTAATCCGAAGGGTGCAGAAAACGGTGATTTACCGAACGTAATTGCAGACGGTTCTGGAAAGATCAAGGCAGAAATCGATGCGCCGCACATAACGCTTGAAGAAGGAAAAACAACGATTCATAGAAAAGATGGAGCGTCTATTATTATTACAGAAAACGCTGATGATGGTATGACACAACCAACAGGTAAATCAGGTGATCGAATTGCTTGTGGTGTCATTGTAAAAAAAGCATCGGATATGAAGAAAAAGTAAAAGCTACCGTGCATGGTAGCTTTTTTTGTGAAACGTAATTGAAAAGATATTGATAAAGGAGGTTGTCCCAAAACGATTGGAGGTCGCCTCCTTTCTTATTCTGAAAACGTATGGCGCAACCTATTTAAGATTTCTTCTAAAACAGATCTTGGACAGCCGATGTTAATTCGAATATGTTCTTCTCCGCCTAATCCGTATTTCTCACCAGGTTCAACGATGATTTTCCCTTTTTCCTCAAGCGATGTGGTGCGTTCGTTTTGAGAAAGCTGTAGGCGAGAGCAATCAATCCATAATAAAAAGCTACCTTCTGGTTTTGTTACAGAAAGAGCGGGTATGTGATTTTTAATATATTCACAAGCGAATTGAGCGTTATCTTCTATATATAATCGAATTTCATTTAGCCAATCATTACATTCTGTATAGGCACTTTGCATCGCTGTATAGGCAAATGTATTTAATCCGTGGAAACCTTGTCTATATTGGATAGATGTAAAGGTTTGACGGAGTTTTTCGTTTGGAATGATAATAATCGATGCTTGTAATCCGGCGATATTAAATGTTTTACTCGGAGCCATACAAGTAATCGTGCGTGCTGCTAATTCTTCAGATAAAGAAGCAAATGGTGTATGAGTACGATCTCCGTAAATAATATCGGCATGAATTTCATCTGCGACAACGATTACATTATATGTTGTACACAATGCGCCAAGTTGTGTGAGTTCATCTTTTGACCAAACACGCCCGATTGGATTGTGAGGACTACAAAGAAGCATGAGTTTGACGCCTTGTTGAAATTGCTTTTCTAAATGCTCGAAGTCTATCGCATATGTATCATTTTGTTTCTGTAATGGACTCACGCATAATTGTCTATTGTTTGTTGTAACCATTTCGAAAAATGGGGGATAAATAGGTGGTTGTACGAGAACGGATTCATTTTCCTTTGTGAAGGCCTGTATGCTCGTACTAAGAGCTGGAACGATCCCTGCGCTAAAGACAATCCAATCTTTTTGAATATCCCAGTTGTACTGTTTTTTTGTCCAGTTACAAATAGTATCTCCAATATTTTCGGGAGGAAGTGTATAGCCGAAAATAGGATGCTCGATACGTTTCTTTAAAGCAGTTTGAATTGGTTGTGGTACTTCAAAATCCATATCAGCTATCCAAGCGTGGATAAGTTCTTCGTTTTTATACGTATCCCATTTTGTACTATGAGTTCCACGTCGATTGACTGTTTTATGAAATAGTTGCATAAGTTTGCCCCCTTCTTCTGTAAAACCGTTAAGTTATGAAAGTTCTCTCTCTTCTTATAGAATAGCTGATGTGATAGGATAAAGAAAAGCATTAAAAAGTGAAAAGGCGGGAAGCGAATGGGTACATATGAAAAGATGATAGAGGTTGTGAAGAATTGGGATCCGTTTCAAATGGGACCGGAGTTTTATGAAACAGAAGCGAGCGATGTTGTGAACGTCGTAAGTGTGTTCGACGATTCAAAATACATCGCAAAAAAGATTCAACATATATACTTTATGTCTTTTGAGGAAGTACCTGCGCTTGAAAAATGTGAGAAGTTAGCTGTGGAATTACTTGTAATAAAAGAAGGCGGAAGTTGTTCATTGTAGGCTGTCGGAATTTCCGACAGCCTTTTGCATTATTGCGCGGAAAACGCAATGATTTCTTCATAAACATGTTCAGGCTTTTCTTCAGGTAGTAAATGTCCTGTGTTTTCGTAAGAAATAAATTTCGAATTTGGTAAATCTTTGTGTAGCCGATGACCTACATGTACAGGGACGACACGATCTTTTTCACCCCAAATGAGTAGTGTAGGTGTTTCGATCTTTTGTAATTCAGTTGAAGATAAGTCACCTTCACGGTCTCTTATCATACGAGTTAAAGCAGGGAATATACGGTTGTCATAAAAAGGAGCGGAGTAACCTTCCTTCATTTCATCGTCAATTAATGAGTGATCATGAACGACATTCATTAAGTTATGAACAATCCCGCGCCGTATAATCCAGTTCTTTACGTATAAATGAAAGAACGGTAAGTAAGAAGAGTACAGTAAAGGTAAGGTTGCGCGTGCTAAATAGCTAGAGCTACATAGTAAAATCGTCTTTGAGATTAATTCAGGGCGTATACGGTTTACATAGAGAGAAATTTGTCCACCCATAGAATGCCCAACTAACACAATATTTGAGAGAGATAAATGTTCAATTAAATCGATGATAACCGTTGCTAAATTATGATAAGAATACTTAAAGAGATGAGACTTATCACTTTTTCCGAATGGTGGTAAATCAAGAGCTAGTACTGTTCCTGCTTTCGATAATAAAGGAATGAGGCGGCGGTAACTGAATGAGGAAGATAAAAAGCCGTGAACGAGTACGAAAGTAGGACGTTCCGTTTTGTTGTCATGTTCATACAATTCGTAATGAATAGTAGTGCCGCGAGTGGAAAAAGTGAAATAAGGACAAGTATATTCGTGATTCATTTTTTGTCACTCCATTGATTTTTGTTCATATCATTTCCAAGGAAGAAAAAAATATGTTAACAAAAAAAGGCAAGATGACGATGTCATCTTGCCTTTCGCTTATTTATTATTACCCACGAACAATATTAGGCGGTGTTTTTCCTTGTAATCCTGCAACTAAATTTTCAGCGGCTGTCATAGCCATTTGCTGCCTAGTCTTTAATGTTGCAGATCCGATGTGCGGTAAAGTCACAACATTTTGTAATGATAAGAGGGGATTATCTTTTTGAATTGGCTCTTGTGTAAAAGTATCGATGCCTGCTGCAAAGATTTTCTTTTCGGTTAACGCATGGATTAACGCTTCTTCATCTACTGTTTTCCCGCGAGAAGCATTAATAAAGATTGCTGTTTCTTTCATTAATGAAAATTCTTTTTCTCCGATAAGGTGATACGTTTCATCTGTTAATGGAGTAAGAAGAATAATAAAGTCAGACTGTTTGAGTAGCGTCTGTAAATCACAATATGTAGCATCAAATTTTTGTTCAGCTTCTTCTTTACGGCGACGGTTATAATAAAGAACATCCATATCAAATCCGAATTTCGCTCGTTTTGCAACGGCTTCTCCAATTCGCCCCATACCGATAATACCGATTGTACTATGGTGTACATCCAGCCCGAAGTGCTCTTTTCCAATTTCGGCGTTCCATTCACCATTTTTCACGTAGGAGTCGAGTTCACAGACGCGGCGACCAGCAGATAACATAAGAGCGAAAACAAGGTCAGCTACTGTATCATCTAATACATATGGTGTATTCGTTCCGATTACATTTCGCTTTTCCATCGCTTGTAAATCAAAATTATCGTAACCGACAGAAATGTTGCTTACTACTTTTAAGTTAGGAGCTACATTTAATAATTCTTCATTAATAGCAGATCCAAAATTTAATAATCCATCTTTATTTTGTATTTTCTCCAATAGGACATCACGAGGCACCTTCTCATTTTGCTCCCATTTTTCATAATCACAGTGTTCTAATAAATAGTTTTCTACAAATGTTGGAACTGGTTCAGCAATATAAACTTTTGGTTTCACGGTTCCATCCCCTTTCACTTTATCCTACGTTTTTTCACTGATTAAAGTTTCACTTTATTTTGACATAATTCACTAAAAAAATCTTCTTTTCAAACTGGAAAGGGTATTTGTATAATTTAGACACAACCGAAAAGGAAGGATGATTTATATGGTGACAGAAAAAGAATTAGAATTATTAGCTTGTCTTGAAAAAAGTAGTCGATTATCTGTAGATACATTAGCGAAGCTGTTAAATATAGAAGTAGAAGAAGTAAAGAAGATGGTTGAAAAATTAGAAGCGGAAAAGATTATTGTGGATTATGTAACACATATCGATTGGACGAAGGTAAAAGAACATACAGGTTTAACGGCGATGATCGATGTGAAAGTTACGCCAAAGCGCGGCGTTGGGTTCGATGCGGTTGCTGAACAAATTTATCGTTATTCAGAAGTGAAATCTGTGTATTTAATGTCAGGGACATACGATCTTTCTATTACATTAGAAGGAAAGACAATGGGAGAAGTAGCGATGTTTGTTTCTGAGAAATTAGCAACAATTGAATCTGTCGTTTCTACAACAACGCATTTCATTTTGAAAAAGTATAAACATGAGGGAATTATTTACGAAAAAAACGATGATGATAAGCGCATTGTGGTGACACCATGAAGCAATTTGAACTATCTAGAACGGCAGAATCTTTACAACCATCTGGTATTCGAAAGTTTTTCGATTTAGCAGCAAATATGAAAGGTGTTATTTCTCTTGGAGTAGGAGAGCCTGACTTTGTTACACCTTGGAATGTAAGGCAAGCATGCATCCGTTCTTTAGAACAAGGATATACGTCATATACAGCAAATGCAGGATTATTGGAACTTCGCCAAGAAATAGCAAAGTATCTAAAAAAACAATTTGCAGTATCCTATGATCCGAACGATGAAATCATTGTTACAGTTGGAGCGAGTCAGGCGTTAGATGTAGCGATGCGTGCCATTATAAATCCTGATGATGAAGTACTCATTATTGAACCAAGTTTCGTTTCTTATGCACCGCTTGTGACATTAGCTGGAGGAGTTCCGGTTCCTGTGGCAACGACTTTAGAAAACGAGTTTAAAGTACAACCAGAACAAATTGAAGCAGCTATTACAGCGAAAACAAAGGCAATTTTGCTTTGTTCACCAAATAACCCAACAGGTGCAATGTTAAATAAATCCGAGCTTGAAGAAATAGCAGTGATTGTTGAGAAGTACAATTTAATCGTATTATCTGATGAAATTTATGCAGAGCTTGTATACGACGAAGTATATACAAGTTTCGCGAGTATTAAAAATATGCGCGAGCATACAATTTTAATTTCCGGATTTTCAAAAGGGTTTGCGATGACAGGATGGCGCCTCGGTATGATTGCAGCTCCTGTTCAATTTTCGGAATTAATGCTCAAAATTCATCAATATTCCATGATGTGTGCACCGACAATGTCTCAGTTCGCAGCACTTGAAGCGTTACGCGCGGGGAATGATGAAGTAATTCGGATGAGAGATAGTTATAAGAAACGCCGTAATTTTATGACGACATCGTTTAATGAAATGGATTTAATGTGTCATGTGCCGGGCGGAGCATTTTATGTCTTTCCTTCTATTTCTTCAACTGGACTATCTTCGGCAGAATTTGCAGAACAGTTATTATTAGAAGAAAAGGTGGCTGTTGTACCTGGAAGTGTATTTGGCGAAAGTGGTGAAGGATTTATTCGTTGTTCGTATGCAACATCGCTTGAACAACTTATGGAAGCAATGAAGAGAATGGAACGGTTTATAGAAAATAAAAAAAGGACAAAACATAATACGTTTTGTCCATAAAAGGGGGGGAATACTAGAAAGCCATGTGTTAGTATTCTATCCCAATATTAGAAAATTATACGTACTCTAGGAAATTTTTCGTTAATTTTGAATGAGTTCTGTCATAGTGGTATAATTTACTAATATAAGGTATGCGTATCCTGAGTAGCTTTACTTAGGGTACGTACTAACTAATCGGATATTTAACAATAAATCATCTGCTTTGCTATCTACAATTGTAGAGAAAATGGTAAACGTATGGGAGTGTTTCATATGTCAGAACAATATACAACTGGAGTGGTTGTAACAGGGAAAGTGACTGGGATTCAAGATTACGGAGCATTTGTAGCGTTAGATGCAGAAACACAAGGGCTTGTGCATATATCTGAAATTACAAATGGATATGTAAAGGATATTCATGACTTTTTAAAAGTCGGCGATACAGTAGAAGTAAAAGTACTTTCAATTGATGAAGAACACAGAAAAATGAGTTTATCGTTAAAAGCGGCGAAAAGAAAACAAGGACGGATTCTTATACCGAATCCATCTGAGAATGGATTTAATACGCTGCGAGAAAAGCTAACGGAATGGATTGAAGAATCCGAGTTAACAAAGTAAAAGAGGAGCGCATATGAGCGTTCCTCTTTTACTTTGTTTTATGATATATATTTGCAAATATGATTGCATGCAATCATATTCGTATGTCGGAGGTGAAATAAAGACATACTGACTAGCGAATTTCGTTCGTTTCTGGGTGAGTGCCAAGATTTTCTGATGGTTTAAAGAGTAAACCAAGATTGATAAGCCCAGAAATACCGACGATACCGTAAATAATGCGTGCGAGAGCTGAGTTTTGTCCACCGAAAATGGCAGCCACTAAGTCAAACTGGAAGAACCCGATCAGTCCCCAGTTAACAGCACCAATTACAGTAAAGACTAATGCGATACGTTGCAGAGTACTCATGAAAAAGCCCCCCCTTAATTGTGAAGCATGAGCAAGCGATGAGTTAATTAACTCCTTTATAGAATGGCGTAGTTATGTTGTTTTTATACATAAAAAATATAAGAAAAAGGATGTATATACATCTATACCGAAAAATGCGAATTTTTATGCAAAAAATGAACTTTTTCTAAAAAATATATTTTGGTTACGGTTACAATTGTTGAATCGCTTGATTTACAACTTCAGTTTCGCTAAAGTGAATACAGAAATACATATACATTATTGGAGGGAAAAAGATGAGTACACATGTAACGTTCGACTATTCTAAAGCGTTATCCTTCATCGGTGAACACGAAATAACTTATTTACGTGATGCAGTGAAAGTAACACATCATGCAATCCACGAAAAAACTGGAGCTGGGAACGATTTCCTTGGGTGGGTAGACCTTCCGCTTCAATATGACAAAGAAGAATTCGCTCGCATTCAAAAATGCGCAGAAAAAATTAAAAATGACTCTGACATTTTACTTGTTGTAGGTATCGGTGGTTCTTACCTAGGAGCACGTGCAGCAATCGAAATGTTAAACCATTCTTTCTACAACACGCTATCTAAAGAACAACGTAAAACTCCACAAGTGCTATTTGTTGGACAAAACATTAGCTCCACTTACATGAAAGATTTAATGGACGTATTAGAAGGTAAAGACTTCTCTATTAACGTTATTTCCAAATCAGGTACAACAACAGAGCCGGCACTAGCATTCCGTATTTTCCGTAAGTTATTAGAAGAAAAGTATGGAAAAGAAGAAGCTCGCAAACGTATTTATGCAACGACGGATAAAGCACGTGGTGCATTAAAAACATTAGCTGATAACGAAGGTTACGAAACATTCGTTATTCCAGATGATGTTGGAGGCCGTTTCTCTGTATTAACGCCAGTTGGTTTATTACCAATCGCAGTAAGTGGCTTAAATATTGAGGAGATGATGAAAGGTGCAGCTGCTGGTCATGGTGACTTCGGTACATCAGAACTAGAAGAAAACCCAGCTTACCAATACGCAGTAGTTCGTAACGCTTTATACAATAAAGGAAAAACAATTGAAATGCTTGTTAACTATGAGCCAGCACTTCAATACTTCTCTGAGTGGTGGAAACAGTTATTTGGTGAAAGTGAAGGAAAAGATCAAAAAGGCATTTTCCCATCTTCAGCAAACTTCTCAACTGACTTACACTCATTAGGTCAATACGTTCAAGAAGGTCGTCGTGACTTATTTGAAACAGTTCTGAAAGTAGGTAAATCTACACATGAACTAACAATTGAATCAGAAGAAAACGATTTAGATGGATTAAACTACCTTGCTGGTGAAACTGTAGACTTCGTAAACACGAAAGCATACGAAGGTACATTACTTGCACATAGCGATGGTGGCGTACCAAACTTAATCGTAAATATCCCTGAATTAAATGAGTACACATTCGGTTACCTTGTATACTTCTTCGAAAAGGCATGTGCGATGAGCGGCTACTTATTAGGCGTAAATCCATTCGACCAACCAGGAGTAGAAGCATACAAGAAAAACATGTTTGCTTTACTTGGTAAACCAGGATTTGAAGAGTTAAAAGCAGAATTAGAAGAGCGTTTAAAATAATAAAAAGCGACCGGATTCCGGTCGCTTTTTATTATTTTATCGAAAAGTCCATCGGTATATTCAAACTAGAGTGGGTATGCTAAAGAAAAAGTCTAGGAGGGATGGGCTTGATTCCGATTCAATCAAATTTAGAAGGACGTACATATGCGTTATATAAGTTAGAAGAGATAATGAAGCCACTTGGGTATAACATTGGTGGCAATTGGGATTACGATACAGGATGTTTTGATTACAAAATCGATGAAGAAGATGGCTATCAATTTCTGCGAGTGCCATTTACAGCAGTGAATGGCGAATTAGATGTGCCTGGTGTAATAGTCCGTCTGGAAACACCGTATATTCTTTCGCACGTATATCAAGACGAACTAGATGATCACGTAAATACTTTAACGGCTGGAACGAGTGGAATGGATCAATTTGCTGAGCCGAAAGATCCAGATGGAGATGTGAAAAGGAAATATATCAATATTGGGAAAGTGCTCATGCAGGAACTAGAAAAACATTTTCTTAATGGTGAATAACAATGAGTATGTCGCTTTCAATGAGAACAAAGGAATGGACTGGATTAATCATATATTGTTCGTCGCGTTTTATACCTAGTAAGAGAATGTTTTGCTTTAAAAGAGTGTAGCTGCAATTTGCAAAAGTTTGTCCGGTGCAGGAAGGATAAAGCTCCATCAGTTGTAATTTGTTATCAGAGATTTCATCGTAAAGTGAGAATAGTACACCTGAAATGGAAGGAAATAAAAGAGAAGCTGTAAATACATAGCTCGTTAATTTATTTCCTTCTATAATTTCTGATGCACCAGCTCTCGTTGCATTTTGAATTTGTTCAGTAGTAAGAAGTTCAGCGATGCAGTGAATGTTTGGGTTGAGCCCTTTTGCAGTTAAAATATTTAAAATGGACTGTGTATCTGCTAAGCTTTCATTTTTTTCTTTATCAGCTGTTATTAATATAGTGTGAGCCGTTGTAATATTAGCTTTTAATAAAGTTTGATCGTGATGGGGGCAACCCTTAATAAATTCTAAATGATGAAATGGTTTTGGAAGTAAAGAAAGTGTTTCATCAATTAAAACGATATCAAGGTTCGGTTGTAAGATGTGCATTTGTTTTACAACATGTTTTGCCCGCTCATTCCAACCCACGATAATCATATGACCGTTAGAGGTAGCGGCTTCTTCTCCTTTAATTTTCATATATTGTTTATTAATCATATCAGTGGCGAACAGAACCATATAATAAGAACAAAAACCGGTTCCAAATAAAATAATACCCATACCGATAAGTTTGCCTATTAGTGTATGCGGGGCAAAGTCACCATAGCCAACGGTGAAAATGGTAACGATTGACCACCAAACACCATCAAACCATGTGGTGAAGTGCGATGGCTCTAATCTATGTATAAGGAAGCCAGAAAAAGCAGTAAGTACAACAATAAAGCAAACTAAACGAAAAATAATGGAATCACGAAATGTATCTACTAAATTTGGACGGGATTTCAAACTTTTATTCCTCCTTACTTTGCAGGACTACATTCATTGTTACCATTATAGAAAAAAGAAAAACTCTCTAATTTAAAAGAGAGTTTGTTTTACATTACATACTTTCTAATTCAGTTTGTTGAACACTTTCAAGATGCTGGAGGGCGTAGTAAACATCAGCAGTATGCCTTTTTTGATCGATAGATAATTTCAAATGTAAATAGTGAGAGCCATTCTCCAATGTTTTGAGCTTCATATTCTTAACTTTTATATCCATTTCTTTTATTTCTTCAATTACAATTGGGATATTGTCCATATTTCGCACAACAAGCTTTACTGCGATATCACGTTGACGAAATGATCTCGGTCCTACAAATTTCATTGTTAATGGTATAAGTTCGACGCTAATCATAAGGAAACACATTCCGAAAATCGCTTCGATATAGAATCCAGCCCCAACAGCAATACCAATACCAGAAGCACCCCAAATCATAGCAGCAGTCGTTAGTCCTGCAATGCTATCGTTTCCTCTTCGTAAAATAACACCGGCACCTAAAAAACCGATTCCTGATACAATTTGAGCGGCAAGTCGAAGTGGATCCATATTCATATGATCGGTATGTGGTAAATTGTAAGCCGCTTTAATAGAAACAATTGTCAGGAGGCAACTAATAATAGAAATAACTAAACAAGTTTTTAAACCAAGTGGTTTCCGTTTTAATTCGCGCTCTAAACCGATAGCGAACCCTAAAATAGCCGAGAGACCTAGTTTGATTAATAAATCGGCATAGTCCATATATATTCCTCCTTGTATGATATGGTATATGAATAAAACGTTTATTATAGAAAGAAACGCTTTTTGATAGAGTGACTTTATATAGAATATATGTAGGAATTATTTATACATGAAAGAGATATTTCGTTTAAGTATATGATATTAAAAAAGAAATGTGGGTGGTTTTAAAAAAAGTTTATAAAAGGTGTTGCATTTCATTTTTCACCATGATATATTAATAACCGTCGCTGATGCGGAAACGCAGAAAACGACAAAAAAGAAATTAAAAAACTTAGTTGACATCGAAAAACGAAGATGTTAACATAAGGAAGTCGCAAATGAGCGACCAAGTAGTTCTTTGAAAACTGAACGAAACAAACAACGTGAAACGTCAATTTTTATTTTTAGATGCTAGACAAACTAACTTTATTGGAGAGTTTGATCCTGGCTCAGGATGAACGCTGGCGGCGTGCCTAATACATGCAAGTCGAGCGAATGGATTAAGAGCTTGCTCTTATGAAGTTAGCGGCGGACGGGT
>NZ_QOZW01000011.1:0-110316 GCF_008368885.1 Bacillus sp. BPN334 | reverse complement strand
TAAGTCCAAGAATACTTGGATTTGTATAAGCAACAAACCAGCATGATAATACAACAAAAGTAAGGACGATTGTCTTAATCGTTTTTTCTTCAATTACTTTTCCACGTGATTTACCGAACTTAATAATCATGTCACGCATTACTTCAAATGCTCCAATATAATGGCCAAGGAAAGATTTTGTAATAGCCACAAAAGCAATGATTGGTGCTGCAATCGTGATTACAGGTGAATTAAGCTCATTCGCAAGATATGAAAGGATTGATAAGTTTTGCTCTTTTGCCATTTTTAAATCTTCTGGAGTCAAGCTTAATGTACTACTCCAAACGAAGAACATAACTACAGCGAATGTCATAATATAACAAACTTTTTGTATTTGCGCACATTTAGCATCAGTAGCTTCTATTCCATACGTAGCTCTCTGTTTCACAACAAATGATGAAATCATAGGTGAATGATTAAATGAGAATACGATGATTGGTAGAATCAACAGTATCGTTCCAAAATATCCTGTTCCTGTTGAAGCAGTAGAAACAGCTGAAAAGCTAAGCATTGACGTATTCCACTGTGGAATTAAAGATATTGCGATAAAAAGTAGAGAAGCTATGAAAGGATACACTAGCATACTCATGATCTTTACAGTAATATCTTGACCAAAATTCAGTATAGCGATAAGACCAAGAACTAATACAAGTGATAAAATAGCCCTTGGAGGCTCTGGCATGTGCAATTGATGCACGATAAAGCTACTTGCAGTATTTGTAAGCGCAACCGAATACATTAGCACGATTGTATAAATTGAACCGAAATATACGATGTTAAAAATGATACTTGCTTTATTTCCGAAATACTCTCTAATTGTACCTGTGATCCCCTCATCAGCAGAATTAGAAGCGTATATCATTTTCGCAAGTGCCCTATGTGAGTAATACATAACTGGATATGCAAGCAATGTAATTAGTAGTAATGATAATAAACCACCTGAACCTGCATTAATCGGTAAAAAGAGCACCCCTGCTCCAATTGCAGTTCCAAATAGGCTCAATGCCCATGTAGTATCCTGCTTATGCCACTTTTTCGGATCTGCATATTGCTCATTTTTTAGTGCGATATTTTCAGCTTGAACTTCTATTTTCTTTGCAGTATTCCCGTTCATATAATAACTCCCCCTTGTATCTATTCTTGCGTCTCTCTTTATAGCTAACAAATATTCCTTTTTTCGGAAAATGAATTCCTTACAAGTTGCCCCACATTGCAAGTCCTTCATCATAATGAATCCAAATTGAAACATTCGCTAGTTAGCGTCCTAACATAAATGTTAGCGTTCACAAAAAAGTTTACTCGTAATATCCGCTCTTTATATAAAGACCGCTTAAGAGAACAATATTGAATAGACTTCATAAATACGTTGCAACATTTCTAATAACAATGTATTACTTTAATGGTTTCTCTGAATTACTTGTAACAGTAATTTTAGTTAAACCGGCCTCTCTTCATTTATGAGGCATTTCTTTCTCAATTCTATACATCACTTTAATAGCTTCGGCAGCATTTATGGTATTGATTACACAAGCCACTGAAGCACTTTACATACATTTCGCCTCTAACCACACACCTTTCTTACTAGTAATCGCATTTTTTATATTTTCTCCAGAGATAATAAAATTTCTCTCGACGCCCTCATTATAACGTGTATATTTATAAAATTAATATTTTTATATTTTCTGAAATATTAAATGGATATAATTTTACATGGATAATACTTTACAGTTAGCATGCAACCCTTGTTCCTATCACTTATAACGGAATTAATCAGCATAAAATACAGTAAAATATTGTTTATTTAAGCTACTCATTTTAAAAATATTTATATTCTTCTTTATCGAAAAATTTTATTTCAAACTAAAAAAGATATTCTAATAAATAATTAACGTGGTGAAAAAGAAATATCTTTTTAAATGTATAAACCAATTTTCAGGATATATATTATAGGCATTGCATTCATATACATTTTTAGGAAAATACATATTTTAACTTGATGGCAATGAGAGAACCGCTATTATTTCGCAAAACCTAAGCTAAACGAAAAAATAAGCTGCCCATATGGACAGCTTATTTACATCATTATTAGGATCGGGTAAACAAATCACTTCAATGTCATCTTAATTGTAGTTTTTTCAACTCTTCTTCAGGGATATTCCTATGTTTGTAATGAATTGGTTTTATTTCATTTCCTTTTAGATAATATTATTGATTATTGCACGATTCAACCGAATAATATAATACGTTAAAATCCCTCATTAACTAGCTCTTTTATCGAGTTTAATTTTGCAGAAAGCTCAATAAACCATTCTTCATCCCCTGTTAATAATGCAAGGTCTATAAGATAAAGGATTTGCTCCTTATTTATTATCTTTAATTCAGGGAGTTTGTTAACGTGTTTACTAAAGAGTAAAATCGCTTCGTTCATTGTGTACTTATCGTCACGTTTCACAATGCTAACTGTAACTACATCTTCCACTTCATCAAGTGATACAATGTAACCAACTATGAATTCACCCTCATTTGATATTCCACGAACCCAATCTCCCACTTTTAAAACATGATTATTATTTGACATCATACTTTTTCACCTTCTTATAAATATTTTTTGTAACGATAAACAATATATAAAAACTAACTTAAACTGTAAAATTTTTCATTACAGTTATTTTTTAAGAACTCACGGCTACATAATAATTAAGCCGCTTAACGTTCTTGATTAATAAGGTCAACAACTTCTTTCATTGTATAATTCTTTAAATATTCACCTAGATGTTCTTCCGCACCTAAGAAAATAGCAAAAAGAACTTTCCGCATGTTCGAACCTACAATACACTGATCATTTGATTCTGGACACTTCGGTTGCAATGCACCTTCAGAGGTTATTTGATACATATTCCAAAGATTAATTTCACTTAAATCACGGGCAAAAATAAATCCTCCACCCGTTCCCTCTTTTGATTGTATAAACTTATGTTTTTTTAACAAACTTAGCACTTTGCGAATGCGTACTGGATGAACACCTGCACTTTCTGAAATAGCATTACTTGTTGACATCCGATCTGGCTGTAAAGCTAAATAAGTTAAACTGTGAATGGCCAAAGTAAAGTCGCTGTTCATTGTTGTCCTCCTACGATAAAAAATATGATGTCTCGTTTAGTAACATACTGTAGCCATAAATATTACAGATAGGTTAGTCAAACGTTAAAATATATAAGAAGCATGCTTAGCATGAAAAATTAAATCCCTTTATATTCTATCAGAACTCCCCTATATCTCCTAACTTCATTTAGCTTTTTAAGTTGCAACTAAATTTAAACAGTCCACTGTTTCTTAACTTGTTCTTCTGCCAATTGTTTAATTTTTGTCCAAATCGTATCTTTACTCACAATAACATTTGTATGATAGTTTCTATCTTTATAATTAACTGTAACACATACTTCAATCACTTCTGTTTCCTCCTTTCAAAATATTACTTATTAATTAGCCATTTTTTGCAATTCAATATTCAAAAATGTTCGAACGCTACGCGGTAAAAATTTGCGAATTTCTTCCTCGTTAAAACCAACCTGTAATCTTTTTTCGTCCAGCATAATTGGACGACGTAACATTTGAGGATACTCAATTATTAATTTATAAAACTCATTAAGCGAAAGCGCCTCAATATTTATATTTAATTCCTGAAAAGTTTTAGATCTAGTTGAAATAATTTCAGTAGCACCATCTTCAGTTAAACGAAGAATGGATTTAAGTTCATCAACTGTAAGCGAATTTGATACGATATTTTTTTCGGTATAATCAATTTGATGTTCTTCAAGCCATGCTTTTGCTTTTCGGCATGAACTACAGCTTGCTGTCGTATATAAAATCACCATATTTTACACACTCCTTTACTTTTTAAAATTATTATATAGATTATTGAAATGTATTAAAAAAAATTACAGTTTAGAATGAAATACACGTTATATTATTTATTCGACAATATTTAATTTATCTGTTTTTTTACAAACGATGGTAACTCACTTCTAAAAACTATACTGTAATTTTAAACTTTACAGTTTGATTAATCAACTGTTAAGTCTTGGATGCATTCCATTAGCGGACCAAATCATTTTCTTTTGTACGAATGTCTCATAGTTTTACGGCTAACCACCTCTTTAAAGTACATTTTATCCCGCTATTTGAGTGCACCGCCTCAAAATTTGGCAAGAACAAAAAAGTTAGGTCGAAGTCAGGCTCCCCCTAATAACTCGATTGGTGCGATCTACTTATATTTCACTTTATTCATTTCATTTTTACATGTGCTACTATGAAATATATTTAGCATATTAAACGCTACTGCATTGAACACAGCAGCATTGTAGGAGGAAATACGCGAGCAAAAAAGCAAAGCGCGCACACTTTGCTTCTTACAAAATCCCTTTTAACTTTTTACCAATTAACTCCGCTAAATATTCATAACCTTGTCGTCCAAAATGTAAACCGTCTTTTTCATCATCTTCTACAAATCTTTTATAATGAGGCTCTTGAATCATTTCAGCATATAAATTTAGAAAATAACTTCCTGTTTCCTTTGCCACTTCCTCTACTACGTCTGCATACTGACCAAGTACTTTATTGGTTCTATTATGCTGGCGTTCTTCATCAACTGGCGCAGGACTAATAAGTAATACTTTTTCTGGTGAAATCATACTTATAATCTTCTCTAGATTGTCTTTGTATACTTGTAATGGTACTGGATCAAATAATACCGAATCATTCGTACCAAGAAAAACTGTGACAAAATCTGGTTTATGTGATAGTACATCATCTTCAACCCTATGTAACGCATCGAACGTATTATCACCCGGAACCCCCGCATTTACCACCTTCCAATTTGGAAACATCTCTTGCAAACGCGGTGTTAATCTCGGCGTTCCATCAAAAAACGTTTCATCAGCTGTAATACTATCACCGAAGCATACTAACGTTTTCATAGAGCTAATTCTCCTTTTACGTACGAAATAACTTTCCTTCTACCGCCTTAATATATCTTTCAGCAGAACGTTCCACTGCCTCATTTGCATTTTCTTTCACTACTCCGTGAAAAGCATTATATAAACGATTAAATTGTAATGGCTTCACTCGATTCGCCATTTCTTCCACTTTTCTCGCCGGTAATGGAATTAAGTTCGGATAGCTGTACATGAAACTCACCCACTGCTGATCCGCTACAACTTGAATAATATCACCTGTTAATAAAATACCTTTCCCATCATTTCCTTCTTCCCAATGTAATACAGAACCGCCGCTAAAATGTCCTCCGAGACGATGAATAGTAATTCCGTCCGCTAATTGTAAAGACTCACCAGACCAGTAAATAATACGACTACTCGGGCGTACTACCCACTCTTTATCGTCTTCATGTATATAAATTGGTACATTAAACGTTTCTGCCCATTCTACTTGCGTTGAATAATAATGAGGATGAGATAGTGCGATCGCATCTAACCCACCCCACTCTTTTATCTTCTCAATTGTCGTTTCATCTAAATAAGTAATGCAATCCCATAATAAACGATAGGAATCCGTTTTTACGACAAATGCTGTTTGACCGATCGCAAATTTCGGTTTTGTCGTAATGCTATAAAGTCTATGCTCTTCTTCTATCATTTCATTTTTATATGTATCAATCGTTCGCAAGTTTTCTAAAGTCGTCCAACACTGCCCTTTCAGATTCACATATTGTCGCTCCTCATCACAAATAACACAACTTACCGGTTCTTCCACACCCGCTGCATACTGTACGCCGCACGTTGTACAAACGAAATTTTTCATAATAATTCCCCCTATCCCTATATTTTTATTAAGCTGATTTTTGTTGATAATGATCTATTTTTTTATTTTCAATTACTAAACCTATTAGAGTTAGTAAGTAGACAACTGTAACTGACAATGGAATTACAGTAAATCCATTGTCAGCAAAAAGAATCCCGCAAACTGACGTTACGAATATGGTCCCTACTGACAGTAAACCATAACTTTTACTTTCATAAATCCATACGTACGGTACAAAATGAACACCTATTAACATCGCTACTACAAAAGGTAACCACTCTGGAAATTGAAAATAGGCAAGTAACACAAACGGAATATTTAATACATTTATCCCGCCAATTAATCCAGCTAAAGTCCCTAGCGGATTCCCCTTCGCAAACATGTCAATTTTTAATATGGCAGCTATCATTAAGCCACAAGGAAACACACAACCCATACCAATTAAATACACCCACACAACTTGCTTTTCTGAAAGAAAAACACCCGTTATACTCGCTATAACCCAAAATAAAATACCAGCTATTATAACTGGAAATCCTTTTTTCGTTCTTTGTGCTAAATCTCGTTTTGCTTCTGCTATGTTCATTTCACTATCTCCCCCAAACTATTTGTACTATAAAGCCGGCTCAATTTCGCCCATCCAATAACGCCAAGCTACTAAATAATCTTCTAAATCTTTCGGGTGGTGTCTTACACATGTATCTATACGCAAATATAATCCTATGACTATTTCTTCGTATAAATCTCGTTCTGTTTTATGAAATACACATTGTTTCATCACATAATCAATCGTTTCTTTTGTTATATCTTCTGGAGTTGAACAGAACGCGTAAATTAAATCATATAAAGGATCTCCTAAAACAGGTAACGGATCAATTACCCCATGTAACCTATTCTCTCGAAATATAAAATTATGAAATCCGAAATCACCATGTAATAAAAAGGGCTGATTTACTCCGGCATCCCTATTTGCTAGTTTTAGAACAATTCTATAATCTTCCTCACTTATGTAACGTCTTACATTTTCATAAGCTTCCATCACATTTGTCGTTAAAAATTCATTCCAAGTTTGAACCGGACTCTCTTTCCATCCCCAGCCTTCTGCCTCTGGAACCATTTTATACTTATTGATAACTTCTTTTACAAGTGTACGAAGCGTACTTCGTTTAAATCCTTGTTCGCACGAAGTATTACCTTCAAGGAAAGAATACACGAAATATGTATGTAAAGGTTCCTTATACAAAAGCTTTGAAAATAAAGTATTCCCCTCATAAAAAGAAAGAAAATTAGCTTCTTCACGTATCACTTCCGCTTCATTCAGCTTTACTACATATTTTTCGTCCAACAAATATACAGTACTTGTCGTTCCTCCGTTCAACACTTTTACGCTATTTGGATCATGTGAAATAACTTTCTCCTTAACTAGTTGTGCAGCAATTATTGAAATGTCCATTCCCTCACCCTTTAATTCCGAAGATTCCCTCAATTCAAAAGACAACTTTACTATTATTTGACAAACGGATAGGAAACCCCTTCCAAAATCTTAATATAACAAAAAATCATTTACTTTTATATTTCAAAAATAAGGAAATACTAACAACAATGTTACATACATATTAGGAGGACAATATGAAACCTGAATTTTTAAAAGCAGTACATGATGCCATTGGAAATGTCGAACACATTCATATAGAAGAAAGCGGTGCTGACAGCTTACTTATCCATCATGATGATGCACAGCAGTTACAACAAGTCGCTAAAACATTAGAAAACAACAATTTCCGCTCTGCTTTAAGAACGACTGGAGATGCTTCGTATATTGAAGTGTTGAACAGATAACGTAAAGCCCTGGCTATATGCCGGGCTTTCTTCTTTTATATTGAAACTTCAAACTCATTCACATACACCGCTGTTCCAGCAATATCTATTTGTAATCTCTTATTTTCTCCATCTTTCGTTACATATACGGTTACACGACCATCTTTATTCATTTCCTGTCCTTGTTCAACGATTAACTCCATTTCATGGTCAAAATCTTTCTCCACATACATCGCATAGTACGCTCCCATCACACCTGAAGCCGTTCCTGTCACTGGATCTTCAATCGTTCCCGCATAAGCCAATGAGAAATGGCGCCCATGCATTTGTGCCTGCTCATCATAAGTTTCTAAACAAACTGGATGAATAGAAGCGTTAGGTATTTCTTTTAATACCGATGGAAACACTTCATTGTTAGGCTTCATCTTCTCACATACATCTAGATTTTTCACCGGTACAATTACAGTCCAGTTCCCCGTACTTCCATATACAATCGGTAAACTTACATCTAAATCCTTTACGTCCAAACCAATGCTATGAGCTAATTCACCTTTTGAACCTGCAAAATCTTTAAACTGAGGTGCTGCCTGCCTCATTTTAATAAAGGCTTCTCCCTTATCATTTACATCTATTTGTATTGGTAAAATTCCTGCCTTCGTTTCAATCGTAAAATTTGTTTTCTCTTCTAATAAACCTCTTTCACGCAAGGCAAATATTGTCCCAACTGTCCCATGACCACATACATCCATTTCAAAACGAGGTGTAAAATAGCGCATTCTTATATCTGCTACTTCTGAAGAAAGAACGAAAGACGTTTCGTTAAATCCAACTTTTTCAGCAATATGCTGCATCTCCTCTTCCGTTAATCCATCTGCCTCTAATACAACACCTGCTGGATTACCCATATTTGGTCTATTCGTAAATGCGTCGTAATGAAATACGTTTATGTTCTTCATTTTCTTTTCTCCTAACCTTCTTTAAAAATTTTATAATAAAGCTCTATCTCCGTTTTCACCGAACAATTATTTCTCCAAAATATCTTCTGCATCTTTTCATTTGAAGTATGTGTGCTTCCGATGTAATAAGTAGCACCCATTTCCTTTAACATATGTAACGATTGAAGATGCAGTTGGGAAGAGATTCCTTTCCCACGATAATGAGGCATTACCCCAAAGTAAAATAATCGTCCTTCATTTTCCGTTCCAGACTCTATATGCGGTATGGACAAACCAATTGGATCATTTTCATTATAAAAAACAATGCATGACTTTTCCCAACCTTTACCTATCTCCGTTTGCACTGAATAAAAATGCTCATCAATATTTAAAATTGAAGTTTGATTTCCTGAATCCGCCATACATTGCTCCCAAATGCATTTAAATTCTTTTTCCGATAACGTCTCTTCTATTGAACCGTATGTAAATCGTTTGTTAAGCGCCTCTACATTGTCTAACCCTCTACACACTTCTATCTTTGCTGCATGTAAAGAAAAATCCGCATCAAGTAACACCCTCGCACTTGAGTTATAACTACTAAACCTTTTGTTTAATACAATACTCGCTCTTTTTAACTCCCAGTTAAAACAAATTTCTTCAAATCTACTTATCTTCTCTTTATAAGTTTGTACGTTATAAAAAATATCTTCTTCTATCTCTTCAATCGTTACTGCATTTGGTAAACCATTTAATACTTTTTTTGAAGGACCAAATAAACTTTGAACAACTGTAAGATCGTACTTCACCACTTCAATTCCCCTACACCCGGCTCAATAAACTTCCCTGAAACATCCTCATTTGAATCGATTACCCAATCAAATATATTTTGCGCTCCTTCAGCCGGAGTCATATTCGCATCAAAGGCACCAATGTCAGTCTTTAATTTCCCAGGATGAATTGCCGTTACACGAATTCCTTTATTCTCAAACTCTTGTTGTAAGCAGAGTGTTAACATATTTTGTGCAGCTTTAGCAATTCGATAGGAATATGAGAACTGACCTTGCGGAAATTCTTTGTTCGCCATTTTATGTAATGATCCTAATCGAGAGGACACATTTATTATTCTCGGATGATCCGATTTAGCTAAAGCCACATAGGTACCTTTTACAGCTCGAATTACACCTAAGCAATGAATATTAAATAAGTCTGTTAACTCTTCTGAATTCGTATGTAAAATCTCAGTCTCCTTTCCAGTAATTCCAGCGTTATTTATAACTAGATCAATATGCTCCGTATATTCCTTAAGCTGGTTCTTAATTCGCTCCGTACTCTCATCAATCGATAAGTCTGCCATTATAGGAAAACATCTACAACTAAACATTTGCTTCAATTGCGTAACCGCAACCTCAGTTCTAACTAACGGATAAACGATATGCCCATGTTCATGAAATACTTTTACTAACTGTAACCCTAATCCACGATTTCCACCTGTAATTAGAACTCTCATTTTTCCATCTCCTTATTTTTAAAATAAATAAGAAAATCCATCCACTTACCATTCTCTAAAGAAAACGCCTCTCTCTTGCATTCAAAAGAAAAACCTGCTCGTTCCGCAAGACGAATGGATGGCTCATTATCAACATGTATATGTAATTCAATTCTATGAAAATGAAGACTATTAAAAAATAACGATAACGCAGCTTTCACACTTTCCATGCCATATCCATTTTTCCAGTATTGATTATGTATGGAATAGCCCATCATCGCCCATTGATAGTCCATACGTAAAATTTTTATTAGCTCTAGCTTTCCAATATTAGCCCCATCTTCTTTACGAAAAATACCTAATACATACATCTCATCTCGATGCGCTGCTTCATCAAAACCTCTTATCCATTCCGTGAACCATTCTTTTGTTGAAGACGACATATCATGATAGCCATCATCGTATTTATACTGAGCTGGTAACCGCATTCGAAATCCATCTAACCAACTTTCATAATCATTTTTTTGGAACTGACGAATCATAAGTCTCTCTGTCTCTACTTGTAATAGCGGCAGCTTCATTTATATCTCTTCCTTTAATTAATGATTGAATATTCTTTATTATCTTACAAGAAATACAAAATCTAGTAAATTATTATGTTCTTTACAAGTAAAAATCCAGTCATGCTCACTGCATAACTGGATTTCTCATCATCTAATAACTTTTTATTTTACAAGTACATCTTCCCTTAATTCCCTCTTCAACACTTTCCCTAAAGCATTTTTCGGTAATTTTTCCATAAATACAACTTCGGGTATTTTATAACTTGCTAATTTCCCTTTACAATGCTGTATAATTTCTTCTTCCGTTAAAGACGTTTGCATGTCTTTTACAATGTACGCTGTCGGAATCTCTCCCCAAAAGTCATCTGAAACCCCAACTACTGCAACTTCTAAAACACCATGTATTTCATGAATAACATCTTCTACTTGATCTGGATATACGTTGTCACCACCGCGTATGATAACGTCTTTATATCTTCCCATAATATGCAGGAATCCGTCATCATCTATCATGCCAGCATCGCCCATGTTAAACCAACTATCTTTTACTACCTTCTTTGTCGCCTTTTCATTATTCCAATACCCTTTAAACATGTATGGACTTCTTACATGAATCTCTCCAATTTCATTTGTTGTTAGTTCATCACCTGTTTCTGGATGAACAATTTTCAGCTCTACATGTTTCAGTGTTTTCCCTACAGAAGACATCTTTTCTTTTCCCATCATTGGATGCCATGAAGTTACAACCCAACCTTCTGTACTCCCATATCCTTGCACCATATATATTCCTTTTTCCATATATTTTTGAATGAGGGTTTCTGGCACTTTTGTACCACCACTTTGCGCTACTTTAAAAGTTGAAATGTTTCGTTCCTTTTTATTTAGCTCATCCAGCATGTAGCTATAAACAGCTGGGAACGCAAGCATCGTCGTAATTTTCTCTTCTTCAATCTTATCCCAAATTAGAGTAGGATTCGAATCAGCTAAGAAAATCATCGTAACACCATGATAAATACAATTTAAAATAGAAAGCACGCCACTCATATGAAATAATGGATGCACGGATAAAAAGCGTTCACCTGCAGGAAATTCTCTTTGCCCCGCAATTTTAGTAAAATAATGATGTAAGTTTTTATGTCCAATTACACATGCTTTTGCCTGTCCAGTCGTTCCTGAAGTAAATAAGTAAATCGCATCATCATCTTCATGAACTTCTACGTTCGGCTCTGTACTTGGCTGTTCTTGTAATGTTAATTCAAACGAACCAAAACCTTCTTCTGTCGTTTTCATTACATAAGGAATTTCTTTAACAGCATCAATCTTTAATAAAACTTCACTAAATTCTTCATCAATAACTAACACTTTTAATTTCGCTTCTTTTACAATCGTTTCTAGTTCATAAACAGTAAGCTGATGATTTAGCGGAATACATACCGCTCCAATTTTTAAACTTGCCATCATAACGCTTGGAAACAGGTGATTATTTTTGCATAGTATTCCTATACGATCGCCTCTTTGCACACCATTATGTAACAAATAATGTGCAAGCTGATTTACTCGTTCATTATACTGCTGAAACGAATACCGTTTCTCTCCGCCTACAAGCGCTTCCAAATTTGGTGATTGCATTGCTCTTTTTTGTAATAATTTTTGCATCGTTCTCAAGTAAAACTCCCCTTTATATATGTTAGGTTTTTTATTTTACCAGATTAACTATTAATTTACTAAAGATTACACTTAGTGAATATAAATTCACTAAAAATAGCCATCTACTTAACAAGTAAATGGCTATTGCCTCTTATATATTAGAATACTCCTTATTCATCACATAGCGCACATACTCCGGTGCACTTTTATCAATCTCTTCATCACTTAATTTATATTCGGCACCATATAAATAAAATGAAGGTATAAATTTCATATCTGTATATAAGCAAGTAGCTTGAAATGGTTTCGTTAACTCATCCATTGTAATTCCGCTATTTTCATAGTCTTTTTCTAATCCACCTATAGAAATAGCTACACCAAACTCTTTTCCCTTCACTTTATCCCCTTTTGATCCGTACGCAAATCCATATGTTAATACATCGTCAAACCATTTTTTCAATAATGGTGGTGAGCTGTACCAGTAGAGTGGAAATTGAAATATATATCGGTCGTGTTCTACTAACAACTTTTGTTCCTCTTCCACATTAAACTCCCAATTCGGTGCCACTTTATACAATTCATGCACCGTAATTTCATCCGAATATTTCTCAATTTCTTCAATCCATCTTTTATTAATTTTTGATTTTTCAATATCAGGATGTGCTACAATTACAAGTGTTTTCATCATCTTCCATCCCCTTTATAAATTAATCAACCCTTTACGTATTAGTATGAATGAGTCACATATAATTGAAAAGTACGTACTTTAAAGTGCTATAGGAACCTTAAAGTACCTGTGGAGGTGTTATATGAATCAAAATGAAGACTGCCCAATTGCAACGACACTCGATGTAATCGGCGGAAAATGGAAAGTTCATATTTTATGTGTTTTGATGGATGGAAAAATGCGAACAAATGAAATCCGAAGAGAAATCTCAAACATTACGCAAAAAGTTCTGACTCAACAACTTCGGCAACTTGAAGCTGATGGGATTATCCATCGTACTGTATATCAAGAAGTACCACCAAAGGTTGAGTACACAATAAGCGAATACGGGAAATCTTTAATGCAAATTATGGATGAACTATGTGAATGGGGAAAAGATCATCAAATGAAAAGATTACATGACTAACAGAACATTACCATCTTTATTAAATCTGATACATTCATATTAGTAGTTCAATATTTCTATTGAAATTTTATATTAGAGGTACTCCAACAACTCGTAATTTAGAACCTCAAATCTTTCAAAAGTAAAAAACAATAACATTCATCTATAAATACTCTTTATAACAAAAGTATCCTATACTTTTTACCTTATATTTAACTCGGACACTTTTTATTAATTGAACCGCATCCTAGTTGTTAGACATACAGTCGACAATTTGAGATGTGGTTTTATTATGACTAGAAAAATACGGGTTATCTCATAGTCATAGTCATAGTAAAACATCATCACTGCATTTAACACTATATATATATTGATCACCGCTAATCCTTTAAAATATCCCCTTATGAATGTATCCTTTTGCGAATTATAGCAATAACAAATATAAATTACCGGTATAATAATCTGAAGTGGAATATGCACAAATATCAGGACTTTCTACAATCCTAGTTCTACATGCTCCATATAATTAACAGCAATCATAAGTGATAGATGGACTACAATTGTGTCCTGTTTTCGGAATTCACTTCATATAAAGGAACATCTTGAATAATGATTATTTTAATACCACTCTTTTCTTAACTGTCGCTCTAGTAACTGGTCGATGGGGTTTCTTTTTTGGGAGCTTAATGGCTAGTTTTATTAGTCGGATAACAGCTCTCATCAACTTTAAAAATTATGACTGCAGACAAAATACTTTGCAAAGAGTGCCTGTACAAGACGTTTTTTTACATAGACTTACCAAATAGCGTTTTTATTAAAAAACTTCTCACATTTAAATTGGACAAGCATATTTTATTGTATGGGGACTCCCTACTCATAGAAAACTACCTTTCTATTCTAAGAGCACGCATATTTGTGTGCTCTTACATTATTTACAATAAAATAAAGAGTTTATTAATTTTCTTAATTCACTATCGGAAAAGTACCCATAATAATATCTTTATATTTATCTATTGTTTTTTGATTTTTATAAAACTATATTATTTTGGAGTTGGTTAATACGTTACAAAAAACTGGCCGTGTAATCATTATGGTCCCTCCATTTTCACAAGTGTTTGTTACATTTTACTCATCATCAGGAGAACTTCTTTCATCACAAGTCTTATCTAATACCTCTCCACATCCTGTATCAATGTATGCACTTAATGAAATTGAAAGCGAATTATTTGAAGTCGAGTTAAAACCACTACTACTTCATTAAAACTACGAATAGCGGAAAGACCTTTACAACTCCCACATGGAACTACAACAGTAGCATTTTTAGCAAAAATAGCACAAGCAGAAGAAGCTGCAGCTTTTAATGCAAACGCCATTACATATCAATGCTACCCAATGGCTACTGCTGTAGACACGCTATATAGCTTTAACTACACACTTACTATGTAGACTTCTCCTAGGAACTTCATTTTAGTTTCTAAGGAAACTAAAATGAAGTATACTTATATATGTACAATAGATAGCATTTATAAATCTATTTACAATTTTTCACATTAGCTCTTAAACAATTAAATAAATGGAGGGCATGATATGGACAATTATTATGATGTAGCGGTAGTTGGTGGTGGTCCAGTTGGACTTATGGCAGCATGTGAATTAGCTATCCAAGGCGTAAAAGTTGTTGTTTTAGAGAGAAGATTAGACAGGGTACGAAATTCTAGAGCACTCACACTACACCCCCGCTCCTTAGAATTGATGGCTATGAGAGGTATTGCAGATAGATTTTTAGCTAGAGGAAAGAAATTAAATACAAGTCATTTTGCTGCCTTAGATACAAGATTAAACTTTAAAAATTTAAATACTGATTTTCCATATACACTTTTTATTCCCCAATCTATTACAGAAGAAATATTAGAAGAACATGCATTAGAATTAGGTGTAGTCATTAAACGCGGGCATACTCTGAAAGACTTAAAACAATATGAAACATTCGTACAACTAAAAATAGAACAAAGAGAAACAATATATAAAATAGAAGTTCCATATGTAATAGGAGCTGATGGAGCAAGAAGTATAGTTCGTGAATTATCAAATATACCGTTTAATGGAACAAACACAACAACTACTGCTATATTAGGTGATGTTATTTTAGAAGATATACCAGATACTCCATTTTTATCTACTTCTAATATAAATGGGATATTAATGATGGTACCTATTAAACCTGATGTATTTCGTTTTGCAATTGTTGATCCTAAAAATCAGACAATACCTGTTCATGTTGCTGTTACAAAAAAAGAGTTTATAGATAGTATTTATAGTATTACAGGTGAACATCTTCAAATTAAGAGCACAATATGGCTTTCTCGTTTTGGTAATGCAACCAAACTAGCAAATACTTATCAACATAAGCGTGTATTCTTAGCAGGGGATGCAGCACATATTCATTTCCCTGCTGGAGGACAAGGTTTAAATGTAGGTCTACAAGATGCTTTTAATATAGGCTGGAAATTAGGACTCGCAATAAAACAAAAAAAATATGAAAGCCTATTAGAAAGTTATCATATTGAAAGACATGCTGTGGGAAAACAATTTTTCAAGGAAGTACAAGCGCAAGAACAATTAATGATAAACTTTTCAAACGCAGGAATGGAATTAAGGGATTTATTTTCGCACCTACTTACATACCCCGAGATAAATCACGATTTATCTGAAAGAGTAAGTGGCTTAGGGATAATGTATTCGTCGATGCACGATACAGAAAGGCATCCATTGATAGGAAAAAGATGTACAAATCTCACTATTTCTTCTCTAAATAAGAAAAGTTATAGACTCTTTGAATTAATGCAGGATGGTAAATTTATCTTATTAATACACCCTTCTTATATAGATAAGATAAATAAAATAAATATTGATTCACACATAAAGGTGATAGTAGGAGAAATACAAGATCCCAAGTTAAAAAATATAGATACCGTTTTGATTCGACCGGATGGTCACATAGCCGACATTGAGTATAACAAGGTAGATAATTGCGAATAGTCCAGAAAAATGATTATCAATTGTATTAGTGATATAAGATAAATTCACTTTTATAAAACGAAGAGAATCCTATTTATTTAGGACTCTCTTCGTTTTGCCCATCTCACTATTTATAAAAACATATCTACAGGGGAAGAAACACTACATTTACAGTTAACTATAAAATCCCGTTCCAAAGGACTACCCAAAACTCCCCACCTATATACTCTCATGATCATAAATATTTGTCTCTATTTCATATAAAGTATTATAAGCATCCATAAAGATAAAGCACCAAGGATAGCAAGCACTATACGAGTAGATAGTACCCTTACTTCGAAATCGGTTTTCTTGGATGGTTCAGGATATGCAATTACATAAATCCCTTTTAATAGTGCGAGCCATGCAATCAGTGTAATGAGTCCCTGCCAATTAAGTGTCCAAACATTATGCAGGATAACAGTATCTAATCCTAGGAAAATTGATAGAAAGCCATACATAATTCCAAATCCTCTGTCTTCTACCACTAATTTTTTCAGTTCACGTAGTACAGATGGTCGCACAAAAAGTATTCCTGTGATGATAACCGTTACCCATCCCCAAAAAAACCTAAAAAAAGGCTTACCTCCATTGTTATTCCACTCCTTTCAATTACATTTATATTTCAGTTATTTTCCCTTTAGTATTAGATCTATAGATGAAAAAACTAAAAATGTAACTTTGGAGTAAAGTCGTACTCTTTATAAAATATTTCATGTGTACATAAATAATCCTTCACCTTACTAATTTTTAATAAAATAATATTAAATTTAACAAGGTGAAGATCATACAATATTATTAAATAAATAAAATAAGCTAATTAAGAAGTATAACAAATTAATAACCAGTCTACATACAACTTATGTTAGTAAGAAAATCACATACACTTATACATATTACTTTTGTATAAAATCTTAAAAATTGTAGTCATAAACTTACTTTAGCATCCTCTTCTTAATGTCTAGACAATCAGTATTTAAACTAAACATGCTAGTATTGATTTTGTGCGATTGTCAGTTACCTCATAATAAATTTCTAACCCTTTCCGAGTACCTGTAACGACTTTCGTAGCTTTTAGTTTAGATAAATGTTGACTAATTGTACTTTGAGGCATTTGTAACATTTCATACATTGTCGTTACGTTAATAGGACCATTTGCAAGCATTATTTTTACTAATGATAAACGGACAGGATGTGCTAATACCTTCAATATTTCAGTGATTTCTTCATACATTTCTTTCATGTTTTTTCTCCCCTTTTATATACATATTTATGTTATCCATATATATAATTCGAAGGCATATACGATTTTATGTCCGTCATTTTAAAAAAAAATAAAAAACTTTAGTCCGAAACTAAAGGTGTATCTTAGCAGAGTGTCTCACTATCAGTAATCATTAGAAATTTCGTTATAGAAGCGAAAGCTTTATATTACATATAACTTACTAAAAACAATGAAAAAAGAGAGCAGGTAAACTGCCCTCTTATGATGCCTCCTTATGTTCGGTAGAATGCTTAACACTCCCCATTCTCTTTAATTTATTCCATCCTACCGCTACTCCTCGAATAGATGAGAATATAGATTTAATTACAACATAAGTCATAAATTGACGATAAATAAAGCGTTGTAAAATTAACCACATTAACGGTTTAGGGTCCTCTTTCTCTAATTTAAATGCAAACAGAGATGCGAGAAGGTCTAATAAAAAGAATACAAGATAAAATCCTAAAACTTTTAGCGGATCGCTACCAAATAGCCCCATGATCATTAATATATCCGCTAAAGGAGCAATGAATTGCAGAACATATTGGAATAACCACATGTTAGGCAATGCAATAAATCCTAACGTTTTATGTTTTGTATTAAACAATGCCTTTCGATGTTTCCAAAGACATTGGAGTGTACCATATGACCAACGATATCGCTGTTTAATGAGACTTTTCACATCTTCAGGTGATTCCGTATAAGCATACGCCTTTTCTTCATATACAATTCTATATCCTTGACGTACAAATGTAATAGTAAGATCCGTATCTTCTGCCAATGTATCTTCACTTAAATAACCAGATTCCACTACATTTTTTTTACGCCATGCCCCAATAGCTCCTGGAACTACTGTAATACAATTTAACTCATCAAAAGCTCTACGTTCTAAATTAAACCCTGTAATATACTCAACATGTTGCCAAGTAGTTAACAAGTTTCGTCTATTCCCCACTTTGACATTACCTGAAACTGCCGCTACATTCTGATCTTCAAAGTGTCTAATCATGAGAGAAATAGCGTCTTGCGCAATAATAGTATCCGCATCTAAAGTGACAATGATCTCTCCTCGCGATTGTTGAAACGCTAGGTTCATTGCCGATGATTTCCCGCCGTTTTCTTTCTGAATGAAACGAACTTTAGGGTGTTTATAAAATGTTTCTTGCATTACTTTTAATGTACCATCTGTCGATCCGTCATCCACAACAATAACTTCAAACTCCCTATAATTACTATCCAAAATTGAGCGAATCGTCTTGGCTATCACCTTTTCTTCATTATATGCTGCTATGACAACACTTACAAAAGGTTGATAGGACGAATTAATGCAACGAGATAGCGTTTTTCTTTTCTGCTTCCATGCAAAATAAATTAAGAATAAGAATCGAAAAATACCTAATCCAATGGCAATATAAAAAATAGTTGTTACTATATGTTTAAAGTATCCCACTCCTGAAAAGACAGCTTTATTGTAAAGTAAATATTGCTTTCCTTCAGAAGAAACAGGAGGCATAATTTCATCTCGTTCTTTATTCATTAAATCTGAAATTGTTACAAAACTATATCCATGTTTTTTAAGTTCTTTAATAATAATCGGAAGCGCTTCTACCGTATGGGTACGATTCCCTCCCGCATCATGTAGTAGAACAATATTTCCCTCTCCCTTATAAACGGGAGTAAGAGCACGATTTACTAATTCATTTGTTGATGGCGTTGCCCAGTCTTCAGGATCAACTTTTTCCGCTACCATTGTATAGTTCATATTTTGTGCACGCAAAATAGGCAATATTTCATTTGATGAATCTGGGTTAGCATCCGCTTCATATGGTGGCCTAAATAAAACCGTAGAATGTCCAGTTATTTCCTGAATTAAACGTTGCGTCGTATTAAGCTCTAATTTTGTTCGTAGTAAAGACGTATCAGCGACGTTAGGATGCTTGAAAGTATGATTGCCAATTTCATGCCCTTCATCGTATATTCTTTTCACAATACTAGGATTTAGTTGCGCGTTTTCACCAAGTACAAAAAACGCTGCATTTATTTTATTCTCTTTTAATATATTTAAAATTTCCGGCGTATATTTCGGATCTGGTCCATCATCAAATGTTAATACTACTTGTTTCCCATTTGGTTTGCCATATCGTTGCACTTCGTATGCAGATGGTAAGGATTCATATACTTCATCTGTAAGATAACCATCTTTTCCCACTTTAAAATCTCTCATACCATTTTTTCTTTCATTCTCAATCTGTAAAATTTCACCTTGTCCAGAATAATTCACTTCATCTAAACTAGTAATTTTATGTAATGCATCAAGATTTTTTTGTGCCTCAATCGGATTTTTTAAAACCTTCCATATTGTAGGGTCTTCTGCTCCTAATCTCCATAGTGCAAACCCCTTTGCATTGTTGTCCAGTGCGATTTTCACTTGATTATAGAGAGTAACACTGTCTAAGAACCAAGCAGTATGTTCTTTCTCTCCTTTTTTATATCTAAAATAAGGATTTCCACTAATCTTATCCCATTGAATTTTCATATTTGAATTATGAGCCATTGCCATAACTTCTGAAAAAGTTAAAGACTTCGCAGGTTCTTTACTATTCACTTTCCAATCATATCCATAGTTACCGAAAGCAACTACAAGTTTATTAGACGGAATATTCAGTTCTTTCAATGTATGTTGGAACCATTTATTCGAAGCAATTGGCCCTGGTTCCCCCGCTCCATAGTGCTCATCGTACATCATTACAATCATTCGATCTATTACCTTCGCTAACGCACTATAATCAAAAGCCTTATCGTTAGCTGGAACATCTTGTGTAACGAGCAAACCATGTTTATGAAAGACCGTAGTAAGTTCTTTCATAAAATTTGTTAAGTTTTCTCTATCACTTTCAGGTATCGCCTCAAAGTCAATATTAATACCCGCAAATCGATTCTTTTCAACTTGCTTTACTAAATCATTTATAAACTTTGTCTTTACATCATTTGGGGAGTTCAGTAACTTATGAATTAGCCCACTATCAGGACCAGAAGCTTCCTCTGTATAGTTAGTAAGTAACGGCATAATTTTCACTTGATTTTTTTCTGCTAGTTTTACAATCTCAGGTTTTATCTCACTTCTAATCGTTAAATCTTCTTTTAAATGATACCATTCTGGTACTAACGTGGTTAATGAATTGATATTTTCTTTTAAAGACGCTGTACTATTTTCATCCCAATTTACATAAAAACCATACACTTCTTTAGGTTGTTTACTATCGCTCGTCGAACTCACCAAATTTTTATTATCCCTCATTTCGGTATTCGGTTTGAATTCTTCCTTTTTTAACTGCTCGTCACTAAGTTTTTGATTAATTGGTACAAGTTTCGTATCTTGTTTTACAGTAGGATTCATATTTGGAATTTCTGGTGTTGAAAAAATACTTTGAAAGAAAAAATATAATACAATACTTACGCTAACTATTGAGATACATAGAAACGAGATAAAAGCTATATTTCTCCTTCCTTTAGGATCATAAAAAATAGGTTTTGATTTATCTTTCTCTTGTTGAATGTTTTTCTCCATTATATTTTTCACATACTCCTTCTTAATAAAACTATAGAATAATAAAATGCAACTTTAATCAGCCCTCACCAATTGGGCATTTACAAGCAGCCCAACTCCCATCTAACTTCTTTGCCCCAGCCAAAATTAGAGATGGGAGTTTTACTGTCCACAATAGCGAGATACATCCTTTTAGCTTTGAATTGAATCTCTTACTTCCATATTCTATTGATTCTTCTTTTCATTTCCTTGTTGGTGGCCTCTATTTTCTTGTTGAGACCCCCTCCCATTGTTCCCTTGTTGATTTCCATTATTTCCTTGTTGCGATTCTCTACCGTTGTTCCCTTCCTGTTTTCCATTATTTCCTTGTTGCGATTCTCTACCGTTGTTCCCTTCCTGTTTTCCATTATTTCCTTGTTGCGATTCTCTACCGTTGTTCCCTTCCTGATTCCCATTATTTCCTTGTTGCGATTCTCTACCGTTGTTCCCTTCCTGTTTTCCATTATTCCCTTGTTGGGATCCCTTACCGTTGTTCCCTTGCTGATTCCCATTATTTCCTTGTTGGGATCCTCTACCGTTATTCTCCTGCTGATTCCCTCTATTTTCTTGTTGGGATCCTCTACCGTTATTCTCCTGCTGATTCCCTCTATTTTCTTGCTGAGATCCTCTACCATTGTTTTCTTTTATTTGCCTCGATGGCTGTTCCTCTGTTTTCTTTTGTTCTTCATGCTCTGGCTTCTCATATTTTTTTTCTTTTACAGGAGACAAATCTGGTGATGCATCAGAAGCTGACTCCTGCTGCGATTGCACCTCTTCTTCGTTTTCCACCGGATTAGACGGCGTGGCAGGTGGAGTAAGCGAATTGTTCTTCTCATTCTCTTGCTTTATATAGACTCCTGTGCCAATTCCAGCTTTTCTAGCATCCTCTCGTACTTGCATCGTGCTACTTTGATATTCGACTGTAATATGTTTTAGCTCATATTCTTTCGTTAATTCTTTCATTTCCTTTATCAACTGTGGTGCTAGTGACTTATCCTTTGCAACAGCCGTTAGCATAACTTGCTTATCATTCGTTAAATACTTATCCTCTTGACTTTGCTTTATAATCGTACGTATTACGTCTTGCAGATGTTTATTTTCCCATCTTTTCATTTCTTGTAAAATACGCCTTCCATCATCATTACGAGCCCGCAAATCTATAACACGAAGATCCTCCGTTACGCTCGCCTCTAAACTTGGATTTATATCAACTGAGACATAAGCAAACACTTTTTCTTCTGGTTGATTGTAAAAAAACAGCAATACGCATAGAAAACCAGCAACAATTACTGTTGTAGGCTTTAAGAAAGGTAGTATGGAAAAACGCGACGCTCTTTGTTCTTGTTTGTTAAACGAGATTTCCTCTCCTATCATGTATGGGTGCGCTTTTCTTTTAAATGTAATAAACTCTCCATTTGGAGTCAAAACAACTACGTTATGCTTTTTTATATCCATCACAATTCCTTTATTCATCATGCTTTTCCCCTCTTATATAATCAAGAATGTATGTATAGTTGTTTGCAAAAATAATACTCATCGCAATAATGTATTTTCTATGTCGTTCCAACGTTTTACGACTTACCCTAACAAGTGGTTCAATATGTTTTAGGGGTAATCTTTTCTTACGGAACAGCTCTTCCATCATTTCCTCTTCTTTTATAATAATCTTCACAATTTCTATTAGGTGCTCACGCGTATCACGATGCTTAGGAGATTCTTTAGCAAGCTCTGAAAATGTAATTTTAAACTCAGCTAACACACTTTGAAAATGAAGAATTTCCTCCTTACGGTTACTATTTTCGATTTCTTTCATATACTCCGTAAGCGATACTTGCCTTTCTAACATTTCCTCTTGCTCATCTTCTTTTAAAAAGACAAAGTTATGCTTAGACTCCTTGCGTATATAGTCAATTACATCTCTTTTTATAAGAAGATCAGCAAACGCTAGAAAAGATTTCCCTCTTTTATATGAATACTGTTCAATTGCTTCGTTAAACGCAAACAGTCCAATACTATATTCATCATCCTGTTCTGTAATATATCGGCGACAGACAGACGATATGGATTTTCTAATAAAAGGCTGATACTGTACGATAAATGCTTCCTTATCTCCTCCGTTGTTTTGTATGTTATATACGATATCTTCTATTTTCGGTTTTCTTAGGATCTTCATTACTAAACTCAACACTAGTAATCTTCCAGCCTCCTTCTGCTTCAAATAGCAAAATGACCACTAAACAAGTGACCATTTAACCACATTTTCTTAGTACTTTTCTTTGGGCTTGTCTACTTGCTATTACTCATATTTTTCGAGGCCGATTTTTTATATGACTATTTTTTCCACTTGTACTAAAGTGAAGTCTGTATTTTGTACTGCTTTCTTGTTTTCTTTTGCAATACCACTTGCTCTTTTCTATTTTAGCCGCAATCTTTGAATAACTCTTCGCTATATTTTTGGTAATTTTAGCTTTTTCTTTCATTTATTTTCTTCTACTTTACATATATTCGAAGGAACAAATAATTTTATGGGGGTCAAAAAAATTTTTTTTATAAAATAGTTATTTTTTCAAAAATAAAAACCATCAATTGGAAGAAAATCGTTATAACTCCTCCTTATGGTAATTCCTTTGTAAACCTTTTTATTTAAATGTATAATTGTATCAAAAGTCTGAATTTTCAGAATCAGAGGACGGCGTCATGAAAAGTTTTGGTACGTTAGTAATCTCTACCGTCATTTCAGCAGGCTTAGTGTATTATAATATCGATTCCTTTTATAATACATTTACATCCGGGAATACATATTACTGGGTAAACGGTATCCTAGCTGCTGGATTCCTTATATCCTTAATTATCAACATAAAAGATATCATCAAGAAAAACTACACAACTTCTGAATCAAATTAAGGAGCCTATTATGGTTCCTTTTTCTATGCAAAATAAAAAAGCAGCTGTTAAGCTACTTTCAATTCTTCTTATCCCCAAATGAAATGATATATATATTCTCCCGTTACACGTTCATTAATTCCAGCGATTCTAGCGAATCTCATTAAGTCCGCCCCTTGAAGAAAATACACCGAGATCGTAACTGGTACTTGTGACCACATGAATTGATAAAGCTCATTCATTCTCTGATTCGTCGAAACGATTAAATCATTTACAGGTCCATGATTCCATGCAGAGGTTTGAACTGAAGTGAACGGAAGGTCTTTCCCATTAACCACTATTCTTACCACACTTTGAGTTATGTCCATAACAATCCCCTCCACCATTACAGAATTTAGACCTGTTTCTATACTCATATTCTTGATTAATAATAAATGTTTAAGGCAACCCCCTATTTTCATTTCTACTCAAAAACAATTTATTTGATAAAATAAAAAAGCAGCGCATTCGCTACTTTAAAATGTCCATTTTGTTCAAATTCACGTTTAATGTGTACTAATTTATGTTTTTTCTTCTAAATAGACCAACGATATATTATAATCCTCTATATACCCAAGGAGGTTTACCATGCTTAATTTTCATAAAACATTCCCCATCTTAGGATTCTTTTGGTTTTTATACGGTTTCATTGGCCTCATCTTTTTATTACTATTCCTTAGCCTGTCGTAACAGCGCTTATTAATATATGTTTAATGTATAATTTCTATATAACAAAGAAAAAAGCATTCATGTCCCATTGTTATTCCTCGCTTTTTATTAAAAGGATTATTTTGTTAAAAAATTGATTCTAATTTATAACCTCTATCTTTTTCTTTTATTTCCCATTAATATTGAGTAAAACTATTTTGAAAACATAGGAGAAAGCTATGAAGCATAACCTCAATCTATGGTCCTTTATATGCTCTTTGATTTGCGTTGGACTATTCCGTTTATATTTTGAAATTCCACTTGAATTATTCAAATTTTTCACGGATTCATTACACATTCACCCTTTATTTATATTACTAGTTTTAACAATAGGAACTTTTTTTGCTGGCATTATAGGATTTTCTAAGATGAATAATTGGATTGCGATGCTTAGGAGTGTAGCAACAGTCTTACTAACATTGTTATTATCAGTGTTTTTAACACTAACTTTGATTGTGGGTTATGCATTAAGTTAAACGTAGTTTTTTATGAGTAAAACTCAATATTCCGTCAATAATATAGATGACATTAGATTTTTCTCCTTGTTCCCCCTTGGAGATGAGCAGTTAGTTTTTGCTAACTGCTCTTATATTTATAACAAAGATAAGATTCTTTAGAATGATTCTTCTTTATTTCTCAATATAAGGAGCCTTGGATTTTCATTAAAACTCCTGTAGTATATGAACAAAGAGTAAGGTAAGAGTTACTCTTTGCCATTTTAGGAAAGGTTCTGTTGGAAACAACAGGACCTTTTTTTTGTAAAGAGATGGTTTTGTTAAATTTCTCACCACTAACCACAAAAAGTATCTTATAATCGTTATATAATAAATTAAAATAATTGATTAGGAGTAGATCAAATGCCAGTTACACTAGAACTTATTCTTTTCATTCTTCTAGCAATTAGCGCTATTGGCTATTTAGTAAAAGAATTTCAAAAAACTAGGAAAAGAACACTTGGAATTTCACTAGAATTCTTGGTTCTTTTCTGGTCAATATGGAGAATATCGACTATCATAATCTGATTTGTAAAACATGAATTCCTTCGAATAAAAATCAATATTATGTCCATAATGTTGATAGGCTGTATGCCAAAATCCATTTAGTTTTCTCTGTATCTCCTTGTATTGAGCAGTTAGTTTTTGCTAGCTGCTCTTTTATTTATGAAAAAAGATACAATTTTTTATAATGATTCTTCTTTATTTTTCAATATAAGGAGCCTTGGATTTTCATTAACACTCCTGTAGTATATGAACAAAGAGTAAGGTAAGAGTTACTCTTTGCCACTTTAGGAAAGGTTCTGTTGGAAACAGCGGAACCTTTTTTCGTGATTTAAAGGTACTAAGGCAAAATGAAATATTTACCACGAAGTTAATTGTTAAATATTTTACGCTTATACAGTATAATGGGATAGTTATTGTGTATTGGCATTAAGAGGAGCGTCCTGATTAAGCGCTTCTCTTTTTTTATAAAATAGCTCCAAATTACTTGGACACATTTACCAGTTTATTCAACACAAATATCATGTTAAAATCCCTTTTGAATACGACATAACTCAACTTGGTGAAGCCCTGTAATATTTCCTGTAGGGCTTCTTTTTTTACAAGCAGTTATTTCATTAAGCTGGCTACCTTGTTGTGCAAAATAACGATTTTGTTCACTTTTTTGATACATTTATAAAACATTCATATGTTATCTTCAGTAAGTTCTATTTCCTTTATAATATTGTGTGAAGTATACCAACGAACGAAGCCTAAAAAACTCTAATAAAGTGATGAAAAAAAACTAATTTCTCTACAAAACATTGAGAAATTAGGCTTTTTAATTGAAAAAGTAGCATTCATAAGCATATCCAGTAATATTCTCTTTACCTTTTGGATAACGGATGATAAATCCTGCACGATGTGCGTTATCTTTTAGCCATTTTCCTTCCTTCGTATTTGCAAAGGCTAGCTCTAGTTCATTGTTTGCACTTTTAGAAGAAACATCCATCGTTAATCCTGTTTGATGTTCACTATGCCCTGGCTTTGCAGAGAAGCGATCCGTATGCTCTTGCCCTTTCTTTTTAACATTGTTGGCATACAGGCCTTTTTGATACTCATAGGAACGAAATCCTGAAACAGCATTCAACTGGATCTCATCTTGCTTAGCTAAAAGGAATAGTTTTTCTAACGCTTCTGCTGCTTCTTTACGAAGATGACTCTTTTCTACCGTTCCACTAAATGAGAACGGTACATTTGGTACAACTAAATCCTCTGGCATATAGTCTTCGGGTAAACCATATTCCTTATTTACTACAGCCTGTACACTAGCAAAAGAACTTGCTATCTTATTTGAAGTCCTATTTTGCTTACTATTTTTTTCTTTATTTATGGAGTTTTCACTAGTTTCATAGTTTGTCTTATATGGTTCTTTACCAATAGATATATTGGTATAAATGATAAAGATACCTAACATTACTACTATACAAGTTAAGGTTCCTACTAATTTAAGTCTCATCATTCATTTCCTTCCTGCAACTCCTACTGTTACTGTTACTGTTACTGTTACTGTTACTCATTCATCATACTTCAACCATATCAAATCCATATTAATTCCCTGTGAACTTTTCTTCATAACGTATTCCTTAATAGATTGATAGTATATCTTCCCGTTCTTTTGGCACCCTTAAAATACCCGCTCTATTCATACATGTAGAAATATAATCTAAAAATTTGTATAATAAGATAAGAAGTGTAGCATTCTATTATAGAAAGGTCTTGGTATAATGCTAGGTATTGATGTCAAAAAAACAAAAGAAGAGTTAATTATTTCATGGCAATTTGCGGAGGTCACGATTCCATTACGTGATGTAATCGAGGTTACCGAAGATGATACCTATGCGGGTGTTGAAGAACCAAGTGCAATCCGTATCGGAACAGCATATGGGACAACTGATCGTATATTAATTAGAACTGTAAAACAAAATTATGTATTATTTACTACAAACAAAGTGTCAATTTTAAAAGCTATTCTTGCTTAAATATGGTCATATAAATAGACTCAAACAAAGTTCGAATAAAGCAAAAGAGAGAAGTCATAGAATAGACTCCTCTCTTTTGCTTTATTCGAAATAAATTTTATAATCCATACTCACTTCAGTATAGATTTTACAACATAAGTACGTCTTACTGTTTCGATTCTAATATTACTAATCTTATTAAGACCAAATCCACACATCATCATTATTTTGAGTGCTATTGTTTATCTCATGCACTTTTTCGATATGATCAACTGTGTTGTAATTAATAGAAATGCCGCCCCAACCTACATACTTCATATCAATTTTCACTTTCTCACCTGTTTTAAATACTTGTCCCTTTGTTAAGAACACGTCAATAACATCTTTCTCCCCATTTTGTGATGGATACTCAACTACGACATATGTAGTCGCACTGTCTTCCATCGTACCTACTTCTGATACTTCACCAATCACATAATCAGGTGAGCCATTTTCTTTTAAATGCATACCTAATTTGTTTGTCGTATTCTCAACTTCTGTTGCAACCATATATTCCGTGAAGTTACGCATCATAGATCCAGTTGCTTTTACTTCGTCTCCTACTTTCACATTTGAAAGATTTTCTATATACACACTAACTGGTTCTTCGTATTGTTTAGATTTCACAACAATCACACCATGGTCCACTTCTACTACGCGTCCTTCTAACGTCGAGAAATTCGTTTCAATAGAAGCTGCACTCGCTTTTGTTGCTTCTAATCCTGGTAGATTTGTTCCTGATAATGCTGCGAATCCTAAAGCACCTGCTAAAATTAATTTTTTCATACCCATTCTATAACATCTCCATTCATGATAATTGTATTTGTTTGATTGGTATCGGCCAACCTGTAACTATTATAGTTACAGGTTGGCCAGAATTGCAACCATTTTATTGATGCAATCTTACATACTACATTTTCGCAATATATCTATGTAATTTTCTTATGCCTGCTTCTAACTAACAAAAAATAACTTGATAAGGTAATTAAAAGACCTTCTATTTACAATATAATCCTCGTTAGAACACAATAATGCAAACAAAAATATGCCCCCCAGATTTGTCCTCAGGTTTTGTTGAGTTTAAATTAAAGCCTACTTCTCCCTGATGTTTCCCCTTTTTATTAAGTACTTCAAATCTACCATGTTGTGTATCTAAAGCATAAAGATATTACATTGTCTAAAAAGGGCGTAGTACTGGTGTATTCAAAGGAAAGTTAATTAAAAACAGATGGATTCTAATGAATTGTGTACAGTTTAGCAGTATCTTATGAACATTATCTTAAGGATAATGGTATCACTTTATTCAGTATGTTGTTTCTTGTTTTTTCGTTGGTAGGTTTACAATAAAGAGACGATAGACATGTCTCACCTGCATATGAACATAATCGGACCCTGTTTTACTGTAGAAGTTTAAACAGGCGAAGTAACACCCTCGAACAATCGCGGGTGTTTTTTTATATTGTATGAAATGGATAAAGAGCATAGCCTTTAATTAAATATACCAATACATTAATTGGCTAAATAATACAAACGGTATGAAAAGAATAGAATTTCTACTCTTTTCATACCGTTTTACATTTGTTCATAAGTATCATATGAAATTCGTGGGAAGATGGCAGCATTTCTTTATAAATAAGACTCAAAAGTTACCATACCTGATAAAGGAAATATTAATGTAACTCTAGTTCCTTTATTCATTTCAGATTCAATGCCAATTTTCAATCCTAATTTTGAACACAGTTTTTCGCATAGATACAAGCCCATTCCTGTACTTTTGCTAAATCTCCTTCCATTCTCTCCAGTAAATCCTTTTTCGAAAACTCTATTTATATCTTTAGGTATTATCCCTACTCCATTGTCCTCTATGGTTACTATTACTGAGTTAGCTTTCTTAATTGAATATATACGTATCATTGATTTTTTGTTATTTGAGTACTTTATGGAATTTCCTATTATTTGATTAATAATAAATTCAATCCATTTCCCATCACTATATACAATCTCATCAATATCCTGTATATCTAATTTTATTCTCTTATGAATAAAATCTCTATAATTTCTTTTAATTACAGTTCTTACTACATCATCAAGGTTGATTGGTTTTATAATATAGTCCTTACCGACATTATTGCTTCGAGAATAATACAGCACCTGTTCTACAAACCCTTCGATTCGATCCAATTGGGAGTCTATTTTATTAGTTACTTCATTTTGATTATTTTCAATTATTAGCTTTGTAGAAGCTATCGGCGTCTTAATTTCATGTACCCATGTTTCTATATATTCCCTATAATCCGATTGCATATCTATATAATATTTTACATTTTCATGCATATCTCTACTTACTTCTTTCAGTATAGCGTTAAGCTTTTCCCCATGTATAAAGTTTGATTCCTTTACTACCTCTGGAAGTAGGTATTTTTTCTCCAACTTTTCTAATATGCCATTAATCTCATTATAATAATTTTTACATTTTATAAATTCTATAGCCATATATATAATCAATGGAAAAAACCAAATACAAAAGACAAAGAATATTATAATGAACTGAACATTCACAGTCAGCAATATACCTGCTAGTATAATAAATAACAGTACATTAAATAGTATTACTACCATTTTATCTTTAATAAATTCACCTATATTCATGGCATTATATACCCTAAGCTTCTTCTTGTTGCAATTGGATTTTCTATACCTATCTCTTCAAGCTTTTTTCTTAATCTATTTATATTAACAGTTAAGGTGCTATCATCCACAAAATAATCAGATTTCCATAAGGTTTCTATGAGTGAATCTCTTTTTACAATATATCCGCGATTATTTATTAAGCATGAGAGTATTTTAACTTCATTTTTAGTTAACTCTACAGACTTGTCTTGATAAGTAACTGTTGCATTTGAGAGATTTAAATTAAAATCTCTATAAATTAAGATATGATTCGTCTTTAAATCTCCAGATGTTCTTCTTAAAATGTTTGTTACTCTTGCTAATAGTATTTCTGTATTATAAGGCTTTGTTATAAAATCATCTGCTCCTAAATTCATACTTATTAGTTCATCTACATCACTATCTCTGCTTGTAACCATGATGATTGGAACATCTGAAGTTTTACGTATTTCTCTGCATATATAATAGCCATCGAACACAGGAAGATTTATGTCTAGTAATATAAGGTCTACATTCTCACTTTCTATATGTTTGATAATATGATTAAAATCTGTGGGAGCCTTTACTTCATATCCATACTTTATAAAAAAATGTTGTAATTCTTCTCTGATGATTTCGTCATCTTCAATCAGAATGATTTTTTTCATGACTTTTCCCTCCCTATACAGAATATAAGGCTATTACATCTTGAGAAACAAAGTGTAATAGCCCTAATAAGCATTATAAAATCAAGTATTACTTTTTACAATATTTTTATAACCGACATATGTCGTGTAGAAATATACTACATAAACTACAAGAAATACTAAGCCCGTCATCAATGCTGGTAAAATAATGTCTGTTTGTTGAAATCTGTTAATATAATAATTGACTACATAAATTCCAACTATAGAATGAATTATGGCAAGAAAAACTGGAAGACTAAAGTATACGAACGTTTGAATGAAAATCGTTTTGTCGATCATTGTTCCGTTTGAACCAATTCTCTTCAAAGATTTATATCGATCTATGCTATCACTGGCTTCTGATAATTGTTGAAGAGCTAATACAGCCATACTCGTTATTAAAAATACAATACCTATATATATCCCAATAAACAGTACGATAGTTTTCAATCCCTTACTTCCTGCACAAACTTCATCCTTTGATTTGCCTGCTATACGATTAATATTTAATTTCGGGCCATTTTCGTCATAAAAGCCCCGTGCAACGTTATCATATTTTTTATTATATTCTTCTCTATTTCCATCTAAATAATTTACATTAAGTACGGATTCAGTAATTTTGTAGCCTGATAAAAACTCATCATTTATAACGATTGTGAAGTAATTAGTTCGCACATCATAAGTGTAAAGATTCTCTTGTATAACTTTAGCGTTTTTTACCAAATATTCTTTTTCTTTAATATTCACCTTATTGCTATTTTTTAATCTTTCATTTGTCGAATTAGCCAACCGGCTTTCATTTGATAAAAGTAAAATTTCATTGTTATTTAAAGTGATTTCCTTTTCACCTTTAAGATTTAAAATTTTATTATAATCAGATACTTTAATGAAATCTATATCGTTATTATAATCTTTACCTTCTGGTACAAAGTCCACCACTTCCATCCCTGTTCGATATACATTATAAGATACATATTTTTCGTTATTACTTATTTTAAAATTAGCTTTATTTAATACTTCTTCTATAGTGTAACTTTCATCCTTATTCTCCAACGTAATACTGGCATCAAATGGTGTTATTTCTTTCGTTGTGGCGTCCATCATTCTGTTAAAGTTGATTCCTGTAGATAAAGCCACCATTGTAAGGAATAACATTAAACAAATTACAGACATGGATATAAAATTTGTATTAACCTTACTATTTATTTGTTTGATGATAAATATATTTAAACCTTTAAAATAGACTTTTTTATTCTTCTTTACAACATATAATATAAATCCAGATAAACTAAAGAAAAACAGCAATGTACCTAATATGCCAAGAATGATTGATACCACGAGCATAGGATTAGTAAAATTCAATCCGATTTTTAGTACAGTCACATATGCATATCCAAGTGATGCTACACACATAATAAATGTGATTACATAGATAAGAGGATTTCTAAATTTTACATCTTCGTTTTTTCTACCTGCTGTTAACAAATCAATTATTTTGTATTTAGAAACAACATATACATTAAATAACATAACAAGTAAAAACATGATTCCAAAGTATAATACGCTTTTACCTATAGCACCTGTTGAAATTGCAAATTTATATTTATTGATGGGCAAGTCAAATAGCTTTAATGCAAATGTAGATAACCCCTGCGATACTCCAATACCTATTATAAGTCCACTCACTAAAGATATAACGCCAACTAGAAATGTCTCTGTTACTAATATTCTGGATATGTTTCTTCTTCCCATACCTAAAGTCATGTATATTCCTAATTCTTTTTTACGTTTTTTAATTAAGAAATTATTTGCATACAATATTAAACCACCTAATATTACGGATACAAATACTGACACATTTGAGATAGCGTTCATTACTGTAGGCACATACTTTCTATCTGAAGCGTTAATTTCCATAAGTGCCTTTTGTGATTCTATTGAGTTAAAGCTATAAAATATACAAACAGCCAGTGTTAGTGTTAAGAAATATATTGCATAATCTTTAAAACTTTTCTTTACATTCCCAATAGCAATCTTAGAGTACATTATTATCGTCACCTCCAAGAAGGGTTATAACTTCGATAATTTTAGTAAAGAATTCTTTTCTAGAATCATTCCCTCTTACCAACTCAATAAATATTTTTCCATCTTTAATAAAAAGAATTCTACGAGCATAGCTTGCTGTAAATGCATCATGAGTAACCATAAGTATTGTAGCTTTTAAATCCCTATTAAGACTTTCAAATCTTTCGAGTAATAATCTAGCTGATTTAGAATCTAGCGATCCTGTTGGTTCATCTGCAAGTACTAAAGATGGATCTGTTACGATAGCTCTTGCCGAAGCAACCCTTTGTTTTTGTCCGCCTGATATTTGATAAGGGTATTTGCTTAATACTTGTTCAATGTCTAAATATTTTGCAACAGCTTGTATTTTGCCATCAATTTTTGAACTTTCCTCACCTTTTATAGTTAACGCTAGGGCAATATTTTCATAAGCAGTAAGGGTATCTAATAAATTAAAGTCCTGAAATACAAACCCTAATTCATTTTGTCTAAACTTATCTAGTGACTTTGATTTTAACCGAGTAATGTCACTATTATTGATTATTATTTTTCCCGTAGTAACATTATCAATAGTTGATATACAGTTAAGTAATGTAGTTTTTCCGCTTCCTGAGGGGCCCATTATCCCAACAAATTCTCCCTCATCTACCTTAAAACTAATATTATCTATAGCCTTTGTAACATTATCTTTATTACCATAATATTTTTCGATTTTTTCTACATTTAATATATTTCGCATTAATACTTCTCCTTTTTCATTATAAAAATTCTTTAACTCTCCTTCATTTTATATAATTTCATTAATAGTATCGGTGGAATTACATTTCATTAACATTACATTTTTGTTATATTGAGTGATACCTCTATATGTAAGTTATCAGGAATCGCAGTGGTATACATAAGGTTTATTCGATGCCTTACCAAATGGACAGATAAATATAGGGATATCGGTTCTGGTGCAAAAACGATAATCTTTATGTATGTCGAACAATTAAGATGGCTTCCTGCCATCCCTTGTTCGAAGCCAATTCATCTCCCACCTACTCACTGGGCTGTAACCCTTCACGCTCATTGAGAAAGGAGTTTTCTTGGCTAAAATGATAAAAAATAGTTACTAAAACATCTTTTTAAAATGTGTTTGCTCAATATAACATATAAGCTTTATGTATCCTTAAGTTCAATCATATCGAGAATTCAACTAGTCCTTTATAGAATAGAATGTTATGGAAGTTTTCCAATTAATTTTGAAATCCCTGTCATTGCCATGTATTTCTGTAGCTTTGAAATAAAGTCTTATCAAAAATATTGAACAAGATCATATTTTACAGCATGAAAAAGGAATCTATTTTGACAAAAGATTAATCAAAACTCAATTGTTTTTTTGAAGTAATGCAATATCGCCACTTTTTTCAAAACCTCGCGTCTTTCTTAAAAACATCGTGACTTTATTTCAAACCCACAAATACTGTAAATAAGACTAAATTACTAACATAAAAAAGCACATCTTGTAAAAAACAGATGTGCTTTTTTTAAAATTTTTATGCGTTTTTACGTTTTAAGAAAATAACTCCACCAACAATTAACAGTAATGCGCCTGCAGCCATAGAGATCCAACTTGTAAGGTCTGCACCTGTTTGCGGTAACCATCCAATTTTAGATTGAACTTCTTTCTTAGGTTGTGGTTGTTCTTTTGGTTGTTCTGTAGTTGGAGTATTTTTATCTTGATGCGGCTGTTCTGGTTTTGGTTGCTCCGGTTTTACTTCTTTAAATTTCACTGTCTGACCCTTATCTTCGATGTCAACGTGAATAGCTACCAAGACATTATCTTGATACAATTCTTCAAACACTACCACTTCTTTACCTTGTAATGCAGAAGCATTGAATGTGAAATCGAGTGTGATAGAACTATTCTTCTCTTTAGCAGTAAACTTAGATTCTACTGTTACTTCTTTACCATTTACTAATAATGGTTTTTTTGTTGCTTTATCCATTAGTTTACCTTTTACTACGTACTCTTTACCCACGATTAAGTCTTTGTATTCAACTTTATCTTGGATAGTTACTGTTTTAGAAGCGTCTAACTCTTTAGAACCATCAGCTTTATTTGTAGCTGTCGTTTTAATTGAAGGCTCTACAAATCGAACTGTTTGACCTACATCGTTAATGTCAGCGTGAGTTGCAATTACTTGCCCTTCATGCAATAAATCTTCGAACACAACTACTTCTCTTCCTTGCTGTTCAGCACCAACGAAAGTAAAATCTAATATTACAAAACCATTCTTTTCTTTTGCAATAAATTTAGTCTCAGCTGTTACTTCTTTACCATCAATTAATAATGGTTCGTTAATAGCTTTGTTCATTAATTTTCCTTTTACAGTGTACTCTTTACCAACAACTAAGTTAGTGTACTCCACTTTATCCTGGATTGTGATAGAATCCTTTGAATGTATCTCTTTTCCACTATCAGCTTTGTTTGTAGCAGTTGTTTTTACTGATGGCTTAACGAACTTAACTGTTTGACCTTTATCATTGATATCAGCATGTGTAGTAACAACTTTTCCGTCTTTCAGTAACTCTTCGAATACTACTACTTCTTTTTCTTCTAAACCAGTTGCATCAAAAGTGAAATCTAGTGTAATAGAACCGTTTGCTTCTTTTGGTGTAAACTTAGTTTCAGCAGTTACTTCTATACCATTTACAACTAATGTTTTATTAGTCTCTTTATCCATTAATTTACCTTTTAAAGTGTACTCTTTACCTACTTGTAGGTCTTTGTATTCCACTTTATCTTGGATTGTTACAGACTTAGAAGTGTGCATTTCTTTTGTACCATCGGTTTTATCAGTAGCTGTTGTTTTTACTGATGGAATCTTTTCATCTTTGACAATATGTTTAATGATTTGACCATTCTCTTTGATCTCAAAAGAGAATATTTCTTCATTCAATACATAACCTTTTGGTGCAACAGTTTCTTTATATGTGTATTTTCCAAATGGTAACTTTTCAAACTTCGCGATACCTTTATCGTCTGTTTTCCCTTTAACTACTTCTTTTCCTGCTTCATTATAAATAGTAAACTCTGCATTCGGAAGCTTATTGTTTCCATCAGCTACATCAACTTTTGTAATTTCTAGATCACCTTTGATAAGATGATTAACTGCTAATAGCTCAATAATTTTTCCGTGTTCCTTTATTTCGAATACAATTGGTTCTGTAATAAGAACGTAACCATTTGGAGAAGCCTTTTCTACAAATGAATATTTACCATACGCTAAATCTTTGACGTTAACTTCACCATTTTTATCTGTCTTATATTCCCCAATTACTTTCCCGCTTGCATCTTTTAGCTCGAATACTGCACCTTCTAATTTTTTACTGATATCTTCATTATCTACTTTTAGTAATTTCACACTACCTTTCACTTCTGTATTTTCCACTGTAAAAGTAAGTGTTTTATTGTGCTCTTTAATTTCAAAAGGATACTTTGTTTTATTTCCAATATATCCATTAGGTGTTTTTGTCTCTAAGAAATAATATTTACCATACGTAAGACCATCAACATTTGCAATTCCATTTTCTTTTGTTACTACTTTTTTCACTTCTGTTCCATCTTCAGTAAAGACCGTGAATTCAACATTAGGTAACATCTTACCTGAATCACTAAGTTTTTTTATTTCGATGTTACCTTTTACTTTGTTGTTTACTACTTGAACAGCTCCTATTTCCCCTGTCTTAACTTCAATAGTTTGTGGTTTATCACCTGAAACATAACCTGTTGGTGCTTTAATTTCTTTTACTGTGTAGGTACCAATTGGTAGGTTATTTAATTCTGCAGTACCATCAGCACCCGTCGTGATTTTTCCAACTGATTCATTATTTGCATTAAAGACTTCAAATATTGCACCAGCTAATATTTCTCCATTTTCCCCAACCTTTTTAATTTTTAAAGAACCAGCAGCTTCCCAATTTACTGCAAGGTCACTACTAAGCTTTTCCTCATTTCTTTCTAGTAGCACTGTAGCATTCTGAACAGTATCAGTACCGCGATAAGCAATTGCTTGAACTTTAGTTAAATTTGCAGCAACACTTAGATTAAATTCACCTGTTTTTGTATCTTTAGGAATTTGGATACGGAATTTTTCCCCAAGTAAAAGCTGATCTTTCACTTCTCCATTTTCACTAACAATTTTAACTCCATTAGGTGCATTTTTCGCTACTACTTTATAAGAACCACTCTTAGCATTTGTTTGTACTGTGTATAGGTTTGTTTCAAAAAACTCACCCTTTAATTCTGCCTTTTGCTTTTCAGCAGGAATCACATTCATAAAAATATCCTGAGTATCTTCACTTGTATTTGCAGCATTAATAATTGTCTTAGCCGCTTTTTCAACATTTTTATTTTCATGCTTTAATTCATTTACATCAAGTTGACCTAATGCATTCCAAACCGCAAGCTGAGTTGCATAATGTGCTTCATTCTTATTAGCTACTCCCAGTTGTTCTATACTTTTTTGTGGGAAACCATTTAATAGAACCCTATATACTACATTATCTGTTTTCCCCATTTCAGGAAGATCTTCACCATTTGGTGATTTTAAGCCAAGAGTTAAACAATAAGCAATTTGACCGCTTGAATTTTTAATAATTTCAGTTCGGATATCCTTTCCTAAACTGTTGCTATAACTCCAGTTCATTGAATACTTTTCATGCGTCATAACCTCCGCATTTGCCTTCGGTAGAAACACATTAAAGAATAATGCTAGTACTGATAATAATGCAAAAACTCTTTTAACAACTCTTCTCCCCAATTTTAAAACCTCCCTAGATAAAATGAATCTGATGTATTATTCAAATATTTAAAATAATCACAACGAAGATATTTCATATTATAAGACATAAAGTTACAAATATTATATTATTTTTACAAATTATTTATTTTCTCAACATCCACTATAAATTATAATATTTAAATATTTAATTTCACAAAAGTAACGATATTAGGATACCTTAACAAAATAAGAAACTTGGTAAAATACTAGAATAACGGTAGTGGGAGTACGGAAACGATTCTTGGCATGAAGGACCACTACAAAGATATTTTAATATGTAAACAGATATTTTCAGATTGAATATATGTATTAATAATGAAATTTTATTGCATTTACACCTGCAATGTTTATATAAAAGATTGTAAATTATGTTTTTATAGGATTTTTTCTATTAGTTTACTGGAAATTTGCATTATTATGTGACAATAAATATCATTGTATTTAATATAAAATGATATAAAAAAAAGGGTATGTAAATAATTATCAGAACTTTCGATTAATTAATTATACTAAAATTAGTATTAAGAATATTAGCAAAAAAAGTAACAACGTTATTACAAAGTTCGAATATTGGTCTAAGTACCCTAGCATCTCAATGGTAACCTCTTGAATACTTTTACGTCTTTAAATAAATTAAAATAACAAAAAAATAATAATTTTTAATTTTTTCTTTGTAATTTAATAAGTTGCATGTTAATATGACGAAGGTTATAAAATGGATTTCGCCATATACAATGTTTTTTCGGAATATTCACTCCAGAGAAATGTAGCTATTTCAGTAATTTGCTTCATCTTTTACCTATACACGGGCTACTTTCAATTTTTTTGTTCATAAGTAAAAGTAACTTTTTATTCTATCTTCCTCATCAATTTTAATATAAATGGTAAAAAAGCACTTTTTCAAGTGCCCTTCCTTTTCTTTTTTTAAAGATAGAAAATCTAATAAAATCAAACACCTAGATTAAACACAGACATAATCCTACTTACAAACTCTCAGAGAGGTATAAACTATGGGAATTCCTACACTATTATTAAATACATTTATTATTATTATTTGTATCCTTAGTTACCAAGTATTTTGGCTAGAACATAAAGAAAAAATGGCATGTAATAATATATTAATTTCTGTACTTTCCTCCATTGCAATTATTTTTTGTATGACTTTTCCTTTTCATTTACACGCTGGGTTCATTTATGATTTACGTTTTATTCCCATTATATTAGTTTTTCTATATGGAAATACAAAGAGCATTATTTGTATTGGAGTTTTATATCTTTCTTATAGATTTTACTTAGGTGGAAGCGGAGTCTTCCCATCATTTATTATCTTTACTATTATTTCTGTTATTACAATCATGTTTCGTTACTTGTCACCTACTTATTTCAAGGAAAAGAAGATATTATTAAGTATTTTACTTATTTTGATATGTACAACTTCCCTTTCTATCTGCGGTATTGTAACGCAAATAGATACAGGTGGTAAAATTGACTCTACTCTCATTGAATTTTTATTCAATTATATAATCATAAATATTTTCACAGTATTATTATCAGTTTATTTAATAGAAGGAATGATCAAGAAATATAAAATAAAAGAAAGAATGCAAAGAGCAGAAAAATTTTATATAGCTAGCGAACTAGCTGCATCGATCGCGCATGAAATTCATAATCCACTGACCACGGTACGTGGATTCACTCAATTACTAAATGAAGATGAGAGTGCTAAGATGTCTCAAGATAAGTACTTAGAAATTATGTTACTTGAAATGCAGCAAATACAATCTACTATTAATAACTATTTATCTTTAACCAAACCACAAAATATTATAAAAGAGGAACTAAATATTAATTACATATTAAATCAAGTGAAAGATAATATTTCACCACTCGCTCTTTCATATAATGTTGAAATAAAACAGCATATTACAACAGATTCCCTTTACATAAATGCTAATCCTGAAAAATTAAAAATATGTCTAACCAACATCATACAAAATGGAATTGAGGCTATGAAAAATGGTGGCGTATTACAAATAAATATACAAAAAATAAAAGATAATATTGTAATTGATATCATTGATACAGGAATAGGAATGTCTTCCCAACAAATAAAACGTATTGCCTTGCCATTTTATTCAACAACAGAAAAAGGTACTGGGCTTGGTACTATGATTGCGTACAGTATTATTAAAGAATTAAACGGAGATATAGAGATAGAAAGTGAACTAGGAAAAGGAACACACTTTTCTATCACTATCCCCTGCTAATATAATAGAAGATTTATTTAAATGATATTATTTTGTGGCTAATATACCCATATAAAAAGAGGACGTAACTATTCGTCCTCTTTTTATATGGTTCTGGTGCAAAAATGTTAGTTAGAAACATAGAGTAGCAATTTCACAATTTATTCACAAGTACCGTTAAGCGCAAGTTTACGTTAAGTATGCTATTTGCATAATAATGTTTTCAAGAAAAAAGTAGCTGTACTTTTGTACAGCTACTTTTTTATGCAATAAATGCCCCTTTTATACTTTGAAATGTAATTTACAAACTACAATTTGACATAATTCTAATAGTATGGGATGTATATTTCTCCATAAAGCAACTTATTTTTATCTCTTTTAAATAATTTATTATATTATTTTCATCTAATTAGGCACAGAAACGTTTTGCAAAATCTTACTACTTTTTAGGAAAAACGTTTTTAGGGTACATTTTAAAATAGCTCTTTTTCTTTGAAATGTTTCTGTGCTTAATATTTAAATTATCTTATGACAAAATTTTCCGCAACTAATATGTTAAATGATTCATAATTATATATAATATGGAATATTTAAGTTAAATATTTCGTATTATACTCTATTAAATATAGCTTATTTAATTTATTAGTAATTAATTTATTAGTCTAAGTATGAATTATAAAGTATGTTCGTTTAAAATTGTCACAATATAATTTTATATTCGACGTTTTTAATTACTCGTGAAACATTTGCAAATGTTTTAACCGTTATGTATAAGGTAAATATCCCCTCTAAATATAAGATTTACTTAATTTAGATTCTTTCTCTCATAGTCGTAATGTCGAAAAAAGTCGAATTTTTATATTTTTTCTTTATTTTCTAGTTGTAAACGTTTTATTTTCATGTTACCATCTTAATCAAACATTAGATGGTAATAAAACTTAAAGTATTTCTTTCCCTTAGAGACATATAAACGTTCGGTAATACCATGAAAATAAGGCCAAAGAAATATGAGCTACCTGATAAAAGATTTAATAGGATTTTTACCACATTAATTTTCTGTTAATTCAGAATGTAACATTTTGTCCCTAAACAAAATTTAAATTTTAGTGTGGTAAACTCAAAAAGCTAAATCACCCACCCAAATTAACAAATGATATATCCTGTTATATCTAGCGATCAGTCATGAGAAATAGATTTCTTCCTAAGAAAACTTAGCCCATTAATAAAAAGTGTCTAAATTTCTATCTTTATTACCATCTATTGTTGATAACGTATTTACCAACTATAAAAAAGAACCTATTGAAGGTTCTTTTTTATTATAATCATTAGCACTTCAATTATTGATAATCATTGGTATTGAATCTTTATTCTCTCACCTTATATAGTTTTCTTTTATTAACACTTGAAGACTTATTGAGGTACGGTTCTGATTTTAATTTTTTTTTTATTTTTAAGCGACTAATTTCCGAATGATGGGCCATCCACAGTTTTATATCTAATAAAGAAAGAAAGAATTATGTCTGTTTCAAGTGACATTTTGCTTACCTCCTTCTCTCTTATGGGTTATGTAGGTAATATATCACTTGAATCTGAAGCCTTTAGAACACATAATGGATACCCTAAAAAATAGACTTTATTTTATCTTTATCTTATCTTTACCTTATCTTTAAATTTTTCTATTAAACTTAGCATTTAGAAAAAAATTTTCGAGTCTAAAAAAGCTGGGAAATAGAGAATTATTGAATTTTTTTAATAACCAGCCACCATTGAAAATAGGGTTTCTTGTAAAAGGAGGAGTAATATTTGAAGAATAAGAGAAAAGTACAAACTATTATATTATTCTTTATTAGTATTTTAGGGTTAGGAACAATAATCGGGATACTATATTTTAATGACAAAACCAATACTCAAAAAAATAAAGCGTTTGCTACCGAGGAACGTTTATTGCAATATGAGCCCATCATGAAAAAAGAATTAGAAAAATATAATTTGGGAGAAAAAACAGCAATTTTACTAGGAATTATGTACCACGAGAGTAGGGGTGAGGGCAACGACCCTATGCAATCTTCCGAATCACTTGGATTAAAGCCAAATGAAATCCAAGAGATAAACTTGAGCATTAAACAAGGGGTAAAGCACTTTGTTCAAATGTATAGATATGGAGAAGAAAAAGGTGTTAGTATGGAGACAATTATTCAAAGCTATAATATGGGGCCAGGCTATATTGATTTTATTGCCAATCAAGAAGCTAAACAACACTCGGAAGATACAGCTAAACAGTTTTCTAAGTTGAAAGTTGATCAGAATCCAGCTACATACACTTGTGGTGGAAATAAACAAAATTTTAGATATCCATATTGTTACGGTGATTTCACATATACAACAAAAGTGAATGAAAAAGCAAAACTTATTGAAAAACGCCTCCAAAAAAATTAAAATTGTATATATTTGTTTGAAGGAGTTTTCCATTTACTTTTATATGGTTTTTCATCAACTTTTATCCCCTCTTACCATCTAAATGTATATATACAACTATCGTATCATATTTCAATTTAAATACGGCTCTAGTTACATATTTCGCAAAAAATCTATCCAAAATATAAATAAAATCACCATTTTACATGAAATAGTATCCACTTAGCGAATTCATTAGGCATAAAAATAAATGTAGATTCAATAAAAAGAGAGCACCCTCTCTATTGGTGCTCTCAATGTGAATTGGGGTTGATCCTGAGCATTGAATAGGACACGAAGAACTCGTCCTGTTACATAATATTATGCTTGTCCATATTATAAATGTGCAATAAAAAAAGCACCCTCGCCCAGGCGCCAAGAGATACATATACGTTGAGGTAACTAACACGTTAGAAAAGGCCCTTCCATATCATTGTATGATTATCAATTATCTTTATACCTAGCAGACTCATTAAATACGTTTAATGTATCATTTCTATTAGTTTAACCATGCCTAATGCCATCCAATTCATGGTTAGTATTTTAAATAGACCAACGATGTATTATAATCCTTTATATACCCAAGGAGGTTTACTATGCTTAATTTTCATAAAACATTCCCCATCTTAGGATTCTTTTGGTTTTTATATAGTTTTATCGGCATCATCTTTTTATTACTATTCCTTAGCGTGTAGTAACAAAGCGTATAAATATATGTTTAATGTGTGATTTCTATTATCGGCTTTGTTAACTAACACTTAAATTATTTTAACAGCCTTTTGTTTAATTCCCACAAAGCTGTTTTGTTACTATCCCATTTTAAAAGCGTTACGGCTTCCTCAAAGCACAACCATTTATACTTGAAGTGTTCTTTAGATAATTTAATATTTTTTGTAGGAACTTTAACTCCAAAAGAAAATTCTTTTATTACATAAACATCTTCTCCCCAAAGAAATTCACCGACTACATCCTCTACTGGTAGTGAAGACACAGAATCTAGTTTTATATAGGGACATTCTCTTATAATACCAGCCTCTTCAAACGTTTCCCGTTTTGCTGATTCAATAGGAGTCTCACCATCTTCTCCACCACCAGCTATTCCTTGCCAATAACCATAATCACTTCGATTAAAAATGCCATATTGAATGGAATCATCAGTTTTTATATAAGGAAATATCAATACTTGATACGGCGCTCTCATTGTTTAACCTCCTCTCGAAAAAATATGAACAATTTATTCACTAACTTGCTATTTTAGTAAATAAAGAGCCAACATCGAAATTCTACATTAATAATGCAGGTTTATGGTATCGGCTCTCCATTTTTTAAGAATTTTATTTTTCATAAATCGGTTTACTCTTAACGTGATAAAAACCTGCTTATTTCTTATTTAATTTGCTTAGCATGTTTTTTTCGAAATGCTGGCGGTATCACATGTTGACTAACCAGTCCAAATAGTCCCTAAAACGGTCATTTAAGGAACTTTATTTATATCTATCAAAACTGACTGAAATATGTTTAAAATTCAGTTCAAAAACTCATGACCAAAAACAAAGTTTTATATCAAACATCAAATATCGTTTATGGAACACTCTTAATGTACGGAAAACCAAGTTTTTCAAATAAAAAGTTCCTTAGCATACGAAATTCGCGTTATGTTGGCGGGACCCCATTGCCATCAAGTCAAGGTTTTGAAGTACCCCCTAAACGAAAAAATTCTTTCTCTATAGGGGAACCATATCAAAAAAGAAAATTGTAAGTTTAGACACATTTCAGATACAAAATAACCGATTCCTTATACGTTAAGGGACCGGTTATTTTTTTCCCTACTTTTTAGGAAGGTTTTTCTTGTAATGGTCTTAAATGATTGATTTAAGGTTATAAACTTAAATCATAAATAAAAGATACAGTAAAAACTATATAAGAAATAAATGTAACGAAAACAAGAAAACATATAAACTGAGCATTAGATACATATTGTTCTATTCTTTTTTTCATTTTAATTAGTATTATTTTTCAGATGTGAAGTATCAATTTGAATTTCACCTTTCCAAGATCCAATTACTTTTCCAATTCTATTTATATTTACATCTAAAGTAAGGGGCTGTTTAAAATCGTCTTTTCCTCCAGTAACTATAACAAATGTAGCAACACCTTCGGGTTTATCATTATCACGAATGCCTACATCATTTAATTTTTTACCTGCTGCCATAAGTTCAAAAGGAAGACGGTCATCTGAATCATGGATAAATGATAGTCTCCCTTCATGTTTAATCTCAGGGTTTTCCTCTTGTTGCCCATTAATTTTACCATCACTTTCGAGCTCTAATCCTGATGTATCAAATTCAAATGGTACTAAACTTCCGTCAGCTTTTTCCATTCTATAATGAACTGATATACGTGAATCTGCGATATATAATTCTTTGAAATGTACAGTAATACCTTGATCTGTAATTTTTTCATCAATAGGAATATATTTACCATTCTTCATCATATCTTGTGTGACACCATTTTCATCTTGTATTCCTTCATTTACAACTTTATCATTTGTAATTGCATCAGAAAAATATGAGGCAACATTTGTAGCCGCTACTTGTACTTGTGGAATCATTGCAGTTGTGAAAAGTGCTGCTGCAGCTACTGCTGTATACATAAAACGTTTTGATTTTTTACTCATGTTTGTAAAGAGTCCCTTCTTCTGTTGTTTTTTGTGATTTATATTAGAAACATTGTCTAGCTTGGAACGACTTTCAAATGTTTTCCATGCTTGTTCTATATCAATTTTGATTTCTTGTGGTGAATTTGCAGATTCTTCATCTAGCATTACGCTTTCCCATTGATTTAATTTGCTGATTTCTACTAATAAATCTTGGCATGCTTCACATGTATCTAGATGCATTGTGAATTCCTTTCTTATATCATGAGGAAGTTCTCCATCAATATATGTTTGAATAAATCCGATATCATAACATTTCATTTGTTATGCCTCCTCCATTTGTTTATAAATCTTGCGAAATTTCATTTTGGCTCGGACCAATAATGTTCCAATAAAAGATATTTCAATTTGAAGTATTTCTGCAATTTCTTTATATTGAAAACCAGAGAATTTCATTAGTAAAAGGGTTCGTTCTCGATCATTCATTTTATTTAGTATCGTTTGTACCTTTGTAATTTCCTCTTTTCTTATCCAATCATCGTCTAATGATGAAACATTTTGTACTTCATGGTATTGTATTTCTTTATCAATCTTCGCTTGTTGCCTTTTTTCAGATCGCAAATGGTTATAAGCTACATAAGTAGAAGATTTAATCAACCATCCAGGTATGTTTTCAATTACTTTCCAGTCATTACGATATAATTGTAAAAATACTTCTTGTGCTAACTCTTCAGCGATAGATTGATCTTTAACAATCCATATAATCTGTTTCACAGCATAAGCATAGTACTGCTTAAATAAACCTTCAAAAGGCATATCAGAAGCATGACTTTCTTCATTTTTTATGGTTAACATGTTAGTTTAAACCTCACTTTCAATTTGATGCCTGTATTATAGAGAAACCAGAAAAACGGATTTTGTGACAGTTTTTCTGGTTATTTTTTTATTATGTACTAAAAAAACATTCATCTGATTAAAAGATAAATGCCAAAAGGGAAATAAAAACATAAAACTATAACTCTTGCAGTAGTTTTCTATTAATGGGGTACCGCCACATCGCTATCAAGCTAATAAAAAGAAATGCCCCCTAGAATGAAAAAAACGCCATCCTTTCCTATGATTCTACAGAAAGAATAACGTATTTTTTCATTTTAGTGGAACAATTAACCTCTTAAGTTGATGAGCATGCAGCAAGCCCCTTTAAAGGTAATATTGCGGTACCAGGCTGCCCTCTATACTGAAAAGGTAATATCACAACTCAAACTGCTATATTTATTTCCTGCCAAATACACTCTTTTTTATTAGCACGTTTCCATAAATATATGGTGTAGAAGAATAAAATTGCAATAATAATATATGCAAAAAGCGACGAGGCTTGAACATTCCCCATAAAATTAAAGAAATTATTAAAAGTGTGGAAAGTAATGTTCATAATAATTGATTGCTTATTTACGATAAGTAAGGACAGAACAAGTCCAATAAATTGTAATACCGGACTGGATGGCTTAGTAATAGTTTGATAGGCCCCGTTAAGCGTGTAAAAAATCATTAATAAAAATTCTAACCCAATAATTTTTAAAACAATATTCTGATTTACCTTCATCTAGAATTCTCCCCTATTTATCGATTTGAGCATTTTTCTTTTGGATTACTGCACTGTTACTATTTATAGATTAATAGTAACTTATTAATTCATCGAATAACTTACTGATATTTCAAAAAATATAGTATAAAACACTTTATTGTCCTCATGATAAGGTAAACAAATACCTCAAACGAGAAAATTGATCTCTTCAAATTGAAAATATATAAAATTCCTTTTTAGGGGTTATATATATTTTTTTAGTTGATGGCGATGTGATGAGACCCCATAAAGAAAAGACACCCTAAGGTGCCTTCCTCCGACTTGAACCACTTTAATTTAATAATATGTATTGGACATTAAGTAAACACGTCCTATAAAACAGAATCATTTATTTTCAACAGATTGTTAGTGTACAAATACAAGAGAATCAAGATCGTTTGTTTGGCTAGATTAAAGCAACGCCACACCTATATGGTTGAAATGTGTTACGCCTTCTAATCGGAGAATCAGCTTTATAGAACGTGTCCACAATTTATATTTTACTACATGTAATATTTATTTTATGTAGTTTTTACAAATATGTATAATTACATAAAATTCACGAGAAAAAGAGAGTATACTTTGATATTGTGTAATAAAGATAAGGCCCACCTACGGAAATAGGTGGGTTTTTTATTGGGCATTACTATCTCATTGCACAAAAGGGAATTTGCATTAAAATAATATCATATTCTTAGGGTTCTTATATTGAGAAAAAAGACACTCTTATGAGTGCCCCTTTTTTTAGTAACCGAATCCGCCGCTACCGCCGCCCCAACAACTACATCCTATAATGATTAACAGGATGAATAGAACGATCAGTAAAGCAAATCCGCCACCTAACTGTTTACGCTTAAAGACTAAAGTTACCTTTAGCCCTCCAAGACTCGCTACGAGCGAATGGCTAGTTCTTACTCGACGGGAATCCCACCCGTTATATGATACGACCTAGGCTCGGCCGCACACCTGCCTCGTTAGTTAATATGAAAATGCAACCCAATATCTTTCAGGCGAAAGTATAATCTTGGTTTGGAAATATACAACTGTTTGGACATAAAAAAGACCATCGAAATGATGGTCTTGCAGACTGTAGACAAATGCATAAAATAACGAATGAACCTTTCTCTGAACACTTACTTTACTTCTTTTATAAATAGTCTAACGTTTTCAGCGATTTCTTTGAATTTGGTATGGTGTAAATAATGTGATCCATCCATGGTTACTACTTTTCCATGTACCGAGTCTTTGATCTGCCCTTCATGCAGAGGTATCCATCCTGCTACATCTTCATTATTCGCTTGTACAAAGAGAAGAAGTGGAAGATTTTTAGGGAAGATTAAACCTTGAGCCCCTTTAAAATTAGACGAAATATGGTCCATCTCATTCAAGGTTGTGTCATTATACATGTTTTTATTCGAAATCATTTTCATTTGCTCTACGGTTTTTTCATCAAATGCCAGTCCAGCATAGGGGTCAGCACTAATTTTCATAGCCAATCTTAAGAGACCTGATTTTTTGAGATATGCAAACGTTTTTAATGGGAAATTGATATCCATACCCGGTTGTGTTGCAACACTGCTATCGATTCCGACAAATGCAGTCACCTCGTTTGGATATTTGTTCACATAATCAATTCCATAAATACCTGTAATGGAGTGGCCCATGAGCATGTATCTGTTAATATTAAGCTGCTGTAGAGCTTCATGAACTTCACTTACCATATTCTCCGTGGTTCGCTCTTTTACAGTTTCATCACTTAATCCATAACCGAAAGGCTCTACCGCAACAACTTTGTAAAATGGAGATAATTCATCGATAAGAAGCTTAAAATCAAGCCCTGGAGTAGCTGTTCCATAACCAGGCAGGAGCACGATTGTTTCCTCGCCCTCGCCTTGAATTAATACATTCATGTTTTTCCCGTCTACAGATACGTGCTGCCCGTAGGGCACTATTCGTTTTTGCTCCGAATGACTACTCATCACATTTACGATATAAACAATACCTAAAAAAAGTACAATGGCTAGAACGATTGCTCCTATGGTTTTAAGTAAGATGCTTCGCACTTTCTTTATTTTCATTCCACTCAGCGTTTTCTTTTCCTCTTGTTGTGTCACTGTCATCTTCTCCTGTCCTGATCTGTTTGCCTTCCTTTATGTGCCTGTAATGAAAACTTAATCAATGAAGATGTACTCACCATGACGACAATATGAACTGAATATGAACTGCAAAAAAAAATGCTACGACTCATATGCAAGTAAGCTTGCATATGAGTCGTAGCATAGAGAATGAATCTAACTAATCTGTTGGTGTAGTGATTGGCAAAGTGACAATGAAGGTCGTTCCTTGACCAAGTTCACTTTTCACTCGGATGTCACCTTGATGAAGCGACACGATCTGTTTAACGATAGCGAGTCCCATACCACTTCCGTCATACTTGCGACTGTGGGAACGATCAGCCTTAAAAAAACGCTCGAATATACGCTTCTGGTCGTCAAGGTGAATACCAATACCAGTGTCGGATATTAGGATTGTCACGTTTTTGGTATCTTGTTTGATGCTTACGTTAATCACGCCGGCATCCTCGGAAAATTTGATGCTATTTCTGAGGATATTCGTCCAAACCTGATTTAACAGGTCATGATCAGCCGTTACTTTAACTGTCTGTAAATCAAGCTCGAAATGTATATCGCGAGCAGACCATTGTGGCTGGAGCGCCACAATTATCCGTCGGATTTGTTCATCGAGGCTGAGCGTGACGAGCCGCAGTTGCTTTGACTGCGATTCAAGAAAACTCAGCTTTAGCAGGTTATCGCTCATTTTGGACATCCTTTTCGCTTCAGCGATGATAATATCAAGATAACGGCTTCGTTCGTATTCTGAGAGGTCAACTTGCTTAAGCACTAGAGCATAACCGGATATCGAAGTGAGCGGAGACTGAACCTCGTGCGACACGTTCGTTACGAATTCCCTGCGCATCTGCTCAAGTTGCTGCAGATCGTGCATCATTTCTTCGAAGCTGCGAGCCAAAGTACCCAGCTCACTCGTTTGCTTAATATTCAACTTGACGTTGAAATCTCCAGATGCTATCCGCCTGGTCGCTTTTGTCAGCTTTTTTATCGGTCTTACCAGGAATACAGAGGCAACTAGAATCAATAAGCTTCCTGCAATCAACGAACATGTTGCAAAGACCACTGCCCACTTTGTGACAAAAGAGGCTGAAGGAGGGGCGAGCGCTTCCAAAAATATCGCTTTCGTTCCCATTTCCGTTTTCAACGGTAGCCCTAAGAGGACCGTGGCAATACCATTAGGAGTGTCCTGAACAACACCTCCATCTAATACTTTCTTTAGTTGCTCCATCGTCACAGGCGCAGGTTTGTGTCCGTGAAGTTTACCGTAAGACTTGAACTGACCCGTTGCTTCGTAAATTCGAATATAATAAGAATCGAGCTGCTTCATTTCACTTACGAACAAGTCCGCTTCACGTAACGGAAAGGTCTTGTAAATCCGGACGATGTCTTGGCCAAAGTTACGTAAGTTGATTTGAGCGTTTTCGTTCAATTTATCCTCGAATATCCAAGTTGACACCAAAAAAGAAATGATCGTGCCCCCGATGATGGAGACTAAAAATGTCAGGACAACACGTATATATAAGGATCTGATCATTCATAAACCTCAAGCCGATACCCAAGCCCGCGCACCGTTTCGATCCGAAAATCGGGTGTTGTCGCGAACCGTTCACGCAGCCGTTTAATATGTACGTCTACCGTTCGATCATCTCCGGCGTAATCGATACCCCAAATCTGATCGATCAACTGCACGCGCGTATAGACTTGTCCGGGTGTTCCAGCGAGCTTATACAGCAATTCGAACTCCTTTAGCGGCAACGTAAGCGACTCCGTCCCTTTCATCACCTTATAGGTCTGTCGATCAAGGATGACGTTCCCTAAATGGATCGTCTGCGTGGAGCCAATCTTGTATCGTTTGAGTAGTGCCCTAACACGAACCGTCAACTCTAACGGATCGAATGGTTTGGTTAAATAATCGTCCGTCCCAAGTTCGAAACCTTTCACTTTCTCCCATGTTTCTCCTCTCGCAGTCAGCATAAGTAAAGGTAGATCAGGATTGGCTCTTCGGAGCTCCTTGCTTAACGTCCAACCATCCATAATCGGCATCATAATGTCAAGTACGACAAGATCGACATTCGTTGAGATGTAGACAGCCAGTGCTTCCTTGCCATCCGCTGCTTCAGCTGTTGCGAATCCGTCGTTGCGTAGAAATAAACAGACGAGTTCGCGAATGTTCGCATCGTCGTCAGCAACTAGTATAGTAGGCATCGTTTCCCTCTTTTCCCTGTTTTCCACCGCATTATTTCAAGCAATCATTATACTATAAATTAACACGTATGTTGATTAACCAAAGTAATACAGTTTCTTGATTTATCGACCTGTAGAATTCAAGTGTTTCTTTCAAACTAATTTTCCACTCAATTGACAAGGCTTCACAAAAAAACAGGCGTGTGAAACCTGCAAATGACAAGCGTTTATTTTGTCTTTTGGCCTTGTGCACGAAGAAATTTCAGCAAAGCATAGGCAATTATAGCTGTGAATAACTGATTGAACAACGCATTGGATGTTGTACCAAACAATACGGAAACGTTCAAATTCAGCTAAATCCAGCGGAAAAATGATTCAATTTCCCAGCGCTATTTGTACATGGCGGCGATTCCTTCGGACAGATAGATTGGTAGAACACATATTCCCCAAACTACTCCAGTAATTACACCATCTGAAATAACACGTCCCATACCCACTAATTATTTTTCATCAAATGCGTAAATGCCGTGTCAACTTTGATTGCACATTCGTTCCAAATCATTATTTGTTAATTTAAGTGAACTATGGTCCTCCTCATGAATTTTATTCATGCCTCCATTATATTTCTTCGTTTTATTTAATGCCATTACCAACATACAATAAGTGCATGCTCTATTATATGACCCTTGACAAGGGATATATTTTTTATGGAAGGATAAAGTGAAATGCAAAAAATTTTAGTTACAGGTGCTGCAGGTAAGATTGGCCAAGATGTTACAAGATTCCTAGATAAGCAAGGGAATTACTAGTTACGGCTAGCAGATATTAACTTATCTGCTTTAGAAACTTTTAAAGATATAAATCATGAAATCATATATTTAGATATTTCTGATTTAGCTGCTTGTCAAGAATTTACGAAAGGGATAGATATAGTTATACACTTGGCAGGTAATCCTTCGCCAAATGCTGATTTTTATGGCTCCTTATTAGAAAATCATATAAAGGGAACCTATAATATTTTTAGAGCTGCTAGTGATAATAATGTATCCAAAGTGATAGTTGCTCCCAGTGCTCAAACAATTGAAGGCTATCCTTTGGATTATCAACCACATGCTTATTCACCCACGAGACCCAAAAATATGTACGGGGTAAGTAAGTGTTTCGCATAGGCTGTTGCTTCTTACTTTGCTTATGAAGAAGGGTTACAAAGTCTTGCTATTCGTATAATAATCCATACGGTAAACCACTAACAGCTAGAGATATGAGTACATACTTAAACCCAGAAGATTTTATGGACCTTCTCTTAAAGTCGATGACGGCAAAGAACTTACCTCCATTTTCAATTTTACATGGTGTATCTAACAACAGGTTTAAACGAATTGATATTGAAGGAACAAGAAAGTTAGTTGGTTATAGCCCTAGTTCTGATGCTTTTGTACTAAGTGGTATTAAGTTCTTTGATTCTTGATAAATGCATATCTAGAAAAGAGATTATATTATTGTTATTTAGCTTTTATTTGTTCTATTTTCAATAGATACAGTTTATACAATCGTAATATCACAATTCCTTTAGATAGGGCACACTATTCTTCTGTCTCATTTGTGGAACAACTCTATTGTCACCACTAGTTCCACAGATGTTCTTTTCCGTTTCAGCATAATGGGGTAGCACCATCAAAACGCGAATTTCGTACGCTAAGCAAAATTTCATAAGAAAAAGCCGATTTCCGGTACTCTAAGAGAATAATTGGCTTTTTACTGTTAAGTCGTTTGTAGTGATTGTAGGGAGTCTAATGATGCAATTTCTTTTATACTAAATCGGTATTTTCCTAGAATATTAATGTGTTCCCATTCTAATGGAGAAATATATTTCAATAATTCTTCATTAAGATGGGAATTAAATAACTCAACTTTCGCACCTATAAAATAAGCTGGGAGATTTAGCAATATTGAATTTAGAGTCTATCAATTGTGTACTGTACAACTTGAGTAAAATGAAAAGCACCTCGATTCTTGTTATAGTGAGATTACCTAGAAATCACTACCACAGAAGAGGTGCCTTAACTACAATAGCTCAAAATAACCAATATCATCAACTACCAAAAGAACTTAATTCTATTTTTTCCGAGCTTGAAATGAAGATCCAGCTAAGGATGCAGTCTATCGCTTCTTATAAACGGTGCCAATGTTCAATTGGCGCCCTTTCCTGCTGCTGTTTAGTATGAATGCGATTAAAAAAGTAACTCGACTTACGAAAAAAAACGCTCCAAAGTGTTGATTGTGCTTATCATCGTAACTGCAGTAAAAAAGTTGAATTGCTAGCACACTATTTTGACACCTTGGTTAACTATTCCACCTTTGCAGTATTTCCTGTTTTTAATCAATGAGTAAGGGGCAAAATTTAAAGTATATGGTGGCACTATTTGTACTTCTTTCTGTAATCTCTACTCATCGAATAAATTTAGAGCTATCACTCATGCCTTCAGTTGAACACCCCGATGACTGAACTAAGATAAGTTATGGATGAAGCGCCCGTGCCATCGCATCAAAATAATTCTGACTGGCACGCTGACTCACTTCGGCTTCAGGCACAAGTACTTCAAAGCAATGGAAGCAGCCGGGGTAGAGATGAAATTCAACATCTACTCCTGCTTGTGCAAGTCGTGTTACATATTCAATAATTTCATCTCGGAATAAATCGAGTTGACCTACACATGTATAAGTTGGCGGTAGTCCTGCTAAGTTGTCTGCTCTCGAAGGTACGGCATAGGGAGATTGTTCGTTAGTATCGTTCTTCTTTCCTAAGTACATATTCCAAGCCGTTAAATTGTTTGATCTATTCCATGTTGCATTTTCTTCTATAATCTCATAGCTTGATGGTGTTATGTTGTGGCTATCAAGCATCGGATACAGCGGCATCTGAAAAATAATAGATGGACCTCCTTTATCACGAGCCATTAATGCAAGCGCTGCTGTTAGCCCACCGCCTCCACTTGCGCCGGCGATCGCAACTCGATTTACATCAATTCCAAGCGAGTCTGCCTCATTTGTCATCCAAACCAAGCCTGCATAACAATCTTCAATAGCCGCTGGATAAGGGTTTTCGGGCGCAAGTCGATAATTGACAGACACAACAACGCATTCAGCAGTCTGAACAAAGCGTTCACACAAAACATCGTCCATATCAGGGTGGCCCATTACGTATCCACCACCGTGAATCCACAGCATAGCTGGAAGTTTATCAAGATTTTTCTCAACGGGTTCATAAATTTTAACTAACATCTCGCCGGCTGCGCCAGGAATCATTCGCTTGGTCATGTGTACAAGCTCTGATTTTTCCAAATGTGGATTCGACAAGAGACTTCGACTCACCTCTAAATCCCCCTCTAATTGAAAGCCTGGAAATTGTGAGAAAGCCTGTTTTAATTCTGGTAATACTCGACTGTCAATTTTCATATAAATTCCTCCAGTTAAATAATGAGACTTGATGCAATCCTTATCGAATAATTAGCGGAATAGATGTGTCTCCTGTTCTCCTTCAGCTTCCCATTTGGCAATTTCCTCTCTCACACGAGGGGCAACTTCTGTTCCAAGCAATTCTATGGCACGCATGACTTGATCATGTGGCATGGTACTTAATGGTACATACATCATAAAGCGTGTAATCCCTACATGCTTACGAAGATGGATGATTTTTTCGGCGACCGTATCTGGATCACCAACATACAACGCCCCTTCAAAACTTCGTGCAGTATCAAAGCTGGAACGATCATAATAAGGCCACCCCCGCTCTTTACCAAGTTTATTCATGCCTGCCTGAGTGGAAGGGAAAAATGTCTCTGCTGCCAATTCCGTATTCTCTCCAACAAATCCAATCGAATGAGACCCCACCTGAAGTTTTGATACATCATGACCAGCGTGAGCCGCCGCTTTCTTATATAGTTGTACAATTCGTGCAAAGTGCATTGGGCTACCACCAATAATCGCCAGCATAAGTGGTAATCCCAGAAAACCGGCACGGATAGCAGATTCCTGATTCCCACCGCTACCAACCCATATCGGTAAAGGATTTTGAACAGGTCTTGGATACACACCTAAATTATTGATTGCCGGTCGATGTCTGCCTTCCCAAGTCACTTTTTCGGACTGACGTATTTTGAGCAGTAGGTCCAAATGTTCTTCAAACAGTTCATCATAGTCCTTCAATTCATAACCAAACAGTGGAAAAGATTCGATAAAGGAACCACGACCCGCCATAATCTCTGCACGTCCATTTGAAATGCCATCCAGTGTAGAGAAATCCTGAAAAACACGCACAGGATCAGCTGAAGAAAGCACGGTTACTGCACTCGCAAGCCGTATCTTTTTCGTTTGTGGTGCCGCCGCTGATAGAACCATCGCTGGAGAGGATGCTGCATAATCCTCCCTATGGTGCTCACCAACACCAAACACATCAAGTCCTACTTGATCAGCAAGAACGATTTCTTCAACAACTTCACGCAATCGCTGTGCGTGACTTATCACTTCACCACTATGAACATCTGGTTTCGTTTCTACAAAAGACGTAATACCTATTTCCATTTGTTATCTCTCCTAGTCTAATTAGATTTTAAGTCAAAAAAATTAATCATTTCCTTTATGGAAGTAACATGTTTCTCATATTGGCTAACACACGTTTATTTCATAAAATCTTAACTCGTCTGGTCATAGCCCAAAAAAGAAGAGCGAAAGCACTGACAGAGGCTCCGAGTAAGGAAACCCCTCCCCAGCCAAAGTGTGCGTATATTTGAGTCGAAGCAATTGAACCACCAGCACTGCCGATAGAATAAAAAACCATATATCCAGCAGTAAGTCGACTCCGTGCTTCTGTATGCAATGGAAGAATCATGGTTTGATTCGTGACATGTATTGCTTGTACGGCCAAATCAAGTAGAATTATCCCTATCACTAATGCGATTAATGACTGCTCCATATAGCTGATGAACAACCATGAAATCAATAATAGAGCTAAAGCAATGCCTGTCGTTCGTTGTCCGTAACCTTGATCGGCCAATTTCCCTGCCCGTGCCGCAGCTAAGGCTCCAGCCACACCTACAAGACCGAATGCACCAATTGCACTATGAGATAGAGCAATTGGCGGTGTACTAAGTGGCAGTACTAGTGAAGTCCACAAAATGCTGAAATCAGCAAAAATCAGCATGGCTAGAACGGAGCGAACGCGTAACGTTCGTTCTTGAATAAATAAAGTAAGCACCGATCTAATCAACTGAGGGTAGGATAGCGATTTTACCTCGCGCTCAACATTGGGCAACATCTTTATAAACATAAAAACCATCAAAAGCATGAGCGCAGCAGAAAATAGATATACAGAACGCCATCCCACAACATCTGTTAATATACCAGCAAAAGTACGTGCAAGAAGTATACCAATAACAATTCCACTTGTTACAATGCCAACGACACGTCCTCTTTCTCTAGGGGAAGCGATGGTCGCTGCAAACGCCACGAGAGTCTGTGTCACAACTGCAAGCAGACCCACCAAAGCCATACCTGCGAAAAGTACCATGCTGGAGGAAGCAGTACCAACTATAACCAGAGCTGTTGTAGATAATAGCATCTGACCGACAATTAGATGTCGCTGGTTTAGCAAATCTCCAAGTGGTACGAGTAGCAGTAAGCCCACTCCATAAAAAATTTGTGTAACGGTAATAACAACACCAATAATGGAATGGTTAATACCAAACTCATTAGATAGTTGATCAAGCAACGGCTGTGCAAAGTAAATATTGGCAACAGACATTCCACAGGCAGCCGCAAACAATAATGCCAAAGCGTGAGACATGGATGGCTGTTGATTCAAATTAGGTTTTGTTATGGAAGATTTATGACTTATCTTAGTGTAGAGTGGATCATCTTCTATATTTGTCTCTGTTTTGAACATACCTTGACCTCCAATCACATTAGATTTTTAATCATAACATACCGTTCGGTACAATATGATTACTGGTAAATATAACTTAGCCTTATTCATTCTGTCAACGATTTTTACACTAAAGTTAATGTTACATTAACTTAATGGAGCTTAATTTGACATGAAGAATGGCTAATTATATAATAATTACATACTGTCTGGTAATTAAAAAAATAATTGTAATTACCTACACACCTATCCTAAAACAATTAATAAAATCAAAGTTTGAAGAGGAGAATTCTTAATGGCAAGAACCCGTGAATTTGATGAGGATCAAGTTTTAGATGCAGCAATGCAGTTATTTTGGGAGAAAGGATATGAGGCTACCTCATTAAGTGATCTTACTTCCAGAATGGGCATTCAACGTCCTAGTATTTATTCGACTTTTGGAGATAAGAAAGAATTATTTGAAGCCGCACTTCGCAGGTATACAATGTCTCGGGCCTCTGATATACGAAATAGGCTTCAAAGTCACTCCTCTGTAAAAGAGGCATTTTCTATTTTCTTTGCCGATGTCGTCAATGAAGAATACGCAGGGGATCTTAGTAAAGGTTGTTTTTGTATCAATACAATGGTTGAACTAGCACCTCATGATGAGAGATTTGAAATTTTGACCAGAGAACATCAAATGTACCTCGCCGTCATTTTTCAGGAGACGATCGAACGAGGAATCCAATCAGGTGAGCTGGAATTCAACACAGATGCAAAGTCTTTGGCACAGGCACTGATTGTAGCGTTAATCGGTCTAACGGTTATGATGAAATCTCGCCCCCAACGTTCATTTGTGGACAATGTAATAGCAGCGACGCTCACATTACTTAAGTGACATAATTGTATTTAAAAGTACGAAAACCATACCTTTATAGGGGGAACATCAAATCTCCATCAAGCTACAATTTTATAGTACCCCCAGAACGAAATTTTGTGCTAACTTGTAACAAAAATGCTCATTTTTTCATTTCGGGGTAATTCTGAATTCTTAAGTTGATGGGTATGAGGGAGCACCACATGCCCATCAACTCAAAATCTCATACCACCTCCAGAACGAAAATTTTATGCATGTTGCTCGTATTTATTGTTTGGGGATAAATCGTTCTTTAAGCTTGATGGCGATTTGGTGCTATCCCTAAAACATCTGGACTTTAATAGCCAACTAAAAAAACGCAAACAAAAAGACCTTTAATCAGTCGTTTTGTTTGCATTTCCTTTTTCTAAAACCACAGAAAAGATAAGTACTATAGTTAACACCATAATAAACCCAACTTCACTTCCATCACTTACAAAAAATGAATACAAAGTATAAATTAAAATTAATATTCCATAAATAACTTTGTGCAATGAACTCCTCCCTTTTTACCATATATTTTAGTGTAAAAATTTAATTCAAGCCCTATATTAAAATGAAAATAAAAAGCACCTGTGATATACACGTGCTTTTCTCTTGTCAATTTATCTATTTTCTTTTTATAACTCAAATTTCTTCGAATCGTACTTTTCTAGAGTTTGTTACAATTCATTTTGTTCATACGGAATATGTTTTTCTGTCTGTACATCTTCAACATTTTCTCCACCTGTTAATAATCTCCTGTACTTAAAAGAGTGCCCTGTTAATACTGCTGTAATCATTTTGTATTGCCCTCCTTTTGTTTGATTACTTGTATCATAAAACAAGTATCTGAAGTTGATATGTAGTTTATCTAGAGTGTATGTAAATTTAAAAAATCTCTAATAAAATGTTTATGTTGTAACGTTACCATCAAAACTAGTGCTTCAAACACCCTGATTTGAAGAGACAGTAACCCATATTCTAGCTTAAATTTCCACTACAGTTCTATATTGAGTAAAACCAGTTGATCCCTATAATATAAAAAGAGCACCACTTTTTGGATGCTCTTCGTTATAACTATATAGTATTTAATTTCCTTCTTTTGTTGGTACCATTTTTCCTTCTTGAGAACCTGTACCTTCTGTTCTTTCAACAGTTTTTGCATCTCCATTAGGAGTTGCTGGCACTGCATCTTTAGGTACATCAAAGTTTTGTGAGAAAGACGTTGTTCCATCTGCACTCCGTGTAATTACTTGATTTGAACTATCTTCATTTGATTTTAAATTGTTCATTTTCGCATCATCTGCACCTACTGCACCCCCAGCTACCAATCCTGTACTTAAAAGTGCTCCTGCTAATAATGTTTTAATCATTTTTCATTACCTCCTTGTTTTGTTTGGAACTACATTTAGCATAAGACAAGAATCTATAGTTGATATGGACTGTATCTGGAGATTATGTAAAGAAAAATAGATGATCAGTTGTATATCCTAATGGGTGCTTAGGCAAGATTGAAACTTAATATGAGTTTGATAATTGAGTTACCCTTCGTTTTTGGGTGTAAGGTTTTTGGCTGGGGTGAAGTGAAGAGCTAACCTTTTCTAATTTGAAACATTTACAAATAAAGCGTGATAAAAATATGATGATTATCCCTTATGTTACTCCTTGTACTAAAGATAAGATTGAATTCTCCGATCTTATCTTTTTTGTTTGTAGAAATTTAATGCAAAAAAACAGAATCCTTGTAATAAGGATTCTGTAACAAGAAATGACAGATATATATCAATAAAAAGAGTTACTTATATTATAATTTAAAATGCAACAAACACCTGCAATTTTTGTTCAAAACGCCAATGTTTTTTAAGACTTTCTCCACATCTTTAAACTGCAATTCTTCCGTAGAACCTTTCAACGCTGTCGTAGATGAAGTTCCACCCGTAATCACTTGTGCCACTTCATCAAAGTAACCTGTTCCGACTTCGCGTTGATGACGCATAGCAAAATAACCATGCTCTTCTGCTGCAAATTCGGCCTGTTGTAATTCAGAATACGCTGCCATACCACGTTCTTTATAGCCGCGTGCTAATTTCTTGGTCCATAACATCTACTATTTAGTTGTAGGTAAAAAATTTCATTTTAATATGTGGTCTTCCATTATTATATTTAGTATCGTATTTATTCCGGGTTTCTCGTATATGTTGAAAAAGGGTCCAGATATACTTATTAATGATTAAACCAATAGTACTTATCGTAGGCGCTACCATGATCTGGTTGGCGTCTTGTTTGTTGTTAAGGAAAGATAACAAAACAAAATTTCCTTAATCACAAGGCTTTAAAAGTAACCTATCCATAGTGATACTACAGCAACTACTAACAAAGCAAAACAAATTGTGATATTTCGAACCCACTTTTGTATATCATCAAAATACCGTTCTATAAATATAGCGTAAATATAAACCATAAGAAATAGAACAACGAAAGTAAAGGAACCCAATTTATCGTTAAATTTTTCATTAGTAAATGTGCTTACATGAAGGAATAGAAAAACAAACACTACTATGAATAACTCAAATATCCTTTTTTTATTCACCCTGCCACTAACTTACATTAATTCCCTTTTATTCCATTTCATCAGAACATAATGTGTAGCAGCATATGAATAATTTATTTATGTCAAAAAGACCAACAATTTAATATTGTTAGCCTCTACTTTCCATATTCGTACCTTTTATCACTTTACTTCCTAACAACTGGAATCCACATTTCACCAAATACTAAACCGTCTCTCTGCCCCATCTCAACCATTGTATTCGGTCCACCAACATAGGCAAAATCTTTTGCATCTGGTAAAGCTTGACCGAAGGCGATGCCAGTCAACTTATTACTTAGCTCTTCAGCCGTTTTGTCTTCCCCTTTCACTACTAAGTATTCTCCCTTCGGAAACTGGATCACTCTAGATTCTTCTTCTATTTGTGCTTCTGTCATGACACCAGCATAATACATCATCTTATTATTCACCGCTTCGCTCACAGAAAAAATATATTCGTTTGTAGCTAAAGCTTTTAATCTGTCCAACCTTCCATCTTCTTTAACAGCTGACCAAAAGTCTTCTTTTTCTTTATTTATTCCAGCAAAGTTTGTATAGTCACTCTTAATTTCAGTTCCAATACCTAACACAATAAAGCTATCTTTTTCTTCAATCGTATAATTTTTCATATTCAAAACCTTCCTTTTTTTAAAATGAATCAAACGATTTATCTTTTCATCTGATACGTTTATAATATCCTTAAATCATGTCAAAAAATGATACTGTTTAGGAGACTCCAATGAAAAAAGTTGAACGGATTAATACAATTATGCGGTATATCAACAATCGCTCCCACTTTACGATTACTGAAATCATGCGAGAATTTAACATATCACGATCGACAGCTATTAGAGACATTAGAGACATTGAAGCTATGGGCATGCCACTTGTCGCTGAAGTTGGAAGAACTGGTGGATATTTTGTCATGCATAATTCTATCCTGCCCGTTGTTCGCTTTACTGACAATGAAGTCAAAGCTCTTTTTATTGCCTTTATGGCTACAAGAAATCAACAACTTCCCTATTTAAAAAGTCGCCAATCTTTAGCCGAAAAACTACTAGGACTCATCTCAGAAATCCAGCAAGATGACCTCGTTCTTTTAAATCAACTCTTGCTTTTTGAAGGGACTAACCCTCATAATCCCGATCTACTTGAGCTTTCTGACCTACCCCACCCTATGTTAGAAAAACTCATCCAAATCCTTCTTTTGGATAGACATTTATTGATTACCGTCAAAGAAGAAGAAGAAGAAATCAAGTCTTACCCAATTTATCTATTACACCTTTATCAAGAAAAAAGCCATTGGATCATTGAAGGGTTCGACTTAAAAGAGGAAAAGAAGATGATGTTTCCTGTCGATGACCTCATCAATACCGAACCGTACACGACGAAAAAGAGGTTAAATAAGAAACAGATTTTAGAAAAACTCAATAAGAAGGACGAAGCAATTAACCTTGTACTTGAACTTGGTCCAAAAGCGATTGCCCAGTACAAAAAATACCATCCTTTAAAAATTTCAATTTCTTATACAAACCCTTACCAATCCACAGCCATTTTAAAAACATTTATCGATGTTAACAATTCCGATGAAGTGACAGAGATAACACATTGGCTACTTTTCCTAGGGAAAGATATTACAATCAGGGAAATGCCTGAAGAAATATTAAACGATTTACAAGAGCGGTTAGGTTTATATTCTCCATAAGCAGTGATCGGTTAAACCTCAAAATATTGAGTTTAATTCGTTACCTGTTGCCCATATTTTTTTACCATGAGAGCACAATACATAATAAAAGCACGGAAAATCTTCCCGTGCTTTTTCAAATATATATAATTTCGGATGACTTAATTCACTTACCCTAACTGACGTTTAAATGCTTTACTAGCTAAAAAGTAAGAGATGATCATGATACCTACGCACCAAGCGAGTGCAGTCCAAATATCGTTGCCAACAGTCCCTTCATATAATAGGGCACGAATCGCATTCACGATTGAAGTTACAGGCTGATTCTCAGCAAACACACGGACAATTTTAGGCATCGTTTCGGTAGGTACGAAGGCCGAACTAATAAATGGAAGAAAAACGAGTGGGTACGAGTACGCTGTCGCCCCTTCCATAGACTTCGCTTTCAGCCCTGGAATGATAGCTAGCCATGTTAGCGCTAACGTAAACATACCCAGTATTCCCGCTACCGCAAGCCAATCTAGCATATTTGCACTAGAACGAAAGCCCATTAAGAGCGCAACAAGAATAACCACCACGATAGTAAGTACATTAGCAACAAGAGAAGTTAAAACGTGAGCCCACAATATCGATGAGCGCTTAATAGGCATCGTAATGAAACGTGCCATCAGCCCACTCTTTACATCCGTAAACAATCGTACAGAAGTGTAAGCCACGCCGGATGCGATAGCCATTAACAAAATTCCCGGCAATAAATAATTAACGTAGTTATCCGTTCCAGTCTTTATAGCCCCGCCAAACACGTAGACAAACAATAACATCATCATAATCGGTGTAATTGCTACTGTAATAATTGTATCCGGACTACGCATAATATTACGCATTAAGCGCCCTAGTAATACCCCTGTTTTGCTTTTCATTTACATCTCCTCCTTTTTACCGATAATCGCAAGAAAAATTTCTTCCAACGTCGGCTGCTTCTCGATATACTCTACTTTTGCTGGCGGGAACATCTCTTTCAGTTCTGTAAGAGTACCTGTCGTTATGATTTTTCCGCCATGCAAAATAGCGATACGGTCCGCCAGTTGTTCTGCTTCCTCCAAGTACTGAGTCGTAAGTAAGATCGTTGTGCCACTGCCGGCAAGTTCCTTGACTGTATCCCACACTTCGATCCGCGCTTCCGGATCAAGTCCAGTCGTTGGTTCGTCTAGAAAAATAACTGCTGGCGCCCCAATCAAACTCATCGCGATATCAAGTCGGCGCTTCATCCCGCCTGAATACTGGTCTGCCCTCTGGTTGGCCGCATCAGTCAGGCTAAATCTTACAAGTAGATTATCAGCAACTTGCGCGGGATTGGAAACACCACGTAACTTAGCAATCATTATCAAGTTTTCCCTTCCAGTAAGCATGCCGTCTAAAGCTGCGAACTGTCCTGTCAAACTGATGCTTTGACGAACATGATCTGATTGACGTTGGACGTCAAAACCGCAAATACTTACTTCACCATCATCTTGTTTCATTAGCGTTGAAAGGATGTTGACCGTTGTCGTCTTTCCCGCTCCATTTGAGCCTAGCAGCGCGAAAATTTCGCCACGCTGCACCTCAAAATCCACTCCCTTTAAGACTTCTTTATCTTTAAAAGATTTTTTTAACCCTTTTACAGAAATTGCTGCATTGCTCATACTTTTTCCCCCTTATTAAAATAGGTTACCTATAACCTCTATTTAGTATCACTGATAATCTGTATTACTTAGTAGCGGTTTAAAAATATAACTGAATAGCGATGGTGGCAATTTACATTTGTAACCAGCTAATCAGTCGGTATTACTAATTGCATTTATTTTTTTCTCAATTTCTTCATAATACTTTCATTCAAATCTTCACGATACTTAGAGACATACGTTTTAGCGTTTGCCACTAGTTCATCAGCAAAGGATGCTACGTCCTCCCCAGTAATGTCAAGCACTTGTCTACCTTCCGCTGCACCAGCTTCAAACAAATCGATTAATTCATACTGTATGTGCAGCATATCCATTCCATTACCCGCTGAGAAATTCCACATGTAGTTTTGAATTTTCTTAAACACAAACTGATAATCTTCCGGTAGTGCTCCAACACGTGCCATCATCATTTTGTACTCTTTTTTATCACCGATTAATTTTTTAAACATTTCCAACATCTTATTTTCCTCCTTTTTTATAAAGCAGAACAAGAAATTCTCCAAATATGAGCCGGAACATTTTATTTTATGAGGCTAGTTTGACTTCAAGACGTTAATTTTTGAAGAAACGAAATCCCATTTTTCCCAAAATAATTCAAGCTCCTGACGGCCATCATCATTTAATGAATAAAACTTACGAGGCGGTCCCATATCTGATGGTTTCTTTTCAATATTCACAAGCTTTTTCTTTTCTAATCGTACGAGGATAGTATAAACCGTCCCTTCCACAACCTCTGTAAACCCAAGATCATTCAGGTGGCGGGTAATCTCATAGCCATACGTTTCACGGCGACTAATGATTTCCAGCACACACCCTTCCAGTGAACCTTTTAGCATTTCAGTTAAATTTTCCATGTCCTGATCCTCCTTTACCCCCTATTCTGTCTGACTTATATTCAGTATCACAGAGTACTAAGGCGAATTTTTACTGAATAGCTTCTGAGTAAAACCACACTATTCAGTATTACTTATTACAACTACATTGTATGACTAAGTAGCTATAGATGTCAACTGATTTTCAAATTTTTTCTAAAATCCGCTATTACCTATTGTTTACTGAAAACATTTTGAGAAACAACACTACTCAGTATCACCTATTACTTCTACATTGTATGACTGAGTAGTTGTAAATGTCAACACGATTTTTATATTTTTCTAAAATCAACTATTGCCTATCAGATACAGCCGATTTTCTTTTTAAAGAAATTTCACCATATACCTATCCGGCCAAGAAAAGAAAATACCCCGAAACAAATATTCTACATTTTTGTTTTGGGGCGCTATAGGTTAGCTCTTCTTAATAAGACAGATCATCCTTTTGTTACGATAACATCATATCCATATCTTCCGCTGCAGTTGTAATTAGTTTTAAACCGAATGTTTCTTGTAATACATCAAGCACGCCAGGTGAAATAAATTCAGGTGCCTTTGGACCGATACGAATATCTTGAATTCCAAGACTAAATAGCCCAAGTAAAATAGCAACCGCTTTTTGTTCAAACCATGATAAGACAATACTTACTGGCAATTCATTCACTTCACATTGGAAAGCATCTGCTAAAGCGGCCGCTATTTTCACTGTAGAAATTGAATTATTGCATTGTCCTAAATCAATGTAACGCGGAATCTCCGTACCAGGTACAACACCATAACTCACATCATTAAAACGGAATTTCCCGCAAGAAGTTGTTAAAATAACCGTTTCTGGCGGAAGCGACGTTGCTAATTCACGATAATATTCTCCGCCTTTTCCCGGAGCATCACAACCTGCGATGACAAAGAAACGCTTAATCTTTCCTTCTTTTACTGCATTAATAATTTCCGGAGCTAATGATAATACTGTATTATGATGAAACCCTGTTACTAACTGCTCATCCGACTCCATATGTACTTCTGGAAGTTCAAGCGCTTTTTGAATCAATGGTGCAAAATCATCATTTTCAATTTTTTGTACACCCTCTAAACCGGCAATATCATATGAAAAGAATCGATCAGAGTATGACCCTTTAATTGGCATAACACAGTTCGTTGTCGCTAATATAGCACCTGTAAATTTTTCGAAAAGACGTCGTTGATCATACCATGCCTTACCGATGTTTCCTTTTAAATGTTTATATTTTTTTAGCTGCGGATAACCGTGTGCTGGTAACATTTCAGAATGCGTATAAATATTAATTTCTTTTCCTTCTGTTTGCTTTAATAACTCTTCTAACGCAAATAAATTATGACCAGTAACTACAATTGCTTTACCTTCTACATGGTTTTGTGTAATTTGAACGGGCTCTGGAACACCAAAGTGATTCGTATGCGCCCCATCTAACAACTCCATTACTCGTAAAGCCGATTTCCCTACTTTCATAGCCATATCAATATGTTCTTGTTCATTAAAGTTGGAATTTGTTAATGTCATATACAGTGCTTCTTGCGTCGTAGCATCTACAAATGCATCGGTATACCCTAGCTGAGCAGCATGCGTACGATAAGCTGCAATTCCTTTTAGCCCAAACACAATCGTATCTTGTAAACTTGCTATTGTTTCATTTTTACCGCAAACACCTATTACTTTACATCCGCCTGTTGGCGTTTGTTCACATTGATAACAAAACATGATCATCCCACCCTCTCCCAATCATTCCTTACAAACTAAGCATAATATCCGGTGAGATAAAAGGATGTGATATCAATCACAATACTAAGTATAAATTTGTGACAGTTCATATTGTTGACATAATATTTTTATTGACACCAAAAAAACATTACATAATCATATTGTTCAGGTTTTCAAATATCTAAACTATTGCTGAATCACATATAAACTAGAAAGTTAACAGAAATAGACATACAAAAACGCTATTCTTTCTTTTTATTATTCAACTGAAAGAATAGCTTTTTTTCATTTTGAAGAACTATCAATTTTTTGATTAAAGATTTTATGAAAAATCACTTTATTTACAATACATTTACACTATCTTAACATTACTTACATTATTTATATGATATATTTATATAGAAACTACTTAAGAAATTTCATGTACATTACAATCTTTATAATCTCTTATCTAATTAACAAGAGATTATGTTATATTTTCATACCAGGGGTGAATTAGGATGACTGAAACTTTAAAAACACTTATAATGCTTGATATTACTTACGTTGTTATAGCAATTATGACGGTACTGGTATTTGTATACTTGGAATTAAAATCTCAGTAACGTATGCAGGCATAATTGATAGCTTCGCATTTAAATATAGTTAGAAGAAAGCGAGGAGAAAATTGTTTCTCCTCGCTTTTATATTCCCACAGTTTCTTATTTCAACAAATCCAATGTATGTAAAAGTAATCCTCTGTCCCCTACTTCTCCATGACCAGGCACTACTGCATTTATGTTTCCATATCGCTTCAGCACATTTTCAATCGATGTAGACCATTCATTTACATAAGCATCAGCAACGTTTCCTAAATCTTTAGCTTCCGCAGATTTCACTAAACAACCTCCAGCTAAAATTTTATATTGCGGTAACCATACGACAATATTATCTTCTGTATGTCCTTTCCCTGGATAGAACGTTTCTACTTTCATATTTCCAAACTTTAATTTCGTAATGGTTTGTAAGTCTCCAAGTGGTTCCTCATATCCATTTTTCTTTGCTAGTTCTGCAGTCAATGCCGTACTATGCGCTTTAATGCCTCTTTCTTTCAACGTTTTTATTCCGCCAATTCGATCAGCGTGCGCATGTGTAATAATGACATCCGTTACGCGCTTCTTAAATTTCTTTTCTACCATCTCTATTAATTCCTTCGTTAACTTATCATCCCAAGAAGAATCGACTAGTACTAACCCTTTAGAAGTAGTAAGAACTAGACCGTTCGAAGGAACTGCTTCTCCGTTAAAGTAACCTAACTCCGTATGAACCCATACATTTTTGTTTAACTGAGAAATTGAAATAGTTCCTGTCTCATTTTTTATTACTTTTTGCTCTAGCTTTTGTTCCGCTTTCACAGAAGAAATTGTACTAACAAATTGAGTTATTCCTAGTAAACTAACACATACCCCTAATTTTAATAATGTATTTTTCATTTTCTCCACCCTTTCTTTCAAACGAAATAGTTATTACCTATATTAGACAATTCATTTCAAATGTTTGTTCCATCTTTTCTTACATATTTTTCATACCATTAATAAAAAGCGCACAAAATTTTGTGCGCTTTAATTATATTTTGTTAAATTATAACATTCATATTATAATTTATTTATAACTCTTTAACGGAGGTGTTTTCAATGACTCTCTTCGCTTCCCCATCATTATTCATACTTGCAATCATTTCATTTGCACTAGCCTATTTCATCGGAGTAAAACAATACACTTGGCTCTTATCAGGATTCAATGAACGCTGTGTACCAAATAAAGTAAAGTTATCAAAAATAGTTGGTCTTTATAATTTAACTGCCGGTGTTATCGCCACAATTGGTAGTGTCTTCCTTACTCCTAATGCAAAAATCGTATTTCCTATCATTATAATTGGGCACGTTATAATCGCTGCTTATGTAAATACACGCATGGTGCAATGAAAAAAGACCACCCAATCGGATGATCTTTTTTATAATTTATCAACATATTGCTTCGCTTCTAATAAGGAAAACCCGAAAGCCTCTCTTACTCTCTTAACTGCTGTAACTGTTTTTCCTTCTTCCATAAGCTGGCGCAACTCTTTATTAATTTCAGGTTCTCTATCTATAATTCCCATTTCTTTCGTAATTAGCTGTAATCTATCTTCCATCCGCTTTAAACGGGCATCTGTTTTCTTTTCGATTTTATTTAATTTTTCAACGATATAAATAAATCCAAAGACCGCTATCGGTATGATCATCCAAAATTCCATGACTATCCCTCCTATTAGCTTTCATTTGTTTTATTTCACTAACTTATGTAAATTTTACCACAAAACACATTTAATGTATAACAGTAATGTGCAACATTGTTGATACAACCTTTTATTTTAGGTGGACACTTTATGAAAAGATTTTTAAATACGCTACTACAATTTGTAGTTCTTTCAATTGCACTACATTTATTATTTGATATCGTTGGCTGGCTTGTTTTCAATGCGCCATTTAAAAATAAACAAATCATTATTTCCTTACTAACAACCTCATGGCTTATGTACATGTACCGAGACAAATTTTTTAAAACATTCACTTCGAATTAACTAAAAGAACTTCATCGATAAAAGATGAAGTTTTTTCTTTTTCTCTCATTCTCTATATAACATTTTTCGCAACAATTTTTATATGTTCTGGTGCGATAATCTCCGTTATACTTTCTTGAAAATCTTCCTGCAACATTTCTTCAATATGTTCTAGCTGCACTTCAACATGTGTGCATTCTAAATTATGTATATTTAAAAGTGCATAATGATCTTTTTTCTTAACTACTAAATATTGATTTTCCTCTGTTACAAGTATAGAACCTAACCGTACTCCTAATAGGCGTTGATCATCAAACTTCACAACAATTTCCCCCTTCATCACTATGTAATAAAATAACATTTTATGTAATCTATTCTTCATAAACTATATCACAATTTATTAAAATATAAATATCATATCTCTTTTACTAAAAACCCCTATTCTTTTATATATTTCGATACAAAAAACTTTCTCAACATAAAATTAGAATTTTCAGTTTTTATCCTTATGAAAATCTATTATAATAAAGTTAATAAATGTTTGACCTCTCCTAATTCATGTACATATGGATGATCAGTAGTTGCTGTTGCTACTGATCTATTTTTTTGATTTCAGAAAATAAATACGCTGCATCCTTTCCTACACCATAAATAAGTGCAGATCCCCTTTGAGATTGCCACGGCAAACCGATATAATATAATCCTTTTACTGGACTTATTCCTCTTACATGATTAGGAAATCCATTCTCATTCACTGCCTTTTCTATTTCAATCCATTTATAGTTCTGAATAAAACCAGTTGACCATATAATGCTTTCTGCACTATACGTGCCACCATTTTGAAACATAATATTATTTTCTGATGCACTAACCACTTTTTTCTCTAGTTTAATTACTCCATTACGAATAAGTTCCTTGCCTTCAAAACCAAAAATAGGATCCTTTCTCTTCTGAAACCATTTTCCCCTCTTAGTATTTACTTCGGCGTACAATAAACCCAATTTTTCTAGCCAATTAAAAATGCTTTTTCTAAAAAGATGTAACGGTAAAAATGTTAACGGATGACCGATAGACATTGTAACTTCATGAGTTTTTGCAAGTTCTACTGCAATTTGCATTCCTGAATTCCCGCCACCTACTACTAGTACTTTTCCTTTAGGAATTTGTGATGGTGATTTATATTGTGATGAATGTATTTGAAAAACATGCGATGATAGATGTTGTGAAAATGAGGGGATGTACGGTTGCTGAAAACCACCTGTTGCGAGAACAACCTTTTTTGCTTGTAAAATTTCTGTAGGAGTATGTAATTCGAATATCTCTTTTTCTTTCTTTATTTTTAAAACTTCGGTTTGCAATTGAACCGGTAATGTAAAGTACCTTGCATATTCTTCTAAATACGTTGCCATTTCATCTTTACATGGAAATCCCTTTCCTTCTCCTTTTACTATCATCCCTGGTAAACTACTATATTCCCTCGGTGTGAAGAGCTGTAAAGAATCATATCTGTTTCTCCATGAATCTCCAATTCGGTTTCCTGCCTCAAGTAATAAAAAATTATATCCTTTTTGCTTCAAGTAATATCCCATTGTTAATCCAGCTTGACCAGCTCCGACGATAATTGCATCTAACATCCTTTTCCTCCTTCTTATTTCATATGAATACATGCTCATTCGTTCATATGTTTTATCATACGATTTATTTTTCAATAATTCAATCTGTTTAACAAAATGAAAAGGAGCAGTTCACTGCTTTATGAACTACTCTTCATTACATTTATTTAATACGCAATTACACTGCACTCTCTCTAAAAAATTTATATATTAATCCCTTCCGGCTCTATCATCTCTCCTCATAAAATACGATTCTATTTGAAAACGGATCAATTACAGTTAATTCGATTGTATCCCAAGGTGTTTTTTCTATATTTGGCTTCGAATAAGCATATTTTTTACTTAATAATATAGAATGATAATCCTTTACATTATCTATTTTGACCCGAATCGCACCGCCTGGCGAAGCATCCCCATGATGTTCTGATAAATGTATTACAGCATCATGTAACGAAATTTGTATATATAATGGCATATGTTCCTCATACCGATGTTCCCAATCCATTTTAAACCCTAAAAAATCTATGTAAAATCGCTTTGCTTTTTCAACATCAAAAATTCTAAATATAGGTGTAATCATTATAATCTCCTCCTATTTATAAACATCTGCCGCCAATTCCCTCAAAACATCCACGTTTACTACTTCAAAGCAACCATTGTTTTTCTTTATAATCTCTTTATCACAAAAAATATTTAATGTACGTAATAGGTGCCGATAACTCGTTCCTAACAATTCAGCTGTTTCCGTTAAATTCCCACTAAACACAATTCGATTTCCGTGCCGCACCGCTCTTTCCCCTGCTGCTAACATGTAACTCGCAAGTCTATTTTCAAGTGGATATAGTAAATTAATTGTACTATTTTTTGAAAGTCGATTTAACTTATGTGCTAACGATCCACAAATACATCGTAAAAATTTCGCATCATGAAATAGTTGATTTCTCACTTTTCCTAAAGGTAAACCAACACAATATGAATCTGCCATTACTTGTACATTTGAAGCAGTCTTTTGAGAATGAATTAACTCCACATCTCCTAACAGCTGCAAACTATCATAAAAACATAGCAATACAGATTTCCCGTTACTTAATGTATTAAACGCTTTCGCTTTTCCTTCAACGAAGAAAAATAAATAATCTATCTCTTCATTTTCTCTACAAATAAACTCATTCTTTTTAAAAAATATTAATTCCATATACGGTTTCATGTCATTACTAAAAAATGAATCAATATTATTTTGTTTCATATAATGTGCTAATTTAATTGAATTACATACTTTCTTCATAGTTCCCCCGCCTTTACAACTACTCCCCATTGTAATCAAAATTTTCTTCTTCCACTATGACATATGTCATAGTAATACACAATTTCAGCATGATACAGTCATTACAAATATGAAATACAAAGGGGATATTACATTGTATAACTTTCTTTCTGTCTTTATTGGTGTGCTCATCGCCGTTATGCTTCCATTGAATGGGATTTTATCTGAATTAATTGGCAAGTACACAGCGAGCGTTGTCATTCACCTTGTCGGTTTAATTGCAGTTATCATCATTTTAATCATAAACAAAAATAAAATTCATTTTGATAAAGGCATTCCACTTTTTTTATATAGCGCTGGAGCGATTGGAGTATTCACTGTTCTTTTTAATAATATAAGTTTCTCCGTCCTTGGTGCCTCTATTACGATCGCATTAAGTTTACTTGGTCAATCTATTGCTTCCATCGTTATTGATCATTTCGGCTTATTAGGAATGAAAGTTGCAAAGTTTGAAAAGAAAAAACTAATTGGATTATGTTTCATTTCTTCCGGAATTATAATCATGACAATTTATTAATGGAGGCAAGAAAATGTTATATATTACTATCGCTATTTTAGCTGGTGTTTCTATCGTTGTTGCTAGAATTATTAACGCAAATTTAGCAGCGAAAATTGGGAATTGGGAAGGTACGTTTTTTAATTATATTACTGGATTATTTTTCTCTATGTTATTTTTAATTTTCAGTTCAGATTCAATGTACATTCCTAGTCAGACGTTACAATCTATTCCTATCGCTGTTTACTTAGGCGGATTAGTTGGCGTTATCGTCATCTCTTTATCGAACTATATTACGCCTAAAATATCAGCATTTTATTTAACGTTACTCATCTTTATTGGACAATTATTTGCGGGGACTATCATTGATTTTATCTTGTCACACGAACTCTCTATGGGAAAGGTTGTCGGTGGCATTTTCGTACTAATCGGACTCACTTACAATTTACTCGTAGATCGCCCTGTTAAAACTGTGCAGAATAACCAAGTTCAACTATAATACTTTACGCTTCCCTATCATATATTAATAGAAAAGCTCTTCATACGAAGTGATAGAGAGGAGAATATTCTATTAAAAAAATCATTTTACTGCTCGGCAGCACGTTGATTATTTTGGGTATCATATGGTTTTTTAACTCTGGAAAACCTATTCAAGACTTCTATACAGCAAATAAACCAAAGAAGAAAGCTACTATCATTTCAACTCAAAGAGACCCAAATGAGCCCCCTGTCTTTTTAGGAAAACAGGAAATAAAAGATATACATGTCGAGTCAATTAAAACAAAAAAGGATATCTTTCTCACAAAAACAGATGAATTAAAAACGTTCATTAACAGTATGGATACCGCAAAAAAAGGAAAATTAACATTAGATGAAGAAGGATCAGATTTAATAGACTGTGATATGTGGATTACTTTCGAGGATGGGACTTATAAAAAATATTTCATATGGGTAGTTGACCATCACAGTAACGAAGTGATGATTGCTCAACAAGATACTCCTGATGATGTAAACCTTACGTACTATCAATTAAATGAAGATAGTTCTAAAAAAGTTTATAACTTATTTAAAAAAATCATTTAAACGGAAAAGTCATGAGCAAGTGAGCTCATGACTTTTTGCACTATATATATTCAGGGAACACTTTACATCCCTTTTCCTGCTCTATATCATGCCCAAAGAAAACAATTGGCTTCTCTTTTATCACAACTTCTTTTAAACGTTTAATTGAAGATAAAGCTAATTCTGAATCAAATCCAGCAAATGGCACTTCATTTTCAAAATTCTCTTTCGTATACGATGCATCAATCGTTAATAATACAGGACCGGATTTTTCTGTCTCAATTAATAGCGATTGATGCCCTGGAGTATGGCCTGGTGTATGCAATACTTGAACTCCTGGTACGACTTCATAATCCCCTTCAATGATTTTGTAGTTTAAATTCGGCAATATACATTCTTTCAAATATTCTTCGCTATGCTGCGCCGCCTCATATTCAGCACGCTGTACAATGATTGGTGTATTTATAAAAGCGCCATTTCCTCCTGCATGATCAAAATGCAAGTGAGAACTAATAATATAAAGAAGGTCATCCGGCTCATAACCAACCCGTTTTAAAATATTCACGATTCTATCTTCTTCAGTCATTTTCGGTAAAACCTGTCCTTCGACAAATGTACCGTTAAAAAGACCTTCATTATTAACTGCACTTTCTGGCATACCTGTATCTACTAAAATAGTCCCCTCTTCTGTCTCCAAAAGATAACACCATACAGGTAAGTTCAATAAATTTCCCGGTGTGAGCGTACTATTAACAGAAGAATGATCTAACATACAACGACCTGCTGGGATGAAATAAAGCTTTTTTACTGACATTATGTATCCACCTTTACATTTAATTTAAGATAAAGTAACACAGTAAATAATTCTGCTTTTTAGAAATAAACTCCTTCCACACTTTCATACCAGCATAAATAAAAAAGAGTGTACTTTTTTACATAATGGCATTTCACCATCTATAATAAAAGAGTAAATGACTCTTACTTTAATGGAGGGAATAGAAATGAAAGCAATCGGTTTACATGAATACTTACCTATTGAAGAAGAAAACAGTTTAATTGATATTGAAGTTGAAAGACCTGTTGCTACAGGAAGAGACATACTTGTTAAAATTAACGCTATTTCCGTTAACCCAGTTGATACTAAAGTTCGCTCTCCGAAAGATAAAAAAGAAGATGTAGCGAAAATACTTGGCTGGGATGCAAGTGGTATTGTCGTACAAACGGGCGAAGGTTGTACGTTATTTAAAGAAGGCGACGAAGTGTTTTACGCTGGAAGCATTACGAGACAAGGTACATATAGTGAATACCATTTAGTTGATGAAAGAATCGTTGGTAAAAAACCAAAAACGTTAAGTGATGCTGAATCTGCAGCACTTCCTTTAACAGCTATTACGGCTTGGGAAGGTTTATTCGAACGTTTGGGAATTGATTATAATAAGAAAGATACAAATACATTTAAAAACATTTTAATTATCGGTGGAGCTGGTGGTGTAGGTTCAATTGCAATTCAACTTGCGAAATGGGCTGGACTGAATGTAATCACAACTGCATCTCGTAATGAAACAATACACTGGGTTGAAAAATTCGGTGCCGATTATATCGTTAACCATCACCAACCTTTACAAGATCAAATATTAGAGTTTGGGCTAAAAGATGTAGATTATATTTTCTGCTTAAACAATACAGATCAACATTGGCAAGCAATATGTGAGCTCATTAAGCCACAAGGAAAAATTTGCTCTATCGTAGAAAATGAACACCCTCTTGAAATGGGTATTTTAAAAAGTAAAAGTGCTACATTCGTTTGGGAGTTTATGTTTACAAAAGCGATGTATGAAACTGGCGACATGATTACGCAGCACGAACTATTAAATAAAGTAAGCGAACTTTTAGATGAAGGTATTTTAAAGACTACTTTAAATGAAACATTCACACCAATTAACGCTGAAAACGTAAAGAAAGCACATGCACTGCTTGAAAGCGGAAGTACGATTGGGAAAATCGTTTTAGAGAAATTTTAATAACAAAAAGTCCGATTTTCATATGAGAAATCGGACTTTTTACTATCTTTATTTACTTGAAATCTCTTGATCATTTTGAACGTCTAACGGAGGTCGTTTCCCTATTCCGAAAGCATAGAAACTAATTGTTACGATAGCTAAGAAAACAATACCTACAACTAGTGAAATGCGCGTATCATCGTTAAACCACATTCCGATTAATACCATAATTAAAAAGGCAATTGTTAAATAGTTTGTAACAGGAGCAAATGGCATTTTGAACGGATGATCGTTCATCTCTGCCCCTTTTGCTTTTCTAAAATTAATTTGACTAATTAAAATGACGAACCATGGTACCATACCAGGAAGTACACTCGCACTATATACATATACGAATAAGTTTTTCGGTGCAATATAACTTAATACAACACCAACCGCTAAACCGATAATTACGCCAACTGTACCGAATAAAGGTACACCATTTCCAGAAAGTTTCGTGAAATATTTCGGTGCTTGTCCATTTACACCTAACGTATAAAGCATACGACCCGCACTATAAATACCACTATTACAACCAGACATTGCCGCTGTAATAACAACGAAGTTAATAAGTCCAGCTGCTGCCGTAATACCAACCTTCGCAAAAGTTGCTACGAACGGACTACCAATTGTACTTAATTGATCCCATGGATACACAGTTACAATAACGAAAATAGCACCGATATAGAATATTAAAATACGCCAAATTGTACTTTGAATCGCTCTTGTAAGTGTCTTCTTCGGATTTTTCGCTTCACCAGCAGTAATACCGATTAATTCCACACCTTGGTATGCACCAACTACAAGTGATAATGCAAAGAAGAATCCTGAAAAACCACCTGTAAAGAAACCGCCATTTGACCAAAGATTAGATATTCCAATCGCTTCTCCGCCGTTACCAATTCCAAAGAAAATAAGTCCAAATCCCGCAATAATCATTAATAGAATCGTAACGATTTTAATCATCGCAAACCAAAATTCAAATTCACCAAATGACTTAACAGAAATTAAGTTAGCTGCGCCAAGAATAACCATTGCGATTACACCTGGTATCCAAGCTGGTAATTCCGGGAACCAATATTTCATATACGCTCCAACTGCAATAATCTCTGACATCCCAACAATAACCCACTGGAACCAGTTACTCCACGCTGTCATATAGCCAGCTAGCGGATGAATATACTTATGACCGAACGTCGCAAATGAACCTGTACTCGGCTCCATATACAACATTTCACCCATCGCACGCATAATGAAGAAGATAAAAATACCTGCAATTGCATAGGCAAGCATTACTGACGGACCTGTCCATTTAATCGTGCTGGCCGACCCCATAAACAAACCAACACCAATTGTTCCGCCTAAAGCGATCATTTGAATATGACGTGCTTCTAAGCCCCTTTTCAATTCCTTGTTTGCCACTTCACTTCCCCCTCTTAGATGATTCATAGCCGCATTTTAAAACAAGATGCTTTACCTAATTCCTTTCGGCCCTGAAAATGATGAAGCAAACATCATTTTAGACTAACTTTAAAGCTATCCTAAAATCGTTTTTTGCCTCTTACAAAATTCTCAAAACCTTTCATCTTCCAATATTCTATAAATCTTAAAATTACTTACCTTATATTAATTCATTTATCTGAAAAGTTCAATTATTTTTTCGGTAAATCATTATACATAGTCTGATTAATTTTTAACTAAATTAACAATAAAATACATCTATTCAATATGATTCCGGTATGAATATTATTACAATATAAATAACCGAGGAGATTTTATCTTCCTCGATTTCATACCACATATACTTCACTAATTATAGTTTGTACTATAATTACTTACACATGCAATTAACACATCACGCAAAAATTTAATATATTAGTAGAACTACAAAGTCACTAGCTTCTACATCTCTTAATTATCACAGCTAAAAATTATTTTACCATCTCCTACTTTAGGAAAAATATCACTACACTTAAAACAATCAACAATACGCCGAAAAGCGGCAAACTTTTCTCCTCAGCTTTTATCTTCCCCTCAACAATACCTTTAATTCTTGTTCGTATATCCACTAATCATTTTCATAAAATATAAAAGAGTCTCATTAAAAAATGAGACTCTTTTACCATTTCATATTCAAATCATTTTTGAAGTTTGTTTACCTAAAATAAACACTTTAGTAAACACCATCATGATAACTACAATAGCCAGAAAATAAAGTGGCATCACCAGTAACGAGCCCGTATGAAGTTGACTCATTCCCCAAACTGTCATCGTCACAATTACATAGTACCCTAAGCTAAACAATGCTCCGGCTGTACCAATGACATCTTGAAAATCTACTAACGCTAAACTTAAACAGTTTGGTAACGCTATCCCAATTCCTAATAGCAATATAAACATCGCTACTAAAAATCCAATCATATATATTATGTTTGGATTTGATCCAAATGAATTAATAACAGTTAAGAAGATAGCTCCCCCTGTCATTACAAGACAACCGATATATATAATTTTCTCTGGTTTATAAGTAGCAAGCAATCTTTTCGAAACTTTCGCTCCAATAATAGAAGCGGAAGCAACAACAATTCCTAGAAGTCCATACATACTAGGCGATAACTGAAAGTATTCAATAAAGATAAACGGCGCTTCTGCATAATAGCTAAATAAAACACCATTCGCTCCTCCAATTAATAACCCATATGTTACTACTTTCGGATTTGTAACTAACCTCTTCAAGACTGAAAACACATTTATTTTATTCGTTACTGAGTCCGCCTTTGTTTCCGGAAGAGAAACAAACGTATACAGAAAAATTCCGACACTCATAACTACTAAACTTAAAAATACGATTTTAAATCCAAACATTTGATCAAGAAAGCCACCAATTAACGGTCCTATCGCTGGTGTAAAAGCAATGACTGCCGAGATTTGAGCAAACATAACATGCCTCTTATGCCCTTCTACACTTTCACGAAGAATCGTTTGTGTCACAACTGAGCCAGCACTTGCTCCAAACGCTTGAATAAAACGACTTAGCAATAAAACTTCAATGGAACTTGCAATAAAGCATAAGAAACTCCCAACGCCATATACAACAATTCCAAATAACATTGCCGGGCGACGGCCAATGTTATCCGATAACCACCCAATAAAAAATACACCTAAAGCAAATCCAGCAAAATACACACTAAGTGTTAACTGCACCTCATTATTACTTACGTGTAACGCCTGTGAAATGTCAGGTAAAGACGGTGTGTAAATCGTTTCACTAATTTGCGGAAATGCCACAAGAATAATCATTAACAAAAGTGATGGTACTGAGACTTTTTTCATTTTTCATACCCTCCTATAACTTTGAAAATCTCAGAAATAAAAAGACTTTCCTAAGCTACGGAACAGGAGGGGCCATTATAGAAATTCGATCATAAAACAACAAAAAAAACACCTCAATTACGTATGTTAATACTTATAGGAGGGTAATATTAACATTAATTTTTAAATATACTTTTTCAATTATATTACATATTGCGGTTCTTTTTCTAGTGTTGAGTCTTGGAGGTTTTGTAAAAAAGACAACTTGATACTACTACCTTTTTATGGAATAATTATAAATAGTTTGAATTTACAGATCTGTTTATGAAACGATAGACTAGCATATTTTAATGTCGCAAAGCTTACAAACAGGAGGCCTTTCGTAATGATTGAAATTTTAAGGACAGTAATAAATTTCCTGATTGCTCTATTCTCAGGAGAATTACCAATTGTATATTATGTGTGGATTATTACCCTATTCCTAATTCAAATAAGCCAATCTACTCTGAATTATAAACTCTTTAATAAGAAAGATAATTTCAGCACTTATACATCGGAAGGATTACTTGCTTTTATTATTTTATTATTTGGAGGTATGTTAGTATCTAAGTTACTTGCTTACATAATAGACGATCCTACTATTAGTATGACAAATGTAACACATTATTTTATTTCTCTTATTATATTAACTATATTTGTCGTCATAAGCTGTCTTAAAGATTTTATAGAAACATCTATCAAAAATAAAAATTTGTCTCTTTTTAGCTTTTTAGTAGTTTCCTTAATAACAAGTATACTTTCATTCAAATTTTTATCACTTTTAATCGAAGGTTCTTTTTCTCTTTCTAAATCTTTTATAAACACTTTAATCATTCTTGTAACTATATCAATTCCTCTATTAATTGCCTTAGAGGAAAAGTATGCAGATGAAAAATAATTCTTGAATTTATAGTTTGAAATTGAGTGTCTATTCTTTTTTAACGGTATTACTATAAAAATAACAGTCATTGAATCGAAAATTAAGCAGAAATGAGGACTACAATTGAGCATTGAACAACAATTATATGAAGCAGTGAAAAATTTAATTGAACAAAGGTATCCGCATAATTGGGGCGGAGCTGCAGCAATCCGTGTAGAAGATGGATCCATTTATACAAGTGTGGCCCCTGACGTAATAAACGCTTCAACAGAACTTTGTATGGAAACAGGTGCAATTTTAGAAGCTCATAAATTTCATAAGAAAGTTACACATTCTATTTGTCTTGCAAGGGAAAATGAGCATTCTGAATTAAAAGTATTATCACCTTGTGGTGTATGCCAAGAACGTTTATTTTATTGGGGACCAGAAGTACTATGCGCCATTACAAATTCTAAACAAGATATTATTTTCAAACCGTTAAAAGAGTTGCAGCCATACCATTGGAGCGAAGCATATCATGATGAATTTACAAAAGAATGGAGTACACGATAAAGTGAAGGTTACTCTCAAATAGCGGAGAATAAAGATTATTCACTAAAAAAGCACCGTCACAAATGACTGTGCTTTTTCTATGTAAGAGCTACTAGAAGTTTCCTTCTAGCCTACTCCCATTTATAAGTCCAAAATTGTTCAAGTTGCAGCCATTTTAACGTTGCTGCATCTTTATTTTTGATTTTTGCATGTGTTTCTTCTAACATCGCTTCTGTTTGTGAACGATGCGCACCTAGTGCAGCTAATTTATGCTCGAATACTTCACTAATATTATTTACAACATCCGGCTCACCTAATACAGCTTCGCGATTTCTCGTAATCGCAACTGCATGAATGACTGGACGTTCTTCTTTTTGCATACGTGATACAGCACGAACGACTGCGCGGCCAAATGCATCATGATCTGGATGTACGCCGTGCTCTGGATAAAATGTAATAATTCGAGATGGATTTACTTCTTGAATGATTGCTTCAATTTTATCTGCAACGAAATCAACATCTTCAAATTCTAACGTTTTATCATGAAAACCAAGCATTCTTAAATCTTGAATTCCCATCGCTTCACATGCATCTTTTAATTCTTTTTCACGGATATTTGGAATCGTTTCACGGTTAGCGAATACATTTTTCCCCATGTTACGTCCCATTTGTCCTAAAGTACCACATGCATACGTTACAGGTACTCCTTGATCTGTTAATAAGCGAATTGTTCCTCCCGCCGCAAATGCTTCATCATCTGGATGCGGAAATACAACAAGTACATGTCTCTCCATAAGTTTCCCTCCTTCTTACTTAAATGGTGTTAAGCTTAACTCAAGTGCAACTGCTAAGCGGCCTTGGTTATCATGCCCTGCTAGTAATAAACGCTCTTTATCGTCTACTTCCCAGTGCGTAATACCTTCTGCATATACCCAGCCATGATCCATTTTCAAACCAACTCGGTATGGATTCGTTCCAGTAATCTTCCCGCGCTCAAAGCGAATAATTGCATTTCGAATGAATGCTCCAACTGTCATCATCTTTTCGTTAAAGTGTGACGCATACGCTCCGTTCGTTGTTTCTAAATGAATATATACATCTTTATTTACAAAACGTTCAATTTCATTTTGAATAAGAGAACTATCTTTTACTATTTCCATCGGAATTCACCTCTTTAAACCATTTTACGCAAAAATAATGTAAATTGCTATCTCTATATTAGAGGACAACGCTCACTTTTCCTAATAATTTGCACTGTGTTTTTTATATTTTTTATATGATATGTAAAAATCATATTTTTCCCTTCACTTTGTTAAATAGTTTTCTTTCTTTTTTGAATTTGCTACAATATATTTTATCCCGTATTAATATAGCGAGATACATTTCGACAATTGAATACATACTTTAAAGAAGGTGACATGATTGGAACAATCAGCACATGAAGTAGCAAATTGGCAATATTATTTTGCAATTGCCGTATTTTTAATCACGTACGGATTTATTATTTCTGAGAAATTGAATCGTGCTGTAATCGCACTATTCGGCGCTGCTATTATGATTATTTTTGGAGTTGTAGATTTACATACCGCTTTCACATCACATATTCAATGGGAAACAATCACCCTTTTAATTGGGATGATGATTCTCGTACATATTACGAGTCAATCAGGCGTATTTGAATTTGTGGCTATTAAAGCAGCTAAGGCAGCTGGTGGAAAACCAATCCGCATTTTATTATTACTATCTTTATTAACCGCAGTTGGTTCTGCATTTTTGGACAACGTAACAACCGTCTTATTAATCGTACCTGTTACACTATCCATTACACGTATTTTAAAAGTAAACCCTGTTCCTTATTTGATTTCAGAAGTGCTATTTTCAAATATAGGCGGAACAGCAACATTAATCGGTGACCCACCGAACATTATGATTGGGTCAGCAAATAAGCATTTAGACTTTAATGCCTTTTTACTAAACTTAGCTCCAATCGTAATTATTATTTCTATTGTTACACTTGGCATTATTTACTTTATGTATCGTAACAAACTAAAAACAACACCTGAGCAAATTAAAATATTAATGGCATTGAACGAAAAAGATTATATTAAAGATCAAAGCCTCCTTTTAAAATCCATTTCAATTTTAGGACTAACTATTTTAGGCTTTGTACTTCATTCGATTATTCATGTAGACGCTGCGGTTATCGCGATGACAGGCGCTACAATTCTTATGCTAATTGGCGTAAAAGAACATGATATTGAAGATGTATTTGCCCACGTTGAATGGGTAACCATTTTCTTCTTCGCTGGATTATTCGTTCTCGTTGGCGGGTTAATTGATATCGGGCTCATTTCTTCACTCGCAAAAGAAGTGCTCGACGTAACGAACGGTGATATCGGTTTCGCTGCGATACTTATCTTATGGGTATCAGGCATTGCATCTGCAACAATTGACAATATCCCATTTGTCGCAACGATGATACCACTTATTCAAGATTTAGCTACAGGACTCGGATTATCTGTCGACTCTCCGCAAATTGAAGTACTATGGTGGGCGTTATCACTTGGGGCTTGCTTAGGAGGAAACGGAACATTAATCGGAGCATCCGCAAACGTAGTCGTTGCTGGTATTGCAAAACGTGAAGGACATGCTTTCTCGTATATGGACTTCTTAAAAATTGGTTTACCGTTAACTATTATTGCATTATTACTATCACATGTTTATATATATTTACGTTATTTAATGTAATAGTTGTAGTGGGTGAAATTATATCGATGATTCTACAGAGAATATCGACTTACCGACAAATAACGAAAATGAAAAAGGTATGCAGCTAAATTGCATACCTTTTTTTCGTTCACCAAAATATACCGATAATTGCTAATCCACCTAAAATCATACCGCCAATTTGTCCAACGATTGCTGGCGATAATTGAACACCTTTTCTCACTTCAACAACCGGTCTTTCGTGCCTTAGTTGCTGCACTTCACTTTGAAGTTGATGTACACTTCCGTGTAATTCTTTAATTAGTTCCTTCAATTCAGCGACCTCTTCATTTACTGGTTTTGCTTTTTCTAAATTCATTTTGCATAACTCCTTATAAAATCAATCAGTGCACTGTAAAATTTCGCCAATTACTGGTATATCTCCTGCATACTACATATATAATATGGAATGTATTTTTAATCTTGCAGCTCTATCCATTCCTCCCGCAATATCCCCATAATGATACGATCAAAACATTTCCCATCTCTTTGCACCGCTTCTCTCATACAGCCTTCCATCTGAAAACCCATCTTTTTATATAACTTAATAGCAGCTTTGTTATAAGAAATAACATCAAGACCGACGCGGTGTAAATTCAATTCATAAAATGCATAATTTAATATAAGATTGATTGCTTCTCTTCCATATCCCTTCCCTCTATCATTTCCCTCTCCTATACCAATGGCTAATAAACCCATTCTGTTATTCCACTCTATGCCATGAATCGCCACAAAACCAATTAAGCGATCATCTTGAACTGTCCTTACCATGAAAGAAACACTATTCGATCTTCGTCCTTTTAATAGCCCATTACTTGCTATTTCTTGTATCGATTGCGGGAATGCTACATCTGTATCTACATTTCTTAAATACTCACTATCTTCTTGCCACATAGCCATTACTTCAGCATCCGCTTCTCTAATAGCTGATAATTTAATCGTTTTATTTTGAAATAGATTCATTGTCATTTCAAACTCCCCCTTTATTAAATAACGGGGATACTTATTTCAGCCTATTTATCCCCTCGTTCTATAAACTGCTTTATACACGAGATACTTACAATAAGCGCTGACATTGGCACATCTCCTCTACATTAAATTACATTCATTGTATAATTTTTCATTTATTCTAACAATAAAAAAGACCCCCAAATTTAGAGGATCTTCCTAACAACGAATCGATATTATTTCGTAAACATTTTCTCCGCTTCATCCATTGCCATTTTGTTACCTAAAGCAGAATAGTCAAGCCATGGTTGGTCATTGATAATGTATACATGCTTGCCTTTAACAGCTTTTAAGTCTTTCCAAATTGGTGTTTCTTGAAGTTGCTTAAATGCAGCTTTTGCCTTATCATCTCCGTTTACAACAACGAAAATAGCATCTGCATCAAAGTCAGGTAATACTTCTTGTGAAATGACTTCGAAAGGACGGTTTCCATCAATTTTCTCTACACCGTTTGCAGGTTGCAATCCTAAGTCTTGGAATAAAATTGGCCCCATCGGTCTTTTCGTACTAAATACACGTAATTCTTTTGCAGTAACACGAATTGCCATTACTTTTTCGTTATTACCTAGCTCTTTATCTATTAAATTTTTTACTCGTTTTGATTGCTCTTCGTAATCTTGAATATATGTATCCGCTTCTTTCTCACGGTTTACAAGTTTACCAACTTGTTTTAAATGATCTCTCCACGTACCTTCATCTAAATTGAAAGTATGCGTTTTTGCAATTTTTTCGTATTTCGCTACATCTTTGCCAGCGTATTTTTCATCAACATAAATTTCAGATGGCTTTAATTGAAGTAATGCTTCCATATTTGGATCAGTTACAACACCAAGTTTCTTCGTATCTTTCAGTTGTTCTTTTGCATGCGGTAAGAAATCTTTTAAATCTCCACCAATTACAGAACCTACTGGTGTAATTCCTAATGCAAGTAAATCATTTGTTAAGTGAATAGACATTGAAGCAATTTTTGGGTCATTACTTTTTTCCGTTTTTTTCGTTGCCTCTTCATTAGCTTTCGTTTGACCACATGCTGCTAATACTAAAATACACATCATGCTAAATAAAATAGTAAGTTTCTTTTTCATATGTTCTCCTCTTTGAAGTATTTATTTTGTTTTTGTAAGTAAATAAAGAAAATACGGTGCTCCTAAAGCGGCCACTACTACACCAGCTGGAATAGAGTTTGGCTCAAATATAGAACGACCTATCGTATCTGCTAGCACTAAAATAATCATTCCGATAATACCAGCTAAAAGAAGAAAGTGTTGATATGTAGTACCTACTAACTTTCTGGCAATATGCGGAGCAACTAAACCGATAAAACCAATCCCTCCAGCCATCGATACACTCGCACAAGACAATCCAACCGCTGTAGCTAAAAGTAGTAACCGTTCTTTTTGAACAGAAACTCCAAGTCCTGCTGCCACACTATCACCTAGTGACAATGCATTTAACGTCTTAGATTTTAGCCATGCATATGGAGTTAGTATGAAAATCCAAGGTAATAATGCAAGGACATGAATCCAATCCCTTCCCCACACATTACCAACTAACCATCTAGAAGCGAATGTATACGTTTCATCATTTAACTTAAGAGAGAAAAATAACGAAATCGCACTAAATCCAGCTGAAACTGCAATACCAACAAGAATAAGTCGAATAGGAAGTAAACCTTTTGACCGATCACTCGCAAGTATAATAATTAAAAATGCAGCTAGCACTCCCCCGCCAAATGTAAATAACGGTATTAAAATCGATGCATTCTCATTAATAGAATGAAAGAAAGTAACAAATATAATTAGCCCGAAAGATGCACCTGAATGTAATCCGAGGATACCAGGATCGGCCAGCGCATTGCGAGATAACCCTTGCAAAATCGCACCAGAAATCCCAAGACCAATACCTGCTAACATTGTGATTATAATTCTTGGCATACGATAATCGTATAGCACTGTTGCGCTCTCAAAATCACCATAACCGAAAAGCGTTTGAATTACTTTGAGCGGCGCTATGCTCAATGTCCCTGTATTTAAACTAATTAAAATTACAGCGATACTAATACAACCGAAAATTGTAGTTACAGTAATAGCTCTCTTTTTATCCGTGTTTAAAATCTTCTTCACTTACAACTCCCTCCCAACTTTACGTGCTATATAGAGGAAGAACGGAACTCCAACAAGAGCTACCATAATTCCTATCGCAAGTTCTTTAGGAGGATTTACTGTTCTTGCTCCTAAGTCAGCTAAAACTAATAACATAGCTCCTAATAATGCTGACATAGGAATAATGAGTCGATAATTCACACCAACTAATTTTCTAGCAATATGCGGGATAACTAGTCCTACAAACCCAATAGAGCCAACAGCTGAAACAGATACACCAGCAAGAATGACTACTATAATCATCCCTAGTATTCTCGTTCGGTTCGTTTTTACTCCTAAATTCGTAGCAACATCATCCCCCATTGATATGAGTGAAATAGATCGCCCTAACACTGTCGCAAAAACAATCGTTATGAGAATAATAGGAACTAAAAATTTCAAGTGTTCCCACTTAACTCCTGCAACACCACCAGCGTACCAAAACGCTAAATCTTGGCTTAAATCATAATAAATTGCAACACCTGAACTTAACGAATGTAAAAGTGCGGCCATAACTGCTCCAGCAATCGTTAACCTCATCGGTGTTAACCCACCTGAAGTAGCCGATCCGATAATAAAAATGAGTACTGTACTTAAGACTGCTCCAATAAAGGAAACAATCATCAAATAGGAATACGGCATATGCGGGAAAAAGGCAAAACTAAGTGCTACTACAAACATCGCACCTGCATTTATTCCGAGTACACCCGCATCCGCTAAAGGATTTTGTGTTCCCCCTTGCATTACAGCCCCAGCGACTGCAAAAGCAGCTCCTACAACCGCTGCGCCAATTACCCTTGGGAGCCTTAATTCATAAATAATTTGGTGCTGCGTTAATTTCGGATTATAATCAAAAACCGCTGCCCATACTGTTTGCAAATGAATATCCTTTGCACCAAATGCAACGGCCAAAAATATAGACCCAATTAAACATAAAATTGTTAAGCTCATGAAACATATGAACTTAATATGTATCCAGCGATTATTGCTAGCATATACAGCAGGCTTATGTAACATGTTTCATTTCATCCTTTATATTCAGTTGTTTTTTATAATTATTTTTTATTTATAATTATTATTGATAATAATTATCATTTTCATTTAGATATTATATCCTCACTTTTTTTAAATAGCAAACTATTTTTTCACTTTGTTAAATATTAAAATACTTATTACAATTCCTTTCTAAAACTTACAAATACATGCAAAATAGACTACTGGCTTATTTTTAAAATTGTAGTATACTTAGTCATTATTTCGAGTTTTCTAACAAAAATATCGAAGGTGACACAATGTTCTATATAAAACAACTATTACACTTCACTTACGAGCAAGCATTATCTTGCTTATTCCCAGTCGTTATTTTCTTAACACTAGCCCTTTCAAAAATAGTTTCTATCCCAGGGTTATACCGCTACGATTTCATACTCATCGTATGTCTTCTTATGCAGTGGATTATGTACAAGACTGGGCTTGAGACGAAAGACGAATTAAAAGTAATTACTGTCTTCCACCTCATCGGCCTTCTACTAGAAATATATAAAGTACATTTCGGTTCATGGAGTTATCCGGAAGAGGCATATTCAAAAGTTTTTGGAGTTCCACTTTACAGCGGTTTTATGTACGCAAGTGTTTCAAGTTACATATGCCAAGCGTGGAGAAGATTGCATTTACAAATGCATCATTGGCCGAAAGCTATTTTTGCCGTGCCGTTAGGAGCAATGATTTACTTTAATTTTTTTACACATCATTTTTTATATGACTTTAGATGGGTGTTAACTGTTCTTTTATTCATCGTTTTCTTTCGAACATTTGTAGAATTTTCATTACGAGGTGTTACATATAAAATGCCACTCGTTCTCTCATTTTTCCTTATTGGTTTCTTTATTTGGATTGCAGAGAACATCGCAACTTTTTTCGGAGCATGGCAATATCCAAATCAACGGGAAGCGTGGAATCTCGTTCACTTAAGCAAAATTAGCTCATGGTTTTTACTCGTTGTTATTAGCATTATGATTGTTACACAACTCAAACTTTTGAAGGAGTCCAAAAATAACGCTGATTATGTAAAAACAGGTAGCCCATCACTCATTAGAGAGTGATGGGCTTTTTTAATAATATTTTTTAAACCGTCCTTATCAAAGGAGTTATAAATTACAAGAGCATACGCAATTGCACATTATGAACTAGTACTAGCAGAAGATGTTGCAGCAGATGAAGCAGCAATCGTTGCCATCATAGCTGCCTGTTGTGCTTGTATGAGGACTTCTATCATAGTTTGTAAACCTGTGTTGGTAGCTTTACTTTCCTCACCTTTCTGACTTACGAACAGTTGAATAGCAATAAGAATATTCGCATCTGTATGCCAACGGAATAATTTCTCTCCCTGCAATTTTTCAATCAACGCTTTAATAGCATGAACCTCTTTTTCTCCATCCTCAAGTAACGCTAGTAGCCCGATAGCTGGGTAATGCATCTGTTTCACTTTAACTTTTTCTTGTTTTAACAACTTCCATATGTTTGTACATGTTGCAACTAACATTTCTTCACGGACATCCTTCTTTAGTGAGAGGATATGACTTAAAAACTGAAGATCATTCCCTTTACGCAAACCAGCTTTCGCTAGTTTCTGATACAGACGTTCTACTCGGTCCATAAGTGTTTCTACATTCTCTGATTGTCCTGCTAGTAAAACTGCGAGCGGATAATCATTTGTACCTGTAAGAAAAAGATGATCCTCTTTCATGCGTTTATATACTTGCATCGAACGCTGAATGTGCGTGCCATGCTGTTCATTTTCTTCTGTTAAAAGCACAGCAGCTGCGAGATAAGTAAATATACTTCGGCTAAAACCACCAGCAACCAATTGTTCATATAAATCTAAAAACTTCCGAAAAGCTTTCTTGTAATCTGTAAAGTGAATATCTAATGTTGCGGCCACAACAAAGCGATGATAAGACTTTAAGTATGAAAACATCCCTACCTGATTCTTAATATAACTACTAATTTCTAAAAAACGTCCGAGATCTAACAATTTATCACTACCTGCATACATAGCAGCAATCATCATTCCTGTTCGAGAATCACTCGTTTTCCATTTTAGTTCTCCCTTTATCTGTGCATATGTATGTGTGTATTGCTCCAACTTTTGTTCTAATGTAATCATAGTATTCACCCCTATTTCTAGTTCTTCTCTATTATTATACTTATATTTCATACAGATTTTGCAACCTTATTTTTGTATTATCTTCAATATTTTTCTATTATGTAAAACAAAAAATAATAACTATTCCTACTTCATCAGTATCACGATGATAATCGTTCATAATCCTTCAAAAAGTTCAACAACAAAAAAAGATAGATAATAAATTATCTATCTTTTTTTGTCTTTATATTATTTAACATTACACCTGTATTGTGAAAAATAAGATTGTAACTACTTACACCTCAATTTTCACAAAACATCTGTGATTTCGTTTTTCATATGCAATTAAAACTAAAGAGCCTTAATAATACGTTCCATCGCCTTCATTTGCCCAATATGATCAGCTTCATGATAAAGCATCATACCGTATAGCTCTCCTACTGTTTCCAATCCTAGGAATGGCTCTGGCAGTTTATTTTCAAATGCTTCTGCTGGAATTTCGTTAATACGTTTAGCTTGTTCTTTTAATTGAGCCGTTAACACTTCTAACGATGGTCCTTCTGTTTTCCATTTAGACGGTCTTGATCCATACCCAAACATACCTGGATATTCAGTTGGTAATTGTTTAAATTCTTTTCCAAACATGAAAACTTCTGCTGCCGTTAACACGTGACCAATATGCCAACGAATTGTATTGTTAAAACCCTCTGGCTGTGTATCTACAGTTTTATCATCTAACGTTTCCATAAATTTAAGCAGTTCCCCGCGCGTTATTTCAAATTGTTTTAAGCCAACTAGTCTATTCATTTTATCGTTCCCCTTCTTCATGTACCATTTATTATGAACTAAGAATGTTCAACTTATTAAAGTTTCACCTTGTTTAATATATCAGAAACGATTAAGAAATACATCTAATATGCCTAGTAAAAATAATAAAAAGGTTCACCTCTCGTACATATAGAATTACTTACTACACAAATAGTTTAGTAAATAAAAGAGGAGTGTTAATTTCATGTTACATATTTTAAAACAACAATATAATCTTATTAGCTCTACAAGAGAAACTCTATTTACATTTTTGGAAGAAATTCCACTAGAAAAATTACATAGCACTGTTCCTAATTTCGGGAGCGGTAGTATTATAAAGACGCATATTCATGTAGCCGATTGCTATTAATACTGGCTTGGATCATTTGCATTCAAGCAAAAACGAGCAGATTTTTCATTCGCTAGTGATTATGAAATTGAGCATGCAGATGTGGAGAAAGTCCGTGCTAGATTTAAGTTAGTAGATGAGACTGTACAAAACTTTTTAGATGAATACAATGACCGTTGGCTCGAAAATATAGCAAATGAAGTGAAATGGCAAAAAGAACCTTGGAGTACAACACCGATATGGCTTTTAACTCATACAGAGACACATGAGTTTCATCATAAAGGACAAATTGTATCTATGGCTCGTCACCTTGGGTACACTCCTCCTGATACAGACCTTAGTTAATTCGATTATAAAAAAACTTGTTGATACATTTTGTTGTGTATAAAACTTTTATCATTTGTTTTAGGTATACCATATCATTATAAAATTCATGTAACATCAAAGTAAGACACATACTTTTCAAACAATACACAAAATAAAACTCTTCTTCCATGTAGAGCAAAAATATTTATATACTCTATCACCAAACTTAAGGAGAAATTTATAATGAGATTAGAGAGTGAAAGAATTTATTTAAGACCTCTTTGCGAACTAGATGCCCCAATTATATTAGAAAGTACGATGGATACAGAGATACGTTATATGACTGGAACCAAACCTACTTTTTCATTGGAACAAATAAAGACACATATAGCTCATATAAATAATGATTCGAGTCGCTATGATTTCGCTATTTGTTTACAAAGCAATGACGAAATGATTGGAGAGTTGTCGATTTTAGATATCGATGAGGAGAACAAAAGAGCAGGATTCAGAATATCAATGCTTTCAATAGCACTAACAGGACAAGGATATGGAACTGAAGCTATTACAATTGTTTTAAAATTTGTTTTTGAACAACTATATTTAAATCGGTTACAGTTAGAAGTATTTAGCCATAATTTACGCGGAATTAGAGCTTATGAAAAGATTGGGTTTGTAAAAGAAGGAACCTTACGTCAATCTTTATTTTATAACGATACATTCTCAGATGAAATTATTATGGCGATACTTAAAAGTGATTATAAAGAGATGTCATTGTAAATAACTGTTCTTAAACTATTAACAACTTGAAAGAACCTTACCACACTAAAATGCAATAAGGCTCTTTCATTTTTATATCAAATAACAACTCTTAACTCATGTATTATATTAATACCAAATTGTCTCCGCATAATTATATGCATCACTATTCGGAATGGCATGTTTCCCTTGTGCTTGTGCCTTTCTTGGATCTAAATCATATACCATTGGCGTATAACATGATGTTTGCCCTTTATTCACAACACCATTTCCTCCAGCACTTCCGCAAGTATATGCCTTTCCATCGGTTTTTCTGACTATCCTTGCATCAGCTTCGTTATTATAAACCGCTGCACGAGTTACAGTAACCTTTGCCCACGCTGTTTTACACGTCGTGCTAAATTTTAATTCCACATATGAATTAGAATCAATCCACTTCTTTTCTTTCGTTACTGCTGATTGATCACAGCTATTGTAGTAAGGGCTTTTCCCATCATATGAATGGTCTTCTGCAAATGCTTTATCATTATTCGTCGTACTAAAAACACTAGTTATGACGAGCAATGCCAGACAAAGACATGCGCTTACCTTTTTAAAAAGCTTCATAGAATTCCACTCCTTTATTAATAACGTCCAGTTTTCCCGTAACCATTATTAATCGTCACCGCTTCGGCATCAGCCGTATAACCAAAATCAGCAGTTAAATCAAATACCATTCCTGTATACGTGTTCGTTTGACCTGTTTTTATTGCTCCATTACCACTATTAGAGTCTACTGATTTTTGAAATACACCGTTTTTATATTTATTAATAACAGCGTAAGCATATATCCCTCCAGAAACGGAAGGTGCTGGTTGATCTAAAACAAGCTTAGACCATGCTGCGTGACATTTATTACTGTAACGTAAATACACTGTCCCTACTTTTTTACTACCCTCATACACCGCTGTAGACTTTGCATTAAATCCATCTGCATCACACGTTGTACTGCCTCCGTATACTTTCGTTGTAGCCGGATTTTTTCCGTCATAGTAACTACTTAAATCAGTAGCTGCAAATGTACTTCCTTGAAAACTAAATAATACACCTACACTCGCTACACTTAACACACATACTTTCATTAACTTTTTAAACATTGCAAATCTCCTCCCCAAAAATAAGTACGTATCATAAAAACAAGCTATACCGCTATGTAAGCCCTCCTTTCATGCTTCCTAGAGGCATCTTACAGAAACGGATAAACGTTGTAAATTTCCTTATGATTATTGGAATATACGAAGAATTTTACTTATCTGTCTAAGAAAAAAAGTTGAGAAATACACATTTTATAGCATTCTTTATTTAAAACATAAAAGAACCGATACTTGTTACATGCAAGCATCGGTTCTTTATACAAAATTGCCATTTTTTCTTTTATATAAAATAAATATTTCTCCACTTAATCTGTTGTAAAAAACTCCCTCGTCACATCAATAAATTGCTGCAGTGGCGCTGTCATCCATTTATCTTTATGCCAAGCAATTTGTGTATAAATCGGTGAAATTGCATTTTCTAAATGTAACTCTTTTATCGTTCCCTCTCGTATATCTTTTTCTACTACTATCGCGGGTAAAACTGCTATACCTAAATCTGCAATAACACATTGTTTAATTGCCTCGACACTAACGAACTCAATTTTATTTGCTGGATACACATCTTCTGTACGAAATAGCTCTTCAAATAAAGTTCTATACGAGCAACCGAGTTCTGTTAACAAAAGTGTTTCCTTCTCTAAATCTTTTGTAGAAACGGAAGTTTGCTCGAGTAAATAATGCCCTGAAGCAGCTACTACTTTTAATTCTTCTTTCATAAGCGGCTCCACATGTAAAGCATCTTCTGTTTTACATTCGTCCAAAATAAAGGCAAGATCGACTTTTCCCTCCATCAATTGTTCCCTCGCATCTTTATTGGAATGTGCTGGTTTAAATATAAGCTTTATTTGAGGAAATTGTGCTTTAAACCTCTTTAATATAGAAGGAAGTCTATATGTACATTGGCTTTCTTGCGCACCGATTATTAACGTACCTGCTATTTCCTCATCATCTTTCACAGCCATTTTAGCTTCGTTACTGAGTGCAATCATCTTGTCGGCATATAGTTGAAACTTTCTGCCTGCTTCAGTTAAAAAAAGACGTTTTCCTAATCTTTCAAATAACGGCGTACCTAACTCTGCTTCTAACGTTTTAATTTGCGCCGTTACACTCGATTGAGCAAAGTTTAATTTCTTCGCAGTTTGCGTAAAATTCAAAGTGTCCGCTGCTACTTTAAATGTAATTAATTGTTTTATCTCCATTTATCGTCCCTCTTTTCAATCGATATTCCCGATTGATTTCATCGAAATAATCCTCTTTGTCTATTGATATTTGTATTGTATGATAAAGAGCATCGACAAACAATAAAAATGGAGGGATTCCATATGAAAGCACTTTGTTTCGAACAGTTCGGAAATCCGGATGTACTACAATATAAAGAAATACATGATCCAATCATAAATCCAAATGAAATTCTTGTCCGCACGAAAGCAATCGGTTTAAATTTCGCTGATATTTATAGACGCCGCGGTGATTATCATCTCGCTGGCAACCCACCATATGTATTAGGTTATGAAGGAGCTGGCGTTGTTGAAAAAGTAGGAGCTGACGTTACGAATATTAATCCTGGAGACCGTATTGCATTTGCTGATGTCCCATTTGCAAATGCAGACCTAGTTGCTGTTCCATCGGAGAAAGCAATTAAGCTTCCAGATTCTATCTCTTTTGAAACAGCCGCTTCTGTCTTATTGCAAGGTCTAACAGCACATTACTTAACGAAAGATAGCTATGAAATAAAACAAGGTGATATAGCTTTAGTACATGCCGCAGCTGGTGGTGTTGGGCAACTTCTTATTCAAATAATTAAACTACTAGGCGGAAAAGTAATCGGCCTAACTTCATCAAAAGATAAAGCACAGATAGCTACGTTAGCTGGTGCTGATCACGTATTTTTATATACTGAAGCATGGCCTGCGAAAGTACTTGAAACAACAAACGGTGATGGAGTAAATGTTGTATATGAATCAGTAGGTTCTACATTAGAGGAAAGTTTTAGCGCAACTAAAACTGGTGGTACTGTCGTATTTTACGGAATGGCTGGTGGTAATCCTGCGCCCGTTGATCCGCGTATGCTTATGGATACTTCGAAAACTTTAACTGGCGGAGACCTTTGGAACGTGCTTACATCTTATGAAGAGAGAAAAGAACGCTCCTCTCAATTATTCGAATGGATTGCGACCGAAAAAGTAAAAATCACAAGTCCTACTACATTCTCTTTACGAGACGGTGCCCGTGCTCATGAATTATTAGAGAGCCGAAAAAGTACAGGGAAGATTTTATTAATTCCATAATCGTACTAATAAAAAAAGGAAGCTAGAATATATTTCTTCACTTCCTTTTTTAACGTTATTTATGTTCGATTTCGCTTCTTTTCAATTACCCAGTTATTTATATTTTTTCTGTCTATGCTTCTCTTTCTAGGCCCCTCATTTTTAAGTTTATATAATAAACAAATCTAAATATTAAAGGAAAAAACAAACCTCCAAATATCAACGATCCAATAAATACAGTATCAATAAAAGAAAAAACCAAAAATAATAGCATTCCAAAAAAATAAAATACAACTGCACTCCAATAAATAAAACGTGGAAACTTAGTTTGGAACGAATCACCTTTTTCACACGGTTTTCCAAATAACAAATGAACGAATTTAATCAACATAATCACTTCTCCATATAATTGTTAATATTCTTTTCTTCTTAGAACTGAACATAAATCACATACTATGTATCATTTTCTTTTAATTTTCCGACACCAAAGTTATTAACTATGTCGAATACGGTAGCCTTTTACTCATACATTTCATAAATGCAATAATATATTTTTATTTCAATACAAATCGTCTATCCCCTTTATCATGTTGCAATTCAAACAATACTGGATTACTAACAAATCTTTTTAGCAAAACATACGCCTCATAATCAGATATTTCATTAGGAATATTAATTCCACTAAATGATGTTGAGGTAATTAGTGTATGAAAATCATATTTAAATTCATAATCACCAATATACGCTAGTGCCAATTTCCCTTTCCATTCAATTTGATATGTCTGCCCTTCTAATCTAGTAAACTTAATATTATGAAAGGCTGACGCATCATGTCCAAGTAAATAAACGTCAAATGCAGTTAACTCTAAATCTAAGTCCTGCTGCTCATCTTCCGATAAACAATCAATTGCAAATCTCTTCCCATTTAGCGTATCCAAATTAAAAGGCGCCTCATCACTGCCTACACGAAACCCTTTAAAATCCCATTCTTCTGATGACAAAGTGCATCTATGGAAGTTGTTCCATACAATCTTAGCCTGCCAATCATCTTCTTCCTCATTCTCTTCATCTTCTTCATCCAAATCTTCCTCATCATAATCCGCGGTCTCTAAATGCAAATCAAAATACAAACCAGCCATACCATTTAACTCTTCTTCCTCAGCATATTTAAAATGTGCACTCCACTTAAAATTAACAATTCGATGACCATTAGGCCACGGGTTGTCCACAAAATATATTCGATCCATATTCACACATTCCTTACTTTGTTTTATTTCTCGTATACTTATTTTAGATTCCGAGATGAGATGAAATGTAAAGCTAGACTAATGTCCCTCCAATACACTACAAACTAATTTGTTGTTCCTACTCCCTAATTATACCATTACAATAATTTTCACAGTTCTTTTCAACAGAATATTCCGATTATAGTTAATAAATGATATATTTAAAAATAAAAAGGAAGCTAGATTTCTCTACCTTCCTTTTCTTATTTTTATATTTCCACACTTTCTTTCCCTTTTGCAACGTAACTCATATCTCCAACAGACTCGACTGTGTATGTTCCGTCTTTATATACAACCTGGGTCACACTAGCATTTTCTACTCCAAGTTTTGTTTTGCTACTGTCTAACATTTCGATTAAGGTAGTAATCAAGAGCCCATGAACGACAACTAAAACATTACCGCCACCATTTGCAGCAGCTTCTTCACTAATTTTATCAATCTCTTCTTTTATACGAGTAGAAAATAATTCCCAATCTTCCGCCTGTTTCGTAGGGTCTGCTGCTCTAATAAGATTAATCACTTCTTGAATAGAAAACTTCATAAGTTCTTCTGGTGATGCAACGCCTGCAGCTTTTCCAACCACATCCCACATATTTTCAAGTTTTTCACCTTCAAAAATACCAAAATTTAATTCTCGTAATTTTTTTCTTTTCTCAAGTTTTAACTTTGATTGCTCACTATATTTTAATACTAAATTAGCAGTTTCAATCGCTCGGCCGCTATCACTACTATACGCATTCGTAAAATGAACATCTTTTAATCCTGTTCCTAAATTAGAGGCAACTTCAACACCTTTTTCTACTAACGGGGAGTCTGCCCAACCTTGCGCGCGATGATTCGTATTTAATATTGTTTTTCCGTGTCTTGTAACATATAACGTAACTACATTCTCATTGCTATCTGTTTCTCGATTCTTCATTCTATTCTCTCCCTTTACATTTCTATATCAATTTTACCACCTTAATTATTCATTGAGCAAAATATACGTAAGTGAATTTGCTAAATAAAAAAAGCTATCTTTCTGTATATCTCTACAAAAAGATAGCATCTTTTATGATTACATTTTTCAACTGATATTCCTACTCAGCAAAAGCACTCGAATACTGAACGACTCCTTCTACACCTTGCAGAGCGTTCTCACTTAGCTCAATCACCATAAACACTTCATCTGGCACTTCAAATGGTGCTTTTATATTCCACTCTCTTGCTTTCTTAAAACCAAATTTCGGATAGTATTCTGGATGCCCTAACACTACAACTGATCCATATCCAAGTTCTTTCGCTTTTTCTAACGCAGCTACAATAAGCTTCCCGCCGATTCCTTTTTTCTGATGGTCCCTAGCAACTGATACAGGTGCAAGCGCTAATGATTCTACAGAAGTTCCATCCTGTTCTATCGTAATTTTGGATAACAGAATGTGACCGACTATTTCCTCATCTACTGCAACGATTGATAACTCTGGAATAAATGCGTCACATTCTCTAATACGTTTTACAAGTTCATGCTCTTTTTTATCACTAAATTCTTCATGTAAAAATGCTTGTTGTACACCTTCTTCTGTTTTTCTATAATCGTTTTTTTGTTCTTGTCTAATCGTTACCATTCTATATTATCCTCTATTCTTTCTTATTTCTTTTTGAATTTTACGAAGCGCTTTTTTCGATCCGCGCTCTATATCATGCTGTATTTTTCTTTCTTTATAATCGACAAATAGTGTATTTAAATCATATCCCTCTGGGTATAATTCCTTCGCCGCTACCTCTAACGTAATACGTTTTACATTCACTTCAACAAATTCACCGTTATAATATACAACGACGTTATAGAAATTATCTATTTCCTTATAGATGATACCAAAATCATCATAATCTAATAAATTTACACGATCGCCGATTTTGTACTCGTAATGATTTCCTCTTTTTTCTTGCACAAATTTCGGTTTTCTAATTTTGCTTTCATTCAGTTTTTCAAAACAATATTCTTTATTTTCCATGTACTCTTTCGCTCTTTTCAGTACATGTTCTCTTACGTTCATTTTATTCGCAATCCAAAGTGCATTACTTTCACCTGATTTTCCAATTACTAATTTATAAAGTGGCTCTAGTGTTTCACTATTGAATTGCATTGCTGCATTCATAAAATCATCGTGCATTTCTGAGAAGCGCTTAATTTCACCGTAATGCGTACTCGCAACTGTAATACATCCTGCAAGATAAAACTCCTCTAAAATAGAAATTGCAAGTGCTGCCCCTTCATTCGGTTCAGTCCCGCTTCCTATCTCATCAAATAATAGTAGCGTATTATTATTTGACATCCTCATAATTTCAGATAGATTTTTCATATGAGATGAAAATGTACTTAGTGCATTTTCGATACTTTGATTATCACCAATGTCTACAAATACATTTTCGAAAATCGCAATTTCTGTTTCTTTATCTCCAGCAATATGCAAGCCTGACATTGTCGCTAAAGTTAACAATCCGATTGTTTTTAATACAATTGTTTTCCCGCCCGCATTTGGTCCTGTAATAATTAAACTACGGTAGTTTTGACCAATTTCAAAGTGTAACGGTACTACTTTTCCACTTAAAAGCGGATGCTTACAATTTACTAAATGAATGTAGCCATGATCATTTAACTTCGGCTCTATTCCATCAATTGATTTACTAAATTTCGCTTTCGCAAACACCATATCATATTGGCTAATCAATTCCATATTAATTTTTATATGATAAATACTTTCTACTACCATTCCTGATAAAGTCGCTAAAATTTGATACTCTTCCATCGCTTCTTCTGCTTTCAAACTAGCGAGTTCCGCATTTAACTTTGTAACCGTGTGTGGTTCTATAAATACAGTAGAGCCTTTAGCGGACGCTTCAACTATACTTCCCGCAACTTGATTTTTATAAGAAGATTTAATTGGAATCGTATACCGATCATCCTTCTTACTAATAAAGAACTCTTGAATATACTTCTTATTTGCACTACTATTTAAAAACTTCGTTAAACGTTCTTTTATTTTCCCATCTACTGAATCTATGTTATTTCGAATTCGTTTTAACTCTTTACTCGCAGCTGCATCAATACTATTGCCTTTAATGGAAAAGTTAATTTCCTCTTCAATACTTTTAAATTCAGTCATTGAATTTGCATAAGAAGCTAATACTGGCGCAAAAAATTCTTTATCTAACATAAATTTTTTAATCTTTCTACAGCCGCGTAAAAAGTCTGAAACACTTACTAACTCTTCAGGGTCTAAAATCATCCCTTTTTCTAATTTTTGAATTGTACTAGCAATATTTGAAATGCCAAAGAAAGGAACATGCCCTTCTGCATCTACTATAGCTCGTGCTTCTGTCGTTTCATTCAAGCGATTCCTCACTACTTTTATACTCGTACTCGGTTCTAATTTATTTAATAATTCTTTACCTAATCCACTTACACAATAAGATTTCACTATATCCTTTAATTCGTTATATTGTAACTTTTCAAAAGTCATCGTATTCATTTTGTTTCTCCTCACTATGATTGATTTATATCATAAATGAAGATACCTACTCATTAGATTCCAATGAGCCCTACATTATTCAATTACCATTTTTATACATTAAAAACGTATACAAAAAAGCTGCGGGGATACCGCAGCTTTTACATTTACAAGGCAAGTGTAATAATATATGAGGAAATAAGCCATAAAAAACAGATGGCAATCCCCTTATTACACGCTTTATAAAGTATTGTAGGTATCTTCATAGGTTTCGAAATAAATCCATGACAAAATTAGGGGTATGATGTACATAAAAATCCCCTGGTCTTATCCGATTTATTTCATTAAATTTTTCCTATTTAGTACCTACCGCACTCACAAAAAGCACCTCTCATTAATTTATATTATAGTCATTGAAATCTAATTTATTGAAATCATCATACTATATGTTTTGTGAGAAGTAAAGGTGTCAAACTATTCCCTTGCAGATTGTAAAGCTTTCATATAATCAACCTTTTTCTCAAGGGTCTTTTTCGCATCTTCAACCGTTACTATATAATCTACTGCAATATGTTGTAATATTTCCTTATTAGCATTTGGCAACTGAATTGTAATATCATCCACACTACTCTTACTATTTTCAATCGTTTTATTAAATTCCTGAATACTTCTCGCAAGCTCCGCTAACGTTTCCATATGTGCACGGTTGTTTACGTCCAAAAAGATATTACTTTTGAAAACTGCCGTAACATAATGCTTCGGATGTTTCTTCGCTATTTTTTTCTCTTCATTCTTACCGAAAACGGTATCCCCTGTTTGCATTTGCTCGAAAGTAAGTATAGTATCATTTCCTTTTTCTTCATAATATGTATTGAATCTTTCTCGTAAATCATTCGCTTCTTTTTTTATTTTATAGTTATCATTATTTACCTTTGGAGAGGTTCGTCCATCGAAATACATTTGAAATTGTAAATATGGTTCATCTACTTGCTGTACATAAGCTATTCGTATATCTGGTCCTAAAAAATCCTTACCTTGTTCGGGTATTTCAATTCGATCTAGTTTTACAGTAATACCATGCTCCGATTTTGTATAACTTTGTGCTTTTCGTTCAATTTCTTCATCCGATATATCACATGATGTTAATAGTAATAAACTAAGCATTATGCTATATTTCATTATTGTTCTTTTCATATTGCCTCTCCTTTTGCTACTACTGCCTATACAGAAATGTCCTTATGGATTTTAAATTACGATTTATATAAAGAACTTCTTCTCATAACCACAAGTGTTAAAAAACCCTTTTATTATCACTTTACACTTATAGTGTAATTTTACACTATATTTATTTTATCGTAAAACTAATATAAAAACTATTAAAATCACGTTAAAAACATACTAATATTTAGTTCTATAGCAATCACAATACAGTTTTTTATTGTATCGAACTTTAAAGTACTAACTTTAATTTCGCTGCGAAAAAATTAAATAAGCACCTCCGCTATTGCGAATGTCATTTACTTTCTCTAATACATTTAATAATTATGACAAGCAATCATAGGAGGTTACTATATGAGCGAACAATACATCATTTTACACGGACCTACTCTTGAACCCAATTTAATTGGCCCCACACTACCACCAATTCCACCATTTACATTCCCAACCGGACCTACTGGAATGACAGGACCTACCGGTGCGACAGGTTTTACTGGAATTGGAATAACTGGTCCTACTGGGGTTACAGGATCTACCGGAATTGGAATAACTGGTCCCACTGGAGCAACCGGTTTCGGGATACTCCCCGTATTTGGAACAATAACTTCTGAAATAGGTATCGGTTTTTCAGCAGTAGTTAATACAAATGTTAATTTTACCGTTCCAGGACCTGTTAGTGAAACTACTCTAAATCCAGTAGACAACTCCATTACCATTAATACCACTGGTGTATACTCTGTATCCTTTTCAATCGTATTTGCGATACAAGCTATTTCGTCTAGTATATTAAATCTTACAATAAACGATTCTATTCAATTCGCAATTGAAACACGAGTTGGTGGTGGTTCTGGGGTAAGAGCTACATCCGCCAGAACTGATTTATTACCTTTAAACCAAGGAGATGTTCTTCGGGTACGAATAAGAGAAGCTACTGGTGATATTATTTATTCCAATGCATCTCTTGTTGTTTTAAAAGTCGATTAATTCATTTATTAAAATAAAAATCTAGGTATGATAACAATATAAAAAGAAGAGGAAGACTTATATTTCAGTCTACCTCTTCTTTTCTATCACCAATTCACTGCTGAACATATATGGAAACTGATCCTCCACTTACATGGAACTGCCCCCATCCGTCCTTATTAATTGTTACAGTATTTTTTTGATTACCCGTCATATCGTACCATACTTCCCCTGCGTTATCCTTTCCAACTTCCATCCACTTTGATCCTCCTGGTCCATCTGAGATTAATGTCGCTAAACCGGAATCCGCATGTACATCATCCCCTTCTCTTGTCCAGCCAATTACATCTGGATGGTCTAAATAATCACGCTGCGTACCATATGCAAAGTTTTTTCGTGCCGTCAAAATCGGATCAATTTTATTTTTTAACGCTGGAATTTCATAACTACTATTTCCGTTTGTCCCATAGTAATCACCATAGAAAACTGAAGGATACCCCTCTGCACGAGTTAAAATAAATGCATATGCCAACGGTTTAAACCACGGACTTACTACAGATTCCAATGACTGTCCAGGCTGAGAATCATGATTCTCAACGAGAGTAACTGCAAGTGCAGGGTGATTTTGCATTACTGTTCCATTTAAAATATTTCTCATATCATAATTCCCATTTCCTTTTGAAGCATAATGAAAATTGTAATGCAGTGGTGCATCAAATACAGATTGATTATAATTGACTTTCGCTAAATAATTATTTAAAGTTTGGATATCATTTTGCCAATATTCAGCCACAGTAAACATTTCTTTTCCTGTTTGCTGTCTGACATGATTTACCCAATCGCGTAAATATTCATGATCAATATGCTTAACAGCATCTAAACGAAAGCCATCTAAATTTAATTCATTCGCATACCACGTCCCCCAATTTTTCATCTCATTCGCAACATCTGGATGATCAAAATCAAGATCTGCATACATTAAATAATCATAATTTCCATTCTCGCTAGACACCTCCCAGTCCCACGCTTTACCTATACCCCTAAATTTATAAATTCGATTTAATTTCCTTCCTTCATCCCAATCCGTTCCGTCAAAATGATACCATTTCCATTTGAAATTAGAATAAGCATCTCCGCGCCCAGGAAAGTTAAACCCCGTCCATGCATTAATTTCATAATCACCTGATACCTCAACATTTCGATTGTTACGGTCTACCTCAACAGCCGTTACATTTTCAGTATAATCTGCTCCACCTTTATGATTCATAACTACATCGCCGTATACATCGATGTTTTGCTTATGTAAAGCTTCAATTGCAGATTTCAACTGTGCTTTTGTCCCATATTTCGTCCGCACCGTTCCTTTTTGATTGAATTCCCCTAAATCATATAGATCATACGCTCCATATCCTACATCATTTTGCGTAGTTCCTTTATATGCAGGTGGTATCCAAACAGATGTAATTCCTTTTTGAGCTAAATTTTCAGCATTTGAATGCAAGCGATTCCAATGATTACCATCATTCGGAGCATACCACTCAAAATACTGCATTAACGTTCCATTGTTAACCGTATCTGCATACACTTTACTTCCCCCATGTATACTAGGTAAAAACAAAACAACCGACAAGCCGACTACTGTTATTTTTTTCAACATATTTACACCATCCCCTTCAAAGAAAACGTTTGCATAGTTTATCGGAATTATTATAATATTCGTTCTACGATTAGTAAAGTAGTAATCTCTCACTCTCCCACATTATTTTTTAATCTAACTTCAAATATTCAACAAATACTTCAACGTAGTTTTTATTTCACATCTTATTCAAGATTGTTTACAATTTATCTATAAAAGCATAACGGAGGGATTTCTATGACGGACTTTCAAAAACATTTTTTTGCAAGATTACATATAGAAGAAATACACAAAATTTCATTCGAAGATTTACCTAACATTATGTACGCGATGGCACAAACTGTCCCTTTTGAAAACTTAAATATTCTCGAAAACAACTTTACAGAAATATCAAAAGAAAATCTAAAAGAAAAAATTTTAGTAAACAACCGTGGCGGTCTTTGTTATGAACTCAATCCTACTATGTATTACTTCCTTAAAGACGCTGGATTTGATGTTCATCTCGTTTCAGGAACAGTGTACAATGCTGCAAATTCTATATGGGCTGTTGATTCTGGCCATATCGCAACCGTTTTAACACATCATAATGAACTTTATTTAATTGAAGTAGGATTCGGATCATACTTACCTCTTGCACCTGTCCCTTTCTCAGGTGAAGTCATTCACTCCGTTACAGGAGATTATCGTATTCGTAAAGAAATGACCGAAAAAGGAAACTACATGTTAGAGATGCGTAAAAATAATGAGTTTTTGGATCAATCTTCTGCTGATGATTGGACGTTAGGCTACGCATTTTATATAGAAGAAGTGGATGAAGAAAAAGCAAATGCAGCACAAGAAATTATCGTTGAACATGAGGGCTCACCATTTAACAAAGTACCTCTTATTGTAAAACTAACTGAAGATGGGCATGCATCTTTAACAAAGGATAGTCTGACAATAGCGAAAAACGGTAAAAAAACGAAAGAAAACGTTACAGATGTACAATATAAAAATCTTTTACATTCAAAATTCGGAATTACATTATAATTTTTTAAGCCTTGCCATTTTAGCAAGGCTTTTCATTTTCCAGCAGGGATTTTTTGCAATTTGTTGTATTTCATAGTTATATAGGAATATAACTACATATTTAGAAAGGAAATGATTATGACTGAACTTAAAGATCGACTACAAGTAGATGATAAAGAAAAATGGGATTTAACGGATATTTACCATACAATTGAAGATTGGGAAAGCGATTTTCATAAAATTGAAGTATTAACGAAAGATTTACATGAGTTTAATGGAAATATTCACGATGGCAATAGTTTATTAGCTTATTTAACAAAGAGTGAAGAAATTTCTAGCATAATATCTTTAATGTTCGCTTATGCACGATTACAATCTGACCTTGATACACGCGATACTGACGCCCAATCTCTTGTCGATAAAGTATCACAATTACACGTGAAAGTAAGTGCGGCTAAATCTTTCTTTTCCCCATTCTTACTTAGCATAGATGAAAACACATTACATTCTTACATAGAAGAAGCAGAAGGCTTACAATACTATAAAGAAGATTTATTTGAATTATACCGTTATAAAAAACACGTATTGAATAAGGACCAAGAAGAGATTTTATCACAAATGGGTGAAGCACTCTCCTCCCCGCAGCATACATATGGCATGTTAAATAATGCAGATATACTATTTGGTGAAGTGACTACTAATGATGGAGAAAAAGTTACTTTAACGCGCGGAATGTATGCAAAGTTAATAGAAGATGAAAATCGTGAGAAACGTAAAGAAGCCTATAAAGCTTATTACAAACCATACGTTCAATTAAAAAATTCTATCGCTTCTACTTTATCTGCTGCTATTAAAAATAATGTTACTGTTTCAAAGCTAAGAAACTATCCATCAGCTTTAGAAAAGTCATTATTTGGCGACATGGTTCCGAAAGAAGTATATGAAAATTTAATTGAGACGACGAAAAAAAACATTCAATCACTACATACTTATAATGAACTTCGAAAAACAAAATTAAATGTAGATGAACTACGTCAATACGACTTGGGCGTTGACTTAGTAGCGGGTGTAAAACAAGACATTCCATATGACAAAGCGTTTGACATCATGATCGAATCACTAGCTCCATTAGGTGAAGAATATATTGAAACATTAAAAAGCTTTAAAGATAAACGTTATATCGACGTGAGAGAAACGCCAGGAAAACGTTCCGGTGCTTATAACTTTGGTGTATACGGTGTTCATCCTTTCATCCTTTTAAATCATCACGATGATTTAAATAGCCTTTTCACTCTTACTCATGAATGTGGTCACGGCATGCATACACATTACTCACACGGATACCAACCAAGAATTTCTGCACACTATACTATTTTTGTCGCAGAAGTCGCTTCTACAGTAAATGAAGTGCTATTAATTCATCATTTATTAAAAGAAGCAAAAGATGCTGATGTACGTAATCATTTAGTAAACCATTTCATCGATAAATTTAAAGGCACTTTCTTTACACAAATCATGTTCGCTGAGTTTGAAAAAATCACACATGAAATGGCACAGCAAGGTAAACCATTAAATGCCCAAGTCTTTAGCGAAGTTTATGAAAACTTGTTTAGAGAGTATAATGGCGACTCCCTCGTATTTGACGAAGAAGTAAAATACGGCTGGGCTAGAATACCGCATTTCTATCGTCCATTTTACGTGTACAAATATGCAACTGGATTCGCTTCTGCAATCCAAATTGCTGATAAGTTATTGAGCGGCGATCCAAATGCTCAAAAACATTATATTGAATTCCTTAAAGGCGGAAGTTCTGACTATCCATTAAACTTACTGAAAAAAGCTGGAGTTGATTTAACTACGCCAGAACCGATTGAAAGTGCACTAAATCGTTTTAGCTCACTTGTTGAAGAGTTTTCAGCATTATAAAAAGCATGCAGAGTATATACTCTGCATGCTTTTTTCATTTCGGTTACTTTATGCTAAATGTTGCTGCGTCACACAGTGAATCATGCCACCATACGCAAACAGCTCATTTACATAAATGCCGATAATTCTTCTTCCCGGAAACTGCCCTTCAATAATTTGAAGCGCTAACTTGTCATGCTCATCGCCATATATAGGAACCAATACAACCTCATTTCCAATATAAAAGTTTAAATATGAGCCCTTACAATCTGCTTCTTTTACAGCTTTTCTTGTCACCGTTACTGGTATAAGCTGAAATGGTTTTCCATCTATATTTCTTGCTTTTCGCAATTCTTGATAATGCTTTTCGTACGCCTCCAAAAGGTAGGATTCACTCTCCCCGAAAGGATCATATTCATAAAGAATTGTATTTTCATTTACAAAACGTGCTGCGCCATCAATATGGTAATCCGTATCTTCATCATAATTATCCTCACCGCGAATACCAGTTATCCATATAAAATTCGTTACCCCCAAATACTTCGTTAACTCCATTTCAATCTCTTCCTGACTTAGTGTAGGGTTTCGATTTTCATTTATAATAGAAGTTTTTGCCGCCATTAAGGTTCCATTTCCGTTTATCTCTATTCCTCCACCTTCTAGACAGACACTAGATTTAACTTTTGGAATACTATACATCTTACTTATTTTTGCCGGAATAACAGCATCATTTTCATACGGATATTTATCTCCCCAACCATTAAAAACCCAGTGTGTTAAGCAGAGATTGCCTTCCTTATCTTTTACAAAGATCGGTCCATTATCTCTTATCCACACATCATCCGTCTCTTGAACTAAGAAATCAATTTTATCCATATCCACTTTCGCTTCCATTAACTTCGATTGGACATGTACTTTTTCTTCCTCATCATATACAACAATATGCACAATTTCTCCGTAATGAAGCTCCTTTGCCATCGTTACCCAAATATCATCTAGCTTAGCTCTGTAACCTTCACCTCTATGAGCTTTATCATGAGGCCATTGGAGCCATGTCCCCTCATGTTTCTCCCACTCAGCAGGCATATAAAATAAATTTTTTATCATACGTGTTCACCCCTTCTTTGAATGTAAGTTCAGTCTAAACTTTGACATCGTGTTAAGGTCAACAGATATATATTCATTTACTTGTAACTACTTTATAAGGTGTCTCTCTATTTCTCTTTGTGATACACTACTTCTCCTTGTAAAACCGTCACTAAAACTTTCGCATTCGGAATCTTATCGGCACTCATTTTAGTAATATCTTCATTTAGTAATACCATATCGGCTGATTTACCTACTTCAATTGAACCAGTAATAGTATCAAGACCTAATGCTTTGGCGGGCTTAATTGTATATGCATCAATAGCTGCGTATACATCAGATAAGCCTTTCTCTTCAATACTTAGTGCATTCGAAATCGTCACAAGTGGATTTAGTTCATTTACATCCCAATCACTACTAAGCGATACGTTCGCTCCTGTTTTCCAAATGTGTCCTAACGGCATAATTCGTTTCATCTGTTGATCTGAAAAATACGCACTTGCCCAGCTTTGTTTAGGATCTTCTGCAAAATCATGGCCTACTTGGAAATCAGCACTAATACCTAACTTAGCAAAACGATTTATATCACTATCTTCTACCATTTCAACATGCGTAAGCGTATAAGGCTGATTCGCCCCTTCTTTTTTCGCTGCTTCAATTGCATTTAAACTCTCTCTTACCCCGCCATCTCCAATCGCGTGAATGAGTGCACCGTAACCAATTTTATTAAGTTCCGTCAACCACCACTTCATCTTTTCTTCTGGAATATAGTTCAAACCGTACGGGGTTCCTTTAAACCATTCAAATTTATATTTTTCTAGTATTTTAGCTGTGCTGTTAATGCTAATTCCATCACTATACATTTTCACTTGATTAATAAGCATTCTAGATGATACATCATCACGCTTAATTTTTTTGAAATACTCCATTTGTTCTGCTTCATTTAAATTTGGATATACCCACGGACGAAGTACTACTCGCGACGTTAACTTTTTCTCATCATTAACTTTATTCCAAACGTCTAACCAGCCTCGTTTCCAATAAAGACGTCCATCGCCGACTGTAGTAATACCATTCTTCGCAACCTCATCTAAACCATCTAACAAACCTTCATAATTTTTTTCAAAGAGTTTAGGCTGAGAATTCCATGCTTTTTCCATTACGATATCCCCTGCTGTATCATACAGAAGCCCGAATGGTTCTCCTGTTTCTGGATCCCGGATGATTCTTCCGCCTTGCGGATCTTTCGTCTCTTTATTTATTCCCGCTATTTCCAATGCTTTTGAGTTAACCCATACAGAATGCGAAGTTCTTTCCATAATTAATACAGGGTTATTAGGAAATAACTCATCAAGAACTTGTAATGGCGTTTGTTGTTCTGATTTTTCGTCCATATCTTTTAACAGCTCTTCCAAACTAAATCCTGTTCCACTTATCCATTCACCATCTTTCACATCTTTTTTACAAGCTTTTAAATACGATCGTTGTTCTTGCAGCGCAGCATCCGGTGAAACACTACAATTCCCTGCTGCTGGTGATTTTGCTTCAAAAATATGATTATGGTTATCCACAAAACCAGGAAGAATAAAACGCCCTTGTAAATCCACCACTTTCGTATCTTCATTTATAAATCCTTCTACATCCTTGTTTGAACCAACAAAAGTAATTTTCCCTTCTTTAACGGCTACAGCCTCTACAATGTCTTGCTTTCCATTTGAAGTATAGATTGTACCATTTTTAAACACTACATTTTTAGGCAACTGATTAGGTAGAACGAAGCTACCATTCTCACCTTCTCCTACTCCAGGAGTACACGCTGAAACCCATGTCACACTTAGAATCAGACAAATAATCATGATTGTTCTTTTCATATTCTTTCTCCTTTTTATTATGATGAATTACTTACATAAATAGAATAAGGATTGACATAATGTTAATGTCAATCCTTATTCTCAGTCTATTTTCATCACTATAAAACAAATTTGTGTCACATATTCCTCTACTAAACAATCACATTCAGGTCCGATACGATAAACTTAACTAAATCTATACAATTCAATCCAATTTACACAAGTTAGTGCTTCATCGTGTTCTCGCAACCCCGAAGGGACGAGGGGTATAACACTCCACACGAGGCAGTATCGTTACCTCCTATTATCAAGCATTTATTTTACCCATCTTGATAAATTTATCGACGCATTTACATCCCTATCGTGATGGCTATTGCACCCAACACAACACCACTCACGTATTTTT